>NZ_QUEM01000004.1 GCF_003477995.1 Bacteroides sp. OF04-15BH
TTTGCTTACATTTTAGTATCTTTGACTTGTTGGAAACAACAGACTTGCTATAACAAACATTATATCAAGCAATTAGTTCGACTCCTTCAATTTAAAAAAGCAAAGCTATAGAAATGATAAATCCAGTAGCATTACAGGATTTATCATTTCTACTTACCAACAGTTCTTTTAAAACAGTTCCAGTTGCTGCTCAGAAGCAATTACATCTATAGTTTTTTTTCCATAAAAAAGTTCAATATTTCCAAACTGCTTATCGGTTATACAAAGAATTCCAACACTTCCGAACTCCGGTAAAAATGCTTTTACCCTTTTAACATGAACAGCCGCATTCTCGCAACTGTTGCAGTGCCTGATATATATTGAAAATTGAAATTTCGTAAAACCATCTCTTAAAAGGTTATTCCGAAATGTTGTATAAGCCTTTTTATCCTTTTTGGTTTCTGTAGGCAAATCAAAGAAAACAAGCAACCACATAATCCTATATTCACTAAGTCTGTCTTTCATACACAATCATTACTGCTAAACATGATTACATCTCCGGGTAAGATATTTTGCGCAATTCTCCTGCAAAACATTTGTATAATGACGATGTTGTTATACTTGCTGCAACCATCAGAGGACTACGTTTACCATTAATTACGACCTCTAAGGTAGGAATAGACAATAGTTTGGCTTTCAAATCTCTTGACAGTTCAAAATCATTGTTATAAGGGTTGGCAAGCATTTCGGTTTTCCAAATTCCATAGACCAAATTATCAACATATGGTCTATAAGGCTCCATAATATCATCCGCTAAACAATAAGCATTATATCTATTATGATGATGTATTCCTAACGTAGGTAATAAACCACTTGATACTAAACTTCTTGCAATTATTGCACGCAGTATTGCATAACCATAATTCAACAGATTATTAGGCGGCATGCCTTCCCTATCTCTACAGAAGCCTTTTATGGGGAACAGATTTTTCCAATAAAAAGCCGCAGCCCGGGCTTCCATGTTCTCTGCATCACCACTTTTAACCTCATCTACCCATACTCGCATACACCGAATCTCATGATCGCAATAAATTCCCAAGACCTTCCACTGATTATAAATTTTTGCTTTAATTGTTTGTTGCCATAATTGTTTTTGAAGAGGAACAGAAGCATCCAATTGCATTCTAAAGCGTTCATTTTGAGTTGTATTTCCATAAAGCGGAAGCATTAACCCAACAGGCATATTTTTATGATCACAAGTGATAATAGCACAATTATTCTCAAGCAAAGCTTCCAATAATCCAGATGTTATTGTAATCTGTCTATTATCAATAACCACCACACCGATATCTTCTATGGGCTTGGTTACTTCAGAAGCCTTTTTGAAACTATCAGAAACGGAGGTGCATTTCTGCACCTCCGGAAGCTTTATTACCATCTGATTGTTTCTCAACGAGAGATATGCCGGATTTCCAAAATATAGTGTTTTCTTGATCATGGTAATAATGTTAGTCATTAATATTCACCGACAGAAACTATTTTGCCAATATGATTAACTCTGACCTTGACTATTTTATCCAATCCTTTTGAACTTCGAAAATCAGTCCAGGTAATTCCTTTCATTTTGGTAGAACTATTATCAATAGTCGTTTCTAAATGGTGTCTGAAAACATATTTTCTATATGATATTTTCTGAACACGGAATAAATTCGGACTAATCAAACTATAATTATCTGGATTGAGTAAATCGATATTGGCAGGATCAAACCCAGTCTTTGCATTCGGAAAAACAAAATACTCATTCTGTTTCATCGTAAACAGGAATTGCCATCCTTCATCAGTTTTATAATTCCGATCTACAGCAGGCAAACCTTGATTAACCCTTTCTACCACCTCAAAGAAAGGCACCACTTTTTCTGTTATTTCATATTCTATATTCCCTTCTTTATCTAATTTTATCTGTCCATTCTTGTCTTGTTTTGGTTTCTTATATACAGCAACATGATGATTATTGCCTGTTGACACAAAGTCACAGCCTATCATATCACCATTTTCGTCCAAAAGTGCTTGGCCATCCTTATCTTTTTTATGATGCAAAGCAACAACCGTGCTTGGCCCTTCGACTTTCACACATTTTATACAGATACCCTTTTCTTTATTCAGCCATATTGGATTCTCTTCTAAATTAGAAAATGCTTTATCTTTGTTTCCTCCGAACTCAGCAAGTCTCTTTTCCAGAACTCTTCTTATTGAAGGATCGACAACTTTCTCCAAATTCAAATCTTTACTTATAGGCTTCCGAACCGTATATAGTATTTCCCAATCTGACAATCTAACCTTTTCCGGCACCTGTTCACGCTGCCGTTCATCTATATACAAGGGAACTTTCTCCAGCGAATTTGATCCGGTAAAGGCTTTCTTTGGATTTCCATCGAACTCTCCCAGTCGCTTCAACAATGCGTTTCGATATTTTTCGTTACTGACACGCATAATTTTTTCTTGCGTGAAGGATGCGTTGACACATTCTTCAGAAAAAATTCGACGCTTTGACACACCATAAATAGTTTCCAAATGTAACTGCCCACGTGGTGTTAACTGGATTTTACTCCTTTCTCCATTTTTAAATTTACCACGGTTCACATTATTGGTAACGACCTTATTTTTCGCTTTTACAGAAACAAGCAGGCTTTCCATGAGACGTTTGGTTTCGGCACGGAATTTATTTAAAGGCATGGGAGGATTTATTCTTCCATCCTTAAAATACTTGTTCTTAATAGCCATAATATTGCTGTGTTCTTTATGTTCTGAATCATACGCAGCATTTCTATAATTAAAGAACTGCACATAAGCTTCTTTGGTAAAAGCAACAGTCAACGCATCCATGGCATGATGACGATGATCATTTCTTTTTGTCCAGTTCACAATTCTTTTTACAGTCCGCCCGTCTCGGTCTTGATAAGTTTCCACTTCTCCCAATGCTTCATACTTCGAAAGATTCAGTTCTTTCATAACATCAACAAGCTGCCAATCCTGGCGTAATTGTTCTGTTATGGACCCCGATGTGGCAATAACTCTGCGACAAATCTCATTCAGCATCTCAAGCGCTTTCTTGGCTATATATTGTGTATTCCGCAAATCACGGTCAACAAAACCATCAGGAATTTCAAGGGCACTCATTTTCAATTTTCTAAGTTTGGTGGGCTTTCCTCTGAAGATATTTTCACAGCGGTTCACATATGCTTCTAGTTCTTCCTCTCCATACTTAGACTGAACAAAATCATACGCAGTCATTAGTCCTTTTTCAATATTTACAGAACGATATTCCAAAGTTTTATTGGAAAGTGAATCGTCAAAAATCCTCGCTTTAGGAATAATGTGCTCTATGTCTATCTCCTTAGAAAACAAAAGTTCTCTGGGGATATATTTATTTGAATATAAAGTATGGTAATTGTTCTCCTTCAATTCTTCATACAATTTATATCTGATAATATCTGTCCTGCTTACGGTTGACAGATTGAACTCTTTAAGAAGAATCTCACGAATCTTCTCATTTTCCTTAGTGTTTGAAGCAATGGATTTTATTAATTCCTCTCTTTCCTTAGAACTCTTTTTGAGTTCACGTGCCAATTCTATACGTATCTCATCAGGCCTTCCATATTCATTTATAATCTGATTGACCACATTAATCATCTGGTTAAGAATTTTTTCTACAACAGGATTACGCAAACCGTTTTTCGGTATCAGCTGCAGTTTGTCCTTTAAGACCTTATTGGCTATTTCTTCTTTTGTCAGTGATGATCTTGAATGACGATATCCGGCATAATCGCAAGCGACACTATATTGATTTCCTTCTTTCATATAAGGCAAAATCTTACGAATAGCCTTGGCACTCAAACTTGCATAATCACCCTCAAAAGTAACATTAGCTATGGACTGCGCATAGTCGCGTTCCATGCCGCACAAGCTCATCAATTTCTGTATCAGACTTTCGTTTCCTGTACGAGAATTATCCCCTTCGAAAGAATATAACAGATGCCATAACCGGAAAAAATCTTTGCGCTCCATTTCTTTATTGCTTTCGCCCAAATCCATGACCAACAAATTCGTATTCCAACCCAAATCGGTAAAAATTTGGAAAAGCATATCCATTATTTCCTGAGAAGACTTCTTGAAATCAACAGGTTCATAACCATAAGTTTCAATAGCTCTACTAAATGCAGAGAATAAAGCAAACCCCGTACGATTACCTTCTATTGATTTGAAATTCAAATCCAGATTCAAATCGCTTTCATCAAACAACAGTTTCAAGACATCAGACTTTTTAAGACTGCTCTTGATCATCAGTTCCTTGGCTAATATTTCCTTTTCTTCTAAATAAAGAGGCCTTCTACCATTTGTCAGCAAAGCATCCTCATAATCTTCAAATAATGTCTGCGGTTTCTTGGTTTTCTTTCTTTTTGTATTCTTATCTACAACAAAAACCTCTATATCATTGAGACATTGCCATATTTTGAATTCCTGAAATAAAGGATGAGAGCGTGATATTACTTTGGCTCCTATTATTTTTTCTCTGCCATCAGGAAGAATCCGTTTTTCCCTTTCAAGTTCACACACACTGACAAGTCCTTTCTGACTCTTCAACTTTCTCTGATAGAAAATAACAACGTCTCTTATCTCATTTTTTAAAGATTCCGTGAGTTCCCCATGAAACTTAGCTTGTGTTTCCCAAATCTTATCAAACTCATCCATGTAGTCCTGTCGGTAAAATACTATATTACGTAAACCTCTATTGGGATTCTCTTGGATAATTCTCAAAAGATATTGGCCGACAGTTTCACGATTGAAGTACAATTCCTTACTTCGGTCACTAATTGCACCGAGATAACCACTCGAAGAACTAATCTGACCATTGATTTCCTGAATCACAATGGCCAACATCTCAGGTGGAAGTTTCTCCCTTTGTGCTTGAACTCTCCAGCTATAAGTTTCTATTTTCTGTTCCTGCCCTTTTGTTGTTCTTTTTAATCCGGATAAATGTAAATCCTTTATTACATATTGAGTTTCTGCTTTTTCTTCATTCCACACTTCAACAGTTTCTTGCCAAACAAAATTTTCAGCAAGTTTAGTCCAAGTTTGGGTTTTATTTTTTCCACGCAACCCTTCTTTAAGAATATCCGTTAATACATCTGGATAAAAGGTTTTCTGAAAATCCCAAAGACGATTTAATTCATTCTGTAAATCAGAACGGTAAAAATCAGGCAAGATTTTTCGTCCTTGTCGCAAATATTCCAAACAGAGCTCTCCAGGTGTCAGATTATCTTCATAAAGCTTTTTAGCTATGTCCATGGAATCAATCAGGCTGCCATCTTCTTCTGTTTTTTTGATTTTACGCGAACTTTTATATCCTCGCTTTTTATTTATCATCAGCAAGACTCTTGCAAGATCTTTCAATGATATCTCTTCGGAAACAGCCTTTGCCCGTAAATGATAAGTTTCAAATGTAGATTTATTACCAGATTCTGATAAAATATCAGAATCGGTAATGAAGCCATGCTCTTTCAAAATCTGAATAAGAATATCTCTTCTGTATTTATATCTTTGCAGATTATGTCTGGCACTTCTTTTTTGGGTTCTTGCCGCATTCGTGGTTATGCTTTTACCTTTCTCAAAATCCTGAATCTCATCAGAAGAAAGAGGATTCACTCTTACACCAGCTTTTATTATATTTGACTCCTCCTGAGGATTTTCAGCTTCATTAACCAATGCCCAACCGATACTTGTCGTACCTAAATCAAGTCCTAATATCTTTTTCATTGCTTATTGTATTTTATATATTTCTATTTCATAAACAGAACAATAAGCCAAATATAATAAATATATCTATAAAAAAACAAACAAAATATTGTTTTATTAATCTACATCTATTATTTTTGCAATACTAAAATGTAGCAAATCACAATAAGGTTTATCCGTTGTGAAAACATTAGGTTCCCTCGTCCTTTAACGGGGGATTTTTTATTTATATAATCTCACAGCCCTATATTTATCTCATTGATTATTCCGTTCAGATATATTATTTAATACAAACTAATTTTCAGAAGATTTGAAAATCAACGATAGAAAAGAATCCGATATACAAAAAACTCCGTCCCCTCTCCCGAATCGCTCGGAAAAGGGGACGGAGCCATTTTATACAATAATATTCGTCAAGCCATGCTCAGCTTAGTGCACCGGGTAATCCCAGTCCTTCAAGGCATAGCCCCAGTTGTCGTTCACCAGCTGAACGGTGCGCGGCTTGTATTCATACTTGTTCTTCTTGTAGCCTTTCTTCTTGCCCACATAAGCCTCAATGGCCGGACGGGCTTCTTCCCATCCCGGAATATTCAGCTTGCGGTAAATATCCTCGGTGGTGGCCAAAGCGTCACGCTCAAACTCCTCAAACTTCACCTCATAGAGATTGCCTTCGGGGATGAACTTCTTCTGCTCCTCGTAAGCGCGATACAGCTGTGTATAGGCATCGAGAATGTTCTGCTCCATCACGTTCTCATCGTAAGGCTGGAGCTCCAGCGGCTTGATGGTGTTGTTAAAGAAGCTGCGGGTACTCTCGAACACGGTGTAGGGATTACGCATCAGATAGATGAACTTGGCGTTGGGGAACAGTTCCACCAGGGCCTTTACACGACCAGTGTGTGGCGGGTTCTTGGACAGATACTGTGTACCGCCGGTATTCCACAACGAAATCTTCACCAGTTTGAGGAAGGTCTCCTTAAATACCTTCAACTCCTCGGGGGTGATCTTCTCAAAAGTGAGGTAACGCTCGCAATACTCCATCATGCGCTCCGGGAAGAACCAGAAGTCATAATAAGAATAAGGCATCATGTTCGACAGGGCGAACTCTTCCTCCTGAGGCAGATCGGGCGCCAGCTCCATATTGTCGGTCGGACGCTTGTCCGGCATCAGCCAGCCCATGGTCTTCTTGAACATAGGTTGTCCGAACATCATCAGGTGCGGGAACACAGTCTGATAAGTAGTGGTGTAACCGAAATGCTTGTCCTGCGCAAAGATGTTGTGCACAAAAGTGGTTCCGCTGCGCCAGTGGCCCAAGATGAACACGGGGTCGTTCTGCAACGGCTGTGAAGCCAGCAGCTTTTCGTACTTCTTGTCCTGCAAACCCTTGAGGGTGCTCAACAGGCGGCACACGCCCTTGGTCAAATAATACTTGTTCTTGTATTTGGAACCGATATTCTGCCCGTCGGTCATCTTCTTAAATGTATCCCAGTCTGCGCCTACAAGCGTATTGACCGGCAATTTACTGAATTCCAGTAGTCCCATTCCTTCCTCCTCTCTTATTTGATGATGTTAATGGCGATACCCTGACGTGAAAGGTCTTTCACAGCCTTCTCAATCGCGTCGTAATGCTCCGGAGCAATGCCCAGTTTCGGCAGGTTCAGTTCCGGAATATCTTCGTGCTCGATGTCGGCTACATCTGTAGGACCGATGATCATACCCACCGCACTGGTGTTGTTGGTAATCGGGTCGATCAGGATGAATGAACCGGTAGCCTTGTTCTTGGAATAAGCGTCGAAGAACAGGGTCTTGGCTGTGGTGATCTGCACACGTCCGATCTCGTTGAGTTTGAAGAACTCGGCCGGGCTTTGCTCCATAGTGTTCACGTCTACCTTATAGGCAATCTGATCGATGGTGGCACGGGTGGTATTGGTATTGTGCTTCAGATAGAACTGCTTCTTGCGATCCATAGGCTCCTCGTCCATCCACACGAGCATGGTTTCTACATGACGGCCGATCTCCGGCAGATTGTCGCTTTTGACAATCATCTCGCCACGGGAGATGTCGATCTCATCCTCCAAAGTAATGGTGACACACTGCGGACAGAAAGCTTCTTCGAGCTCGCCCTCGTAGGTCACGATGCTCTTTACGTGTGATTTCTTCTTGGAAGGCAGGGCCATGATTTCGTCGCCCTTACGGATTACGCCGGAAGCGATCTTGCCGCAGAAACCACGGAAGTCGAGGTTCGGACGCAGCACGTACTGTACCGGATAGCGGAAGTCGTCCATATTGCGGTCGGTGTGGATAGGCACAGTCTCCAGGAAGTCGAGCAATGCCGGTCCTTCGTACCACGGAGTGCGGTCGGACTTCTCTACCACGTTGTCGCCATCAAGGGCGGACAGCGGGAAGCAGGTTACATCGTCAATACCCAGGTAATCGGTCAGCTTGCGGTACTCGCCCACAATCTTGTCGAACACTTCCTGACTGAAGTCTACCAGGTCCATCTTGTTTACAGCCAGCACAATGTGCTTGATGCCGAGCAAAGACACCAGGAAGGTGTGGCGACGGGTCTGGGTGATGACACCGGTACGGGCATCCACCAGAATGATGGCCAGATTGGCGGTAGAGCCACCGGTAATCATATTGCGGGTATATTGTTCGTGTCCCGGAGTGTCGGCAATGATGAACTTACGCAAATTGGTTGAGAAATAACGGTAGGCCACGTCGATGGTGATACCCTCCTCACGCTCGGCTTTCAGTCCGTCGAGCAACAGGGCGTAGTCGATGTGCTCACCGGCATTGCCCACACGCTTGCTGTCGCGCTCCAACGCCTGCAACTGGTCTTCATAGAGCTTCTTGCTGTCGAACAGCAGACGGCCGATCAGCGTAGACTTTCCGTCGTCTACAGAACCGGCGGTCAGCAAACGCAACAGGTCTTTCTTTTCATCCTGATCCAGGAATTCCTTAATATTTTGAACTGCCATAATCTTTCTGTTTTAAAAATATCCTTCACGCTTTTTCTGCTCCATGGATGCTTCCTGGTCGAAGTCGATCACACGGGTGGTACGCTCACTCTTGGTGGTGGTCATCATTTCCTCCACAATCTTCTCGATGGTGTCTGCCTCGCTCTCGATGGCTCCGGTCAGCGGCCAGCAGCCCAAGGTACGGAAGCGGATCTTCTTCATCTCGATCTGGTCGCGGTATTTCTCCGGCAGACGGTCGTCGTCCGGCATGATGAGCTGACCGTCGATATTGACCACCGGACGTTCCTTGGCGAAGTACAGCGGCACAATAGGAATGTTCTCCAGACGGATGTACTGCCAGATGTCGAGCTCGGTCCAGTTGCTCAACGGGAACACACGGATGCTCTCGCCCTTGTGCACGCGGCTGTTGTAGATGTCCCACAACTCCGGACGCTGGTTCTTCGGGTCCCACTGCTGGAACTGGTCGCGGAAAGAGAAAATACGCTCCTTGGCACGGCTCTTCTCCTCATCACGGCGAGCGCCACCGAAAGCGGCATCGAACTTGTATTTTGCCAAAGCATCTAGCAAGGCCTTGGTCTTCATCAGGTCGGTGTGTACCTTACTGCCGTGGGTAAACGGACCCACACCGGCATGGAAGGCTTCCATGTTAGACTCTACAATCAGGTTCCAGCCGTACTGCTTGGCGTAGTTGTCGCGGAACTCGATCATTTCCTTGAATTTCCACTTGGAATCGATGTGCATCAAAGGGAACGGAACTTTTCCGGGCGCAAAGGCTTTCTCGGCCAGACGCACCATTACAGAAGAGTCCTTACCTATGGAATAAAGCATCACAGGATTTTCAAACTCGGCGGCCACCTCACGGATGATGTGGATGGACTCGGCCTCGAGCTCCTGCAAATGACTCAAACTATATTCTGCCATAATCAATATTATTTGTTGTTATTTGATTCGAAAATTAACTGAAGCACCTGGTTCACGGCTTCCTCCAAAGAGAGTTTGGAGGTGTCGAGCGAAAGGGCGGGATGCTCGGGTGCCTCAAACGGAGCGCTCACTCCGGTAAAGTCCTTGATCTCACCGCGACGGGCACGGGCATAAAGGCCCTTGACATCGCGCTGCTCGCAGACGCTCAGCGGGGTGCTGACATAAATTTCACGGAAATCGTCCTTGCCGATAATCTCGGCTGCCATCTCACGAAGCTGGTTGGTCGGGCTGATGAAAGCGGCAATGGTCACAATGCCGGTATCTACAAACAGCTTGCCCACTTCGGCAATACGGCGGATGTTTTCCACACGGTCTTCTTCCGAGAAACCGAGATTGCGGTTGATGCCCGAACGGATATTGTCACCGTCGAGAATGCGGCACAGAACGCCGCGCTTGTCCAGTTCGCGTTCCAGACTCAGAGCAATGGTACTCTTGCCGGAACCGGAAAGACCGGTGAACCAGATCATCATACCTTTCTGACCGAGCAAGGCCTCCTTGTCGGCACGGGTCATCATCTTGTCATAGATGGGATATATGTTATTCTCTTGTGTCATCTTCTGTTCGTTTTAGAAGTTCCAGAACATAGGGATTAGTATAATGGATAATATGAATACGATGATATTCAGCGGCAAACCGATACGTACAAAGTCGGTAAACTTGTAACCTCCGATACCCTGCACAATCAGGTTGGTCTGATAACCGATCGGTGTGGAGAACGAAGCCGAAGCGGCGACACAGATCACCACAAAAAACGGCGTAGGGTCAACACCCAACTGACGGGATACGGCCAGTGCTATGGGGAAAGCCAATGCAGCGGCGGCATTGTTGGTGATCAGCTCCGTACACAGATTTGTAATCAGGAAGATGATGGCCAACAGGGCGTGCGGTCCCAGTGAATCGGTAAGTCCGATTATCTGATTGGCAATGAATGTTGCAAAACCGGAGTTTTCCATAGCCTTGCTGATGGCAAAGGCGCAGGCAATCGTAATCAGTACATCCCAGGAAATATACTTGGTATAGTTCTTGGGAGAAAACATCTTTGTCCATGCCATAATGACTGTGGTGATACACACGAAGAAAAACATGTCGAGCTTGACTCCGGGAAACAGATTGGCCACAAAGGGAAGTTCGCCCACAGTGGCACCCACAATCATAAACAACAGCAGGATCATGGCAAAATAGCGCTTCTTGCGCTCCATCTGCATGTCGGCATCCATCACGGAAAGCATCAGGAAGACACGGCTGTCGCCCCAGGTAGGAATGAACTTGTCGTCGGTCTCCAATACCAAGGTGTCGTTTTCACACAGACGGATATTCATCCAGTCGCCTTCCAGACGCACACCATTGCGGTGCAGACTGCGTACTGTAGCACCATAGTGACGCGGAAAGTCAAATTCCTTCAAAGTCTTGCCGTTGCCCGGAAAACGTGCTCCGATAACGGCTTCTACACAAACCACATTGCTCTCAGCAGTGAGATCTTCCAGTTCTTCGTCCTTGGCATTTACCTCAGGCAACAGTTTCTTGGAGAAGAAAACCAGATAGGTGATTCCGATTACAGCAATGATCACTCCGATTTTACCGAGTTCGAAAATCGTAAAACCTTCGTAGCCCGCATCCTGAATCATACCGTCGACCACCAGATTGGTTGAAGTACCGATCAGGGTACACATACCGCCCAATATAGTGGCATAGGAAAGCGGAATCAGGAATTTAGAGGCAGAGAGTCCGGTCCGTCGGGCCCAGTTCTTGATGATCGGGGCAAAGATCACGACAACCGGTGTGTTGTTCAGGAAAGCAGAGATAAAGGCAATAACAGGAAGCATGTGCATGTTGCCCTTGGCCACACTGCACTTCTCCTTCGGGAGCAGCCGGTAAATGAACTGTTCCAATACCCCACTCTTGCGAATACCTTCGCTCACCAGGAAAAGCAGGGCTACCGTGATCATGCCTTTATTGGAGAATCCTTCGAGACACTCCTTCGGAGAAATGATTCCCGTGCACAAAAAAAGCACAACCACCGAGAAAAGGACCATGCCTGGTCGCATACGGTCGTTGATTAAAGCAACGACCATTGCAACCAGACATAGCAATACAAAGATGATTTCAAAATTCATACATATCCTTTATTACTTGTATTCAGACCAACTCTTGATGACAATGTCATCGGTCTTGATCTTGCAGAATGCATGGATAAAGGCACTCGCCAGACGAGCGTTGGTGATCAACGGAATATTCAGGTCGATGGCGGCACGACGGATCTTGTAACCGTTGCTGATCTCGCCTTCGGTGAGGTTCTTCGGAATGTTCACCACCATATCAATCTGTTTCTGGTGCAGCATATCCAATGCCTGAGGATGTCCCTCCTCGTTTGGCCAGTATACCAATGTATTTTCAATGCCGTTTTCTGTGAGGAAGCGGCTGGTACCTCCGGTAGCATACAGGTTGTAACCATTCTCTTTCAGCTCGCGGGCCGCATCGAGCATGCTTGCCTTCTGCTTGGCGCCTCCGGTAGAGAGCAGGATGTTCTTCTCCGGAACACGGTGACCTACTGAAAGCATGGCCTGCATCAGAGCGTTGTCGGTATCATCACCCAAACAGCCAACCTCACCGGTTGAAGCCATATCTACACCCAATACCGGGTCGGCCTTCTGCAAGCGGTTGAATGAGAACTGGCTGGCCTTGATTCCTACATAATCGAAGTCGAACAGACTCTTGTTCGGCTTGCTTACCGGCAATCCGAGCATTACCTTGGTAGCCAGCTCAATGAAGTTTATCTTCAATACCTTGCTTACGAATGGGAAGCTTCGTGAAGCACGCAGGTTACATTCAATTACCTTGATGTCGTTGTTCTTAGCCAGGAACTGGATGTTGAACGGACCGCTGATCTTCAGCTCACGGGCAATCTCGCCAGAGATCTTCTTGATGCGGCGTACAGTCTCCACGTACAGTTTCTGTGCCGGGAACTGGATGGTAGCATCTCCTGAGTGAACACCGGCAAACTCAATGTGCTCGCTGATGGCGTATGCCAGGATTTCTCCGTCCTTGGCCACAGCATCCATTTCCACTTCCTTGGCATTCAACAGGAACTTGCTGATCACCACCGGATGCTTCTGGGATACGTTGGCAGCCAGTTTCAGGAAGCGTTCCAACTCTTCCTGGTTAGAACATACGTTCATGGCAGCACCGGAAAGTACGTATGAAGGACGAACCAATACCGGGAAGCCAACCTTCTCGATGAAGGCATTTACATCTTCCATATTGGTCAGGGCGCTCCACTCCGGCTGGTCTACACCGATGCGGTTCAACATGGCTGAGAACTTCTCGCGGTCCTCGGCGTTGTCGATGCTCTTGGCAGTAGTTCCCAACAATGGAATGTGCTGGCCGTCGAGACGCATGGCGAGGTTGTTTGGAATCTGACCACCGGTAGATACAATCACACCGTGCGGGCACTCCAGATCCAGAATATCCATGACACGCTCGAATGTCAACTCGTCGAAGTACAGACGGTCGCACATATCGTAATCGGTTGACACGGTTTCCGGATTATAATTGATCATGACAGAGCGGTAGCCTTCCTTGCGGATGGTGTTCAGAGCCTGCACACCGCACCAGTCGAACTCTACGGATGAACCGATTCGGTAAGCTCCGGAACCCAATACCACGATGCTGCGCTTGTCGTGCTCGAACTTGATATCGTTGGCTACACCGCTGTAAGTGAGATACAGATAGTTGGTCTGTGCCGGATACTCGGCTGCCAAAGTATCGATCTGCTTCACAACCGGAACAATGCCGGCTGCCTTACGGCGATTGCGGACAATCAGGATGGCATCGTCAATGTCGAGCTCGTCTTCCATACCCAGAGCGCGGGCAATCTGGAAGTCGGTGAATCCCTGAACCTTCGCCTTGCGGAGCAGCTCGTTGTCAAGCAGGTTGATATTCTTGCAAGCGTGCAACTCGCGTGAAGTCTGCTTGATGTTGGCCAGTTTCTCCAGGAACCAACGGTCAATCTTGGTCAGTTCGTGAATCTGGTCCACAGTATAGCCTTTTGAAAGGGCTTTAGAGATAATGAAGATACGCTTGTCGGTCGGTTCGCGCAGAGCAGCGTCGATATTCTCGATCTCCAGCTCCTTGTTTTCTACGAAACCGTGCATGCCCTGACCGATCATACGCAGACCCTTCTGGATAGCCTCTTCGAAGGTACGGCCGATAGCCATCACCTCGCCGACTGACTTCATGGATGAACCCAATTCGCGGTCTACTCCACGGAACTTACCCAAGTCCCAACGAGGGATCTTGCAGACTACATAGTCCAATGCCGGCTCAAAGAAAGCTGAAGTGGTCTTGGTAACCGAGTTCTTCAACTCAAACAGACCGTAACCCATACCCAACTTGGCAGCTACGAAAGCCAACGGATAACCGGTTGCCTTTGAGGCCAAAGCTGAAGAACGGCTCAGACGGGCATTCACCTCGATCACGCGGTAGTCCTCAGATTCCGGGTCGAATGCATACTGTACGTTACACTCTCCCACGATACCGATGTGACGCACGATCTTGATACTCAAGGCACGCAACTTGTGATATTCAGAGTTGGTCAGTGTCTGCGACGGAGCGATTACGATACTCTCACCGGTGTGGATACCCAGCGGGTCGAAGTTTTCCATATTACATACGGTAATACAGTTGTCGTACTTGTCGCGCACTACCTCATATTCAATTTCCTTCCAGCCCTTCAAACTCTTCTCCACCAATACCTGCGGTGAGAATGAGAAGGCTTTCTCGGCCAGTTTGTTCAGTTCTTCTTCGTTGTCGCAGAAGCCGGAACCCAGACCTCCCAGTGCATAAGCGGCACGGATGATGACCGGATAACCCAACTCGGCAGCAGCCTTGCGTGCCTCCTCGATGCTTTCGCAAGCCTGGCTCTTGATGGTCTTCACATCAATCTCGTCCAGCTTCTTCACGAACAGCTCGCGGTCCTCTGTGTCGATAATGGCCTGAACCGGAGTACCGAGCACCTGCACATTATACTTCTCCAGAATGCCGCTCTTGTAAAGCTGCACACCGCAGTTCAAGGCAGTCTGTCCACCGAATGCCAACAGGATGCCCTGTGGTTTCTCTTTCTCGATTACCTTCTCTACGAAGAACGGAGTTACCGGCAGGAAGTAAATCTGATCAGCCACACCCTCACTGGTCTGCACTGTGGCAATGTTCGGGTTGATCAATACGGTTTCAATACCTTCTTCCTTCAGAGCCTTCAAGGCCTGAGAACCAGAATAATCAAACTCACCGGCTTCACCGATTTTCAAGGCTCCTGAACCTAACAGCAGGACCTTCTTAATATTTTTGTCAATCATTTAAAGTCAAGAATTAAAGAAGTTTTACAAAATCATCGAATAAGAACTCAGTATCAATCGGACCGCTGCAAGCTTCCGGGTGGAACTGTGCGCTGAACCAAGGATTTGTCTTGTGGCGGATACCTTCGTTAGATCCGTCGTTCATGTTCACAAACAATGGTTCCCAATCCTGTCCCAGAGTATCGCTGTCTACTGCATATCCGTGATTTTGACTGGTGATGAAGCATTTGTTGGTACCGACCATGCGAACCGGCTGGTTGTGGCTACGGTGACCGTACTTCAGTTTGTAGATCTTAGCTCCTGCTGCCTTGCTCAACAGCTGGTTACCCATACAGATACCCATGCAAGGACGCACCTTGTCTGAGTTGAGGAACTTGCGGATGTTCACTACAGCATCCTCGCAAGTGTCCGGGTCACCGGGACCGTTGGCCAGGAACAGGCCGTCGAACTCCATATCATTGAAATCGTAGTTCCAAGGCACTCGGATGACCTCTACTCCACGATTGATCAGGCAACGGATAATATTGTGCTTCACACCGCAGTCCACCAAAACGACTTTTTTGGGAGCGCCGGTGTTGTAACGGATGATTTCCTTGCAAGACACGCGGTCCACGAAGTTCACGCCGTTATAGTCAGCATGAGGAATATTCTCAGGTTCGTCGTCGAAGATGATCTTACCCATCATAACACCATGCTCACGCAGCACCTTAGTCAGTTCGCGAGTGTCAATGCCGGTAATTCCCGGAATCTGCTCACGCTTCAGCCAGTCGGCCAGACTTTCCTTGGCATTCCAGTGTGAATACTCATTGCTGTAATCCGACACAATGATTGCAGAGGCATAAATCTTGTCGCTTTCCATAAAGGTTGCCAAACCGTTTTCTTCGAAGGTGAAGGCCGGAACGCCGTAATTTCCCACCAACGGATAAGTCAGCACCATAAGCTGTCCGGCATAAGACGGATCGGTCAAACTCTCGGGATATCCCATCATTGCTGTGTTAAACACAACTTCGCCTGCCACCGGCTTCTCATAGCCGAACGACTTTCCACAAAATTTGGTCCCGTCGTCGAGGATAAGTGTTACATTTCTCATTGCACAATACTATTGTATAAAGAATAATTATAGTTATTATTGTTTGGTTCTTGCCAGAGTGAAACGTACGGACACAAGAAAGACCACTCATTCCGGTAAATAAATACCGAAAGGTGGCCTAACAAACAATATGTCGTAAAGTTGGAGAAACTGTGAAAGGAAAAAAGGCCGACACCTTGCAATCTAAACAAATTAGTTTGCAAAAGTCAGTTTTTCGTTCTGTTGTTCCGCCGTACGTTTTCCAATACGGCTGTACACATTTTTCTCCTTCTATATGCATCCCTTTGAACTATTTCTATTTAGTGTGCAAAGGTATAAAAAAAAACGAATCAACCATATACTTTTTGCTTATTCTCGCCGAAAAAAAACGAAAAAAAGCCCGAATGCGGCCGTCTGAAAGCTGCTACCCCCGTTTACCGGTAGTTATAATAGTACCAGTAAGTCCGTCCGAAGGACTGGCGGATCTTGTTCTGCACTTCCTGTGCAGACACTTTGTTGCGGGACATGGTGAGATAATCGTTGTAGTTTTCTTCCAGCGACTCATTCTCATACACACAGACCGGAGCCGTGCGTATCCGCTTATACAGAATCAGAGCCTCGCGGTAGTGTCTCGGCAGAGAGTCATTCAGCGGATAATATTTCACCACAGACGAAGCGAACTGGTCAATCTTACGGTCCAGAAGCAGACTGCTCAGGTAGAGGTCCTGCACTTCCTTGCGGCGTGTAGAATCACACAGATTGCGTTCCAGAATAATCTGGAAGAACAGTTCGGGATTCTGCTGCAGGTGTTTGCCGGGACGCGCTCCCCAGAAATCATAGAACTTATATTCCAGACTGTCGCATGACAAGAACTCATGTTCCGACACCAGCAGGTCCGAAGAACCGGAAAGTCCGCGGGCACGGAAGAGTTCCTCGCCCAAACGCTGATCCTGCGACAAGGCCAAAGCGCGTATGGCATGAAAAGCGGGAGACATGCCCGTACTGCCCGGTCGCATCTCCAGAATCTCATCATAACACTCATCGTTCAGCAGGCTTTCTGCCTTGAGCTGATAATGCAACCGGTCGTTCGTATTACCGACCTTGCCCACAAAGGCAAACATCAGGAAAAACAGCAGGGCATTGGGCCAGGAGTCTGTATAACGGTATTTGTCTTGCACGATGTATGAGGCATATTTCCGCAGCAGAAGCATACATACCCCCACCACGACAGCCGTCACAGCCACCCACGTCCAGCCGGATGCCGCAAACCCGATTCCGTCACTTTTCGGAGTGCCTCCGCTGATCACCGCCAGCAATACAGCCGAAGGGAAATAAGACAGAGCCACAAAAGGTGTGGGCAACGAACAGGCATAGGCAAGCAGTTCTCCCAGAAAAACCAGAAGCAGCGTGATGATCAATCCGCCTACAAGCGGACTGTATGACGTGAGGCCATCAGACAGGATGTACTGAAAGCACGCCAACAAGTCCGCCTGCATGCAGTATAGATATAAGAAAGAAAAGAGGGCGAACAAAAGAGTCGCACAGAGCTTTGTCGCCCTCCACATAAATTTGTCCTTTTCGTTATTACGCATCATTCAACAACTACAATTTGTCTCACTTCTTACGCAGCACCATAGCTGTTCGCGCCGGCAGATACAGCTTCAGCCATCCCTTGCCATCGCGCGCCAGAAGGTCATCGTGCAAAGTGAAATGTTCTATACGATCGTCGTTCAGACCGTGTCCGCCAAACTCCGGTGCATCCGTATTCAGCACGACCTCATACGAACCTTCCGGCATCATGAAGCCATAGTCGGAATATGAGCGGTTGTAGCTGAAGTTGAACACAAAGAGCAAATCCTTGCGGCTGTATGCCAGCACCTGGTCGCCGTCGTTGTGCCATACCTCTACCACCGGTGTCTTTTCAAATCCGGCCTTCTTGCGGATCAGATGAATCATTTCTTTATCAAAATCTCCCAGATATTTAAAGCACAATGTGTTATCATCTACCAGATGCCACTGGCGACGGGCGTATTTATAGCTCCATCCGTTACCTTCGCGCGGGAAGTCAATCCATTCCGGATGTCCGAACTCATTTCCCATAAAGTTCAGATAACCGCCGTTGATTGTGGATGCGGTGAGCAGACGGATCATCTTGTGCAGGGCAATACCACGCTCGGCCTGATAATTCTCGTCGCCAATCTTGAAGTGCCAGTACATGTCTGCATCCACCAGACGGAAGATGATGGTCTTGTCGCCCACCAGAGCCTGGTCGTGACTCTCGCAATAAGAAATGGTCTTTTCATCCTTGCGGCGGTTAGTCACCTCCCAGAACATGCTGCTCGGTTTCCAGTTCTCGTCGGCATATTCCTTGATCAGCTTGATCCAGTAATCCGGAATATTCATGGCCATACGGTAGTCGAATCCGATACCGCCGTCCTTGAATGTAGAAGCCAGTCCCGGCATTCCGGAAACTTCCTCAGCAATGGTGATGGCCTTCGGCTTGACTTCGTGAATCAACAGGTTGGCCAGTGTCAGATAACAGATTGCCTGATCATCCTGCGCACCATTATAATAATCACCATAGTTGGTATAAGCCTCGCCCAGACCGTGGTTGTAATAAAGCATGGAAGTAACGCCGTCGAAGCGGAAACCGTCGAACTGGAATTCCTCCAGCCAATACTTACAGTTAGACAACAGGAAGTGTACCACCTCATTGCGTCCGTAGTCAAAGCAGAGGCTGTCCCATGCCGGATGCTCGCGACGGTCGCCCTGACAGAAGTACTGGCAAGGATCGCCGGCAAAATTGGCCAGACCCTCCATTTCGTTCTTCACAGCGTGAGAGTGAACCAGGTCCATAATCACGGCAATACCCTTGGCGTGGGCGGCATCAATCAGCTCCTTCAGCTCTTCGGGAGTACCGAAACGGCTGGACGGAGCGAAGAAGCTAGACACATGATAACCGAAGCTGCCGTAATACGGATGCTCCTGAATGGCCATAATCTGAATACAGTTATAACCGTCGGCCACGATACGCGGCAACACATTGTCCTTGAATTCCTTATAAGTACCCACCTTCTCTGCATCCTGAGCCATACCTACATGGCACTCGTAAATGAGCAGCGGGGCGCTTGACTTGATCTTGAAATTGCGTTTCTTGAATACGTATGGATTCTCGGGATCCCATACCTGAGCAGAAAAAATGTGGCTTTCCTCATCCTGCACCACGCGCTTGGCCCATGCCGGAATACGCTCACCACAACCGCCTTCCCAGTAAACCTTCAGCTTATAGAACTGACCGTGTTTCAGGGCAGACTTGCGCAGCTTCACTTCCCAAACACCGGCGTCGTTGATTTTCTTGAGCTCGTATTGGGGAAGCTCTTCCCACTTGCTAAAATCACCAACCAGGAACATGGAAGTGGCATTGGGAGCCCACTCGCGGAACACCCATCCCTTATCGGTCTTCTGCAGGCCGAAATACAGATATCCGGTTGCAAAATCAGAAAGGGTCTGTGCCCCGTTTCCTGTCAATTCATTCATTCTGCGCACAGCATATTCATGCCGGTCATTGATGATCTGCTCGTAAGGTTCGAGCCAGGGGTCGTTCTTGACCATTTTCAATCTGGCGCAATTGGGTCGTTTTGTTTTTTCTGCCATAAGAATAAGATTTTATAAGGCCTTTTAAAGGTCGTTTTTAGATTAGTTTTTCTTTACTCCGCGAGCGTATGTTCCTTTCTCCAGAATGTTTCCATTCTTGTCTTTCAGCACATACTCTCCGTCTTTTTCGTTATTCAGGAATCCTCCTTCATATCGTTTTCCGTCAGCGTCCACCAGGATTCCGGGACCGTTTTTCTCACCTTTCCGGAAGGTACCCTTGAACTTGGTTCCGTCGGCCAGTCGCAGAATGCCCTGTCCGTCCATCTGACCGTTTTTCCATTCGCCGTCATACACATCGCCGTTGCTCCAGGTGTAAACACCTTTGCCGTCGCGGCGGTTTGCCTTCCAGGTTCCCACGTAAGACGCACCGGTGGCCCAGGTAAAGGTGCCGGTTCCGTCCTGCTCTCCTGCCTTGAAATGTCCCACATACTTGTTGCCGTTGGCAAAAGTGAACACTCCTTCGCCGGTTCTTTCTCCCTGCACATAGTCGCCTTCGTACACGTCGCCGTTGTGGAATTTGTAGGTTCCCTTGCCATGCTGCACATCGTCTACCCACTCACCGCTGTACACGTCACCGTCTGAGTAATAGAAGGTTCCCTTACCGTTTCTCTGGTTGTTTTTCCAGGCACCTTCGTAGCGCGAACCGTCATTCCAGTCGAACACACCCTTACCCTCTTTCCGGTCGTTCAGCCACTGGCCCTTGTAGAATGCGCCGTTGGCAAAGGTATAGGTGCCCTGCCCTTCGCGCATATCTCCGCGCCAGTTGCCCACATAAACGTCACCGTTATAATAGTACATGGTTCCCTGTCCCTGCTGATAGTCACGGAACCAGAGACCGTCATATTTGTTGTTGTTCACAAAATAATAGATTCCCTTGCCGTGCTGCTGATCCTGAAACCACTGTCCTTCGTACTTCTCACCATCGGAAAAGGTATAAACGCCAAAGCCCTGACGCTTTCCCTTGACATATTCTCCCTGATAAGTGTCTCCGTTCTGATATTTTGTGATTCCTTTACCATAGGGCTTTCCCTTGAAAAGCTCTCCCTGATATTCACCACCATCCTTGAAGGTGTAGTTACCTATAGTTATTTTCTGAGCTCCTGCATCCAGAACAAAAGCAAGGGCAATGCCGGTAAGATAATATTTAAAGTTCATTTATATCCAATATTATACAATTATATATCAAAAATAAGCATAATACCTTAAACGAACAAGATTTTTACAAACATTTAATGCTTTAACGTTACTTTAGATTAAAAATCACACCAAAACGGACCGTTATGACAACCGAAAACCGGCGGTTTTGCATACAAAATGTCCGCATCGGCCCCACCTCTTTTCCCCGAAGATAAAACGGAGGACACGGTTGGTCCGGAACGGTGCACCACCGACACGTTCGGTCATCCGCAAGCAGACCGATGCAACCGCTTCAAAAAATCATTCCAATGAACCGGGAAAATCATTTTGATGTTTTGCACAATTCATCAGCATCTTTTTTCAGGAGCACTTTTTCAGGACAAAACCGCTGGCGGAAGGATAAAACACACGCGCCGCAACAGCCCTTTGACAAAGGCTGCCGCGGCGCGTGATATGTTTCCTATATTTCGGTCTGCATTATTTTGCCGGAAGGATTTCAATCCAATAGTCGTCGGGATCGTTGATAAAGTACAGTCCCATCTCGTGGTTCTCAAAACAGATGCATCCCATCTCGCGATGGTAGGCACGCACCTGGTCATAATCTCCTTCTACACGCAGGCACAGGTGGGTTTCGTTCTCTCCCAACTCGTATGCCTGAGGATGGTCCTTGAGCCAGGTCAGTTCCAGAAAGAAAGTCTTGGCCTCGTCGCACAGATAAACCAGCACGAACGAACCGTCGGCGGCTTCCTTACGATGATGCTCCTTCAGGCCAAGTGCCTGATTGTAAAAGGCAATACTTCTTTCCAAA
Source organism: Bacteroides sp. OF04-15BH (assembly GCF_003477995.1). Classification (GTDB taxonomy): domain Bacteria; phylum Bacteroidota; class Bacteroidia; order Bacteroidales; family Bacteroidaceae; genus Paraprevotella. The sequence continues at coordinate 21,751 of NZ_QUEM01000004.1, forward strand.
TCAGTTACATTTACGTTCAAATGATCAAATCTAGACTTGATTTCCATAATTTTTCTTATCTTTTATTTTTCCAAAATAACAGAGTCACATTCATGGGCGGCGCACCAGAAGGAAGCGCCGTATTTCCGGGCCACCGGTCCGAAAGCCAGCGGATCTTCAGGACGACCGGAAGTGAAATGAATCGGCACGAACCAACGCACCGGCACCGCCGAAACAAACTGTTCGGCTCCGCGCATGTAATCGTGCCCCAAACGGGAGTCTACCGGAAAGCAAAGCACATCCAACTCCTTGATTTCCTGAGTAATCAAAGTCAGTTCATCCTGATATTCCTGTTCGCTTTGCCGGATCTCCTCCTCGGTGGATTCCTCATTCCAATGCCAGTTGTTCAAATCGCCGGCATGAAACAGTTTCCATCCCTCGGTCTGTATATAAAAGGAGATGCCCACATCGGTAGAGCCATACGCCTTGACTGTCAGGTTCTCGTCCTGAAAAACTTCTCCTTTCTTCAGGAAATGCACCTGTGCCTCCCTACCTCGCAAAGCCGGAGCCACGTCGGCAGAGAAAACATAATGCACCTCATCTTCCTGCTGCCAGTTCAGGACGACCGGATCAAAATGATCGGCGTGAACATGAGAAACCAGCACGTATACCGGCTTTCCACAGCCCAGCAACCGGCGCACCTGCGACTGCAAAACGGCAGTCACGGCCTCCGGCTGATAGTAATCCACAATGAGGATGCAATGCTCCAGCTCAAAAGCCATGCCGCTATGATACAGATAAACCACTTTCATCGTGATGTCTCCGCACGTTTTAGATTTCCACATCGGTATAAAGGAAACGCTTGATACTCTTTTTAGGAGTCTTTTCAAACTCTTCCTTGCAGATCTTGATTCCGGACAGCTGACTGTATCCCGGAATCATGGCATTCAGTTCCTGACGGTTCTGCTCCATAATCTGCACCAGATCAGCCTCCTGAAGTCCCAACTTGGCGGCCTCGTCAAAATCCGGATACACCAGTCCGTAGAGCTTTTCATTACGCTGGATCACCAGACTCTCGGCCACCAGAGTGAGGTTGTTCAACTTGTCTTCGATTTCCTCCGGATAGATATTCTGTCCGCTGGCACCCAACAGCATGTTCTTGCTGCGGCCCTTAATGAAGATGTTTCCTTCCTCGTCCATCAGACCCAAATCGCCGGTGTGATACCAGCCTTCAGCGTCTATCGTCTCGGCGGTGGCTTCTTCATTCTTATAATAACCCAGCATCACATTGGTTCCGCGCACCAGAATCTCGCCCACCTCATGAGCGGGATCATGACTGTTGATGATGACTTCCAGACGCGGAGCTGCCTTGCCGCAAGAACCTTCCTTAAATTTCTTCCAGTCTTCATAGGCTATAATCGGCGCACACTCCGTAGCACCATAACCCACGGTATAATTGAAGCCGATGTCATTCAGAAATGCTTCCACCTCGTGGTTCAGAGCCGCACCACCGATAATCACCTCGTAATAGTTGCCTCCCAAAGACTCGCGCATGGTTTCGCGGATACGGTCCTTGACTTTCTGTCCGATGACCGGCAGCTTCATCAGCATCTTCACACGCGAATTGATTTTAGGCCATACGGCCTTGCGCACAATCTTTTCGATAATCAGCGGCACAGCGATGACAATCACCGGCTTCACGTCGGCCAGAGCCGCCAGCAAGAGTTTCGGAGTCGGCATCTTGGTCAGGAAATAAACGTGAGCACCCTGACAGAATTCGAAGATGAATTCAAAGGCCATGCCATACATGTGCGCCATAGGCAGCATGGAGAGCACTGTGGAACCGGCCTTGCAATGTCCGCCCAAAGCTCCCTGAGCAAAGGCGTAGTTCGACCACAGGGCGCGATACGGAATCATCACTCCCTTGGAATAGCTCGTGGTGCCCGAGGTGTAGTTGATTACTGCCAGCTCCTCCGGCTCGTCCAAATGATAGCTCACATGGTTGGGACGGAAAAATTTCGGGAACTTCTCTCCGAAAAGACGGTTCAGGTTCTCGCGGGCATAAACCACCTTGTCGGTGCGGCTCACGAAAAGAGAGTAATCAATGATGTTGATGACTCCCTCCACCTGCGGCATGGCTTCGGCATCCAGGTTCTTCCAGATCTGCTCGCCGACAAACAGCAGTTTGGCCTCGCTGTGATTCACGATGTTGTGAATCTGGTCGGCCTTGAATTCATGCAGAATAGGCACCGCTACGGCACCATAAGTCAGTGTAGCCAGAAAGGCGGCTCCCCAATGGGCAGAATTCTTGTCGCAAAGAGCAACTTTATCCCCCGGGCGCACACCGCTATATTCAAAGATGATATGTAGTTTCTCAATTACCCGCGCCACATCCTTATACTGCATGGTGGCACCCTGATAATCAGATAAAGCATCAAGGTTCCAATTATCCTTGATGCTTTTCTCTATACACGCGTTAAAACTCGGTATGTTCATTGCACAAAAAAGATTGGTTTGCGCAAAAATAAGAGATTTAACTGGTTTCTCCAAAAAAATTGTCAATAAACACGCATTCCGAAAATCATTGATCCGATACGCACCATATTGCTACCCTCTTCAATAGCCAGCGGGTAGTCTTCGCTCATACCCCAGGAGCATACCGAAAAGGCTTCGCAACCGGAAAAGAACTCCTGTCTGGCCTTGTTGAAAAAGGCTGAGGCTCGGCGGAATTCTCCACGCACCACCGCCTCGTCGTCGGTATTGGTGGCAATGCACATCACACCGCACAACTGCACAAACGGCAGTTCCTTCCATGCGCCGGATGCCAGATAATCCCAGCACTCGTCTTCGGTAAATCCGTACTTGTTCTCCTCACGGGCCACATGCAACTGCAACAGGCAGTTGATTTTCCGTCCGCACTTCTCTCCCTGCTTGTTGATCTCCTGAAGCAGCTTGACGGAATCCACGGAATGAATCAGCGAAATATAAGGGGCAATATACTTTACTTTATTGGTCTGCAAATGACCGATAAAGTGCCACTGGATACCCTCCAGCTGAAGCTCTTCATGTTTGCGCTGCAACTCCTGAACCTGACTTTCTCCAAAAATACGCTGACCGGCCTCATAAGCCTCTCTGATGGCAGAAGCCGGATGGTATTTCGAAACCGCCACAAGCGATACATGCTCGGGCAGCTCGCTCTTTAATTTAATGATTTCCTGAGTAACAGACATGATTTCTGGCTTTTGAGATTAAACATTGGCTGCGTCGGGGAACTCGGGTTTCTCCACCTCGGCAGTCTTATAGTGGAACACGTCCATAATCGGAGTCTCCATCACAGAGGCGATTTCGTAGTCGGCCATCGTGCCTTCCATTCCCTTGTCGAGACGCTTTACCGCATCGCGCAGGTCGGAAGCCTGAATCAGCATGTTCTGGGCGCTTTTCTTCTCCACACCGGTCTTCTCGTCCAAAGTGATAAAAGCCACCTTGGCCTTAAACCACTTGTCTGCCTCTTCGTCATCGGTCTCGAAGAGTTCTGCATATTTGGCTCTCTTGATATCCGAAACCTGGTATTCTCCCGACATAAACGGTTCAATCTCCTCCAGGAAGCGTCTTTCTGCCTCAGTGAAGCTCAAGGCGTCTACCAAATAAGGCTCGGTGACTTTCTTCACCATTCCGTTCTCCATAGTCTTCTCGTACTTCACCTTGCATTCAAACCATTCGTTCATCATAACTTTTTATTTCCTTTTATATTTTAGTAAATCCTAATTAGTTGCCTTCAGTGAAAGCAACCGCAAACTTACACATTTATTTTCATTTATTATCGTGTTTTGCCCATTAAGATAAGAGAACGGCCAATTAAAAACCCTTTTATTTGCCGAATTGAAGTCAATATCGTATATTTGCAAGTTGATAACAGGAAATCAATATTATTCTAAAATAAGTAAAGATAATATGCCAAAAATCTCAACGCGCGGCCAGGAAATGCCGGAATCGCCTATCAGAAAGCTTGCTCCCTTGGCACAGCAGGCTAAAGAACGCGGAATACATGTGTACCATCTAAATATCGGGCAACCTGACCTGCCCACTCCCAAAGCGGCGCTGGATGCCATCCGCAACATAGATCGCACCGTATTGGAATACAGTCCCAGCCAGGGATATCTGAGTTACCGTAAAAAACTGGTCAAGTATTACGAGAAATACCGCATCAGTCTGACTCCCGACGACATCATCATCACTTCAGGTGGTTCGGAGGCCGTGCTCTTCGCCTTCATGTCGTGTCTGAATCCCGGCGACGAAATCATCGTGCCCGAACCGGCTTATGCCAACTACATGGCTTTTGCCATTTCGGCAGGAGCGGTTATCCGCACCATCTCTACCACTATCGAGGAGGGATTCTCTCTGCCAAAGGTGGAGAAATTCGAGGAACTCATCAACGAGCGCACCCGCGCCATCCTGATCTGTAACCCGAACAATCCGACCGGTTATCTGTATACACACCGCGAGATGAACCAGATTCGCGATCTGGTCAAGAAGTACGACCTGTACCTGTTCTCCGACGAGGTGTATCGTGAATTCATCTACACCGGCTCTCCTTATATCTCGGCCTGCCATCTGGAAGGCATCGAGAAGAATGTGGTGCTCATCGACTCTGTTTCCAAGCGGTACAGCGAATGCGGTATCCGTATCGGTGCTCTGATCACCAAGAATGCCGAAGTGCGCAAGGCGGTGATGAAGTTCTGTCAGGCCCGTTTGAGCCCTCCGCTCATCGGTCAGATTGCAGCCGAGGCTTCTTTGGACGAGCCGGAAGAATACAGCCGCGAGGTGTACGACGAGTATGTAGAGCGACGCAAATGCCTGATTGATGGACTGAACCGCATTCCGGGAGTCTATTCTCCAATTCCGATGGGTGCCTTCTACACGGTAGCCAAACTGCCGGTTGATGATGCGGAAAAGTTCTGTGCCTGGTGTCTCACGGAGTTCAACTATGAGGGAGAAACTGTCATGATGGCTCCGGCATCGGGTTTCTACACCACTCCGGGATCGGGAAAGAACGAGGTGCGTATCGCTTATGTATTGAAAAAGGAAGATCTGAACCGCGCCATTGTGGTGCTCCGGAAAGCTCTGGAGGCTTATCCGGGTCGGGTTTCTGAATAATGTATGTCCCAACATACTTCGAAAACAAGCCCAGAAAGAGTCTGCGTGTTCTTTTTGGGCTTGTTTTCTTTTCAGAGCGGTTTCCCCGTTTTCCCCTGAGGGATTAGAATAGATGCATTAATATTAAAAAGGTCCTAAAAATGAATTTTGTTGTTTTTATAGCCAAACGACTCTTTAAAAACAAAGGAAACGAAAAAGGCGCTTCCAAACTGGCCGTCAACATTGCCATCGGAGGAGTGGCCATAGGCGTGGCCGTGATGATTATCTCCGTGTGCGTGGTGCTCGGCTTCAAGCAGGAGATCAAGAACAAGCTGGTCGGATTCGGTTCGCACATCCAGATACAGAACTATGAAAGCCAGGCTTCGTCCGAGTCTTATCCCATCGCGGTGAACGATTCGCTGCTACGCATCGTAAAAAGTACTCCCAACATTGCACACTGGGAACGCACTTGCTACAAGGCCGGTATCCTGAAAACCGACGAGGTATTCAAAGGCATTCTTCTGAAAGGCGTGGGAGAAGAATTTGACACAACCTTCATCCACAAGAACCTGCTTTCGGGAAGTCTGCCCGACTTTTCCGACCAAAAAGCCTCGAACGAGGTGCTTATCTCGGAAACGATTGCCCGCGAACTGCGCCTGAAAACAGGCGACAGAATATCTGCTTACTTTTTTGACCGCACCCTGCGCGCCCGACGCTTTCTGGTGAAAGGTATCTACCGGACCAATCTGGCCGAGCTGGACAACAACATGGTGCTGACCGACATTTATACCTGCAACCGACTGAACGGCTGGCAAAAGAACCAATGCAGTTCGCTCAATATTACCGTGAAGGACTACAACGCCCTGAAAGCAACGACACAAAAGCTGGCGCGAAGAATCAATGTGGAACTCGGAACAGACGTTTACGGGGCTTCTTTCTCGACCATGTCCATCGAAGATCTCTACCCTCAGATGTTTACCTGGCTCAGCCTGCTGAACACCAACGTGTGGGTCATCCTGATTCTGATGACGGGAGTAGCGGGCATTACCATGATATCGGGCCTGCTGATCATCATCCTGGAACGCACGGTCTTTATCGGAACCCTCAAGGCTCTGGGAGCACGCGACAGTTCCATCCGCAGCATCTTCCTCTGGTTCTCTACCTTCATCGTGGGTAAGGGACTCCTCTGGGGTAATCTTTTGGCCTTCCTGCTCATCTTCATCCAACAGCAGTTCGGCATCATCAAACTGGATCCGCAGGTTTATTATGTAGAAGAGGTACCTCTGATTATCAACTGGCTTTATGTCTTGCTGATCAATCTGTCTACCCTGCTGATTTCCGTATCCGTACTGGTTCTGCCCAGTCTGATGATTTCCCGAATCAACCCAATCAAGTCCATCCGCTTCGATTAAGCAAAAAAAGATATTTGTCTGTCAGGTCGCTCCGGCATTCCCGATTCTGGAATGCAGAGCGACCTGATTTTTGTATATGGGCTTTCTCTCTTTCTATCAGGCCTCTATATATAAATAGGAGAAAAGGTTTATTCAGATTATCTATAGATAATTTTAATGCAAAGCGCTCCTTTCTTTTAAAAAAATTAAGAAATACAGATAATACAAACCTGTTACAAAACTATGAATTTTCGTATCTTTGCATCAATAAATTATTAAATTCATTATTTTATGGAATTTGTGTATTTGGGAATTGTCATATTCCTGTTTGCTTTATCTATCTTCGATTTATCGGTCGGAGTTAGTAATGACGCGGTAAACTTTCTCAGTTCTGCCATTGGCTCCAAGGCAGCCCGTTTCAAACTTATTTTAGCAGTAGCCGCAATCGGTGTATTTGTCGGTGCCACTACAAGTAACGGCATGATGGATATCGCCCGTCACGGCATCTTCCGTCCGGAATGCTTCACCTTCGAACAGCTGATGTGCATCTTTCTGGCTGTTGTTGCCTCGGACGTAATTCTGCTGGACATGTTCAACATGCTGGGTATGCCCACTTCCACCACAGTGTCGATGGTATTCGAGCTGTTGGGCGGTAGTACGGCATTGGCTTTTGTAAAGATGATGCACGATCATTCACTGACCTACGCTCAACTGATCAACACCGACAAGGCCCTTTCGGTAATCATGGCCATATTCATATCGGTGGCTATCGCTTTTATTTTCGGTTTGATTGTGCAATGGATTGCACGTTGCATCTTTACTTTCCACTATACCAAACATCTCAAATACACCATCGCCGTATTCGGTGGTCTGGCTTTTACCTCAATTTCTTACTTCCTGATGGTAAAAGGATTCGGCACAGCCTCTTTCATGACACCTGCTATCAAGGCATGGATAGCATCCAACACTTCTACCATACTGATCTCGTTCCTGATCGGTTTTACTATCCTTACACAAATACTTCATCTGCTGAAGGTCAACATATTTAAAATCACAGTATTATTCGGTACATTCTCATTGGCTATGGCTTTCGCCGGCAATGATCTTGTAAACTTTATCGGAGTTACTCTGGCCGGTTTCTCTTCTTATCAGGATTTCATGGCTCACCCGGGAGCAGACCCAACGACCTATCTGATGGGTTCCTTGAATGATGAGGCAAAAACGCCATTGATATTCCTCGTGATGGCCGGTGTGATCATGATCACAGCACTGACCTTCTCAAAGAAAGCCCACAACGTAATCAAAACATCTGTCGACCTGTCTCGCCAGACTGCCGGTGACGAAATGTTCGGCTCTTCCCGCTTTGCCCGCCGCCTGGTGCGCGGAGTGATGAATTCCACAGAATATGTCATTGCACACGTTCCTGAAAACGTAAAGACTTGGGTGAATTCCCGCTTTAACCAGGACGAGACTATTCTGGAAAAAGGAGCAGCCTTCGACCTGGTTCGCGCTTCTGTAAACCTGGTTCTCTCTGGCTTGCTGATTGTAGTCGGAACTTCTCTCAAACTTCCGCTCTCAACTACTTACGTAGCTTTCATGGTGGGTATGGGTTCTTCTTTGGCCGACCGCGCCTGGGGACGTGAGAGTGCCGTATTCCGTGTTACCGGTGTAATCTCTGTAATCGGTGGCTGGTTCATGACAGCAGGTGCAGCATTCTTCCTTTGTTTTATCGTCACCATGATTGTATATTATGGAGGTATCGTTGCCATGATTCTGCTGATGGCCACTGTAGTCCTGATTTTGTGGAACAACAGCCGTAGCTATAAGAAAAAGATGTCATCTGTCAAGAAGGACGAGATCTTTACCGAACTGGTAGAAACACAAGACCCGAAGGTGGCTTGGCCATTGCTGAGCAAACACTTCCTGAACACACAGACCGAGGTGGTTCGCTTCGTTGCCGATACTTATGTGCTCATTACCGACGGTCTGGTGGAAGAGGATGTCAAAAAGCTGCGCAGAGTATTCAATGACCTGGACACTCAAAAGAAGCACTGGAAGGTGCAGCGCCGCAAGGAAATTATCGGTCTGCGCAAAATTGATCCGCTGGTTGCTGTCGAGAAAAACACTTGGTTCTATCTTGCCTGCAACAGTTGCGAACAAAGCTTCTACTGCCTGAAACGAATGTGCGAACCGATTTTCGAACACGTGGACAATAACTTCAATCCGCTGAATGAAGAATATGAAAAAGAATTTGCGCCCATCAAGAGCGACATCATCACCTTCATTCGGGACATTGCCCAGATGATTGAAAGCAACGAATACTCCCGCGCCATTGAACTGCGCGAAAAGGGAAATGAAATGAAGGCAACCTTGTCAAACCTGCGCAAAGAGCAGCAGCAACGCATCGCCAAAAGCACTGCTACCAGTCTGAAGGTAGATTTCCTTTATCTGAGCATGCTGCAGGAAAGCCAGGAACTTATTGGTCATTTCCGCCATCTGGTACGTGCTTGCAGAAAATTTCAGCACTAATCGGGTGCTGAAATAATATTGTAACATGGACTTTACAATCATGTAACAATAAGGTTATACTTTTGCAGTAGATTTTTAAAAGTTATGTTTATGAACGATTACAAAATTTTGGTTGTAGACGACGAAGAAGATTTGTGTGACATCCTGCGCTTTAATCTCGAGAACGAAGGGTATAACGTGGATATCGCCTATTCTGCAGAAGAAGCACTCAAACTAGATCTTACGCAATATCATCTGATTCTGTTGGATGTGATGATGGGAGAAATCTCCGGATTCCGTATGGCAAAGATGCTCAAGGAATCCAAGAACCTGAATCACATCCCCATTATCTTCCTGACGGCACGTGATACGGAAAATGATGCGGTGACCGGTTTTACACTCGGTGCGGACGACTATATTTCCAAACCGTTCTCCCTGCGTGAAGTTGTTTTACGCGTAAAGGCCGTATTGCGCCGCACATCGCCAAAGGCTGTTCCTCAGGCATCCTTAATCGGATACAAGGATCTGAAGATTAACATGAAGCTGAAAGAAGCGATTCTGCATGGCGAGGTATTGCAGCTGACCAAAACAGAATTTGAGTTGCTGCGCCTGTTTATCGAAAACGAAGGACGGGTATTCTCACGTGCGGAAATATTGCGTAAAATCTGGCACGACGACGCAGAAGTATTGGACCGAACCATTGATGTCAACATCACGCGACTGAGAAAGAAGTTGGGCGACTATGGCAAGTATATCATGACAAGACAAGGCTACGGATATTATTTCGAAGCCGGAGCAAAGGAGTAAGAGATGCATTTCAGATTAACATTTTCCAATAAACTGTTTCTTTCGATCATCCTGCTCTTCTGGCTCTTTGCCGGCTGTTTCACCTTCTATCAGTATACGCGTGAAAAAGAATACAAGATAGAACTCCTGAATGACCGTCTGGCCATATTCAACAGTCAGTTGCATGAGATGCTCGCAAAGAAGCCTATGGCTGAATATGAAGAGCTGGTAGATACGTTTGTAAATTTCTCTCATATAGAGAACCTGAGAGTCACTCTGATTACTCCTACCGGAAGAATCATTTATGACAATCAGCAGGCTGCCCGGACAATGGCAAATCACTCTGGCCGTGAGGAAGTCATCAAGGCTCTGAGGTATGGTTCCGGATACTCGATTATGAGAAACTCAGAAACGATGAAGGCCCCTTTCTTCTACTATGCCAGCTATTTCAAAGATTCGAAACTCATCATCCGTTGTGCACTGCCTTATGATTTCAGTCTTTCCAAACGGCTGAAAGCTGACATGAACTACCTTTGGGGGATTTTGCTTATTACCTTTGTGCTGACTTTTGTCTTCTACAAACTAACGGCACGCCTTGGTAAGACCATCACCCAGTTGCGTCTGTTCGCCAAAAAGGCCGATATGGACGAACCGTTTGAACTGAAGCAGCACTCCACCGGAGACAATGAACTTGACATGATTGCCCGCCACATTGTAGATATCTACTATCGTTTGCGGCGCACGAAAGACGAGCTCTACATTGCCCGTGAGAAACTGATTGCCCACTTGCAGATATCGAATGAAGGACTGGCCATCTTCAATCCGCGCCGCGAAGTCATTCTGTCGAATGCCTTGTTCACGCAATATGCCAACCTGATTATCGACAAAAACATAGAATGTATTCAGGACGTGTTCAACATTCCGGAATTTGCCAAACTGATTCAGTTCATTGAAGACACCTGCAAAGACTATGCAATGGCCGAATCCAAGATGATGACCGAAGTCATTGATCGCAACGGTTACATCTTCTCCATTGATGCTGTCGTATTTCAGGATGCCAGCTTTGAGCTGACCATCAGCGACATCACCAAGCAGGAAGAGCAAGCCCGCATGAAACGGCAGATTACCCAGAATATGGCACACGAGCTGAAAACGCCGGTAAGCAGCATTCAAGGTTATCTGGAGACCATCATCAACAATCCGGATCTTCCTCAGGAAACGATGAACCAGTTCCTGCAAAGAAGTTTCGCACAGAGCCAGCGGCTCACAAACCTGTTGCGTGACATCACCGCATTGACGCGTCTGGACGAGGCTTCCTCACTCATTGATGTAGAACTTCTGAACCTGAGTCAGATTATCCACAATATCGTGTCAGAACTGGCTCTCCCTCTGGAAGAAAAGCAGATGACAGTGACCTGTTCGTTCCCCGACAACATGATGATCGACGGTAACTTCTCCCTGCTCTACTCGATATTCCGGAATCTCACAGACAATGCCATTGCCTATGCCGGAATCGGAAAGAAGATAACCATCAGCTGTATTTTTGAAGACGAAGATTTCTATTTCTTCAGCTTCAAGGACAATGGTGTCGGAGTGGACCCAAGCCACCTGCCTCGCCTTTTCGAACGCTTCTATCGCGTTGACAAAGGACGCAGCCGAAAGATCGGAGGTACCGGTCTGGGACTGGCCATCGTAAAGAATGCCATCATCTTCCACGGCGGAACCGTGCATGCAAAACAAGTTGCCGATGGCGGACTTGAGTTTATCTTTATGCTGAAGAAAAAGCATAATGCAACACTGACAACGAAAAAACTGAATTCATAGTACACCTGCGACCAGGCAAACGGGAACCATCAAAGCCCGATTGTCTGGTCGCAATAAATTTACCGATATGCCCCAACCGAATATCCTTATCATTGGCATGGGATCGAACCATAATGCCGCAGCCAACCTGGAAATGGCACGCCAGGAACTGAAGAAACGCTATCCTCAAACGGTTTTCAGCAATGTCCGAGATACAGAGCCTGTAGGCTTCAAAAGGAATACAGCCCTATTCACAAACCAACTGGCACTGCTAAAAACCGAAGACGATATCCCGGCCGTACGCTCTTTTCTCAAATCCTTGGAGCAGCTGGCCCAGAGAACTGCCGCAGACAAAGCAAACGAGATCGTACGGCTTGACCTGGATATACTACAGGCAAACGAAACAATCATTAAAAAGGAAGAATTGCAACGCTCCTATTATCAGGATGCTCTTTCGGAGCTACCCCGCTTCTGATCTTAAAACACCGAAATCCATAAAACCAGAAATCCCCTGTCTCTGCATTCATCATGCTTCGAGACAGGGGATTTCCATATCTAAAAAACCTTCGGCAGTCTGCTTCACATTCTGTCAGGCATCCTTATTTGCCGTTGCAGCACCACCATCCACATGAGCACCGCGCACGCGGCTTAATGTTTCCGGCGACATCTGCAAATAAGAAGCAACATGCACCATTGGAGCACGCAGCAGGATTTCGGGCTTGCTGTCCAGCAGGCGCTGATAACGCTCCGTGGCATTCTCAAAGCGCTGGCTGTCGGCATACACCTGAGAACTGATCAGGGCATGTTCGAGAATCTTTCTGAACAGCAGTTCGATTTCGCGGTTCTCCTCGGCCTTACGTTGCAATTTGTCATACGGAATGCCATAAAGCACACTGTTCTCCAAAGCCTCCACAATCAGTCTTGACGGTTCCTGCTTCAGAAAACTTTCAATGCAGATCACAATTCTTCCTTCGTAGGAGAAGTGTTCCGTTACGTCCTTATTATTCTTATAATAATACTGACGCACCATGCCCCGGCTAACAAAATACATATACTGGCAGACATGCCCTTCCGGCATGATCACATCTCCCTTTGCGTACTTAAACGGTACAAGCATTTCTGCCAATGCATTTATACCGTCTGGCGTAAGTCTGCAATAAATTCGTGCTATTTCACGAGCGACATCCCTGGTATCCATAAGATTAATCTAATTTGAGAACGGCAAGGAAGGCTTTCTGAGGCACCTGAACATTACCAATCTGCTTCATACGTTTCTTACCTTTCTTTTGTTTTTCGAGCAATTTTCTTTTTCGGCTGATATCACCACCATAACATTTGGCAGTTACATCCTTTCTTACCTGTTTTACTGTTTCGCGGGCAATGATCTTGGCACCGATAGCAGCCTGAATGGCAATATCAAACTGCTGTCTGGGCAACAGATCCTTCAGTTTCTCACACATTCTGCGACCAAAGTCGGTAGCATTGTCAAAATGAGTCAGCGTAGACAAGGCGTCCACCGGTTCACCATTGAGCAGAATATCCAGTTTCACCAGTTTTGAAGGCCGGAAGCCATCCTGATGATAATCAAACGAAGCATATCCCTTGGAGATACTCTTCAGTTTATCGTAAAAGTCAATCACAATCTCGCCCAAAGGCATGTTGTAATGCAACTCCACGCGGTTTCCGCTAATATACTCCTGTTTCAGAAGTTCGCCGCGCTTGCCCAGACACAGCGACATAATCGGTCCGATAAAGTTTGTAGTTGTAATGATGGTTGCCTTGATATAAGGTTCTTCGATGTGGTCAATCAGGGTCACGTCGGGCATTCCCGCCGGATTGTGCACCTCTTTCACCTCACCTTGCTTGTCGTATACCATATATGATACGTTCGGCACGGTGGTAATCACATCCATGTTAAACTCGCGGTCCAGACGCTCCTGGATAATTTCCATGTGAAGCAATCCCAGGAATCCGCATCGGAAACCGAATCCCAGCGCAACCGACGATTCCGGCTGGAAAGTCAGCGAGGCATCATTCAGCTGCAGTTTCTCCAGCGACGCACGCAAGTTCTCAAAGTCTTCGGTTTCTATAGGATAGACACCGGCAAACACCATCGGTTTTACCTCCTCGAATCCGGCAATGGCCTTGTCACAAGGTCGGGCCACATGCGTGATGGTATCACCCACTTTTACTTCCGTGGCCGTTTTAATTCCGGAAACGATATAGCCCACATCGCCGCAATGAAGCTCTTTCTTGGGCATCATGTCCATTTTAAGTACACCGATCTCATCGGCTGAATATTCTTTTCCGGTATTGATGAACACCACCTTGTCGCCGGCCTTGATACTTCCGTTTACAATCTTGAAATATGCGATGATACCTCGGAAGGAGTTGAACACAGAGTCAAAAATCAAAGCCTGCAGCGGAGCGTCCTCGTCTCCCTTCGGGGCCGGAATGCGTTCCACCACCGCTTTGAGAATTTCGTCCACTCCCATACCGGTCTTTCCGGATGCGCGGATAATATCCTCACGGTCGCAGCCCAGCAAATCGATGATTTCATCTTCCACCTCTTCGGGCATGGCATTCACCATATCACATTTATTGATCACCGGAATGATCTCCAGATCGTGATCAATCGCCATATACAGGTTGGAAATGGTCTGTGCCTGCACTCCCTGAGTAGCGTCGACAATCAGCAAAGCACCTTCGCAGGCCGCAATAGAACGGGAAACTTCATAAGAGAAATCCACATGCCCCGGAGTGTCGATCAGATTCAGCGTATATTTCTCGCCCTGATATTCATATTCCATCTGAATAGCATGGCTTTTGATGGTGATACCACGCTCACGCTCCAAATCCATATCATCCAACATCTGTCCTTCGGTTACCTTAATCGTGTTGGTATACTCCAGCAAACGGTCGGCCAATGTTGATTTTCCGTGGTCAATGTGCGCAATAATACAGAAATTTCTGATATGTTTCATTTTTACGATTCTTTGTTTTTATGCAAAGATAAAAAAAATATGTCCATGAACGAAACAGTCATGAACATATTTTATATCATTACGAAACAGTTTTATTTTTTCAGAGAAAAAACAGGATCTTTCTCATCACCTGTAATATTCAGTTTGTCTTCTCTGAGCAACCAACCAAGGCCAAGATAGAGTTCTTTCTCAGTCTTTAATTTCACTGCTTTCTTCAGGTCTTTTGCACTCATAGATTCTACCTGATCCAGAACATTCCAAATTGCACCTGCAATTACTCCAGCTTTTTCTTGCATAATCATTCTCCTTTATTTAAACTATAGATATTAATCTAGGCTATTTGCAATATTTTTGTCGATGCAAATGTAATACTTTTTACGAGAATAACGATAAGTTTTTGGATTAAATATTTCTTTTTTTCAAAAAAATCAAAAGAAAATTCAAAATCGTTACAAAAAATCAGGCCTTCTGCTCCTCTTTCTCTTCCAGATAGCGGGCGAAAATGCGTGCAGCGGTCTCCACCATTTTGGCACAGGGGCGCTTGGCATAATATTCTGCCGTGCGTGCCTCGGCCTGAGCCACTACCGGAGTCTTGGGTTTCAGTCCCAACAATTCCGCGCAGATCGTCGAACCGTTCTCAGTCTCAAACTCATGCGCCAAATGTTGCACCACGGCATAATTGTGCGATTTACCCTCACGGTCTTTTCCTTCAGTCACTCCGCAATCCAGTCCTGCCAACAGAAACATGCCGCAGGCGGCTCCGCAGGTCTGGCGCATGCGGCCGATTCCTCCACCAAACGATGCCGCCATTCTAAACGCCTGTTCTTCAGTAAATCCATACAAGTCGGCAAAAGCGCCGGCAACCGACTGAGCACAATTATAGCCTTCATGAAACAAAGCTACTGCCTTAGCTACTCTTTCTTCCTTATTTATTAACATATATATACTTATTTACGTTGCAAATGTACGATAAAAAAATTAACTTCGCAGAGATATTCAATGAAATGTAACCAATGATGAAGAAAAAGAGTTATTTATTTCCTATCCTGGCTGCAGCCCTTTTTCTGGGTAGCTGCCAGTTTGAAAACTTTGACGAGCGCTGCGCACGCGAAGCAAAAGAATACACCGAACAGCATTGCCCACTGCGGATTGACCCCTGCACAGTGCTGGACAGCATGACCTACGCCTCGGACAAGCGTACCTTGCAATATTACTACACGATGGAGGGTCTTCTTGACAGCACCCAGATTCTGACACCGGAAGTTATTGCCGACTTCAAGAAACAGCTGGAAGGCGAGATTGTAAACTCCGTGCAACTGCGAAAATACAAGGAGGAGCGCATCAACTTCCGTTATTGCTATAAGTCAAAGAAGAGCGGAAAGACAGTATTCGACCTTCGGTTCACTCCTGAGGATTATGAAACCGCAGCAAAATCCGAGAAACAATAAAGACACATACAGCAACGCGGCATCCGATCAATCTGAAAAGACTATCGGATGCCGCATTTCTTATCTTTTATATCAGGCACCGCTTTGGTCTGCCGCTCAGAGCAGCTGGATGCGCAGGATGTGGCGGGTATGTTCCGTCACCCGGAAACGGTCATCGGGGCGTTCTCCCACCACCCAGGCAATCTTGTCGCCGCTGCAAACCAGCAGTTGACGTTCTTTCTCAAACACATTTTTCTTCAGATCGGTCAGAAAGTCACTCACCAGTTTCATTCCTTTCATCCCAAAGGGCATAAAGCGGTCTCCCGTCTGCGGCGTGCGCACCACCAGCGGAAATTCCACTTTATCCAGATCCATGCAGATGACATTCTTTTCGCGCGGCAGCGGACCGCCACTGCTGTATGAAGAACGTGAAATAAGGAAAGTAACATCGTCGGTCACACGCATGATGCCTTCCAGAGGCAGCACTTTTTCCAGACGCGCTGGTCGCACAGCCTTTTTCTCAAACACCAAAGCCTCGCGGTCGCGCAGCAGACGATGGGTGGGGCTCTCATACACTTTTCCGGATTCGCCTCCCTGCTGCTCATAAATGGCTGCCACCTGTGCCGGATTGAAATCCATTCGGCTCAAGATTTCATACAGCACCGTCTCCGGAGCCGGAGTCCGGTTCAGTTCCTCAAGCAGGATTTTATTGCCGTGCACCACCTGTTGCATCAGCAAATCCATGCCATATTCATAAATACGGAATGCATCGCTCAGACGGCGTGCTCCCTGATGAATGCTCTCGTCGGCATTCGGATAGATTTCCCTCATGCGCGGCATCACGTTCAGACGGATTTTGTTCCGCTGCACCTCGTCCTGCAGGTTGGTACTGTCGGTCACATAATCCTGATGGCATTCGGCCAGATAGTCTTCAATCTCTTGCCGGCTGACATCAAGCAACGGACGCACCACTTTTCCGTTCCGATACTGTATGCCCCGCAATCCGCGGATACCGGTACCGCGCAACAGATTCAGCAACACCGTCTCCGTATTGTCCTCACGGTGATGGGCCACGGCCACACAGTCCAGATCCCGTTCCTGCAACAGCTGCTCAAAGAAATCATAGCGCAATGTGCGGGCTGCCATCTCGATGCTGACATGATGCTCGTGCGCATAGGCATGTGTGGAAAAACAACGCCGGTGCAACACAATCTTCCGCCGCTGGCAGAAGTCCGTCACAAAAGCCTCATCACGGTCCGACTCCGCACCACGCAGACAGAAATTGCAGTGCGCCGCCTCAATTTTATATCCCAGGTCCTGCAACACACAAGCCAGGGCCACCGAATCTGCTCCGCCACTGAGGGCAACCAGCACAGGATGCTCGCGCCCCAGCAGTTCATGGCGGGCAATACAGTTCTTCACTTTTTCCTTGAAATCCATAGACACTACATGTTTGATGAAACAAAGATACGCCCAACTCTCGAAACACCGTAATTTTTCAGCAATTTTATGATGCGGAAAAATCCTTTCACCATAATATTTTGTGCAAACAAAAAGATTCCACTATTTTTGAAGAAGCGTTTTTATTCAAGAATCTCTATAATATATAAGGTATGATACAGGAAATCATTGTCGGAGTCGTCCTGCTCCTTGTCGCCCTTTGGCTGATGCGCCGCCTATACCGCATGCTCTCCCAGCACGACGCTCATCCGTGCAGTACATGCTCCACTCCCTGCAAATTGAAGGACGAAATACACAAGAATAAAGGGAAAAAGAACAAAAAGTGCACTTTTTATGAAGAAAATGTGCCCAAAAATTAGTTTATTTCAAAAAAAGTAGTACCTTTGCATGCGAAAACAAAATGGTGCCCTGACCGAGTGGCTAGGTAGCGGTCTGCAAAACCGTCCACAGCAGTTCGAATCTGCTGGGCACCTCTTAAAGAAAATAGCACAGTGATATGGTGCCCTGACCGAGTGGCTAGGTAGCGGTCTGCAAAACCGTCCACAGCAGTTCGAATCTGCTGGGCACCTCTTAAAGAAAATAGCACAGTGATATGGTGCCCTGACCGAGTGGCTAGGTAGCGGTCTGCAAAACCGTCCACAGCAGTTCGAATCTGCTGGGCACCTCCAAGGAAAAGAGATGATGAAAGTTTTTCATCATCTCTTTTTTTATGGCTGTAACAGCCGTCCAAACAGCAAAACGCCTTGCCGGAAGTCATCTGCACATCCGGCAAGGCGTTTATTTTTTCTTAAAAAGGAACAGGCACTTTCAGCGTCAGGCGTTGCCCGGTTACGGGATGCGCCAGCTGCACCTGCTCGGCATGAAGATACAGCCGGTCGGAAGGACGGCCATAGAGCTGGTCACCACGGATGGGACATCCCAGCCCGTCAGGATGGGCGGCATGCACACGCAACTGGTGCGTGCGTCCCGTTTGCGGAAAAAAGGCAATACGGGTGGTCTGTCCGGATCGTTCGAGCACCCGATAACGGGTCACGGCCGGTTTACCGTATACCGGATCGACCATCTGCATCGGCCGGTGTTCGACATCCGGGCGCAAGGGCAAGCGGATCAGTCCTTCATTCTGAGGCACTATGCCGTCGAGCACGGCTATATAGGTCTTACGAATCTGATGGCGCTCGAACATTTGCTGCAAGGCGGCATGTGCCTCCTTGGTCTTACCGATAAGCAGCAGACCGGAGGTGTGCATGTCCAGGCGGTGCACCAATAACGGACTGTCACTGTCGGGGTAACGGTTCTGCGCCCAGCTCAGCACGGAAGAAACAGCCTCATCCTTACCGGGCACGGAATACATGCCGGCCGGTTTATATATCGCTGCCAGATATTCGTCTTCATAAATCACTTCCACCTCACTGTGTGCTGAGGCTTCACGCACCACCGGATCAGGTTCCACCTCCAGTCCTTGCAGCATAAAGCCCAGAATCGGCTTGCATTTGCTGGTACACGAAGGATAGAACCGTCCGTCTTCACGGAGCACACCGCGCGGTGAGTCTCCCCACCAGAATTCGCCCATAGCCAGCGGCTGCATGCCGTTCAGATAAGCATATTGCAACAGTTTCGGAGCGGCACACTCCCCTGCTCCGGCAGGCGGTTCACCGCGTCCGGCCTCGCAGAATATCTGTTGCAGGCTTTGTTCCTCTCCCAATGCATTACGGAAAGTGAAGTTCCGGAATATCTGTTGCTGGAGTTGTTCGGACAATCTCTTCCGCTCCTGTTTCAAAGCGGTGAGCGCCGCCTCTTGTTCTTCCACCAAGGCACGGCACTCGGCCATGCGTCCGGCCCATGCCTTTTCGCGCCGCTTGAGTTCGGCTTTCTGAAACTGGCTCTCGCGGTTCAGCAGCTGCAACTCTTCGGGCATAGCGGTAGCACGCCGCTCTTCACGCCGCAAACGGGCCTTCCGGAACTCTTCTTTCATGCGCGAAAGTTCCTCTTCGGCCTCTCTGCTCACAGCCGTCAGCAACTCATGTGCCTTGAGATAAGCCTCGCTCTCTTTCAGTGCCGCCACCTGCCGGTTCATCTCCGTAAGCTGTGCCTCGCCCTTCTTGAAGAACCCTTGCGGATCGAGAAAATCAAAAACGGGCGGCACAAAATAAGGCTGACGGTTGCTGCCGCCAAGCAGACCCGAAAAAGCCGCCAGAAAACCAAGTTCTCCCGCAGCATTACGGACCAGCAGCACACCAAACATTTTTCCGCCCTGCAACTCGGCCTGCCAGGAAGAGCAGGAAAGCAGATAGGTGCGCAGCTCAGCTGCCGCCCTTTGAATCAAAGGATGAGGCGTATAATGAAACGGATAAGTAAAAAGGTGGGGCAACTCTTCAGCCAAAGGCTGCGGTGCGAATGGATGAAAACAGGAATGGCACATCTGAAATTTGCTTTGATGGAATGAATCCTGCCACAAGAATCCGGAAAGGACTCTATGCCGGCAGGGAGTAAAAAGGACTTACATTTTATAAAGTAAGCCGCAAAAAAGAATAATTTCACTTAATACATTGATTTTCAACTCCGTTTAAGACTCCTAAAAACAACGGGAAGTTTTCAAGGAATCGCCCCGTTAATTTCAAAGAAACATCGGGATGTTTTTAAAAAATCCACGGCATCCTTTTCTTTTACCCTCGGAATGCCTGGTTTCAGAGCCTTTGAGACCGGACTAAAAATCAACAAAACGGAGCTGTAACCGCAGGCGGCACAGCTCCATTCTGAATATGTTTTTATTTCTGATTAAGACAAGCCTTCAATCTCGCCGTTTACGATGTCGATACGCTCGGCCTGAGGAGATTTAGGCAATCCCGGCATACGCATAATCTCGCCGGCAATGAGCACAATCATCTCCGAACCGCAGTTCAGCACAATATCCTTGATATTGATGTTGAAGTTCTTAGGCACACCGTATGCCTTGGCATCGGCAGAGAAGGAATATTGGGTCTTGGCCACACAGATCGGATAATGACCCACGCCCAACTCCTCTATCTTGGCCAGCATCTTCTTGGCGGCAGCAGAGAAAATCACCTTGTCGGCGCCATAAATCTTCTGCGCCAGCTTGGTAGCCTTCACCTCTACGGAGTCATTGTCATCGTAAGTGAAGTTCAGCGGAGCAGACGGATTCTCTTCGATAGTCTTTACCACCAGTTCTGCCAGTTCCACAGCACCGGCACCGCCTTCTACGAAAGCATTGTTCACGGCAAATCCTACGCCCATTTCGGCACAGTGTGCGCGGCAGAAGTCAATTTCCTCGTCCACATCGGTAGCATAACGGTTGAAGCAAACCACCACTGTCTGTCCGAAACTCTGGATGTTGGCAATATGCTTGTCCAGATTGTCGAGTCCCTTCTTCAGTCCTTCCAGGTTCGGTTCCTTGATCAGAGCCAGATCCACGCCTCCGTGCATCTTCAGTCCCTGAGTGGTAGCCACGAGCACAGTCAGCTTCGGAACGATACCCGCCTTGCGGCATTTGATATTATAGAATTTCTCCGCACCCAGATCGGCACCGAATCCTCCTTCGGTGATGACATAGTCACCATAGGTCATGGCCAGACGGGTTGCCAGCACGGAGTTACATCCGTGAGCGATATTGGCAAACGGACCGCCGTGTACGAAAGCCGGTGTGTTCTCGGTGGTCTGCACCAGATTCGGATGCAGGGCATCTTTCAGCAGCACACAGATGGCTCCGGCCACGCCCATATCCTTCACGCGGAACGGTTTGTTGTCGATGGTAGTACCGAGCAGAATGTTTTCAATGCGGCGACGCAAATCCTGTTCATCCTGTGCCAGACAGAGAATGGCCATAATTTCAGAAGCCGGAGTAATGTCGAAACCGCTCTCCATAGTCACGCCGTTTGTCTTGGCTCCCAGGCCGGTTACGATGTAACGCAGGTTGCGGTCGTTCACGTCGAGCACGCGCTTCCACAGAATCTCCTTCATGGCAAAGCCTTCGTCCTTGTGCTGGTAGATATAGTTGTCCAACAGAGCAGAAATCATGTTGTGGGCCGAAGTGATGGCATGGAAGTCACCGGTGAAGTGCAGATTAATCTTGTCCATCGGGAGCACCTGGGCATATCCTCCTCCGGCAGCTCCTCCCTTCATTCCGAAGCACGGGCCGAGTGACGGTTCGCGCAGGGCCACTACTGCCTTCTTGTTGATTTTGTTCAATCCCAGAGCCAGACCGATGGATACGGTGGTCTTGCCGATTCCGGCCTTGGTCGGGGTGATGGCGGTAACCAGAATCAGATTGCTCTTCTTCACTTTCTCGTCATCAATCAGTTTCTCAGGCACCTTGGCCACATATTTTCCATACTGTTCCAGTTCGCTTTCTGGAATATTCAGTTTGGCGGCGATTTCGGTAATCGGAGCCAACTTGCATTCGCGGGCGATTTCTATGTCACTCTTCATTCGTCTTAAGATTTTAAAAGTTATCGTTTACCTGCTACAAACTTAATAATTTTTATTCAGAAAAGCTTCAAATAAAGAAAGTATTTTCATAATTTTGTCATCGAGAACATAATGTATAACCTATTTTTTTGACCGTGAAAGATGAGAACATTATCTAATGGAATACTCGAAATCGAGGTCTCAGAACTGGGAGCCGAGATACAAAGCCTGCGCAAAGTAGCAGGCAACAGAGAATATATATGGAATGCCGATCCGAAGTATTGGGGCAAACATGCTCCGATTCTGTTCCCCATTATCGGAAATCCCGGTGCGGAAGGAATCATCTGCGATGGAAAAGCCTACCCGATTGCCAAGCATGGCTTCGTGCCCGGCCTGAAATTTTCATGCACCGAAGGCGACCGCATTCTGGAATTTGTGACCACCGACAACGAAGATACGCGCAAGGTGTTCCCCTATAGCTTCCGCCTGGAAGTTATCTTCCAGCTGAGCCGCAACAAAGTCATCCAGAAATTCCGGGTGCAATATACCGGCAGCGAAGGTGTCATGCCTTTTCAGATTGGCGGCCATCCGGCCTTTTTCCTGCCGGACTTCAAAGAGGAAGATGCCGTGCACGGCTATCTGTCGTTCAACAATATCGACGAGGTACACTCCAATGAAATCAATCCAAACGGACATTACACCGACAAGATTCTGCTCTTTGAGTTGGATGAAAAGGGAATGCTTCCGCTGAAAAAGGATACTTTCGACTGCGACACGATTCTGGAAACCCGCGGAATTGTGAACCGTACCTCACTGTATGACAAGAACCGCAAACCGATACTCACCGTAAAGGCAAATGCCAAAACCACTGCCTACTGGTCGCCAACCGGACAGAACGCTCCGTTTGTATGTATCGAACCGTGGTTCGGCTGCTGCCGCAAGGAAAACGAGACTGCCGTGCTGGCCGACCGCGAAATGACCAGTCTGCTGCAGCCGGGCGAGGTTTATGAGGCCGAAATGGAAATCATCATTGAATAAGAACGGAACAGTAGTTTCGTGTTTATCATCAAGAAAAGGAAAGCCGTTTTTACGGAGTCAGCATACAGACTCCGTAAAAACGGCTTTTATCATGCTTTGCGGGAAGCGCACTCCAACGTGGCGTAATATCCCAGCTTATAGAGATTAAACAGAAAAATAGAAGGCCGGACACTCACCAGATTCCGACGCACCCAAGGAGAAAAGCACCGGTGCAAACCGGCCAACACCGGCAACAACCCCATCCGTTTCAGCTTCAAGGCCGTGCGCGACACCGTGACAAACGACTGCAACTCCGGCCCCAGACTATGCAGGGTGCGCAGTGCCGTCTCGGTTTTGGCCAGAAATACATCGTTATGCTCCACTCCGGCATGAATCATCGCATTGTCGATATGCAGGATGGACACCTGGCGACGCTTGATTTCCATACCGAAAAACACATCCTCATAGCCGTAGTGCACAAAGTTCTCATTAAAACGGATAGACAGAAAAAGCGCACGGCGAATCAGAAAGTTAAAGGTGCTGAAGCGGGCACAGGGGTTCTTCATGCGCTCGCGGGCCAGTCGCCCCTCGCCCACGCTCTCTTCATAATAATAACGCAAGGAGCAGGCGGGATCTTTCAGACTAGGGATATTGGCCACTCCCCCGCAAATCACCTCGGCACCGCTGGTGCGCAACGCGCGCAAATAGTTTTCCAGAAAATGCGGATCGGCCACCTCGGCATCGCTGTCCAGAAACAGCAGATAGTCGTAGCGGGCCTGGTCGGCCAGATAATTGCGGATGCGCGAACGCCCCTTATTTTCGGGCTGCGGCAGATAACGGCAGTGCTCCAAACGGGCTATCTGCTCGTTGTCCTTACAGACATCGGGCCGCGTAGACGCATCATCGGCCACCAGAATCTCGTATTCGAAGGTGGAATCGGAGCGCTGCAACCGGACACACTGGGCCTGCAAATCACAAACCAGCGCGTGGCAGGAGTAGTTATAGGTGGGTATCAGTATGGATATCATCTTCTCTTCTCGGTATTATCGGGGCAAAGATAAAGAAAATAGCACGAAGAAACGAAGAGAGAAAAGAAAAACCGACCGGTGAAGGCCGGATTCTGCGGAAACGGCGGCACGAGCAAAGAGAAAAGTTTTCGCGACAAATAAAACTTTGGTTCGAATTTAATATGTACCTTTGTATGGCTGCAAACAGCCGTTTTTCACCGAATTAAAAATCAGAAAACATGAATATACCTTTAGCCGAAAGAATGCGCCCCAAAACGCTGGACGACTATATCGGCCAGAAACATCTGGTCGGCCCGGGAGCCGTATTGCGGAAAATGATTGACTCCGGAAAGATTTCCTCGTTCATCCTGTGGGGACCGCCGGGCGTGGGAAAAACCACGCTGGCGCAAATCATCGCCAACAAACTGGAGACTCCCTTTTATACGCTGAGCGCCGTGACAAGCGGAGTGAAGGATGTGCGTGAGGTCATCGAAAAGGCCAAAAACAACCGTTTCTTCTCCCTGAACAGTCCGATTCTGTTTATCGACGAGATTCACCGCTTCAGCAAGTCTCAGCAGGACTCTCTGCTGGGCGCTGTGGAACAGGGGGTCATCACCCTGATTGGTGCCACTACCGAGAACCCCTCGTTCGAGGTCATCCGCCCTCTCCTCTCGCGCTGTCAGCTGTATGTACTGAAATCGCTCGACAAAGAGGATCTGCTGGCATTGCTCGAACAGGCCATAAAAAAGGATGTGGTGCTGAGAGAAAAGAAAATCACCCTGAAGGAAACCAACCTGATGCTGCGCTACAGCGGCGGAGATGCCCGCAAGCTGCTGAATATTCTGGAACTGGTCACTTCGTCGTGCAACGATGAGGAAATCGTCATTACCGACCAGCTGGTGTCTGAACGCATTCAGGAGAACCCGATGGCTTATGACAAGGAGGGCGAGATTCATTACGACATCGTGTCGGCCTTCATCAAGAGCATCCGCGGAAGCGACCCCGACGCAGCCATCTACTGGCTGGCGCGCATGATTGAGGGCGGCGAAGACCCGGCATTCATAGCCCGCCGACTGGTAATCTCGGCCAGCGAGGACATCGGACTGGCAAACCCCAATGCACTGCTGCTGGCCAACGCGGCCTTTGATGCGGTCATGAAGATCGGATGGCCCGAAGGACGGATTCCTCTGGCCGAAGCTACGGTCTATCTGGCCTCCAGCCCCAAAAGCAACTCCAGCTATATGGCAATCAACGGAGCACTGGAACTGGTGCGCCAGACGGGTAACCTGCCCGTGCCGCTGCACTTGCGCAACGCACCGACCAAACTGATGAAGGAATTGGGATATGGGGAGAACTATAAGTATGCCCACGATTATGAGAATCATTTCGTAGAGCAGCAGTTCCTGCCCGACGATCTCCGGCAGACGCGCATCTGGCAGCCACAGCCCAACGCTCAGGAACAGAAACTGAAAGATCATCTCAACAAACTTTGGAAAAACCGATTCTGACTCCGGAAAGCGAAACCCGCTGGGGGATAAATGCAGGAAGGGCTTGTCTCACGACAAGCCCTTCCATACTAATTAGGTATTAGTTTCGTTTAAGGTAAAAAGATTGTTTTCAGGATAACGGGTGCAAATATCGGGCTTTGTTTTGAAACTTCCAAACTTATTTTTATGTTTGATAACATATTTGCAAAAATCTTTTTAGCACCGGTCTTCTGGAAGCATCTTTATCTTCCGGCAAAACTCTCCAGCCGACTTTTCCAAAAGCAAAAGTACCCGCCCGCCGAAAAACTGCAACAATCTTTTGTACCTATATTATTTTTAAGAGGTATGTTGGGCCTAATTTGAGAAAGTTTACTAATTTTGCATTTAGAATTATAGTATTTAGATGAATATGACAACAGAAACATCAGAAAAAAAGAGCTTAAACTTTGTTGAAGAGATCGTAACAGCCGATCTGGCTGCAGGTAAGAACGACGGAAGACTGCAAACCCGTTTCCCGCCTGAGCCCAACGGATATCTGCATATAGGACACGCCAAAGCCATCTGCATGGACTTCGGTATCGCACAGAAATACGGCGGTGTATGTAATCTGCGCTTTGATGACACAAACCCAACCAAAGAGGATGTGGAATATGTTGAGGCCATCAAGGAAGATATCAAATGGCTGGGATTCGAATGGGGCAACGAATATTATGCTTCGGACTATTTCCAGCAGTTGTGGGACTTTGCCGTGCGCCTGATTAAAGAAGGCAAGGCATATATCGACGAGCAGAGTGCCGAGCAGATTGCCGCACAGAAGGGAACTCCTACCCAGCCGGGTACAAACAGCCCTTACCGCGACCGTCCGATTGAAGAAAGCCTGGAGCTTTTCAACAAGATGAACAGCGGTGAGCTGGAAGAAGGTTCTATGGTGCTCCGTGCCAAGATCGACATGGCTAATCCGAACATGCACTTCCGCGATCCGATCATCTACCGTATCATCAATAAGGAACACCACCGCACCGGCTCCAAGTGGAAGGCATACCCGATGTATGACTTCGCTCACGGACAGAGTGACTTCTTCGAGGGAGTAACCCACTCTCTGTGTACTCTGGAGTTTGTGGTGCACCGTCCTCTCTATAACCTGTTTATCGACTGGTTGAAGGAAGGCCAGGATCTGGAAGACCATCGCCCACGCCAGTATGAGTTCAACAAGCTGAACCTGAACTATACGCTGATGAGCAAGCGTAACTTGCTGATTATGGTTCAGAACGGACTGGTAAACGGTTGGGACGATCCTCGTATGCCGACTCTGTGCGGATTCCGTCGCCGCGGTTATTCTCCAGAGTCTATCCGTAACTTCGTAAACAAAATCGGTTACACCACTTACGATGCACTGAATGACTTCGCATTGCTGGAAAGCGCCGTACGCGAAGACCTCAACAGCCGGGCAACACGTGTTTCTGCCGTGATCAACCCGGTTAAGCTAATCCTTACCAACTATCCGGAAGGACAGGTTGAGGAACTGGAAGCCATCAACAATCCGGAAGATCCGAATTCAGGCACACATACCATTGAATTCAGCCGCGAATTGTGGATGGAGCGCGAAGACTTCATGGAGGACGCTCCGAAGAAATATTTCCGCATGACACCGGGACAGGAGGTGCGTCTGAAAAATGCCTATATCGTAAAATGTACCGGATGCAAGAAGGACGAGAACGGAAACATCACCGAGGTATACGCCGAATACGATCCGACAACTAAAAGCGGCATGATCAACAGCAACCGCAAGGTTAAGGGTACTCTGCACTGGGTAAGCTGCAACCACTGCCTGAAGGCTGAAGTACGCCTGTACGACCGCCTGTGGAAATGTGAGAACCCGCGCGACGAGTTGGCCAACATCCGCGAGGCACAGAACTGCTCTGCACTCGATGCCATGAAGCAGATGATGAACCCGGATTCACTCAAGGTGCTGAACGAGTGCTACGTGGAGAAATTCCTGAGCGAGGCCAAGCCTCTGGACTATTTGCAGTTCCAGCGCATCGGATACTTCACTATGGATAAGGACTCAACTCCGGATCACCTGATCTTTAACCGCACGGTGGGACTTAAAGATACTTGGAACAAAATCAATAAATAAATATGAGGGAAGAGGATTTCTCTTTTTTCGAAGAAGAAGATTTCAAAGAAAACCTGGCTCGATACGAAGCCATGCTAAACGGCGGACCGTCGGCTTATCTCGAAGCAGATGAGCTGACGGATATCGCCGAATATTACCTGACTCAGGGGGATACGGACAAGGCCAATGCGTGCATTGACTATGCACTGACCTTGCATCCCGACAGCATCGACCCCCTGATCTTCAAGGCCCGACAGCACATGTTCTCGGGAAATCTTGCCAAAGCGCAGAAGATTTGCGACAGCATTCAGGAGCAGAACGACCGCGAAGTAATCTTTCTGCATGCAGAACTGCTCATCAGAAAGCGCGACATCAACGAGGCTCTGAACTATCTGACAGAGCAGAAGAAATGGTTTGCAGACGACCGGAAGGATTTGTATGCTTACCTGTATGACTGTGCGTGCATCCTGGAGGATTATGCTTATTATGAGAAAGCTCTGGAATGGACAGAGGAAGCAGAAAAGATTTCCGGTCCGAACCTGAAGCTGATGTTTCTCAAAGCGGAAATATATTCCATTCAGGAAAAATATGAAAAGGCGGCCGAATATCTGGACAAAATACTGGATGAGAATCCGTATTCTCTGAAATCCTGGAATATGCTGGCCGACACGTTTTTCATGCGGGAAATGTATGACAAGGCAATTGAGGCAGCAGAATTTTCTTTGGCAATCAAAGAAAAGGGAAATCCCGAAGCGCTGTTTACAAAAGCAAACAGCGTGTATCATCTGGGCAATTTCGAGAAGGCCCATCAGCTGTATTCGCAATATATCGATGAATTTCCCAAATCGGATGAATATCCTTATCTCTTTGACGGACTTTGTCTGAACCAGATGGAAAGATATGAGGATGCCTGCTCGCGTCTGGAAGCTGCCGAAGAGTTCTCCAACGACTGCTCACCGGAACAGCTTCAGATTTACTTGCAGCTGTCCTTCTCATACAGCAAAGTGGGAAAATTCCAGAAGGCTCTGCTATATCTTGACCGGGCCCGGAATTATGAACCGGACGGTTTTGACTATGAAGTGTTGAAGGGCCATGTGCTCTTGGAAAACGGCTTCATTCAGGAGGCTATGGAATGCTTTCAGAAAGCTAAAGAAGAAAGTACGGACCGCGAACGGGCCTACTTCCTGATTGCCGTATCTCTCTTTGAGAATAACCTCTATGCCGATGCTCTGGAGAATTTTTACGAATTGCTTGAGTTTTGCAGTGCACAGACCGAAATCAACTGCACTCCGTACATGGCTTATTGCTTCTATTATGCTAAAGATGAGGTGCAGTATCTGAAATATCTGGAACGCTCATGCGCAACAAATCCGGAAGGTACCAAAATGGTATTGGGAAGTCTGTTTCCCGAGGCACTGGATCCCAAAGAATATTATGCGTATGTCACCCGGCATAACAGAATGTAAGGCAAATGTATTGCTCTGAAGAATCAAAGAGGTGTTTGAAACAGAAACATGTAATTATAAAAAGAAGCGCAGAAAACTCCAACCGGAATTTCTGCGCTTCTTTGTTTTGTTTTTCCTCATTTCTGGAATATGGAAGATTAATGCAAGCCGGCAATCAGCTCGTTTACTGCCTGACAATAGGTAGAAAGATTCTTGGCTTTCCGGATTTTCTTTAAACATTTCCGGTCTTCGTTTGCCAGAAGATACTCCCAGAAGGAAACCATCTTTCCCAAAAGCTGCTGCTCTCCTCCTTCAATCTTCTCTGTATAGGCCGACAGAAGTTTCTGATGGAAATTGCGGAAAGCCGTACGCTTTCTATCGGATGTCCAAGGCTTCTGTTCCTGATACTCCGCAGCCAGCCAGGGAGTCGTCAGAAGTCCCCGCCCGATCATCACGCCCTTGATGCGCGGAAATTTCGTCTCCAGCTCCTGAAGGGCAGACAAACTGCTGATGTCTCCATTATAGACCAAAGGCTTCCGGCATAACTCATAAAAACGCGAAAAGGCTTCCGACATGCAGGTTCCCTTATACTGCTGAATTCCCAAACGGGGATGAAGGGTAATCTGCCGCAAAGGCAGCTCATTCAGCAAGTCGAGCAAAACAAGACTCTCTTCCGCAGAATCCCAACCTAAACGCATCTTTACAGAAAACTGTATTTCGGGATAACGATCTGTCACAGAAAGCACCTGGGCCACTTTATCGGGATGCGGTAAAATACCGGCTCCTCGTCCTTTCCGCACCATAGGCAGAAAGGGACAACCCATATTTATATCTACCTCACGGTATCCCCATTCCGCTACTTTTTCCACCAGACGGACAGCCTCATCTTCATCGGCCGCAATAATCTGGGGAATCAAATGCCCTACCCGATTATTCGCAGGGTCAGCATCCTTTAAATCCTTGTTCCGGAACTGTCCTTTCTCAAGTCGGATAAACGGCGTGTAATATTCCGCAATGCCTCCAAAGCTTTCTTCAAATGCATTCCGCACATTAGCCTCGGTAAACCCCTGGAGAGGTGCCATCAATAATTCCATGCTTCCAGACTATTTGTTTTTATAAGCTTTCAGGATATTCTCAATACTCTCAAACTGCGGTCCCATATTCAGATTTAAGTAGATACGGTATAAAGGCTGAGCCCAGCGCAACGTATCCTTGGGTGCCAGCACACGGACAATTTCCATCGGACGAAGAGCCTGTGCATAGTAAGCCACCGACTTCTGACGCAGGTCCTGATAATCCTCACTGGCTATATGAGCAGCCGCAGAATCGCTCATCTTCGTTGCCAGATTACAAAAGGCCAACCCTTTATTATAATAGGCATACATGTAGATGGAATCATAGGCAATGGCACTGTCTGCAGCCACGATACATTCTTCATAACGCTTCAGGTTCAGTAAAACCAGACTTTTCGCATACCAGAAGAACGTGCTCTGCGGACGGAAAGAAAGCATGGTGTCCGTCAGATGCAATGCCTCTTCATAGCGGCGATTGGCATTCAGATAATCTGTCAGGCTGGCAAAGAAATAAGAATAATCGGGATCGTGCATCAAGCCGTCCCTTAAAGTTGCCAACCACTTTGTCGTGTCTCCCAAAGCCAGATGGGCCTTGGCCTGATATTCATAGATAAAACGACGTACCGCCGAATCTTCCAAGGCCAGAGAAGAATGGGCCAGTACCTTGGTCGGATCATTCAGCTTATAGGCAGAAGAGGTAGCCCAACGTGCAATTCTCCGTGTCACAGAATCCTGATGAGTCGTATCGTCAAACTCAAAGAATCCTTTATCTGCCGCCACGAGATAGCAACTGAAGAAGTCATAAGCCTTTGCATAATCCTTCTTCATGAAGTAGAATTTTCCTCCATTCAACAGGTTTTCCTGATAAGAACGGAGAAGGCGACGAGCCTTTTCCTTGTAGCGTCTCATCTTTTTTGCAGACGACAAGCTATCCGTAATGGAATCATAACGGTTGATATGTTGGAATATTGAAAAGATACTGTTGAAGAATTTAGCCGTATCGTAAGCCTGCTTCAAATACAGTTTCTCGTTTTCAATATCATTTATCTTGCGATTCAGTAAAGCAGCATAATAGTAGTAATCCAACCGCTTGTAAACGTTATCCTCAGTTTTTACCGCTTCCAGCAATTTGGTTTCCGCCTGTTCGAGATTTGATCCATTCTTAATAGCTTCCTTTGCTTCCTTCAGGACATTTCCGCCACTGACAACCGTGCAGACCAAAAGGAGCAAAGTAGCTAGAGCATATTGTCTCTTCATTGATTTTTTAAAGAAAGGGTGATGTGTCATTATGTCCACACCACCCCCAAATAATTACAAATTATTATTTCGGATAAATCCAAGTCTCCTGATTACATCTTCAAGAGAGCATCCATTTCTTTCTGTTTAGCCTTGTCGCCCATGATGTAGTACACTGTGCTCAAACGGCTAGCCCAACGGCTTACATTGTCCGGCTCCAGTTCTTTCACCTTCAGGAAGAATGGCAAAGCTTTCTCATAATATGCCTTTACCTTCTTGATCTCTTCATTGTTCTGAGCTGCAGTCAGCTTCTTGTTGTTAGAGATCTTTTCGTTCAGCGCATAACCCTCGTTACAGTAGCATACGCCGGCATTGTAAAACGCATCAGAGAAAGTAGGATCAATTTCCGTAGTCTTAACGAAATAAGTTACAGCATCTGCAAACTTATTCTGTCCGAAAAGAACCACACCCTTTGAGTAGTTACCGATCTTGCTCTTCGGATCCTTTGCCAAAAGCTCATCTGCAAAAGCCAGGGCAGAAGCCTCGTCCTTCTTATCCAGATAGTAAGCCAACAGGTTCTGGGCAACTGTTTCAGCCTTCACACCGCTCAGGGCAAATTCCTTTGAACTCTTTACCCAGTTGGCAGTATCACCCTGCTCCAGGTAAGTGGTAAGGCGCAACTGACGAACTGTCTCCAGTTCCTTGTCATACTTCAAGGCCTGGTTGATATACTTCTCTACGTTCTGATAGTTCTTGTCGTTATAGGCAGCCAAACATGCGTAGTAAGCAATCTGATTCTCATCAAATACAGAATCCTTCAAGATCTTCGGCTCATTCTCTACCAACTTCACAGTCTGAGGATAGGTCAACCACTTGTCATAAGCGGTGAAAGCATCGCTATACTGTCTGTTGTTAAAGAAGAACTGTCCGCAGTACATATAGAAAGTACGGAACTTCATGGCGTTGCCCTTGTTCTTCTGATAGAATTCCTTGTCCTCGTCAAGTTCGTTACACTTCTCGTAAGCATCGATACATGCATAGAGGTTCTTGGCAAACTTCATGGTGTCCAGCGGCTGACTGGCTGCAGCCTTATTCAGCTCAGCAGCAAAAACACGCTGGTAGATATCACCCTGAACGTCCCAGGCCAAAGCGATTTTCTTAGTCTTTCCGCTCGTCAGAGCCTCTGTCAATACAGTCTGTGCCTCGTCCAACTTATTTTCCTCGATTAAACTCTGTGCCTTACGGACCAATTTATCCTGACCGAAGGCAGTAGAAACAGCCAGCATCAAGGCAATAGAACATAAAATTTTCTTCATAACACTAATGTTTTATATAAAAGAATTAATTGTCACTGTCGTTATCTTCCAATCCGTCGAACAGAGAGGCCGGTGCCTGTGGCTGCTCCTTTACCGATGCATTCTCAGCGGCATTGTCTGTAGTCTCAACACTTTCTTCCAGTGTTTCGTCTGCCGGAATCTCCTCTTCATCCTCTGTCTGTACCTTACATACGCTACTGATATGATCGTTGCGTTTCTCCAGATTGATGAGGCGCACACCCTGAGTGGCACGACCCATAATGCGCACGTCAGCCACCTTCAGGCGGATTGTGATACCGCTCTTGTTAATGATCATCAGGTCGTTCTCGTCAGTAACTACCTTGATAGCCACCAGTTTACCGGTCTTATCGGTAATATTCAGGGTCTTCACACCCTTGGCACCACGGTTCGTTACGCGATAGTCCTCAATATCCGAGCGTTTACCGTAACCCTGCTCGCTGACTACCATAATGGTTTCTGTCTTCGGATCGTTCACGCAAACCATTCCTACTACCTCATCGCAACCGTCATCGTCCAGAGTCATACCCTTCACACCGGTAGCCGTACGGCCCATGCATCTTACGGCAGACTCATGGAAGCGGATGGCGCGACCGTTCTTGTTGGCAATCACGATTTCGTTTTCACCGTTTGTCAGGCGCACGCCGATTACGCGGTCGTCCTCACGGATGGTAATGGCGTTCACACCATTCACACGCGGACGGGAATATTCGGTCAGACAAGTCTTCTTGATGATACCGTTCTTTGTGCAGAATACCACAAAGTGACGGGCGCAGAATTCTGGATCAGCCAGGTTCTTGATTCTCAGACAAGCATTGATGGCATCGTCCGAATCAATATTCAGCATGTTCTGGATGGCACGTCCCTTGGAGTTCTTCGCACCCTCCGGAATATCGTACACCTTGAGCCAGAAGCAACGTCCCTTCTGGGTAAAGAACAGCATGGTGTTGTGCATGGTAGCCGGATAGATGTACTCCACAAAATCCGCATCACGGGTACTGCTACCCTTGCTGCCCACACCGCCACGGGCCTGTGCCTTAAACTCAGCCAGCGGCGTACGTTTGATATATCCCATGTGGCTGATGGTGATCACCATCTCGTCATCAGCATAGAAGTCTTCCGGATTGAACTCTTCGCTAGAGTACACAATCTCAGAACGGCGCTCGTCGCCATACTGCTCTTTCACCTCAACGAGTTCGTCCACAATCACCTTCTTGCACAGCTCGTCATCGCTCAGAATCTGCTTGTAGTAGGCAATCTTCTGCAACAGATCCTCATATTCCTGACGCAACTTCTCCTGTGACAGGTTGGTAAGCTGAGCCAGACGCATCTCGATGATAGCCTTAGCCTGCAGATCATCCAGGTTGAAGCGCTCCATCAAGCGGGCCATAGCCTCCTGCGGATCCTTGGCTGCACGGATAATGTGTACCACCTCGTCAATGTTGTCGCAGGCAATGATCAGTCCGTCCAGGATGTGTGCACGCTCCTCGGCTTTCTTCAGATCATAACGGGTTCTGCGGATCACCACTTCGCGACGGTGCTCCACAAAGTTAGAGATACAATTCTTCAGGGTAAGGAGTTTTGGACGTCCCTTCACCAAAGCGATACAGTTCACGCTGAAGCTGGTCTGCAACTGCGTCATCTTGAACAGTTTGTTCAGCACCACGTTGGCATTGGCATCCCGCTTCACGTCGAGCACGATACGCATACCCTCGCGGTCAGACTCATCGTTGGCATTGGTAATACCCTCGATTTTCTTTTCGTTCACCAAGTCAGCGATTGACTTGATCAGTTCGGCTTTGTTTACGCCGTATGGAATTTCGGTAATTACGATCTTGTCGTGTGATTCACCGGTTTCAATCTCGGCACGTGCTCTCATGACGACACGTCCGCGACCGGTTTCGTATGCATCGCGCACGCCCTGCATACCATAGATGAATCCTCCGGTCGGGAAGTCCGGAGCCTTGATATATTGCATCAGTCCGTCAATGTCAATTGCCGGATTCTGGATATAAGCCACACAGGCATCGATAACCTCTGACAGGTTGTGTGTCGGGATATTGGTAGCCATACCCACGGCAATACCGCTGGCACCGTTCACCAGAAGGTTCGGGATGCGGGTCGGCATCACTGTCGGCTCCTTCAATGTATCATCGAAGTTGTTCACCATGTCTACCGTCTCTTTCTCCAGATCCTGCATCATGGCCTCACCCATCAGTTGGAGTCGCGCCTCAGTATAACGCATGGCCGCTGCGGTATCGCCGTCCACAGAACCGAAGTTACCCTGGCCGTCTACCAGCTTATAGCGCATATTCCATTCCTGGGCCATACGCACCAATGCTCCGTAAACCGAAGAGTCACCGTGCGGGTGATACTTACCGAGCACCTCACCCACGATACGGGCACATTTCTTATATGGGCGGTCGTGCAGGTTGCCCAGTTCTTTCATTCCGAAAAGGATACGGCGGTGCACCGGCTTGAATCCGTCACGCACATCAGGGAGCGCACGCGAAACAATTACCGACATCGAATAGTCGATGTAGGAACTGCGCATCTCGTCCTCAATATTGACCTTTATTATTCTGTCTTGATCTTGCATCATACTTTATATAGGCTTTTATTTTCTATTAAAATCGTGTAAAATTACAATTTTTCTTTTGAACCGGAAAAGAAAAATGACTTTTTAAGCCCATATTTTAATTTTTGACATTTATTACCAATACGTGTATTAAATTAAATATTTTAGGCACGACTTTTGTAGTAATATTTAAGTATCAAAAGGCGCACCGCCGGGACTTGACCGGGCGATGTACCGAATCACACAAACAAAATACAACAAATTCAAATGATTATGAACAACCAGTTTTCACCTAAAATAACCGAGGTCCTCAATTATAGTAAGGAGGAGGCTCTCCGTCTGCAAAGCAGCACAGTGGACCCGGAACACATTCTGCTGGGCATCCTGCGCTGCGGTGAAGGCAAGGCTGTAGAAATTCTGAGAGAGATTGTCCCTAATCTGCACACAATCAAGGAACAGCTCGATGCCCTTTGCCTTCAGCACCGCCAGAACATGCCGCTTCTGAACGACGAAGACATCCTGCTGAGCGAGAAATCTTCGAAAATCCTGAAATTATGTCTGCTGGAAGCCCGTTTGCTGAAATCGGATGTAGCCGACACGGAGCATGTTCTCCTGGCTATTCTGAAGGAAAAGGACAACAATGCCTACAGAGTTCTCGACGGCATGTCGGTTTCGTATGATGACATTATGAGCAGACTGACACAAAAACCTGACATCAAGTCAGGTCTGGGATTCACGGACGACGAAGAGGAAGATGATTTCGAGCCGATAGGCAGCTCGGACAAGAATGCGGCACAGGCCGGCGGTTCGGCTGCTGCCGCACAGACCACTTATAAAGCAAGCGGTTCGGGCAACACTCCGGTGCTCGACAATTTCGGTACCGACCTGACCCGTGCCGCAGCCGAGGGACTGCTCGACCCGGTCATCGGCCGCGAAGACGAGACCATGCGTCTGGCGCAGATTCTGAGCCGCCGCAAAAAGAACAACCCGATTCTGATCGGTGAGCCCGGTGTCGGAAAATCGGCCATCGTAGAAGGTCTGGCCCTGCGCATCGTGCAGAAGAAAGTGGCCCGCATTCTGTTCAACAAACGAATTGTGGCCCTCGACATGACTGCCGTTGTGGCCGGAACAAAATACCGCGGACAGTTTGAGGAGCGCATCCGCAACATCCTGAACGAATTGCAGAAGAATCCGGATGTCATCCTCTTCATCGACGAGATACACACCATCGTGGGCGCCGGTTCGGCTCCGGGCAGCATGGACGCCGCCAACATCCTGAAACCGGCTCTGGCGCGCGGCGAAATCCAATGTATCGGTGCCACCACCATCGACGAGTTCAAGAAGAGCATCGAAAAGGACGGTGCCCTGGAGCGTCGTTTCCAGAAAGTACTGGTAGAACCGACCAGCAACGAGGAAACACTCCGCATTCTGGAGAATATCAAGGACCGTTACGAGGAGCACCACAATGTGCGCTACACTCAGGCGGCTCTCGAAGCCTGCGTGAAATACACCGAGCGCTATGTATCCGACCGCTGCTTCCCGGACAAGGCCATCGACGCTCTCGACGAAGCCGGATCGCGCGTACATTTGTCCAACATCCCGGTTTCCAAGGAAATTGAAGCCAAGGAGCAGGAGGTGGAGCGTCTGAAAACACTGAAAAACGAGGCGGTAAAGAACCAGAACTTTGAGTTGGCTGCCGACTATCGCGACCAGGAAAGCAGTGCACAGCGCGAACTGGATGTCATGCGCCAGGAATGGGAAAAGCAGCTCAACAACGAGCGCGTAACTGTGGACGAGGATGATATCGCACGCGTCGTAGCTCTGATGACCGGCATTCCGGTGGAGAAAATCGGAATTACCGAGGCCGGACGCCTGAAGAATATGGCATCGGAACTCAAGAGCGCCGTCATCGGACAGGACGAGGCTATCGAAAAGCTCGTGAAAGCCATCCAGCGCAGCCGTGTGGGACTGAAAGACCCGAACAAACCGATCGGCACCTTCATGTTTCTGGGACCGACGGGTGTGGGTAAGACCTATCTGACCAAGAAACTGGCCGAAAGCCTGTTCGGTTCGGAGGATGCCCTGATCCGTATCGACATGAGCGAATATATGGAGAAGCACACCGTGAGCCGTATGGTGGGAGCGCCTCCGGGGTATGTGGGTTACGAGGAGGGCGGACAGCTCACCGAAAAGGTACGCCGCAAGCCCTACTCCATTCTGTTACTCGATGAAATCGAGAAAGCGCACTCTGATGTATTCAACATTCTGCTGCAGGTGATGGACGAAGGCCGTATGACAGACGGCAACGGCACCACCGTTGACTTCCGCAACACGGTGATTATCATGACTTCCAACTGCGGAACGCGCCAGTTGAAAGAGTTCGGCAAGGGAATCGGTTTCAGCACCATCAACGAACCGATCAACAAGGAGCAGAGCCGTTCGGTCATCACCAAGGCCCTCAACAAGCAGTTTGCTCCGGAATTCCTGAACCGTCTGGACGAAATCATCAACTTCGACCAGCTCGACAAGGAAAGCATCCGCAAGATTGTAGACATCGAACTCAAACCGCTTGTGAAGCGCATTCACGAGATGGGCTATAACTTTGAAATCAGTGAAGAAGGCAAAAACTTCCTGGCCGACAAGGGATATGACGTGCAGTACGGTGCCCGTCCGCTGAAGCGCGCCTTGCAGCACTACATCGAGGATGCGATATGCGAACTGATCATCAACGAAGAGGCCACTCCGGGTGACACCATTTCTGCCGATCTGGCCGAAACGAAAGATTGCCTGAAGCTGACCGCGAAAAAGGGATAAAACTTTAAACAATAGTTAAAATGCCAGCCAGAATATACTGACTGGCATTTTTTTTGTACATATCCCGGCAGAAAAACAAACAACAAAAAAACTTATACAACTATGCAGAAAGGTAATATTGGGGTTACAACCGAAAACATTTTCCCCATCATCAAGAAATTCTTATATAGTGATCACGAAATCTTCTTGCGCGAAATCGTTTCCAACG
The DNA here is from genome assembly GCF_003477995.1 of Bacteroides sp. OF04-15BH. Taxonomy (GTDB): domain Bacteria; phylum Bacteroidota; class Bacteroidia; order Bacteroidales; family Bacteroidaceae; genus Paraprevotella. The sequence goes on from NZ_QUEM01000004.1 coordinate 59,960, forward strand.
CCGTAGACGCAACCCAGAAACTGAAGACCTATGCCAACAAGGGCGACTTCAGCGGCGAGATGGGCGAACTGAAGGTAACCGTTTCTCTCGACACCGAGAAAGGCACCATCACCGTGAGCGACCGTGGTATCGGTATGACCGCCGAGGAGATTGAGAAATACATCAACCAGATTGCCTTCTCAGGAGCCAACGACTTCCTGGACAAATATAAAGAGGATGCCAACGCCATCATCGGACACTTCGGTCTGGGATTCTACTCTTCATTCATGGTGAGCAAGCAGGTAGAAATCGTCACCAAGAGCTATAAGGAAGGCGCACAGGCCGTGAAATGGACCTGCGACGGAAGCCCTTCTTACGAACTGACCGAGGTAGAGAAAGCCGACCGCGGTACCGACATCATCATGCACATTGACGACGACTGCAAGGAATTCCTCGACAAAAACAAGATTCAGGAGCTGCTGAACAAGTATTGCCGCTTCTTGCCGATTCCGGTAGCTTTCGGAAAGAAAACCGAGTGGAAGGACGGCAAGCAGGTAGAAACAGAAGAAGACCTGATTATCAACGATGTGGAGCCACTGTGGACCCGCAAGCCAAGCGACCTGAAGGATGAGGATTACAAGAGCTTCTACCGCACGCTGTATCCGATGAGCGACGAGCCTTTGTTCTGGATTCACCTGAATGTGGACTACCCGTTCAACCTGACCGGTATCCTTTACTTCCCGAAAATCAAGAGCAACATGGAGTTGCAGCGCAACAAGATCCAGCTCTATTGCAACCAGGTTTATGTAACGGATTCGGTAGAAGGTATCGTGCCCGACTTCCTGACTCTGTTGCACGGTGTCATCGATTCTCCGGACATTCCGTTGAACGTAAGCCGTAGCTACCTGCAGAGCGACAGCAACGTAAAGAAGATCTCTACCTATATCACCAAGAAGGTGAGCGACCGCTTGCAGAGCATCTTCAAGAACGACCGTAAGGACTTCGAGCAGAAGTGGGACGACATCAAGATTTTCATCAACTACGGTATGCTCACTCAGGACGATTTCTATGACAAGGCCAAGAACTTCGCCCTGTTCAAGGACTGCGACGGCAAATACTTCACATTCGAAGAGTATCAGACTCTGATCAAGGACAACCAGACCGACAAGGAAGGTAACCTGATTTATCTGTATGCCAACGACCAGGATGCCCAGTACACTTATATCGAAGGCGCCAAGAACAAAGGCTACAGCGTATTGCTGCTCGACGGACAGCTGGACACTCCGGTAATCTCCATGCTGGAGCGCAAGTTCGAGAAGAGCCGCTTTACCCGTGTGGATGCCGACGCCATCGACCGTTTGATCGTGAAGGACAGTGACAACAAGTCAGCCGTAGACGCCGAGACAAGTGCCAAATTGTCATCTATGTTCAAGAGCCAGATGCCGGAAATGAAACAGACCGAGTTCCAGATCGAGGCACAGAGCATGGGCGAACAGTCTACTCCGGTGCTGATCGTACAGAGCGAGTACATGCGCCGTATGAAAGAGATGGCACAGATCCAGCCGGGCATGTCTTTCTATGGTGAGATGCCGGATATGTTCACTCTGGTATTGAATACCGACCACCAGCTCATCAAGAATGTGATGGAAGACAGCAAGGAAAAGACTGCCGAGAGCCTGAAGCCCATCGAGGCCGAAATCAAGGGACTCAGCGCACGTCAGGCTGTTCTGCGCCAGCAGCAGGAGAACAAGAAGCCGGAAGAGATCACTCAGGAAGAGAAAGATCAGTTGAACCAGTGTGGCAACGATATTCTGGCCCAGGAAAAGAAACGCGACGAAGTGATGGCCGAATATGCAGCCGGAAACCCAATCGTACATCAGTTGATCGACCTGGCCTTGCTGCAAAACGGCATGCTGAAGGGCGAGGCTCTGAACAAGTTCGTGAAGAGAAGCATCGACCTGATCCAGTAATTCTGTCAGCAGATTGCAGATTAAATAAGATAACAAACCGCTCCGGACTCCGCAAGGTGTCCGAGAGCGGTTTGCTCGTTTCTGTCCCCTTTTTCAAACAAAATGTAAGCTTCTGAGCCGAAACACGGATTTTGCCTTCGGGGCAAAAGTTTCTTTCCGGTTGAAATCCGAAGCATAAATATACCTCCCGGCTGCATATTCATGCAGTTTATCGCCATGCAGAGCATGAATATGCAGATTTCCGATGCGGAAAAACCACAATCGGGAAAGAAAAAGATCAGGATGTCTTCAGCAAATCATCGTCAGGAAACGGCATTTTCCTGCAGATGAACCATCTTCCGGTCCGTTTTGCCGCATTTTCGTACTCCCCGATGCAAGGCATTTTCTTCAAGATACACTTTCACAAAAGCGGCTGTTATCCTGTGAATCAGATTCATATAGAAAAACAGAAGCCCTGAGACTGGCGAAAATTCTGTCCGCAGGGAATCCCGTGCGGAAAAATGCCAGTCTCAGGGTCTCTGATTATCCTTTTGTCAAAATGTCCGTTACGATTCAAACTCGCTCAGCTCCAGCCAGCGCATGCTCTTCTCGTCCAGCTCGTCGTTCAGCTCCGGCAGACGCTTGGACAGAGCGGTAATCTCCTCCACCGAAATCGTACCGCCACAAAGAGCCTCCTCAATCTGTTTCTTCTCTTCTTCGAGCGCGGCAATATCCTTCTCCAGCTGGGCAAACTCCAGCTTTTCCTTATAGGTCAGACGCTTTTTCTCCGTATTCTGGTTGCGGGCAGCCGCCGGTTTCGGAGCTTCCTTCGCCTCCTTCTCGCGCTGCTGCTTCTCCTCCTCACGCTTCAGCTGGTCCTGCTCATCCTTCCACTCGCGATACTGCGAATAGTTGCCGGGGAAATCCTTCACATCGCCCTGACCGTTGAACACCAGCAGATGGTCCACCACCTTATCCATAAAGTAACGGTCGTGGCTCACCACAATGACGCATCCCTTGAAGTTTTGCAGATATTCTTCCAGAATCTGCAAGGTCACGATGTCCAGATCGTTCGTCGGCTCATCCAGAATCAGGAAGTTCGGGTTGCGCATCAGCACGGTACACAGATGCAGACGGCGCTTTTCGCCACCGCTCAGCTTATACACATAACTTTGCTGCTGCTTGGGCGAGAACATGAAGTGTTGCAGAAACTGCATGGCAGAAAGATGACGGCCGCCGCCCAGGTCCACATACTCGGCCACGTTGCGCACCACATCAATCACCTTCATCTGGTCGTCAAACTGCAAGCCTTCCTGCGAATAGTACCCGAACTGCACGGTCTCACCTACCACAATGCGTCCGCTGTCGGGCTTCACTTCGCCCAGCAGCATTTTAATAAAGGTAGACTTGCCCGTTCCGTTGTTTCCCACAATACCCATCTTCTCATAACGGGAGAAGGTGTAGAAGAAGTCCTTCAGAATCACCTTGTCGGGACCGAAACTCTTCGAAATATACTCTGCCTCGAAAATCTTGCTTCCGATATAAGACGATTTCACTTCGAGCGACACGCTCTTTTCGTTCATGCGGCGCTTGGCCACCTTCTCCAGCTCATAAAACGCTTCCTGACGGTAGCGGGCCTTATGTCCGCGGGCGCAAGGCATGCGGCGCATCCAGTCCAGTTCCGTGCGATAAAGGTTGTTGGCACGGGCTATCTCGGCGTTCATGGCGTCAATACGCTCCTGCCGTTTCTCGAGATAATAACTGTAGGAACCTTTGTACGTATAGATCTGTTCGTTGTCGAGCTCAAAGATTTCCGTACACACACGGTCCAGGAAATAGCGATCGTGGGTCACCATCAGCAAGGTGAGCGAGCTGCGGCTCAGATACTTTTCGAGCCATTCGATCATATCCAGGTCCAGATGGTTGGTCGGCTCATCGAGAATCAGCAGGTCGGGTTCGGTGATCAGGATGTTGGCCAAGGCCACACGCTTGAGCTGACCACCGGAAAGATGCCGGATTTTCTGGTCGAAATCAAAGATTTTCAGTTTTGAGAGAATCTGTTTGGCACGGCTCTCATAGTCCCAGGCCTTCTCCTGATCCATACGGTCGAGCAGTTCTTCCAGTCCGGGGTTGCCCGGAGTCTGCATGCACTGCTCATATTCCTTAATCAGACTGGTTACGGAATTTCCATGCCAGAAGCAGGCCTCCATGATGGTCAGATCGGGCGGATACACCGGCGACTGCTGCAGGTATCCCACCCGCAGATCACGCTTGAACACCACACTACCCTCGTCGTACGAGTCCAGTCCACACAAAATATTCAGTAAAGTAGTCTTGCCCGTTCCGTTTTTGGCGATAAGTCCCACGCGCTGCCCTTCGGCAATACCCAGAGAAAGATTCTCGAAAAGCACGCGGTCGCCCACCCTGCGGGTAAGTCCTTCTACTTGCAGATATGAATTTACTAATGCCATATACTTATTAAATTTCGTGCGAAAATACACATTTTTTGCCACCCTGCCGCCAAGAAAAAAATTTTTGTTCGGAAAATGAAAAAAAGACCGGAAAAAACAGGAAGATACAAAAAAAAGAAGTATATTTGCACAACCAATTGATGCGGCTAATTTCTTATCGCATCAAATCCATCCAATTTATTTTTCATATTCTTAATTTTTTGCCCGGTCCATATACCGTCCGAATCAGGAGTGTGGATAGGCCTCAAATTAAAATTTCAATTTTATTATATATGCACACGAAAAGTGAACTCGAAGAAATGTCTCTGGAGCAGTTGCAGGATATTGCGCGTGATCTGGGCATCTCGATCAAGTCGGCCGATGAAAAGATCGACCTGATTTATCAGATCATCGACACACAGTCCGAACTGTCGGCAGCCGCACAGGTAAAGGCTGCGGAGACCAAAGCAACAAAACGCAAAAGAATTTCCAAGAAGGAAAGCGATCATGTCTATTCGGCCTCACAGGGCAGTGGCGAAAACTTTGACCTGAAGAAGAAAACCACCAAAGCCAAGGCCGCAGAACCCGTAGCCGAAGAAGTGGCACCGGCAGCTCCGGCCGAAGAAACCAAGGCCGCACAACCGGAAAGCCAGGAGCCGGCGGCAGAAACTGCAGCCCCAGCCAAGAAACGGGGCAGAAAGACCAAAACGGAAAAAGCAGCCGAAGAAGAGAAAGCGGCTCCGGAAGCAACCGAAAAACCGGCCGAAGCAGCTGCACCGAAAGAAAACACAAAGAAAACACGCACCAGTAAGAAAGAAACTAAAAAAGACAATCCGTTGTCTTTGAATTTTGAAGACTTTGACTTCACCAACAATTCCAACGATGATTCCATCCCTGAGTTCCTTTTGGAAGCACAGGCAGCCGAGCAGCAGAACGAGACTGTAGAGACCGGTTCACCGGAACCGACCGAGGCTCCAGAAAGCACCGAAGAGAAAAAGGAAACTCCAGACACTACTGAAAATACAGAAAACAAACCCGCACAGCCGGAAATCTCCGAAGAAGAATTTTTCTCTGCCAAAGAACCGGATTTCATTATCCTGCAGGACCTGCCTTTCGAACAGGAAGTGGCCGTGCCGGAAAATGAACCTTCGGCTACTCTCAATGTGCCCGAGGGCCTGGAGCTGCATCCCGACAACAACATTCCGCAGGGTGTCATCCCCGAAGATACTTCCTGGACCATGCCTACCCTGCCTGAGAGCAGCACCGAAACACCCAGCAAGAAGGAAACGGCTCCCGAACCGCAGCCGGTATACGACTTCGGCGATATCCTCACCGGACAGGGTGTTCTGGAAATCATGCCCGACGGATATGGTTTCCTGCGTTCCAGCGACTACAACTATCTCTCTTCGCCAGACGATATCTATGTGAGCAACTCACAAATCAAGCTCTTCGGTCTGAAGACCGGTGACGTGGTAGAGGGTCCTGTACGCCCGCCGAAGGAAGGAGAAAAATATTTCCCGCTCATCCGCGTGACCCAAATCAACGGAAGAGAGCCGAGCGAAGTGCGCGACCGTGTGCCGTTCGAACACCTCACCCCCCTCTTCCCGGACGAGAAGTTCAAGCTGTGCAAGGGATACAACGATTCTCTCTCGGCCCGTATCGTAGACCTTTTTGCCCCAATCGGTAAGGGACAGCGTGCCCTGCTCGTGGCCCAGCCGAAGACCGGTAAGACCATGCTGATGAAGGACATTGCCAACGCCATCGCTGCCAACCATCCGGAAGCCTACCTCATCATGCTGCTCATCGACGAGCGCCCGGAAGAGGTTACCGACATGGCCCGCACGGTGAATGCCGAGGTGATTGCCTCTACCTTCGACGAACCGGCCGAGCGCCATGTGAAGATTGCCGGCATCGTTCTGGAAAAAGCCAAGCGCATGGTAGAGTGCGGCCATGATGTCGTAATCTTCCTGGATTCCATCACCCGTCTGGCCCGTGCCTACAACACCGTATCTCCGGCCAGCGGCAAGGTGTTGTCCGGAGGTGTGGATGCCAACGCCCTGCACAAGCCGAAGCGTTTCTTCGGTGCGGCCCGTAACATTGAAAACGGCGGCTCACTGACCATCATCGCTACCGCCCTGATCGACACCGGAAGCAAGATGGACGAGGTAATCTTCGAGGAATTCAAGGGTACCGGTAACATGGAGCTGCAGCTGGACCGCACGCTGAGCAACAAGCGTATCTTCCCGGCAGTAAACATCATGGCTTCCAGCACACGCCGCGACGACCTGCTGCATGACAAGACCACTCTGGACCGCATGTGGGTATTGCGCCGCTTCCTGTCCGACATGAACTCGGTAGAGGCCATGAACAAGATCAAGGAACCGCTGGAGCGTTCAAAAGACAACGAAGAGTTCCTGATGAGCATGAACTCCTAAGCCATAGGAAACCGCCCTTCGGGGTTCTCAATACAAAAAGAGTCCTATTACACTCTCAGAAGCGGAGTTTAATAGGACTCTTTTTATATGAAGCGCCTGAATGAACGAAGCGACTAGAATTCTTCAAAGGCCGGCACATGCACCTTTCCGGGATTCTGCCGGTAATATACCGGAGACACCCCCATGCAACGCTTGAAAAAGCGGCTGAAATAAGACTGGTCCGGGAAGCCCAGCGAATTGCTCACCTCCTGCACCGTCTTGTCGGTGCGGTCCAGCATGCCGAGTGCCGCCGAGAAAAGCTTATAGTCGATCAACGATTTGGGGGTTTTCTGAAGCACACGCCGGCAAATCTGCGTCAGATATTTGGAAGAGATGCACAGCTGCTCGGCATAATACTGCACTCCGTGCTCCTGCGTATAGTTGTTCTCCAGCAGAAACATAAAGCGCTTGAACAGCGTTTGGATGCGCAGCGTGTCATTGCTTTTCAAATCCGGATAATACTCCATCACCACTCCGTAGATACCCTTGATGAAGACCTCGATCAGCGAAGTGATGACATCGTGACGGAAAGGATTGCGTTTGTCATTATAGGCATACTCAAACAAAGCACAGAAGCCGCGCACACTGTCGCGCGCCTCCGGAATGATGAACCAATGGACTTTATGAAAAAGAAGCCCGAAGAAACGGGGCTCCAGACGCTGCCCCACCTCATGCATAATGCTTCGCAAAAAGGAAACAAAAAAGACTTTAAAATCTTTTGTATGATTTATTAACTTTATTTCCGAATCAGGCTGAATAAACAGCATGACATTCTCCTTGGCTCTGTATTCTTTTTCATTCACAGACACAAGAGCACTTCCCTTCTCGACAAACAGAACCACCTGCCGTGAGGGGGCCATCATAAACGATGGAATATCCTGCAAATCAGTGTGAAAGCAATTGTAATATTCCGATTCTGAGAAATCTGGTTGCAACATATTACTTTTTTTTACGTCTATTAATTATTGTCTATTTCAGAGGAAAATTGTTCAAAAACGAACCTAGTTCCCAAAATTACAAAAAAAGTTCCATAATTGCAACCTGCCATCATCCGATTTATTTGTAATTTTGCCCGGTAAAATAGAATAGTTTAATTCAAAAATCAAATTATGAAAAAGAAAATTATGACTGCTTCCTTTGCAGCCTTACTTTGTATGTTCACTCTGAACAGTTGCAAAAAGGAACAACCGCCTATGGCAGCAACTGCGTACAAGACAATGACAGTACAAACACAAACACGAGAATTAAGTACTAGCTATCCGGCAACCATCCGCGGTCGCCAAGACATCGAAATCTACCCGCAGGTAGGTGGAACACTCCAGAAATTATTGGTTACAGAAGGACAGCGTGTCAAGAAAGGACAGACTTTGTTCATCATCGACCAGGTGCCTTATCAGGCAGCCCTGTCTACAGCAATTGCCAACGTGAAGGCAGCCGAAGCTGCTGTGGCTACTGCCGAACTGAATTACAAGGGCAGAAAAGAGCTGTACGACCAGAAGGTAGTTTCTGACTTTGACTTACAGAAAGCCCAGAACGATTTGCTCAGCGCCAAGGCTTCTTTGGAGCAGGCCAAGGCCCAGAAGGTAAATGCCGCAAACAATTTGTCATACACTGTAGTGAAGAGCCCGGCTGACGGCGTTGTAGGCGTGCTGCCTTATCGTCAGGGTGCTTTGGTGGGCAGCAACATGGCCCAGCCGCTGACTACCGTATCCGACAACTCTCAGATGTATGTATATTTCTCTATGAACGAAACCGAGATGCTGGAACTCACCCGCCAGTACGGTTCTCCTGAGGAAGCCATCAAGCAGATGCCGTCCGTACAGCTGCAGTTGAGCGACGGTACCATTTATGCCGACAGCGGACGCGTGGAGAGCATCAGTGGTGTGATTGACCCAAGCACCGGTACTGCCAGCTGGCGTGCAGCCTTCAACAATCCGAACCATTTGCTGCACAGCGGTTCATCCGGTAACATTATCATTCCGGCACACTACAACAACTGCGTGGTTATCCCACAGGAGGCTACCGTTGAATTGCAGGACAAGGTTTTGGTGTATAAGGTGATCGACGGCAAGGCTGTCAGCGCACAGATCAAAGTTTCCAAGATCAACAACGGTAAGGAATACATCGTTACCGAAGGTTTGAAACCGGGCGAGGTGATCATTGCCGAGGGAGCCGGATTGGTTCGTGAAGGTGTTTCTGTAGACGGAACTGCCGGAGCACAGCAGGCTGCACCAAAAAAGAAATAATAGAATAAAGGATTAAAAGATTTGTTTCAAGAAAGGAAACTAAAATAATGAAAGGAAATATATTTATCAAACGTCCGGTCCTGGCCATGTCCATATCCATCCTGACCTTGATCGTGGGCTTTATTTCTCTGGCCACTCTGCCAGTTGAACAATATCCGGACATTGCTCCTCCAACCGTCCAAGTATCGGCCACCTATACCGGTGCGAGTGCCGACGCGGTGATGAAAGCGGTAATCCAACCTTTGGAGGAAAGTATCAACGGTGTAGAAAACATGACCTACATCCAGTCTACCGCAACAAACTCCGGTACGGCTACCATTCAGGTGTTCTTCAAACAGGGAACCGACCCGGATATGGCTGCCGTAAACGTACAGAACCGTGTCTCCAAGGCACAGGGTCTGTTGCCGGCCGAGGTAACCAAGATCGGTGTGACCACTTCAAAGCGTCAGACCAGTTTCTTGCAGATCGGTGCCTTGTATAGTCCGGACGACCGTTACGACAAGTCATTCCTGTCCAACTATATGGATATCAACGTAGTGCCACAGATCAAGCGTGTTGAGGGTGTGGGTGACGTGATGGCCATGGGTGATACCTACAGTATGCGTATCTGGCTGAAGCCGGACATCATGGCCCAGTATGGCTTGATTCCATCAGACGTTACTTCCGTACTGAACGAGCAGAACCTGGAAGCCCCGGTCGGTGCTTTGGGAGAGAATTCAGAGAATACCTTCCAGTTCACCATGAAATACCGTGGTCGTTTCACCGATATCGAGCAGTTCGAAAACATCGTGGTACGCACCCTTCCTGACGGAAACGTATTGCGTGTAAAGGATGTGGCAGATGTAGAATTGGGTAACCTGTCCTACAGTTTCGACGGTACCATGGACGGACACCCGTCTTGTACCTTCATGGTATATCAGGTAGCCGGTTCCAATGCAACCGAGGTAAACGAACGCGTAAGCCAGTTGCTGGATGATATCAGCAAGGATCTGCCGGCAGGAACCAAGTTCATGACTTTGATGAGTTCCAACGACTTCCTGTTCGCATCTATTCATGAGGTAGTAGAAACTTTGGTTATCGCCATCATCCTCGTTATCCTGGTGGTATACTTCTTCTTGCAGGACTTCAAGAGTACCTTGATTCCTTCTATCTCAATCATCGTATCTCTGGTAGGTACCTTCGCCTGCTTGCAGATTGCAGGATTCAGTATCAACATCCTGACTTTGTTCGCCCTTGTGTTGGCTATCGGTACCGTGGTGGACGATGCCATCGTAGTAGTTGAGGCCGTACAGGCAAAATTCGATGTGGGTTACAAATCATCTTATCTCGCTACTAAAGACGCGCTTTCTGACGTAACTATGGCGGTATTCACCTGTACATTGGTGTTCATGGCCGTGTTCGTTCCGGTAACCTTCATGGGCGGTACGTCAGGTATCTTCTATACTCAGTTCGGTGTCACCATGGCCACTTCAGTAGGTCTGTCCTGCTTGAACGCCTTGACTTTGTGTCCGGCCCTTTGTGCCATGTGGCTGAAGCCGGCCGACGGCAACAAGAGCGCCAAGAGTTTCAACGGACGTGTACGCGCAGCCTATAACGCCTCTTTCAACGCCGTAATGGGTAAATATAAGAAAGGTGTGATGGCCATGATCCACCACAGATGGGTTGTATGGACTGCTTTGGTCGCTTCTATCGTATTGCTGGTTTACTTCATGAACACCACCAAGACCGGTTTGGTTCCTCAGGAAGACCAGGGTACCGTTATGGTCAATGTGAGCGTTTCTCCGGGTAGCACCCTGAAACAGACACAGAAGACTATGGACAAGGTAGAAAACATCATCAAGACCATTCCGGAAGTAGACCACTACTCTAAGATCTCCGGTTACGGATTTATCGCCGGCCAGGGTACTTCTTACGGATCATTCATCATCCGTCTGAAAGACTGGGATGAGCGTCCGGGCAAAGACCAGACATCTGATGCCGTTCTGGGTAAGCTGAACATGATGCTGCAAAGCGTTAAGGAAGCTCAGGTATTTGCCTTCCAGCCGGGTATGATCCCGGGTTACGGTATGGGTAACTCTATCGACTTGAAGTTGCAGGACCGTATCGGTGGCGATGTTGAAGGCTTCTACATGAACGCCATGAAGTTCCTCGGAGCCTTGAACCAGCGTCCGGAAATCTCAATGGCCTATACCTCTTATAATATCAACTTCCCGCAGTACAGTGTAGACGTGGACGCTGCCAAGTGTAAGCGTGCCGGAATTTCTCCATCTTCTGTATTGGATGTTCTGGGTGGTTACTGTGGAGGTATCTACGCATCTAACTTCAACCAGTTCTCTAAGGTATACCGTGTGATGATTCAGGCTGATCCGAAATACCGTCTGGATGAGAACTCACTGAACGGTCTGTATGTCAGAAACGGAGACCAGATGGCACCGGTAAGCCAGTTCGTAACCATCAAGAAGACCATGGGTCCTGAGGTGGCCAACCGTTTCAACCTGTTCGATGCCATCCCATGTAACATCAACGTGGCCGACGGTTACTCAAGTGGTCAGGCCCAGAAGGCTATCGAGGAAGTTGCTTCTCAGGTATTGCCAAGCCGTTACTCTTACGAGTACGCCGGTATGTCCCGTGAAGAGGCAGAAACAGCCGGTTCAAACAACACCGTATTCATCTACGGTCTGTGTATCGTTTTGATCTTCCTGATCCTGTCCTGCTTATATGAAAGCTTCCTGGTTCCATTGGCCGTTATTCTGGCTGTGCCATCCGGTTTGATGGGTAGCTTCCTGTTCGCCAAGATCTTCGGACTGGAGAACAACATTTACTTGCAGACCGGTGTGATCATGCAGATCGGTTTGCTGGCCAAGACCGCGATCTTGATTACTGAGTTCGCATTGGAGCGTCGCCGTCAGGGTATGGGAATCATCGAAGCTGCCTACTCAGCTGCTCAGGCCCGTCTGCGTCCTATTCTGATGACCGTGTTGACCATGATCTTCGGTATGTTGCCTTTGATGTTCGCCACAGGAGCAGGCGCCAACGGTAACAGTTCTTTGGGTACTGGTGTTGTCGGTGGTATGCTCATCGGAACTCTCGCCCTGCTGTTCATGGTACCGGTATTGTTCATCACCTTCGAGTATCTGCAGGAAAAGATCCGTCCGGCACTTCACGAAGAAGCCAACCAGCAAATCCAGGCTGAGCGCGAGCAGAGCCTGATTGAGCGCAGTGCTCTTAATCCAGAAAACCAGAAGAAATTAGAAAAATGAAAAAAATAGTATTCACACTTGCCACAACTGCCCTGCTGAGCAGTTGTGGTATCTACAGCAACTACGAACGCCCGGCCGACATCAAGACCGACGGTCTGTATGGAGCCACCGTTGAAGAGTCTGCCGACTCTGCCGGACTGGCTGCCCTGCCCTGGCGTTCTCTGTTCACCGATCCCACCTTGCAGTCATTGATTGAAAAGGGATTGCAGAACAACACAGACATGCGCACTGCCGCTCTCGGCATTGAAGAGGCCGAAGCCTCACTGAAAGCAGCCAAGCTGTCCTTCTTCCCGAGCTTTGCCTTTGCCCCCCAGGGCGGTTTCAGCTCAGTAGACTGGGCCAAGGCCAACAAGACCTATACCATTCCATTGAGTGCTTCCTGGCAGGTAGACATCTTCGGAAGTCTGCGTAACGCCAAAAAGCGCGCTCAGGTACAGCTGGAGAGCAGCAAGGCCTACAAACAGGCAGTACAGACTCAGCTGATTGCCACCATCGCCAACTATTACTACACACTGGCCATGCTCGACGAGCAGGTGAATGTCAGCAAGGCTACCGCAGATATCTGGCAGGAAAACATCAAAACCTACAAGGCCTTGATGAACGTGGGTCAGACCACTTCTGCAGCCGTAGCACAGGCCGAGGGCAACTACTATAATGTATGCGCTCAGATTGTAGACCTGGAGCAGCAGATCACCGAAGTGGAAAACAGTTTCTCTACCCTGCTGGGCGAAACCGTTTCATCTATCCAGCGCCAGAGCATCAACGACTGGAAGGCTCCACAGACCATCACTGCCGGCATTCCGAGCTACGCACTGGCCAACCGTCCGGATGTAAAGAACGCAGAACTGGCCCTGGCCAGCGCCTTCTATAACACCAACGCTGCCCGCTCAGCCTTCTATCCGGCTCTGAACCTGACCGGAACACTGGGATGGACCAACGACCTGGGTACCATCGTCAATCCGGGCAAATGGATCTGGCAAACTGTTGCCAGCCTCACCCAGCCTATCTTCCAGAATGGAAAACTGAGAGCCAATCTCAAAATTTCCAAAGCACAGCAGGAAGAGGCTAAGCTGGCCTTCCAGCAGACCCTGCTGAATGCCGGTGCTGAGGTGAACACAGCTATCGCCAAGATTCAGAACAACGACGAAAAGGAGAAACTGAACGACAAACAGATTGAATCCATGGAACAGGCTGTAAAAAGCACGCAATTGTTGATGCAGAACAGTTCAACCAACTATCTGGAGGTATTGACTGCCCAACAGAGCCTGCTGTCAGCCCAACTCTCAAAGATCAGTACTCAATTTGCGAAAATTCAAGGTACGATCGAACTCTACCAGGCTCTTGGTGGAGGCGCAGAGTAAAAACTTCATATTTTCTCTATTACTCACTTCGGAGGACATCTCTTGCAAAAGGATGTCCTCCTTTTTTTAAAAGACCAATCGTATGAAATACCTTGTAGTCATTGACATGCAGTATGACTTTGTCAGCGGCTCTTTGGGCACACCCGAGGCTGCTGCCATTCTGGACAACGTAAAAAACAAAATTAAAGCCTATCAGGAAGATTCCAAAGGATGCCGCATCCTTTACACAAAGGACACGCACACCGAAGATTATCTGCATACGCAGGAAGGTCATCATTTGCCCGTAGCACACTGCATCAAAGGAACAAATGGATGGGAAATCGTCAAGGAACTGCTCATTCCCGGAGCGGAAATCATCGAGAAACCGGCATTCGGCTCTTTGGAACTGGCCGAACGCATTGCCGCAGCGGGCGATGCAGAGAGCATTGAACTGATAGGTGTCTGCACCGACATCTGTGTGATCTCCAATGCCCTGATATTAAAAGCGCGGCTTCCGGAAGTGCCGATCAGCGTCGATGCCCGATGCTGTGCCGGTGTCACTCCCGAAAGCCACGAAAAGGCACTGGCCACCATGCGTATGTGCCAAATAGACATACACGCATAGCACTCACGATAACACCTGACTTCATATTTTCTCTATGAGCCACTTCGGAGGACATTTCTTGCAAAAGGATGTCCTCCTTTTTGTAAGTAAACCGACCACGCCCCAAACCAACTGTCATTTTTTTTCAGTCAATATAATAAGATCAGGCAACCTAAAATGTTCTATTTTATCGGATCGACTTATTTCTAAAAGATTGCCCGTTGTATCAACATACAATCCAAATACACATCCCTATACCGTTAAATTATGCTTACAATAAAGGAAAAAGAAAGATTTCCCTATTCTCTTATAATATAATTCATGCAAAAACGTTATTGACTGTTAATATAGAATAATCGAAAGATTAAAATGCCTATCTTTGTAGAAATTTAAATTCTAGATTTAAGTGAAACAATATTCGAATCCAAGATATTGTGCAAACGACAAGAAATATGAAAGTAGACTTCATGTCCACTCCGATTATTATTCAGGCCTTGTAAAGATGAAACGAACTTAAGGAGTCCTATAATATCCGGAGCATACACAAATGCCAGAAATAACAGGCCCAATATACGAAGAAAATATCAATAAAGTTTGAAGAAAACAGGAACCAAATGGAGAAAGAATCGCTAAAGAAAAAGACCGTAAACGGTGTTATATGGAGTGCAATAGACCGTTTCTCAACCCAAGGTATACAGTTTGTTTTCAGTATACTTATTGCACGCCTTTTAATGCCTTCAGATTATGGTGTAATAGCTATGCTCGGTATATTTCTTGCAGTTTCCAATACTTTTATTGATAGCGGTTTTGGAACTGCACTGGTTCAGAAAGCAAACCGCACTGAAACTGACTTTTCAACCGTTTTCTATTTCAATATAGTAGTAGCAATAATCTTTTATGCCTTATTATGGCTAGCATCACCTTATATTGCCTCATTCTATAATATCCCCATGCTTAAGGATGTTACTCGGGTTGTTGCGCTGACTTTGGTATTCTCCGCATTAGGAGGAATACAGAACGCCAAACTGTCAATCGCCATAAATTTCAAAACACGGGCTATAATTTCCTTAATATCAGCATTGTCTACCGGTTTCATGGGTCTTTATCTGGCATATAGGGGATATGGAGCCTGGGCTTTGGTTTTTCAGATGGTCTTTTCGTCACTGCTTAATACAATCCTGCTATGGTGTTTTGTGCGCTGGATGCCCAGCCTAGTGTTTTCCTGGCAGTCTTTCAGACAATTGTTTTCATTCGGCTCAAAGTTGCTGGCATCTGCTTTACTGGATACCATCTATAATAATGTATACACACTGGTAATCGGAAAAGTATATTCCTCATCCTCATTAGGACTTTACTCCCGTGCATCAGGACTGGCACAATACCCGTCCTCCAATATTACCGGGGTGCTGCAAAGCGTTACCTTCCCTGTACTATGCTCTATCCAGAATGACGAAGAACGCCTTGCCGATGCTTATAAAAGATTTATACGTATGTCTGCTTTTGTTGTGTTCCCGCTGATGATTGGTTTGGCTTCTGTTGCTGAACCTTTTATAAGAGTTGTGCTTACTGACAAGTGGGAAGGCGCCATATATCTGTTGCAGATCGTATGTTTTTCAATGATGTGGTATCCCATCCATGCGATAAATCTCAATATACTTCAGGTTAAAGGCCGTTCAGACTATTTTCTAAAGCTTGAGATCATTAAAAAAATTCAGGGAGTGTGCATCTTGTGTATCACAGTGCCCATAAGCATTGTGGCCATGTGTTATGGCAGTATTGCATCCTCACTACTGTCATTGGTCTGGAATACATACTATACCAAACGGCTTATAGGATATGGATTCTTAAGTCAGATAAAAGATTTACTACCTATCATTATACATTCACTCCTTATGGGAGGTATCGTATTGTTGGTTACACATTTCATTGAAGTAATGTGGATCAAACTTTTTGCAGGAATCCTTGCAGGAGGAATATACTATATATTAGGAGCATATATCATGCATTTTGATGAACTTAAAGAGGTTTTGGCAATCATAAAAAGAAAATAAAAATATGGCAGAGAAACAGATAACGGTGACATCCCCTTTGATGCCATCTTTAGAAGAATTCAACGTATATCTTGAAGATATATGGAAAAGAAAATGGATCACCAATAATGGCCACTACCATCAGGAACTTGAAAAGGCCCTTTGCGACTACCTCGGAGTTCCGTTTATCAGTCTTTTCACAAACGGAACACTTCCGCTGATTACAGCCTTGCAGGCATTGCGCATAACTGGAGAAGTAATCACAACCCCATTCAGTTTTGTTGCCACAACGCATTCGCTATGGTGGAACGGCATCAAGCCAGTTTTTGTCGATATAGATCCTGTTACCTGTAATCTGGATCCTGAAAAAATTGAAGCAGCTATAACTCCACGAACTACAGCAATTATGCCGGTGCATGTATATGGCAATCCATGCGACACCCAAAAAATTCAGGAAATAGCTGATAAATATGGATTGAAAGTAATATACGACGCAGCTCACGCCTTTGGAGTAAAAGTAAACGGAGAGTCTATACTTAATGCCGGCGATATGTCCACGCTTAGTTTTCACGCCACTAAAGTGTATAACACCATTGAGGGCGGAGCATTGATCATGCACGACGAACAAACCAAGAAACGCATAGACTACCTGAAGAATTTTGGATTTGCCGGAGAAACCACCGTTGTTGCTCCAGGTATAAACAGCAAGATGGACGAAGTGCGTGCAGCCTACGGACTTCTGAATCTGAAGCAAGTAGACAAGGCCATAGAATGCCGTAAACATGTTGCGGAATTTTATCGCGAAGCGCTGAAAGACGTTAAAGGAATAACCTTTTTCAATGATATTGCAGGTGTAAAGCACAATTATGCTTATTTCCCGATATTTGTAGATGCAGAACAATATGGCATGACCCGTGATGAACTGTATTTTAAAATGAAAGAGCATAATGTTCTGGGACGAAGATATTTCTATCCTCTAATCAGCGAATTCAGTACTTACCGAGGATTAGAAAGTGCGAAACCTGAAAATTTAGTCAATGCACACTGGATGGCAAATTCCGTAATTTGCTTGCCAATGCATCATGATCTTAGCAATAAAGAACTTCAAAAAATATTAGAGCAAATTATCGTTTAATTTATGAAACAGTTAATCATAATTGGAGCACGAGGTTGGGGACGCGAAGTATATGCCTCCTTTAAAGAAACTGAAGATGTAAAAAGTGGAAAGATTACAATTAAAGGTTTTTTAGATTCAAAAGCTGATGCTTTTGAAAACTTAAGAGGGAAATATCCTCCAATACTTTGTTCCCCGGAAGATTACGAAATACAATCAGACGATATATTTTTTGTAGCTATGGGAGATCCCAAATGGCGAAAACATTATGCAGAAATGTTTGAATTAAAAGGAGCTCATTTCTATACATATATAAGTCCTGATGCCTTTGTAAATCAAACGGCTTTAATTGGTGAAGGTTCTTATGTTGCTCGTTGGTGCGCTGTTTCGGATAATGTAAAGTTAGGGAAACACACCCTTGTTCATCCATATACTTGCATAGGACATGATGCTGAAGTACATGATTACGGAACACTTTTGACCGGTGTTTTTATGGGAGGAGGAGCAATTGTAGGAGAAGAATCTCAGATGAGTCCCAAGTCAATGATTATACCACATAAAAAAATTGGCCGCAATGTTATGGTTGGTGCAGGTAGTGTGGTTATTCGTAATGTAAAAGATGACACAAGCGTACATGGAAACCCTGCTAAAAAGATAGAAATGTAAAATATTAAATAAAAGATTAACATGAAAACAATTGATGAATTTGTAGAGCTTTTTGGTGAGTTATTTGACGACATTGATACCAGCAATTTTACCCCCGAGACGAATTTCCGTGATAACGATGAATGGTCTTCTTTGATTGCTTTGTCTGTAATAGCTATGGTTGATGACGAGTTTGATGTAACGCTTGTTGGTAATGACATAAAGAATGCAACAACCATTGCAGATATTTATAATTGTATCGTAGCAAAATCAGAATGAAGAATCCTTTTTCTTTACAAGGTAAAACAATCTTAGTGACAGGAGCGTCATCAGGAATTGGCCGACAGACAGCGATTGAATGTTCCCGAATGGGAGCATCAGTCGTTTTGTCTGCTCGAAATGTGGAGCGTCTTCAAGAAACCTACTCTCAATTAGAAGGTGAAGGTCATTTGATACTGCCTGCTGATTTGCTTGATACTGTTCAAATAGAATCTTTAGTATCCTCTTTACCAGAAGTAAACGGTATTGTTCTTTGCTGTGGCAAAGGATTAACATTGCCGATGCAGTTTGCTACCCGGGACAAATTTGATGATATTTTCAATATCAATTTGTTTGCACCGTTTGAGCTGTTACGACTAATCTATAAAAAGAAAAAAATCCAAAAACAGGGTAGCATTGTAACATTAGCTTCTTTAGGAGGAACTCAAATATTTAGCGGCAGAAATGGAATATACGGAGCTTCTAAAGCAGCTCTAAATTCTGTAATGATGTTTTGCGCAAAAGAATTTTCTTCTAGAAGAATTCGAGTAAATTGTATTTGTCCTGGAATGGTTGATACTCCCCTAATTCATAGAGGCACTGTTACAGAAGAACAACTTCAAGAAAATGAAAAACTTTATCCGTTAGGTAGATATGGGAAGCCTGAAGATATAGCGTATGCCGCAGTTTATTTATTAAGTGATGCAGCATCTTGGATTACAGGTCAACAATTGGTACTTGATGGAGGAATTTCAATAAAATAACAATAAAATTAACTATAAATGAATATTCAAGAACAAATAAAACAAATTGTAGCAGAATGTCTGGAACTAGATGTGAACACATTAGATTGTGATCAGGATTTTTTCGATATGGATGGTTATGATTCTATGAGAAGCGTAATGATTCTATCTAAAATCGAAGATACTTTTGACGTCATTGTTCCCGAAGAAGATATTTTTGATATTACAAATATTAATCAGTGGGTTGCTGAAATCGAAAAAATAAAAGGATAGTAAACATGAACCAGTTTGAACACAGTCCTTTATTACAACAGATTGCACAAAATTCCCAAAAATATGCTTCAAAGCCAGCCATCATAATGAATGGGCAAAGTATTACATATTCAGAGTTATTCGTAAATATACGGAAAGCTGCTGGAGTTATGAAGCAAATGGGATTTAAAGCAGGCGATCGTATCATTCTTTCTGCCCATAAAGATCTTGAGTATTTATACTTATACTTTGCATCACATATCCTTGGAATTATTAATGTGATCGTAGACTCTGAATCCAATGAAGAACGTTTGCAATATATAGAAGAAAGAATACAGCCGGTCTGTTGCTTTGGCTATAAGAGTAAGAAATTTAATTCAAAATTATTTAGTGAATTAAATATTGATGAAGGTTATGAAATAGAATCAACATGTGATATTTTACACCGTACAAGTATTGCAGAGATTCTCTTTACGACTGGCACTACAGGTTTACCCAAAGGAGTCTGTCTTTCATACTATAATATTTATTCTTCAGCTGAAAATATAAATGGATATATTGGCAATAGTGCAGAAGATGTAGAGCTTTTAGCGCTTCCTATTTGTCATTCATTTGGAATGGGAAGAATTCGTTGTGCTTTAATAAAAGGTTCAACAATTGTCATTTTAAACAATTTTGCCAATATAAGAGCCTTTCTAAAAGCGTTTGAACTGTATCATATTACTGGATTCGGACTTGTCCCTGCTGCATGGGCGTATATTCGGAAAATGAGCGGTATGCGTATAGCCAAATACGCAAAGCAAATACATTATATCGAAATTGGTAGTGCATCAATGTCTTTAGACACCAAAAAAGAATTATTAAATTTATTTCCAGATACGCGAATCTGCATGCATTATGGGCTAACGGAAGCTTCCCGATGTTGTTTTCAAGAATTTCATGACACAAAACATCTCGATTCAATAGGCAAACCTGTCTCTTCTCTGGTTGATATAAAAGTTATGGATGAGCATGGAAATGAGTTACCTGTTAATTCCAAAGGTGAACTTTGTGTAAAAGGCAATATGGTGTTTTCACATTATCTGGAAGAGTGTGACACGAAAAACGCATTTTATAATGAGTACTTTCGTACAGGAGATTGTGGCTATAAGAATTCAGAAGGATATTTCTATTTATTAGGTAGAGAAAAGGAACTAATTAATGTAGGAGGAAAAAAGGTTTCCCCCATGGAAGTTGAAGATGCAATTATTTCATTAGGTGTAGGGGATTGTGTATGCGTACCTATCAAAGATGAAACAAATTTTATGGGAGAATTAGTTTTTTGCTATGTTTTAAAAGGTTCTACATCTCTAACTTTCGAAGAGATTGCTGAAAAATTAAAAAGTAAATTAGAAGTGTATAAACGGCCTGTTGCTTATGCCTGGATAGATAAAATACCAATAACATCTTCAGGTAAAAAGCAGCGAATACAAATTAAATAATATATGTCATTTTTAACTATTAACAATGTTAAAATAGTAGGGCTTTCTGCATGTATTCCTCCAGATATTGAAGAAAATAGAGGGCTAGCTATTTTTTCTGATAATTCTGAGGTCGAAAAAGTAATAGCCTCTACAGGTATAGAAAGAAAACGTATAGTAAGACCAGGAACGACAGCAAGTGATTTAACTTATCAAGCAATCTGTAAACTACTTACTAAACTAGAATGGCATGCAGACAGTATTGATGCACTTATTTATGTGTGCACTTCCCGGGATTATATAGCTCCGATAACTTCTGCTATTTTACAAGATCGTCTTGGTTTTCGCAATGATTGCTACTGTTTGGATCTTCCATTAGGGTGTTCAGGCTGGGTTTATGGCATGAGTAATTTAGCCTCACTCTTAAGTCACGGACAATTAAAAAGAGGATTGTTGGTTTGTGCTGAAACAAATTCACAAAATCGTTCTCCTAAGGATAAAACGGTTAAACCTTTGTTTGGTGATGCGGCAACGGTAACAGCTCTTGAGTTCGATGAAAAATGGAACTATCCCATGCAGTTTAGTTTTGGAGTTGATGGTAGTGGTTACAAAGCTGTCTGGACAGAATATGGTGGCACCCGAAATCCGATAACCCCTGAAGCTATTAAGGAAAAAGAAATTGAACCGGGAGTGATTCGTAGAGGTATAGATATGGTTGTAAATGGTATGGATGTTTTTTCGTTTGCAATAAAAGTACCTCCACGTTCATTACAAGAGTTTATAGAACATTATCAGATTGATGTTAATGATATAGATTATCTTTTCCTCCATCAGGCAAATAAATTTATTGATGATCGTATTCGTAAAAAGTTAAAAGTTCCTGAAGAAAAAGTTCCTTTTTGTTTACAAGATTATGGTAATACAAACAGTGCCTCAATACCTTTGGCCATGGTCGTATGTAAGTCAGAAGAATTACAAAAAGGAATACATAACTGTTTAGGTTGTGGATTTGGTATAGGTTTAGCATGGGGAAACGTTCATTATACCATAGAAAATCTAAAAGCTGTAGTTTTACATGAATATGAATATTAACTTAGACATTTTACAGACATGGAATATAAGAACTCTAGAAAAGATATTGCGTGGGGGGAACATTATTTTTTAGAGCATGTTGCACCTTCCGATTTTGATTATAAGGCTCATAAAAAGGAACTATCTCCTTTTTGGGAATCTTTAGGATTCAAATGCAGCATGATGTTTGCTGATTTTTATTCTAAATTTAATGGAATCTATAGTGATAAGTATATTCCTATGGATTTATATTACTTTTATATACTTCCATGCTTAAACCGTTTCGATTTTAGGAAAGCCTATACAGATAAAAATTTGTACGATATCCTTTTTAAGGATATTAATCGCCCAAAAACAATTATAAAGTGTATCAATGGTAATTATTATAACGGCTCTGGGGATAGTATAAAAGAAATTGATGTTCTCCCCATTTTGAATAATATTGATTGTGAATGCATCATAAAGCCAACAATTGATTCTTGTAATGGAGTTGGTATTGCTTGTTTAGAGAAAACTTCTTTAATTTCCCAAATTCAATCATACGGCAAAGATTTTATCATTCAAGAAAAAGTCGGACAGCATCATGAAATGAACAGATTAAATGAAACTTCTTTGAACACTATTCGAATTTTTACATATCGCGATTTAAACGGTGATATTCATTATGTCGAAGGAAAAAGTTTCTGTAGGTTTGGTGGAAAGGGTGCAGTTAAAGATAATGTTTCTTCCGGGGGAGGAGCTTTCAGCATTAATGATGATGGCAGTGCCAATGATACTATTATACAGTTTAAGAATATGCAAACTGGTAGTTTAGCTAAATTAGGGCTTTCTTCTTTTACTGTACCAAATATTGAAGAAGTAAAGAGTTTTGCAATTAAACTTCATCATAGACTACCCCATTTTGACTTTATCGGATGGGATATAGCTATAGATAAAAATGGAGAGCCACTTTTTATTGAATTTAATATTGAACCTAGCATTGAAATGCCTCAAATGCTAACAGGGGTGTTTTTAGGGAAATTTTATGATGAAATATTAAGTAGATTTATTGATGTCAAAAAGATAAAGTCTAATTGTTATCGCAACGTCTTTAAAAATGGCTTTGAGTACCAATTGGTTGTAAATAAATAAAAATTTAATACATCATTATCGCCTATTCACTCTTGTATAATTAATGATTAAGGAAAATAAGATAGCAAACAAGCAAATAGTTTATATTTCTTATCTGTATATATTATGAAATTAAGCAATCGTGTGAGTAATGTATGAACTACAGAATAAAATGCGATAAGTTTATAACAATTAGGAGCAAAACAAAGCCTCCAAACATACAAAATATTTTTTAACTAGTTTAAGAAGCTTTTTGGTATGAATATAACTGATAACAATAATGAATCTATAATTGTAAGTATAAAATGCACTGCATATAACCACGAAAAATACATTCGTGAGACATTAGAGGGTTTTATAATGCAGAAAACAAACTTTCGCTTTGAAGCGATAGTTCATGATGATGCGTCAACAGATAATACAGCAGACATCATTAGAGAATATGCAGAGAAATATCCAGATATAATCAAGCCTATCTATGAAACTGAAAACCAGTACTCAAAAAAAGACGGTTCCTTATTAAGGATCATGAATGAAGCCAGCAGAGGAAAATATTTTGCCCTTTGTGAGGGGGATGATTATTGGACCGACCCCTACAAACTTCAGAAGCAAGTAGACTTTTTAGAAAGTCACCCCGATTACGTTTTATGCTCTCATCGATACAGAAAATTTTATCAGAATACGCTCTCATTTGATAATAGTATTCTTCCTAGAGATTTTAATAAAGATTTTACATTTGATTTAAACTACTATATTCTTCGCGAAGATTGGGTCACTCAACCTCTTACGTGCATGTATCGTGCTTCTGCTTTTGATTCCGATTACTATATGAAGTTTAAGAACAAAAAAGATCTGATTTTTTTCTATGTATTATTAAAAAGAGGTAAGGGAGTATTACTTAATGACTGCATGGGGGTTTACAGAATACATGAAAAAGGGGTTTGGTCAGGCTTATCCTTAAAAAATCAGTTTATTTCTGAACTACAAACAACAAAAAGTATTTATGATGTAGAACATAATTTTACTGCTGCTTCTATGTTGAAAGTCTTTTTACAACGTAATTGTAATATGTTTAATTCTCAGATAATGAAAAGCGAATTAAAACTTATATTGTCCGTTTGGTGCATCGTTGTAAAATACTTTAAAATAGAAGGAATAATACTTATAATGCATCAACTCCATTTAAAAATTAAAATACAAAAATTATGGAATAAAATTGTAAGCATTGGCAAACGATAGATACCAACCTTTATATACAACAATAGCGACTGTCACTGTAAATCCGATAGTGACAGTCGCTATTTGCTTTATTAAACCAAAATTTTTCTGTCTGAATTCGTTTTCAATTTTTAAAAAGGCTGCATCGTTATGCACGATGCAGCCCCAAACAATTCTATTAAGCATTAATAAATTCGCTGTGTAAAAAGGTTTACTCGGAAACAATAATTACAGAGCGGCTCAGACGAGGATCATCATAGAACATGTTTTCAACGCCACCCTTGTAATCCATCTGCAACTGAGAAGCCTTAACACCAAATTCATTGACCAGACAGTCATAAACAACCTGAGCACGTTTTTCACTCAACTTCATGTTCAAGCCCTTAGAACCTGTACCAGCATCAGCATAACCGATAACCATGTATTTGGCATTAGGATCAGCAGATTTGATTACATCGGCCAAGAATCTCAACTTAACACGGTTTTCATTGGTCAGCTTGCTTGAACCAATCTTAAAGGTAATGATATTAGAAGCTGCGACCTTGATCTTTTCAACCTTAGTATTCTGGTTGTCCTTCAACTGATTCTTGAGACGCTCATTCTCTGCGCACATGTTATTCAAGTCCTCACGAACCTGATTCAGCATGGCATTATCGTAGCGTACCACTGTCTTACTGCGATCCCAGTTGCGTTTCGGGAACTTATAGGTAAGACCTACAGAAGCAGTCAGAATTCCGTCTGCCTTGCGACCACCGACCTCGTTCTCAAAATTATCCTTAACAATGGTTCCGCGGATATCCAGATTCAAATCCAAGGAAGAGCACAAACGGAATGAGTTATAGAGACCCAGGTTTGTAGCAAAATCAACGGATTTAGGACTGTCGAAAATACGTATTACACCAAAGCCTAAATAAGGACTGCAGTTCCAGATCCGGTTTTCGTTGTAACCGCAGAAGATGTTAGACAGATTCATCATCACATCTGCATGCAGATTGAAATATTTAAACTTCTGCTTGTCCAACCATTTTGAAGCATCATATACCTCACCGGTAGAGTATGAACTGTTCTGGGTTGCTCCTTTCAGACTCACGCCACTATACATCAAACGCAATCCCATGCCCGGTGTGAACCATTTACCTACAGCAATATCAACGGCAGGAGAGATACGCTCGCCGAATCCCATCTGTTTGTCGTGATCGCTAAACATCACCTGTGGGCCGGCACCGGCTGTAATAAACCAGTTGCTCCAAAAACCATTGGTCTCTACCTTATATTTATCATTGCTATACTCTACGGTTTCCTCACCGTTTCTTGTTGTCTGCTCTGACTGAGCCAGAACAGGACTTGCAGCTGCCAGAAGCAAAGCTGCAAAGAGAGATTTCTTCATCATAATAATATACAATTAGAATCTTACGTTATTAAGTCAGAAAATCTTTTCTTCACCGAGAAACTCGGTGAAGAAAAGCTTTATGATCAATTATTTATCCCAACCATTTTCATCAGAAACTGTACGAGTCACAGTTTTTGTACCGGTAGAAGATGGCTTCTTACGCAAAGCGAACTTAAAGTTATTATCGATAAGAGTCTGAATCAACCAGTCACTCTTATATTTAGCACCTGAATTTTCCTGCTTATCAGCGAAATTCATAAATACAAGACCCAAACCTGCATTTTCTGCACGGTTTTGCAACTCACTCACACCCATTTTATTCATATCAATAGCCAAAGCTTCAATACCCGTACCTCTGTTATTGATGTCACTAACGTCAGCATAATATCCTCCAAGGTCATTCATAAACCAAGTCTTGTGAGCATTGTCGTTCTTATATAAATCAACACTTTCTTGGAATAAGTGCTTTATACCAGTCTCTTTTTGTCCTCTAGTAGCTTCCTGATTAGTACCTACACTGGTAACTACCTGATAATACCATCTCAATTGTGCAGTTGAATTTGCATACCAAACAGGGACACCCCAGTCCATAGGCATACCACCATTCTCGTCCTGATAAGTCCAGCTATCTTTCTCAGGACCTGTTGCAGCTCCCCAATAAGTAAACATGATAGGAGCAGAAGTTTTTACCCCAGGACCATTATAAACAAATGATGTGGGATCTGTATAATACTTAAGCATTCCTTCTGAATTGTAATTTGCCTTTAAGATAATCTTACCCTTCACATCATCAATAGTTGTATTCGGAGTAATTTCACCAGTATATATACGATTCCCAGTAACTGTAGCTAACTCATTAACTTTGTCACGCAACAGATTTATCCAAGTTTGTTCTGCGTCACGAGGTTCTCTAATCCATCTCCAACGTCTAACAGGAATCCAGCCAGAATTATCCCTATAATACTCTCCTGTTCCAGCATCTTGGTTTCCTCCCGTAGCAAAGGTCAACATAAGAAATGCAAACTCATTCTCTTTCCCAACTTTTTCGCACGTTTCCAAATATGAAGCAATTTCTTTAACGGCATCTTCCAATGACATAACTTTATTGCCAGCACTTTCAGACACAACATTTATATTACCACTAAAAGTATTGTTCTCTGGGTTTGAACCACCATCACTGTTGGAACCATTAACAGCAGTCTGGAAAATAAAGGCACGCACTCCATCTTGGAACTGCCGTTCGATTGTTGCATTCTGGTAAATATTGGCAGCATTATTTCCCGTTGTCAATACAGAGAACTTACTACCCGGAATAGAGAGCTCAGACACATAAATATTCGGATCAAGAGAACTCATCCAGTAGTTGGTACCACCAACTGACAATGGAGGAAGAATCACACGGTTAATCTTGTGCGGAGTTACAGCATCAGTCTCCAGCGTTTTTCTACATGGAGCACCGTTCAACAAGGAAACTGTTACACGCAATGTTCGCTTAGTTACTGTATTTTTATTACCTTGAGGAATAATATATGCCTTTACATTCAACAATTCATTTGGGCCAAGTTGAATAAACTGACCTGTTTTCTTATCATAGCAAGGAATAGAGATACGGCCACGCTCCTCATTGAAATCACCAACAGGTTCACAAGTTGCGGTTATGCCTTCCCCTGTAGTTGCATTTCGAATATTACACGTAAAATCACCAGTAAGAATAGGCTGTGTTCCTTCTATTGCATCCACGTTAATATTGGTGATGGTCGCAGTACCTGATGATGGACCTTGTACTGTAATATCAAGTACAGTCACCAGATTATGGAATTGTAAGTTTATAAACTTTCCATCTTCCACTTGTGAAGGAGTCACAGCGTTATAGGCATACATATAAGCATAGTCCATATTCGGAAGTCCGAAATATGTTTTCTTACCTTGGATAGCCCCGTCTGCACCCTCCTTTACAACTCTCCACTCCTGCACCTGCTGTGTCACCGGAATATTTGCAGTGATCTTGCCTGTCTGATTTTCTTCTGCACTTCCTTTCACAGCACTGGCAGGATAGAATGCGTAAAATCTATGTTCTTCATTTGGATCTCCCCACTGCAAACCGGCTTCTGATGCATTTATTTTTGCAACAGTAGATGCTGTAGCAGGATCTTGCTCATCCGGCGTTACTTTATAATTTACCAAATGATTTTCCGGTTGTGAGGCCTGCAGACAGAAAATGGCAATCTTATCACTACCATCAGCTTCCCAATATACCGGAACCCCTGTGCTGGTACGGTCTCCATATACAGTTCTTGTACCAACCGTTTTATCAATGACATCTGCATCACCAGACAAAGTAGACCCAAATAAAATCTCATCTCCTGTCTGCACAGGATTCTCAACTGTTCCTTGGAAATTATCATCCGAACAGCTGCCTAGGAAGGCTGCTAAAGCCAAACCTAAATAAAATGATGTTTTCTTCATAAGTCAATCAATTTTAATTAATCCCATGTACTACCTGAATAATCTCCTTCCCATTCAGCGCCAGGATTAGCGAATCCATGCTCTTCAATGGTCACGCCATCGGCATTCTCCTTTCCACCTTCAAAGACCGAAGCCTTCATAAAGCCTTTTTCCAGTTCCACCCTTTTGACTTCAAAAAGTGGTGCTTCATAAATTTTCTTTTTCATACTCATCCATTTTAACTGTTAATAGAACTGTTTCCTATTTATTCTCCCCCTTTATATTGATAACTATAACCGTAGCCGTAACCATAAACAGTACGATGTTCAACGGCATTCAAGACCACAGCCATGTTATTTAATTTTTTATTCTCATACAGATCTTCGATCTCCGGCAGCAGGCGACGGTCGACACTTCCTGCACGCACGACGAATAACGTAAGATCCGCAACTCTATTGGCAATAGATGCATCGGCAATAATACCTATAGGCACATTATCCACAATGACATAATCGTACATCGTCTTTAATTCCTCGATCAGCTCGTCCAAACGGTTCTCCAATAAAAGTTCCGCAGGATTAGGTGCAACTGGTCCCGCCAGAATGGCATCCGGTATATCCACACCGTTTCCTTTTACCAGGATATCCTCCAACCGAATAGAGGCATCTGACAAATAGTTTGTCATGCCATACGGATGTTTGGCAAAATGACGGCTCAAAGTGCGTTTACGGATATCCAAATCCAAAACTACAACTTTTTTCTTTGCTGCCATCAAAGATACAGCTAAATTTCGAAGTATAAAAGTTTTTCCGGCTCCTTCTCTAAAAGAAGTGAAAGTTATTACCTTAACCGGAACTCCTTTTTTAGCCATAAAGGCCATATTCGTTCTCAGAATACGGAAAGCTTCCGCAATAATATCATCTTGTTTATCAAGGAACAAGCGTGGTCCATGAACTGTTTTTTTCTTTTTGGCAAGCTTCTTGTCCAAAGGAATCTCACCCAATAACGGTGCTGTAACCACACCCTCCAAATCCTTGCGACCATGAACACGGGTGTCCAAAAAAAGGATCAGAAGACAAGCGACACCGGGGAGAGCAATTCCGGCCAAAAGTCCTAAAATCAGAATCCGGTTACGAACGGGAGCAATAGGACCACTACCCTTATCAGCCTCGTCGATCAAACGGGCATTGTTGTCGGCCATGGCTTGTGTCAAGGCATTCTCTTCACGACGATTCAAGAGGAACATATACAGGGATTCCTTGATCTTCTGCTGACGCTCGATTGAAAGCATCTTTCTCTCTTTCTTAGGAATTGAGCTAAAGCGCACCTGAGCACGGGTTTCACGACTCAAAGCATCACGACGACGCACATTCAGGCTGACAATAAGGTTATCGACTGCACGAACGATATTCTGCTTCATGGCCCGCAAGGAGTTGTTCATCTCTTCCACTACCGGGTTCTTGTCACTACTGTCATCAATCAGTTTGTCGCGTCGCAGCTTCAGTTCATTATAGGTATTGATCTGGCTTTCCACACTGGCATCACTAAGTCCGGTATTCGCAGGAATCAAATCCGTTTCCTTAGCCGGATCAATCAAATATTCCTTAATGTATTGAGCCAAACGCAACTGTGTTTCCAGCTCCATACCGTCCGCTCCATATTTCTGGGATTCACTCATATACATACCAGCAGTAGAGCTTACATCCATCAACTGGTTACTACTCTTGAAAGTCTCCAGATCGCTCTCTACCACTCCCAGATCTTTCTCAATGATAATCAATCGCTCATTGATGAAGTTTGCGGTATTGATGGCAACCTGATTCTTATCCTCAATGGCTTCTTCATTATAGACATTGATCATTGTATTGAGCAATTCTTCCGCGCGCTCCGGAGAAAAATCACGCAAGGCCAATGTCAGGATAGAAGATTCATCCTCTTCTTGTCTGATTGCAAAATTGCCGCTATAATAAGAAACAACTGACTCCAAAGGATTCTTGCGCACCGTTATTTCCTGACCAATCCAGGACTTATTCAAAAAATTGGTAGGCGTCACGGCTATCTTGAAATTTCCAATGGCCGTAGTATCGCGCAACTGTACCTTATAGGTTTTACCGGCGTCGCCCAGGGTTGTAATCTGAGCCTCTTTTAAGTTCAGCATCTTCAGTTTAAACTGCACAGCCCCGTTCGGAGACATACCCGGAAAAGATACGGTAACCGGAGCCTTGGTATACAACTCTATATGACGTAAACCGTCCTCAATCAGATAATCAACATCACCATGCATCCGCTGAACCACTTCGCGCATAAGACGTTTGGAACGGAATTGCAGTATCTCATTGGCAACATTCACCTTATTGATATAATTGTCATAACGGTCGAATCCGGCAGTCGTAGTCTTATTGGAAGGATCCTTGATAATGACCGTCGCCGAACGGAAATAAACAAAAGGCTTTCGCGCATAATACAACCAGGCCGCACTGCCAAAAACCAAGACTGACAACAAAAACCATTTCCATTTTGATGCCAGAAATGAGAAGACATCGATCAGATTCAATCCTGAATCTACTTTTTTATTTGTTTGCATCACTTAAAATTTTAGATTTAACTATTTTAAAAGCAACATCAATAACGTGGTTACTGCTGTTGTCAAACTTGCAGTAAGACCTACGTATTGCACACTACGATCCTCGGTATCCTTCTTTCTGTACTTCGGTTCAACATAGACAATGTCATTCTGCTGCAAATAATAGCATGGCGAATCAAAGATATCCCTGGAACGCAAATCGTGCATAAAGACCTGACGTTTTCCATCCTTTTCACGAATCACCGCAACCTTATCAATCTTAGCTTTTGAAGAGAGGTCCCCGGCCTTAGCAATGGCTTCGACCAAAGTGACACGACCATCATCAGCAGTATATACTCCATTGGAACCCACTGCACCCAGTACGGTATATTTAAAGTTCAAGAGTTCAACATCAACCAAAGGTTCCTTAATATAGTTTCCTTCAATAATTTTCTTTTTAATCAGGTCGGCAACTTGCAAGGCAGAAAGTCCTTCCACATGCAACTTTCCCAAAATAGGGAAATCAATCATACCGTCGGGACCCACCAAATATCCGCGATCGTTGGTCTTTCCACTTCCTTCAACATTCATATTGCCATTTGAATTGACTCTGACAGAAGCACTACTCGCATTAAACGGTATGGCCAACTCCGGATTCTTACTGCTGACCTTAATACTCAAACGGTCATCACAATGCAACACGGTTTCATGTCTTTCCGCAATAGGATAAGATTCTCCCATTTCCATGTTCTGGAAATATAAGAAATCTCTTCGCGATGCACACGAAGTCATCAATAATATGGCCAAGCCAATAAACAATTTTCCTTTCATTATATTTATTTATTAAGATTATCCATACATATTTGTGCAGCCTCCTGATTCGGCAAGCATTCCATCACTCCCACAGAAACCAGCGTGCTTATCCGAACTAAAGTTCCGCAAAGAGCATTGTATCTTTCTTTGTCCTGTTTAATGACTGAAGCTCCGGGCAAAAGCTGCAAAAATGCGTCTACTCCGTTTTTCTCGCAGAAAAGGTTCTGAGGACTCTGCCTTAACCTTACAATCCCTTTGACGGGATACTTCACATTCCGATAGCAATGCCGCTTTCCGCTCCAAGGCGAACCATAAATCCATACTTGTTCCTTTTCAATTTTCAGGATGGGATTATCATCGTTTATCAACTCGCAATCCGGAAAATGCGCTCTCCACAGGTCTGCATGGGTACTTTTCCCGGTACCGCTACGCCCCATAAACAAGAAAGCATATCCATCGAGCTGGACCGCTGAGGCATGAAGCGCAACGGCATTTTCAGCAAGAATAACCTGGGAAAAAATAACGCGTACCATGGAAAGCAGAACCCGACTTGCATAAGGGTCTTCCCAATGAAGATAGGCTCTGATGTGGGTATACATTTTATCCCAACAAAGCAAATGTTCCTTTCCTCCAGGAGTCTGACAAAAAGAAACAGAAAAGTGATTGTCATCACTCATCAGACAAATATGTCCCATGTCGTTTTCTGATTCCTCCAAAAGTTTCTGTTCTGATTCCCTCGGAGTCTTCGCACGATCTTCGCAATCTATGATAAAAAGGAAATCGGTGTTTGTGTCTTCTATATAAAAAGGAAGCAGAGGCACCAGTTCTTTCTTTATATCGTAGTCCTCAGGAAGCAACAGACCAAAAAGGAAATCAGCGACTGAAAATTTAAAGATCCTTTTCATTTGAATTGTCCTTTTATCAAATTCCACACGGCCCAGCCTATCTCAGAAGATGCATAGGTTCTTGAAAAATTCAGTTGTGCCATATAAGCACGAAGAACTGCAATCTTACTGGATAAACGAGATTTTGTTTTTGCTTGATGAGAGTGATACAGACCAAAGTTGCCCCCCCTAAAAACAAGATTCCACAATCCCGTGACATCCGAGTCGAGATAATCCCGGAACGGCAATAAGGATTGAGGCATTCCTAGAACCGTAACCAAAAACTGATGTAACAGGCCGGTCCATTTTAACAAGCCAATGTTTTTCAAGGTGCTCCTTAATTCTTCTGGATTATACTTACCTTTATAATAAGAATAGGCTCTTGCCAAATCACAAAACTGACGAATTCCGATGCCCCGCCCCATTGCATGCTTTAATATATGAATATTCAGCAACAGGAGATTCATCACCGGAACCGGAACCCATACTGTCGTTTCACTCTCTTCCAATCTAATTTTTTCAAACCCCCAATCATGCTCCATCGCTTTTAATCGTCTTTTAGCAAAAGGAGAGGACACATCTATTAATACATCATGATGTTCAATCGTAACTGAATGATACCGGTAAAAATA
The DNA here is from genome assembly GCF_003477995.1 of Bacteroides sp. OF04-15BH. Lineage (GTDB taxonomy): Bacteria > Bacteroidota > Bacteroidia > Bacteroidales > Bacteroidaceae > Paraprevotella. The sequence continues at coordinate 92,890 of NZ_QUEM01000004.1, forward strand.
GCTTGCATCGGCTCTTTTCCGCGGCACGCATCCTTGCTTCTGTATCAGAGATAAGGCCTTGGCTGCCTGTCCCGAATCCGGGAAATACCAATCAATATCTCCACATTCCCGCAACAGGGGATTCCCATACATAACGGCAACCCCCTGTCCTTTTTGTAATACCGGTTTTATATTTAAAGTTTCAAACAACCTTACCAGACGAGTGATACACTGATTCTGCAACCGGTTTTCGCGTTCTATTTGATCAATGTATACAGTCCACTCCATAAGCAGATCAGCATCTTCCGGCCAACATTTTTCCGGAAGATACTGCAATCCCTGGTAAACAAGACCTGCAACCGTTTGTTTTTTTGCCAAAAGCCAAAGTGAACGCCACTGCTCCGGTAAAAGAGGAAACAGCTCTTTCTTTTTCACATCAGTCTCCCACAAGCCGGCATGCAACAATTCTAAAAAAGCAGCCTGAACAATATGATCTTTCTTTACCATGCTACAGTCAATTATCGTTCCTCAAGCAGGTCGTTTATTTTCCACTTATCTATTAACTCACAAACATCTTTCAAAGCTAAATTATATTCCACATCATACTCCTCACATAGCAAACCTGCCAATGTCTCAGGAGTGACATCCAAATCCTGTTCTGTAATTTTACTCCACAAATTAGCACAAGTCGCATTCATGGTATATACTTTGGCCAGGTCTACACAATCTGCATTTACATCGACGATCATGTAATTAGGCCCTAATTTTCGTAGAACAAGATTCTTCCTAAGTTTCATTTATTTTAAGATTTAACAATTTTCTCAAAAATGTTTCCCTGAAAGAATAGCAAAAACTGTCATGCAGATTATTTTCAAATCCAATACAAAATTTCTATTCTCAAGGTAATCCAAATCCATTCGTAAACGAATTTGCATTTTTTCCATTGTATCCGTATAACCATTATATAAGGTCGCCATAGAAAATAATCCAGGACGCATACGGAACAAAAAACGATACTCGGGATTGATTTCCATAATCTGATCTACAAAATATTGCCGCTCAGGTCTGGGTCCAACGATAGACATATCGCCGATAAGCACATTCCACAATTGGGGCAGCTCATCCAGATGATGTCTTCTCAAAAATGCACCGATAGGTGTTAATCTTCTGTCATTCTCGGCACACAACTGAGGAATCCCGTTTTCTTCAGCATCCTCCCGCATCGTTCTAAACTTATACAAAGTAAATAGTTTCCCTTTATACCCCACTCTTTCTTGACGAAAAATAACATTTTTTCCATCTACCACCCTCAGCAATACATAAATTATCAAAAAAGCTGGAAAAAGTAATAATATTCCTAGTGCCGACACGATAACATCAAAATTGCGTTTAATGATACGCGAAGTTGTGGACATACCGTCATGCACTCTTTTTCTAGGTTTTGTCTGAACCATCTCTACAATCTCTAACATTACAAAAAATTCTAATACAACTTCATACTTTCATCAATCATCTTCTCATAAGTAAAGAAACGCTCATAGCGCTCTTTCGCACCTTTACAAAATTTATAGTACCTGTCTGCATTTTCCGTCACAAACAAAATGCCTTGCGCAAGTGCTTCCGCATTTTCAGGTTCAACATTCACACCGGACACAAGATCCTCATTCACCCAAGCCACACCGGAATGAGGAATTTTTGTTGCAACAACAGGTTTACCACATGACATCGCTTCTATCTGAACAATTCCAAATGCCGCCGTTTTCTGTATGGAACTCATACAAAAAACATCACACGCGGCATAATAGGCCGGAAGCTCTTCATCAGAAACGAACCCCAACAGCTTTACCTTCTCCGTCAGATTCTGACTTTCAATCTGATTCTTCAAAGATTCGTATAACGGACCTTTTCCTCCTATCAGAATCACATAATCTGAAGGTAAAAAACGAGCCGCGTCAATCAAATATGTAAAACCTTTGTATTCTATGAGTCTTCCTAAAGAGAAAATAATTTTCTTTCCGGAATAAGTCTGTCGTATTCCCTCCGCAGCTTCTTTTGAAGAAGACATTGGCACCACACCAATAGGCAGACAAAAGGTTTTATGCTGTACATCTTTCAGAAATGGAGACTCCTTTAAATATACCGGACTCGTTCCAACCACAATATCAGCACGCTTCAACAACCATTTTTGAAATGGTTGATAAAAAAGCAGAAGGAACTTCTGTTTTAAAATATCACTATGCCAGTGTAACACAACCTTTCCTTTGTATCTCGAAAAGAAAAGAGAAAAACAGGCCATAGGGTCCGGGTGATGAATATGGATCACATCATACCTGGAACTTATCCTTTTCAATTTCAAGATCATAGCCGGGGATATCATTGTGGCAGATATTTGAGTCCATGCGTAGCAACAAATGAGATTTGCATACTTGTTTAAGGTTTTATTCTTCAGACTCTTGTCTCTGACTGCGCATAACATATCACAATATACCCCTCGTTGCGATAAACCACTCATCAGGTCATACATTACCTTTTCAACTCCACCCTTTATAGGATAGAACTTACCTAACTGTAAAACTTTTTTCATGTCATTATGCAAAAACCATACTAAAGAGTCTCGCAAAGTTAAATTTTTTCATGGTTGCGAGCAAGCATTTCTTCATAAATTTTCAAATAAAATTTATATTTGCTTTCCTTGCTAAAGTTATTTATAGCATACTCACGACAAGAACCTTGAAAATAAGTTTTTCCCAGTAAAACAATTTTATTTATTTCTTGAGCCAACTGTTTAACATCTCCCTGCTCGACTATGACTCCCGTTTTTTCCGTTATAACTTCCACACTTCCACCTGTTCTATAAGTAATTACAGGTGTTCCACAGGAAATGGCCTCCATATTAACCGTCGGAAAATTATCTTGCCAGGTTGGATTTACAAAGACGTCTGCAGCAGCGTATAACTGTGCCATCTGTGATATGTTCTCAGTGCGTTCGATACCAATCATTTTATCATTTAAAAAACTTTTCTGTTTTTTTGTAACCCCGACCAAGACAATCACTTTATCTTCTGATAAAAGAGAGGATAATTTGCAAAAATCTTTCAATCCTTTTTCTTCACTCCAAATACTGGCAACCCCCAATATGATATGCTTGCCCACCAAACCAAATTGTTTTTTAACACGGTCTGTATCCTCTGAAGGAGCGAAGACATGAGTATCGATTCCGTTGTGCACAACACGGCATTCATAATCTTTCAAAAAGGATTTCTCCATTTCTGACTTTAACCATTTCGAAACAGGAGCAAACAGCAACCGGTTGCGTGGTATAGAAGTAAAAGCCTTCTGTTTATCCAGCCAATTCCGGGCAGAACGGTCATAGAACCAGCTTGCAGGAAATTTCCTTCTTTGCGGACAGTTGCCACACCCCGACTGCCACTTATCACAACCGGCATAATCATAATAATAACAGTGACCGGTGTATAGCCAGCAATCGTGTACTGTCCATACCACAGGAATATTACTTTTGGAAAGAAAATCGAATAGCATTGGATAATTCAGGAAATACCCATGTATGTTGTGGATATGAATCACATCTGGAGCAATTTCACGAATTCTCTGAATAAATCTCTCAGTAGCTTTTTGGGATGCCAAGCCATGACGGTCAAACAGGCGCGTCATAACACCATGCCAAGCTACACTCCATAAATCCCCCACCGGCACTACTTGAGAAGTGGAAATGCGTAAACCATCTCTGCCTTTACTGTAAGCCAAATAGCTCTCCCAACCGTTTTCTTGAACCAAATCTGCAATTTCCTGCATAATACGCCCTGTTGAAGTAGAAGGACGTAAAACTGGATTTATTTGTAACACTCTTTTTTTTCTCATTTCATCTGAATAAACAAGTCCATCCATTTTTTCATAATCACTTCTTCGGAATATTCTGCAATAATTTCTCTTGCGTTTTGAGAGCAATATGCACGCAGAGCATTGCCTTTCATCATGAAGGACAAAGCCTTTGCCAAAGCAACAATATCTCCCTCGGGTACTATCAGGCCATTTTCCTGGTGCCGTATGATATCCTTAGGACCGCATTTAAAAGCAAAAGAGACAACTGGCACTCCACAAGCCATCGCTTCAATCATCACCATAGGAAAGCCCTCATAATTGGAACTCATAACCAATATAGAGCTGCTGACATATTCCTGACCGATATCGGTTGTCGGAGCGTGAATTTCCAAACTGTCTTCCAGTCCATATTCCTTGATTTCATTCAGCAATTTGTCCTTCCATTCACCCTGACCGAATATATCCAGCTTCCAATCTGACAGTTCAGAATCTTCCTTAACAAGTTTCCAGGCCTGAATCAGTTTGTCAAAGCCTTTCTGATAATCCAAACGCCCCACAGCAAGAACCCGTTTCACACTGGGATCGGCATAAACATTCTTCAGGCGCATTGCAGCATTGGGAATCACCTGAATATTGGGCAAATCCCCCCAATATTGCCGGTCTTCCTGAGTCAAGACCACAAAACGGTCGAAACGACGAACCAACCTTTCATCTGTCCGTGTACGCCATTTATCAATCAACCCCAGAATTCCCTGGCGCCCATATTGCAAACGGAAAAATTTGCAATAATGCAGTTCCAAGATTTTTTTACTGCCATCCTTTATGTCTGGAATGAAAGAGGACTCTGAAGGATAAAGGGATACCACAAAATCCGGCTTTTCCTGATACAACAGTCTGGTAAGCCGTTTTTTATGAGCCCGCTTACGCTTTAAATATCCCAGAACCTTAGTCCAGACGGGGCCATTGTTATCATCGGAATAATTAATATCCAAATCTATCATTCGTACCGTATCCGGAAAAGGATAAAACGCAGGTCTTCCTTTCTGATCCGTAGTAACGATCAGTATTTCCCAATCCGTGTGCTGAGACAAATAGGTGACTTTGTTCAGCAATACACGTTCCATCCCACCTGGATTGTATACAGAATGCACGCAATAAACTATCTTCATCATTCTACCTGTTCACTTCTCAAACATACCTGATTATAATCATCATTCTCCTGCTCGCCAATCATCAAAAACAAGGCATAAAACACGAATATATCTGTGGAAACCTTTAACCAAAAGACGAAATTCAATGAAATCAGGATCAAGAAAATCAAATGTTCCTGCTTAAAGCGGTTCATCAGAATCTGTCCCAATTTGATAAAATAACCACAGAAAATTCCTAAGCCAACAACACCAAAATAGAAAATGAATCTCAAATAACCAATATCAGTAGCTTTATAAAAGCCGCCCCATTTCGGTCCAATATAATAGGGATCTGAATAATATGGATTATCCATATAACCATCCCCAATCACCCAGGTTTTAAACGAATCCGGAAGAACAAACATGTTTTTAAGAATTTCATTGGAATGAACATCCCACCTTCCGGTTTCGGCCAAACTGAAAAAGCCTTCAAAAGCAAAACGGAAATTCTCCCTTACTTCTGCATTGGTCTGATAAAGGAATACGGATATACCTAATCCTAAAACAGTTCCACCTGCAAAAATGCTTATAAGTTTTTTTCGTGACGCTTCATCACGCATCCGAAACAGTACCTCATAGACTAAATATGCCAAGCAAACCAATACTCCAATCGTTGTGGTTCTGGAAATCATATTACCGATTGCTCCAATAATAAAAATTGCAGCCACATATGACCATAAAGCCCATTTATTCTTTTCCAGATCAATATGAGTCATCATATAAGCAATCAAAGTCAGAACGGCGGCAAAACGAGTTCCGGCAACGTCCAGACTGGCTCCAATTCCATACAATCGTTTTGTCTCCTTCAGTGTATTCAAATCCACAAAACCCAAACCTGCCACATAACGATTTATCAATTGCTCAAAAGAAGGACTGGAAGAAATGATCATCGCCAAAATACATTGCATCACACATACGGCCACCAAATAATTTCCAACTAATACAACAGATGCTTTGCCATGCAAAGCTCGAATCAAGGAAACTACGGTATAAGCTCCTCCACACCATACCCACATGGAAATGATATAGGTAGCATACATGTAGTCATATGTATTATTATATACTACTGCAGCAAAACCCGCCAATGAAACGCCCAAAGCCCAAAGGCTAAGAGTAGAAAAATCCTTATCGATGGTAGCATCACCCCTACGACTCATTCTCAATCCCAATATAACGAGACCCAGAGCCGCCAACATCATTTTTGTATTTATTCCCGGCAGAAATGTAAATTCTATTGGAAAAAAATACAAGCTGGTTATCACCGTCACTACCAGCATTCCGATCATTTTTCTCATTTATAACCCAAAATTAATTTATAAACAAATTCTTGCATTACCTTATTATATAACCAAACCACCCAATACTGCTTCTTCCAAGCAAACCACTGTAAGATTCTTGTACGAAAACAGACAGACTTATTCTTCCAAATAAATCTGTTGGATTCCTGATACCAATCAGACCATAACCTGTACATCTGAAAATCATCGGAGATCAACAAGGGCAATTTAATGCTTAATTTAAAATATTCCAAGAAAAGATCAAACTTCTCTCCGAACTTTCTTTTGATAAAACCAATCGTTTCATCAACATTATGATTAATGTCAGCCAAATGCTTTTCACTCCATGATGCTGTCATCGCTCCTGAATTGGTCCGGACATAATGATAATAAGCCTGCGGCACATAAGCAACACTCTTTGCGCAAGCCATCAGTTTGATTATCGTCATATCTTCTCCCATAGAATATCCCTCTGGAAAAAGAATACCCTGATCGTCATACAAACTTCTTCGAATAAGCTTATTCCAAACATTATATTTCATTGTCCCGGATAAAACAGCCTCTAAAGCCTCTTTTGGGGTTTTGCAGTTTGGTTGCGGCATATAACGCTCTTTTTCCTGATAAGACAAAAACCAGTCACTCCAAACCAAATCGGCCTGCTGCTGCTCAGCAGCAGCATACAAATCTTTCAACATGTCCGGCTCCGCAAAGTCATCACTGTCCATATGAAAAATATATTTACCTCGTGCAACTGCCAACCCTGTGTTCCGGGCAGCTGGCAACCCTCTATTGGACTCATGTTTCAAAACGACGCAATCAGCTTTTCTATGAGGATATTCCGCCATCAACTTCATTAGAAGATCCATACTCTGATCTGGTGTCGAATCATCTACAAAAATAAATTCAACATCTTCCAGAGTCTGCCGAAAAAGAGAGATCACGCAACGCTCTATAAATTTTTCGACATGATATACCGGAACAATGACACTAACTTTATATGGTTCTCTTTCCATAGACAAAATACCTGATCAAGATTTTAATTCTTTTCCACAAAGGAAGTTGATCCAATTCGTTCAGTTTATCATAAAAGAAATCAAAATAAAACTTCTCATCAAAGAAAGGAGATTTACGATAATATTCCCACCATATATCGAAATTAACACAAAAGCCTTTCCAAGGTTTCTGTCCATTATAGTGAATTATTCCATTTGACAATGCCTTTTCTATTTGTATTTGACTCCAATGTGTTATAACAGTTTCTCTTTTTTTCACAAACAACTCATTTAAATAAGTTGTTAAACAGAACTCCGGTTCCAGATATACTATTTTTCCAGAACAAACGATATTCAAAACATCTAAATCCTGAAATTTAAATTTTTTATTAGCAAATTCTATAAACTTCGATGTTAATTTGTCCTCTCTTATCTTTTTAGAGTTTAAAATAATATTTCCAGCATATATAATATTATTAGGATCTGCCTTTTCAAGTTTGGAATAATACAAATTCATATCTGGAATCATGGGAACCATGGCATTAACCCCAGCGACATATGCATTCTCCAAATCCGTATTCATATAGATCTCAAATAAATCAGAACGGAATATTACATCTACATCTGAATAAATAATTTTATCATATTCAGGTATAACTTCGGGAATTAATAAACGGTAATAAGTTGCCACGGTAATCCCTCTAATCTCAAAAGAATTTTCAAATATATCATCAACAGCCCGATACTGTATTCTACAATTTTTATAAAACACTAACAATTTATCCAATTGTTCTTTTTCCAGTTCAATATTAGGTGAATGCAAAATGAAAATATCATAAAAGGTATCTTTCTTTGCATTCATCAACAATGATGACATACAAACGCAGGCTGGAAGTATAAAGTTATTATCAAAAGAAAAAACTATAGGAACTATATTCATAAAAATTATCAGCTTACTTTATATTTATCTTTAGTTATTAATGGAATACTTTTATATTCATTACTTCTTATAAAAAAAACAGCACTATTTATAGCTTTATATTTCAATTTCATAATCTCAAAATCAAATTTCAGAAACGAAACTGACAAAGCAAAGATAAACGTATATAAAATACAAAAAACACTCAACATCTTACCAGACAATGATTTATCAGGCATATAGATATAGCGATGCCAAAAAACCGTTTTAAAAAAGAAATCGGAATAAATGAGTTTCTTTTTTTTGCTTTCTTCCATGTTATTTCCACCATCCAAATGGACAAAACCATGTCTATACCATGTTAGAATTCTATATCCATACAGATACATCTTATAAAACATGACCTGATCATCACCCAAAGCATATTTTTGGCTATCCATCCATAACTCTTCCGAGAATTGTATACTCAAGAAAACCTTCTTTGAGCACAAAAAACATGCACCGGCATTTGTCTGTGACCAATAGACTTCTTTACTCGGGTATTTATTATAAGAATAGCCCGAATTTCTCATAACTTTATACCCCCAATAACTGTCGTTCCTTCTGGCTCTCATTCGTCCAGACAACGTCATAAGCATCTCATGAAAAAAAGGTCTCTTGGCATTGGGATAGATGTCCGGTGAAATTACATCTGCATTATTTTCATGCAACAAAGCGAACATTCTTTCAACGGTATTTGATGGAAAACATAAATCATCATCCAAAAAAAGAATATATTCAGAATCAACCTCATCATACGACAGTGCTCGTTGAGATACCATCCCTTTTTTTACATAAATATATTGTTCATACCCAATTGTTTCTTTAGGAATGGAATAACCCTCAGCAATATAAACAAGTATCTGCTTAGGTTTTATTGTCTGGCAATTTAACGAATTCAATAACTTCTGATATTTCTCACCAGCAGTACCTAAAGTTCGAATAACAGCAGAATATTCAAATCGATTTTCCATGTCTCAAATGTCTAAGTAATAACATAAATCTTGATAAAAGTGAGAAATGATGCGTTACCCCCCACATCATTAATTTCAATTTAAAGTTGAGATAAGGACAAGACCATATATATTGATGGCTCTCGGGATGTAAACTTAAGAATTTATCGTAAGTCTGAGTATTCAAGATCCATTCCTGTTTACTTTTTAAGATTCTCCAGCAAAGTGGTTCCTGAAAAATCTCATAAACATTATTTTTCTTGAAGTAGTTGATTACATCCAAATACATTATTTGCTCATCATGCATTGTTTTTTCTGTCATGTTGTGCACTATCGATTTCTCATTCTGCCAATAATAGTAATAGGCATGAGGAACACGTACAATCTTATTCGCGTGATATAACAATTTTACAGATAAGTTAAAATCTTCGCAATATGAATATCCTTCCATAGAAGACAACTTATTCTGTACATATATAGCTCTTCTCACTAACAAAGTAACCAAAACCGTCCAGCCCGAAGCAATATATTTGTTCAATGCCAAGTTTTTTTCCTCATTCCAATCTGTAGTCTGATAATAAACCGTTTTATCCGCATATACCATCTGAAAATCACATGAAACAATATCTGCCTGATGCTCTATCGCAGCATGATACATGTCAGCAATCATTGAAGGATGAATCCAATCATCACTGTCGCAATGAATCACATACTCACCCGTAGCTGCCGCCAATCCACTATTCCTTGCAGCAGCTAATCCTTTATTTTTTGCATGATTTACAACAAAGCAATTGTTTTTTCTTTCTGGATATTCAGATATCACTTTTTCTAAGATATCAATACTATTATCCGGCGTAGCATCATTGACAAAGATATATTCTATATCCTTAAAAGTCTGCTCAAACAAAGAACGAGCACATTTCTCTATAAATGCTTCTGTTTTATAAACTGGAATTATTATTGAAACTTTAGGCATCTCAAAACTCTATTTTTAAATTTCGCTAATCTATGTCTTAATCTAAACAAAAGAACTCCCTGATATGGATTCACATAATAAATTATTGATTTCTCAATATATCCATAATCTCGCATCCAGGATAAAACCAACTTCCGTTTTTGCTTTAAAGAAAACCTCTTTATATAGATTCTGGCATTCTCATAATACATATTGTCTGCCAGTGTTTCTAATGTATAATAATACATAGAAATACTAGAAACTTGAAAGAATCCTTTTAGTAACTTATCTTGTGTTTCCAACGATCGCTCATGAAAAAATTCACACATATCGAAAGAATCTTCCAACTTCTTAGGATTAATGCTAAAAGAAACACTATTCTCATTTTTTCGATACGCATAAAACCTTAAATCCGGAAGATACATGCAACGAGGTTCTTTTAAAAAAAACAAAGAATAAAAACGCATATCTTCAAGAAAGATTCTATTCGTTTCAAATCGAATATCAGTTAAAAGGGATTTTCGTATTAATGAAAGAAACAAAAAAAACTCTCCGGTCATCACATAGTTCAGAAATTCAGAAGAGGTCAATACGCGATAAGCATATTTCATCTTTTGCTCTGAAGCATGCCGGGAGAATAATTTTTCTCCTTTCATCCCAACTGCAACATACTCTCCACGCACAAGATCCAGATTCTCACTGACTGCTTTCACGAGCATTTTCTCCAGACAACATGGGTCTATCCAATAATCATCTGCATCTAAAAAGATTACAAAATCTCCTTGAGCAATGTCCAATGCCTTATTTCTGGAATCTGAAACTCCTGTATTTTCTTTATTGACAACCTTTATTCTTGAATCTGACTCACTATATCGATAACAGATCTGTAGCGAAGAATCAATACTGCCATCATTTACCAAAATCAATTCCCAATGAGTGTAAGTTTGGGATTTTACATTTTGTATGCACTCATCCAGAAAAGATTCAGCATTGTATATAGGTACAATAACAGATACTAATGGCTCTTTCATTAAATCATCCATCTCAAATTTCTTTAAATTTACCAGAAATCAAATTTAGAACTAGAACTGTTCATAGTTTGCAATTATGCTATTTAAATTCTTAAAATGTCACTCATTGTAAACTAATTCATGACACAGAGCAAAGTTCTGTGCAATGAATTAGTTTTACAATTATGCATGAATATATGCGCTACAAAATTACACCTTTTTGTTTACAATACAAAAAAATAGCACATTTCATATAAATTAAAAACAAAGGTTTACTGGTCTGACTGATTCTTGCGTTTCAAGAAATCCGTGGGATTCTCGCCGAAATACTCGCGATAACACTTGGCAAAATAGGACGGAGAATTGAATCCTACCTCAAAAGCTACCTCTGAAATGGTCTTTTCCGTAGAGGCCAGCAGTGAAGCGGCTTTCTTCAGACGTGCCATGCGCAACAGCTCGTTAGGTGGATAGCCACAGAGAGATTTGGTCTTACGATAGAGCTGCACCCGGCTCAGTCCCACCTTCTCGCCCAATTCCTCTACCGTAAAGTCCGCACGGTGCAGGTTGCGGGCAATCAAGGTGCGCAATTTCTCTACAAAGCCCTGATCCAGATCATGTCCCTCCGTCGTGTCAGTCAGCGGCAAAGCCCCCTCTGCAAAGAAATCTTTCAGGCGTTTGCGGTTTTCAATCAGGTTACTCAGGCGCACCTGCAACAGTTCAGCGCTGAACGGTTTGGCTATGTAGGAGTCCGCTCCGCACTGATATCCTTTTATTTTCTGTTCGGCCATGTCATAGGCTGTGAGCATCATCACCGGGATATGACAGGTCTGCAACTCCTGTTTCAACCGGCGACAGCACTCCATACCGTCCATCACCGGCATCATCACGTCGCACACCACCGCATCGGGCACATACTTCATAGCCAACTGCAAACCTTCCTGTCCGTTGGCAGCTTCGAGCACATTATAGTCTTTTTTCAGGAACGAAGAAACATACGCCCGTATATCCTGATCATCATCAATCACCAGCACGGTTTTCTCCTTTCCGGTCACCTCGGCATGAGCAGCTACCAACGAGTGCTGCTCGGCCTGCAGGATAGCCCCCTCCTTAAAGTTGAGCGTATTTCTCGGCAGTGTGTCCAGAGAATGCACTTCGCCCTCCTGTTCCGTCGGAATCTCAATGCAGAATCGGGTGCCCTTACCCGAATCACTATCCACCTGAATCTGTCCGTGATGCAATTCTACAAAGGCTTTTACCAGGGCCAATCCGATGCCTGAACCTCCGGGATGTACCCCAATCTGATAGAAGCGGTCGAAGATATGCTGCACATGTTCGGCCGACATGCCTACCCCATCGTCGGTCACCGTCAGACGAAACCAGCGCTTTCCTTCTTTCTCAAAAAATACCTGCTCCACGGTTACCGTGCCGTTCTCGGGGGTAAACTTAAAGGCATTCGAAAGCAGATTGTAGAGAATACGCTCCAGTTTTTCGGCATCGGCCACCACCTCGGTCTGTTCCTCGGAAGCGAACCGGCACAAGAAATGGATGTGCTTCCGGTAAGACAGCGCCTTGAAAGAGTCGGCCCACTCGGCCATAGCCGTACCCAACTGGAAACGCGACAGATTGAGCGTCAGTTTGCCGTTCTCATATTTCCGGAAATCCATAATCTGATTGGCCAGACGCAGCAGCACGGTCACATTCTTGTGGATGATATTCACCAGAAAATGTTCCTGCTCATCCAGATTCCGGCTTTTGAGCAACTGCTCCACAGGAGCGGAGATCAAGGTCAGCGGGGTACGGATGTCGTGCGACACATTGGTAAAGAAGGCCAGCTTGGCACGTGTGGCTTCTTCTACCTGATGAGACAGTGCGATCAGCTGGTCGCGCTGATCCTCCAGTTTCGTCTTTTGAGCCGAAAGTTCTTCATTCAACCGTTTCTTGGTCCAGAAGGCACGTACCAGAATCACAAGCAGCATTCCGGCCAGAAGCAGAATGAGCAGACAAGCCCACAAAAGTATCCGCTGCGAAGAATAACGCATCAGAAAGGTATCCAGCTGCTGGTCCAGATATTCGATTTTCCGATCCAGAGTTTCAATATGTTTGGTCTGCATCTGCATCACCCGGGCATTCTCACTGTTGACCAATGCCGTGGACAAAATATTTTCTTTCTGATAAGGCTCACCGCGGAGAATGTGCATGGCCAGCTGCAACAGGCTGTCGCCGGCCGTAGGATAAATGAAAGAAGCATCGAGCACCCCTTCACGCACCAGATTCACCGCACCGGAAAGGGCATCTACGCCCACAAAAAGAATGTCCTTGTGACGGTTTCTCTTCTTGGCCGCTTCGTATGCACCCAGCGCCATACGGTCGTTTTGGGCAATCACCATATCAATATGAGGCTGACGCGTCAGGATGGAATCGAAAGCGCGCTCGGCATCTGCCTCCCGCCATCCGGCACTTGCCGTGGCCAGCACCTCGATGCCGGGACTTTTGGCCAGTTCTTCCATCATTCCCTGATGCCGTTCTGTAGCGGGAGTAGAACCGGTGAGTCCCGTGAGCTCTACAATATTTCCCTTTCCACCCAGACGCTGTTGGATATAGTTTCCGATGCCGCGACCGATTTCCCGATTGTCGGCACCTATATAAGCTGTATAACGCGAAGAATGTGTCTTGCGGTCGACCAACACGACCGGCGTTCCGGAGCGATAAGCCTTTTCGATAATCGGTGTCATGCTTTCGGCTTCGTTCGGAGCCACCACCAGCAAATCCACTCCCTGTTTCAGCAGAGAGTCTATATCCTGAATCTGCTTGCGGCTATCGTCGTTGGCCGACGTGATTTTCACCTCCACTCCGGGAAAGAACAGGGATTCGCGCATAATCTCCCGATTCATCTGCGTGCGCCATTCATCCTGACTGCACTGCGACACGCCGATTACGTATTCGGCTTCAGCAGGCTCACAGGAGGCCAAAGTCAACAGAAATCCGCCACACAAAAGCAGTTTTCCGAAAAATATAGATTTCAAATTCATTTTGGTTTTCCAGTTTGTTTGATGTATTAAACAAATATAAGCAGATTTTTTGAATTCTCGGATATGCCTACCGACAAAAAAAGCGGCATTGTCGCAAAACAATGCCGCTACAAATCATCATAACCTAAAACCAGAAACCTATTTGAGTCTGTTAATCAATTCAGCAGGAAGTTCTGGCATGGCTCCGTTCTGCGTACAAACGTAGGCTGAAGTTTCCACTGCCAGTTCGTGTGCCTCGCGCACGGTCTTGCCGCTCAGGATTGCCGCAACAAAGGCTGCGGTAAACGAGTCGCCGGCTCCTACCGTGTCGGCCACCTCCACTTTCGGAGTTTCTACAAACGACATCTCGCCCGGTGTGAACACATAGCTTCCGTTCACGCCACAGGTCAGGATGAGCATCTTCAGGTTGTACTTGCCCAAAAGAATCCAGCACTTGTCCTGAAGGTCGATGCCCGGATAACCGAACATACGGCTCACGGTAACCAGTTCCTCGTCGTTTATCTTCAGGATGTTGCATCTTTTGAAAGAGTTGCACAGGATTTCCTTGGTGTAGAAGCTCTGACGCAAGTTGATATCAAAGATCTTCAACACATTGGCATCGTGAGGCATGGCATCGAGAAAAGCGTTGATGGTGTTGCGTGACACCACGCTGCGCTGAGCCAGCGAACCGAAACATACGGCACAGGCCTGATGGGCCAATTCATCCAGTTCCTTGGTGTATGGGATGTTGTCCCAGGCCACACCTTCCTTGATGTCGTAACAGGGCACTCCTTCGGCATCGAGTTCCACCTGAACGGTTCCGGTGGGATAAGGCACTGTTTCGATCTGCATCTTCAGTTTCTTGGCCTGAAGATTCTCCAGGATCTCAGCTCCCAGTTTATCTTCGCCCACAGCACTCACCACTTTGCTGTTCAGTCCGAACTGCGATACATGATAGGCGAAATTGGCAGGAGCGCCACCGATTTTCTTTCCTTCGGGCAGCACATCCCAAAGTGCCTCACCCATACCGACAACTATATTTTTTTCCATTTCCTAATTTATCTTTTAATTTTAAAGGTATATGCCAACAAATAAATCACTCCCACAGTCATCACGGCCACAGCTCCACTCTGTCCTACAGCGTCGCTGGCCACACCCATGGCCAACGGGAACACGGTACCGCCGAACAGACCCATAATCATCAGACCGGACACTTCGTTCTTCTTGTCGGGCACATGCAACAGTGCCTGAGAGAAGATGATCGGGAAGATATTGGAGTTTCCGAAACCGATCAGCGCAATGCACACGTAGATCATCGCCTTGTCTTCAAAGACAAACAGACCGGCCATGGCAAAGAGCATCATCATCACACTGAATCCAAAGAAGGATTTAGACGACATTTTCTGCAGGATAAACGAACCGAGCAGACAGCCTGCCGTACGGAAGATGAAATAGAGGCTTGTGGCGAAGCCGGCCTCGGCCAGACTCATGCTCAGGCGCTCCATCAGAATCTTCGGAGCGGTGGTGTTGGTACCGACATCGATTCCCACATGACACATGATGCCGAGGAATGACAACAGTACAAACGGACGGGCCAACAGCGACACACTGTCTTTGAAACCGGAAGCACGGTCCTGCTCCTCTTCCTCAATCGGTGTGGAGGCCAACAGGAATACAGCCAGAATAGAGATGACCATATAAACCGGGAACAGTACCCGCCATCCCAATCCGAAAGCCGGGATGGCACCGGTGGCTCCCCACACGGCGATATACGGAGCAAGGAATGAGGCAATGGCCTTGACGAACTGTCCGAAAGTAAGGCTGCTCGCCAGCTTGTTTCCGGTCACGATGTTACTCAACAACGGGTTCAGAGAGGTCTGCATCAGCGCATTTCCGATTCCCAACAAGGAGAAGGAACAGAGCATCAACAGGTAGCTCTCGCCGAAGATCGGCAGCAGGAGGGACACGAAGGTCACCACCAGACTGAGCAACACGGTCTTCTTACGACCGATGCGGTTCATCAGAATGCCCGTAGGCACCGAGAAGATCAGGAACCAGAAGAACACCAGCGAAGGGAAGATATTTGCTTCGGCGTCCGTCAGCTGCAAATCCGATTTCACGTAATTGGAGGCAATGCCCACCAGATCGACAAATCCCATGGCAAAGAAACAGAGCATCACCGGGACGAGTCGGAATATCTTAACTTGATTGTCAGAAGTCATAATCTTTAAGTTTATACATTATTGATACAGGCAACCGATGTTTTTATAGGCTCAGGCGATAGGCCTTGACTTGTCCGAAAGCAGCCTTACCACCCTCGGCAAAGCACTTCAGAGTATTATACACTTCGGTTGGGAACACCAGATTGGTCATGGCAATACGTCCGCCGTCTACAAAGAGTTCTACAGAGCACTTGTCCACAAATACATTCAGATGATAAGTCTTTCCGGCGCACAAAGACAGTGGAGCCCAGGTAGCCAGTGCGAAGTCATCCTTATAATTGATAGAATTAGTTTTGCGATGGTCGTGTGTTTCCTTCTCATGCGGAACAGCTTTCTTGCCGAAGTCTGTGATACCGCTTTCCGTACGATCCATCACGGCGCGTCCGCTCTTCAAGTCCAGATAAATTGTAGTGTGCTCACCCTTTGCGTTGCTCAATTCGATACCTACCTTGGAAGCATTTCCCGGAGTGATGTCCATCTCCAGCTCATAAGCGCCCTTGTTGTCGGCCAGCAGGTTGTCTGTAATCTGTTCCTTCTCTACCTCGAAAGAACCCAGATCGCGGGTTTCCTTACGCAGAGCCTGTACCTCCTTGGCAGCATTGGCGGCCATATAGATCTCACCATTCTGAGTGTAGAGCGACAATTCACGAGGCAACGCGTTGATGCCGCGGAACTGCTTGGTCGGAGTCAGGTTGGCATACTGCCAGTTGCTCATCCAAGGCACAGCCACGACGCGGTCGCCGGTATTGGAGAAACATACGGTTGCGTAATGATCCTTACCGAAATCCAGCCATTTGGTTGTCTCCGGCTTGTTGTCGCATACGAAAGTGGTTCCGTCGAAATCACCTACGAAATATTCTGTAGCGCTACCGCCGAACAGACAGCCCGGGTTGATGTTTACAATCATCACCCATTTCTTCTTGTTCGGATCACCGTCTACCGGCAACTGTACGAAGTCGGGGCACTCAAACTGGTTCGGCTGCACACCGTATCCTTTTCCGAAACCGCTCAGATACTTCCATTCTTTCATGTCGGAAGACGAATAGAAACGCATCTCCTTATCGGCCGATACAATCATGTACCACTTCTGGGCCGGCTCATACCAGAAGACTTTCGGATCGCGGAAGTCCTTCAAACCGTCAAAAGGAGTCAGAATAGGATTTCCTTCGTACTTGGTGTAGGTGCGTCCCTTGTCATTGCTGTAGGCCATACACTGAATCTGTCCGTGCTCGTCGCTGGCGGAAGTGTAGAAGGCAATCAGAGCATCCTTGCCGAATCCGGCGCTGTTCTTGTTGTCTACAACCACGCTACCGGAAAAGATATGTCCCAGTGTGTCGCGGGCGATGGCGGGTTTCAGATGATCCCAATGCATCAGATCCTTGCTCACTGAGTGGCCCCAGTGCATGTTGCCCCACAGAGAACCATAAGGGTTGTACTGATAATACAGATGATACTCTCCGTCCTGATATACCAGTCCGTTGGCATCGTTCATCCAGCCGTAGAGCGGTGTGTGGTGATACAGCGGACGATAATAATCGGTGTTGGTTACATCGAAGGTATCCGACATTTCGATCAGATTCCAGCAGGCGGCATTCTTGTTTACCTTACCGATCACGACGGTTGCCTCGTCGGCTCCTTCCGGCAATTCAAAAGGAACGAAATAGTCGGCGCTGTCTACAGCCAGACGCACGTCCATGGCCATGTCGGCAGGATTGCCGGTGTCCAGTTTTACCTTACCTTCGGCCGAAGTTTCCTGAACCGGAAGCAACAGATACTTCGATGGATTTTGAATATGTACGATTGTGGTTGTGTCGTTTACATGTTCCAGACGAATGTTCTCTTTAGTCTGCACACAGGCAGTAAAAGCAGCTGACATCAGAGCAGCTGACAAAAGGAATAAGGGTTTTCTTGCGTTCATAATACAAATGTTTTTAGGTTGATTGATTGTTTCGTGTCACAAAGGTAACAGAATGATTACAAGGGGTATAACACAAATGTTACATTTCATGCAACAAATGTTTCATGCAACATTTCTAAGATAAAATGCAACCGGTGTTTTCTCTTTTACCCATGCTTTCCTATCTTTGCAGCGATAATCCTTTATTGCAGCAAACAGAAACCTGAAATTAAAAACAAAAACCGATTATGCTCACATTTATTTCCTGCGCCAAAACGATGACAGCCCGTACCAAAGTGGCCGTTCCTTTCACCACCGAACCACTCTTTCCGGAAGAAGTGCAGCGGCAGGTGGCCCGCATGGCAGCTCTCGATACGGTCGAAATGGGACGCCTCCTTCATGTCAATCCCAAACTGGCCGCACAGAATTGTCTGCGCTATCACGATTTCTATTCCGAAACCAACCGCCCGCTTCCGGCTCTGCTCTCATACACGGGAATGGTCTTCAAGCGCATCGCTCCTCAGGACTTCACTGCCGATGATTTTGCCTTTGCCCAGGAGCATCTGCGCATCACCTCTTTTCTCTACGGACTGGTGCGTCCGCTCGACCTCATCCGCAACTATCGTCTTGAAGGCAGCGTTCCGGCAGAAGAAGGAAGCCGCGAAACCATATTTGAACACTGGCGCCCACGGCTCACCGAATGCTTCATCCGCCAGATTCAGGAACAGGGCGGCATCCTGGTCAATCTGGCCAGTGCCGAAATGAAAGACCTGTTCCACTGGAAGGAAGTGGAAAGTTCCGTGCGTGTCATCACTCCCGAGTTTTATACTCTGAAGAACGGAAAGCCGACCACCGTCGTGGTGTATGCCAAAATGTGCCGCGGCGAAATGACCCGCTTCATCATCCGCAACCGGATAGAAGATCCCGAGCAGCTCAAGGCTTTCACCTGGGAAGGGTTCACTTACCATCCCGAACTCAGCGAAGGCGACCGTCTGGTGTTCTGCATGCAAGCATAAGCATGCCCTTTTCCTTAAAAAAGCAGAAAACAACCAAAGTAACGTAGAAATATTGTACTTATTACAATTTAGAATTTATATTTGCGCATGAAACCAATTTAAATAAAGGAACTCATGAAAAAATCGCGTTACTTATTATTGGCTCTTGCCTTTTTAGGATTCCAAACAGCCACTCAAGCACAGGAGAAAGTCATCACCCGTGGTCAGGAAGTCAGCACCAACGGCAACATGCCGGCAGTAGGTGCCGCAGCGCCCGAGTTTACCGGAACAGATAAGGACCTGAAAGAAGTGTCGCTCTCTTCTTTCCGCGGAAAACATGTCATTCTGAACATCTTCCCCAGTCTGGACACCCCTACCTGCGCCATGTCGGTACGCCACTTCAACGAGGCGGCTTCGGCACTGGACAACACCGTGGTGCTCTGCCTCTCCAAAGACCTGCCCTTTGCACAGGCGCGCTTCTGCACTGTAGAGGGAATTGAGAATGTCATCCCGCTGTCGCTGTTCCGCAGCGAGGCATTCGACCAGACTTATGGTCTTCTCATTACCGAAGGACCGCTGAAGAATCTGGCCGCGCGTGCGGTGCTGGTTCTCGATCCCGAAGGAAAGGTCGTATATCGCCAGTTAGTCAAGAACATTTCCGAAGAGCCGGACTACGACCGTGCTTTGGAAAGTATCAAATAGTGAAAACCAACCATTCCTTATACCCTGCCCGTCCTCTGAACCATTCCTTATTTCAGGAAGATCAGAGGACGGGCTTTTTTATCATCGACAGTTTTCCCTCACGTTAATATATTCTTATAAGGTGAATATATGTTTCATATCCCCCTGAAAAAAATTATTTTTCTTAATTTTGAAGGAGAATCAAAGGTAACAGAAACCTCCTGAGTCGCCAAACAGCTTCAAGAAAAGTCGCTTTTGCGTCAAAGGAACTAAATCACAACAGCTTATGAACAGAAAGGGAAAAGTCGTTGGTTACTGTCTGCTCACCTTCCTGACCGCATCGCCGGCCTGGGCCCAGGTGCAGATCAGCAAGAATGCGAATACCGTAACCATCGGAAACCAGTATCTCAGCCGCACATTCAGCATTGCCGACGGGGTATTGAAGACACAGAGTATCGAAAACAAGCGAACAGACGGTAAGGCAACAGTCTACACTCCGGCTGCCGGCAGTGAAGAATTTGTCATCCGCGCTCTGGGAAAACCGGTAGCTCCTATGGCCATCGGTCGCAAAGGATGGACGGCCACAGCCTCAAGCTGGTGCAACGACGGTCCGAAAAGCGGTAAAGCCGAATATATTATCGACGGGGACAAACAGACCCTGTGGCACACCAACTACCGGGATGACGGAACCGGAAGCAAGGATTTCCCTTTCTGGTTCGATATCGACATGAAGAAGGAAAACACCTTCAAGAGCTTTGCCTACGTGCCGCGTCAGGGTGCCGAGAACGGACGCATCAAGGGATTCGAACTGTATGTGTCCAACAGCCTGAAGGATATTGAGCAGCCCCAGAATCTGGTGATGAAAGGCGAACTTACCATGAACGGTGATGCCGCCTGCTGGATGAATCTGCCCAAGGAAGCCAAGGGCCGCTACATCCGTTTCAAGGAGATTTCTTCGCAGAACGGACTGAAATACGGTACCTGCGCCGAGTTCTATGTGAGCAAGGACAACTATATCGACGGCAGCTACCAGCTGAAACCATCGGCCATGAAGCTGAACGGTGTGAAGGAAGAGAATATCGAGGGCGGAAAACGTCTGGTCTTCGATCTGGCTCCTTATCAGGCCAACAACATCGACTGGGATGTGGATGTGGTTTATGAAATGAAAGACAACGACCACTTCATGCGCAAATACCTGCGCATCGCCGCTCCGCAGCAACAGCAGGCACAGGCCCGCATCGACTATATCGACATGGAGCACCTTGGAGTGGCTTCTGCCGACAACACCTGGACTCACCCGGAGATGGGCGAAGGTGTAGGCGGTATGTCGGGCTACCACATTTCTTTGGGCCAGCCGGTCTATATCGACGGTATGTTCCTCGGTTCGGAATTCCCGCAGACCGAGAACGAGATTGCCGCCCAGACCGCTCATGTGCGCTACTACAGCGGCAAGTCTCTGGCTGAATTAGGCCAGGAAAACCGTCTGGATGCACAGGGAGCCTTCACCACCTGGAGGAATGTCTTGGGAGCTACCCGCAGCGCCACCGATATGGATGTGATCCAGTCGGACTTCTTTGCCTATATCAACAGCATTGCCCGCCCGGCCAACCTTCGCATCCAGTATAATTCCTGGTTTGACTGGATGATGGACATCACCGAAGAAAACATCCTGTCTTCCTTTAAGGAAGTGGAGCGCGGTCTGTCGCAGCAGGGCATCCGTCCGGTGGACAGTTATGTGGTAGACGACGGATGGAACGCCTACGGTCCGTATGAGAAAGAGAACACCACCGGCTTCTGGCAGTTCAACAGCAAATTCCCGAACGGCCTGACCAAACCGAGCGACTTCGCGCACCGCGTGTCTTCCAACTTCGGTATCTGGCTCGGCCCGCGTGGCGGTTACAACTACCAGTACGACTTTGCCAAATTCCTGGAGAAGAACGGCAATGGAACGGTCAACAAGTCCAACTACGATATTGTTACCGGCGACAAGCAGTATCTCAAGAAGTTGCAGGAATTCTTCCTCGACTGCCAGAACAAGTACGACGTGAACTACTGGAAGCTCGACGGATTCTGTGCCAAGGTGCCGCAGCCTTCTGAAAACGGACGTTACATCACCGGCGGCAAGAATGGCATGTACTACATGACCGAACACTGGGAGCGTTGGGCCAACCTGCTCGACACTCTCTATCTGGATGCCGACAAGCGCAACAGCAACCTGTGGATCAACCTGACCTGCTACATGAACCCGAGTCCGTGGCTCCTGCAGTGGTGTCAGTCCGTATGGTTGCAGATTTCTGCCGATATGGGCCGCATCAAGGTAGACGACCAGCGCGACCGCGAACTCGACATGCTGCTGAGCTACCGCGATGACCGCTACTTTGACTTCATCAAGACCCGTCAGTTCCAATTCCCGTTCAGCAACATCTTCAACCACGATCCGCTCTACGGAAAGACCTACTGCGTGGCTCCGAACTCTATGGACGACGAAGAGTTCCGCACCTATCTGTATATGATGGCCACCCGTGGTGCTGCCTTCTGGGAACTGCTCTACAGCTACAACATGATGGACGAGGGCAACAAGTGGATGATCAATGCCGAAGCCCTGCGCTTCCTGGAGAACAACTACGACATCCTGCGCCATGCCAAACTGATCGGCGAGACTCCGGCCAACGGAAACTGCTACGGTTACTCTTGCTGGAACAACAAGGAAGGTATCATCTCCGTGCGCAACCCGAAGAGCGAACCGCAGACCTTCACCATCAAGCTGAACCGTACCATCGGTGTGCCGGAGCAGGCCAAAGACCTGTGGCGCACGCTGGTTATCAACCATAACAGCAAGAGCGAGGACGACAACAGCAAGCCATTCCAGTATAACGACGAGATCAGCGTCACCCTGCAGGGCGGCGAGGTACGCATCTGGAAATTCTCACCGGACAAGGATACCACTCCTGCCGAACTGGTTTGCCTCAAGGCCAGCGACGACACCATCCGCGCCGAGTTCAACGAACCGGTCAAGGTTACTGCTGCCAACTTCAGTCTCTCCGACGGCACACAGGCTGTCAGCGCCGAGACGTTGCCGGACAACCGCACCGTGCTGCTCACCTTCGGTAAGGAGCTGAAAGAAGGAAAGGCCTACAAGCTCAATCTGAACAACATTGCCGACTGGAACGGCAACAACACTCTGGGCGAGTCACCGGAATTCTACGCCTACGACGACCAGAGCATTCTGGAGTTGGACGATGAGCGCCAGCTGAAGAGCAAGAAAACCGTCAAGGCCAAGATGAGCGTGAGCGGTACTGCCGACTTCAACGTAAGCTGTGCCGTAAACACCACGACCATTGAAGGAAACCTCATCAGTCAGGAAGGTGCCTTCAGTGTGGCTCTCGAAGACGGTAAGGTGAAATTCACCGTAGGTCAGCTGTCCGTCACTTCCAACACCGATGTTGCCGACGGCAAGTGGAACACCATCTCCTGCTGCCGCGAGAAGAACGGTATGCTGAAAATCTACATCAACGGTGTGCTCGACAAGTCTGTCTACAATGCCGACATTCTGAACGAGAACCTGTCTTTCGCCCCGATAACCATCGGTCAGAAAGGACTTACAGGAAGCATCAAGGATGTAGAACTGGAGAACAAGGCCCGCACCTTTGCTGAAGTAGACTAATCCCCGAATCCCTTTCGGGACCTAATATTAAATGGTTTTTAAAACGCCTCGAAAAGCGTTTTAAAAACCATTTAATCATTTATACGACCATTAACCCAAAAGGATCAGGACATCACAAAATATTTAACGGCCAGTCCACAAGCAACCGCTATACCAAAGCTCAAGAAGGTACCTGCCAACACATATTCTGTTTTTGCCGTATCTGTATCTTTAAAACGAAGCAAAGATTTTGCAGCCACAATAAAACCGATAGCTTCAAACTGTCCGATCAGAACAAACAACAAAGTAAGCATACGTTCTGATTCCCGATTAAGCCTCCTGCATTCTTTATATCCTGACAGGAACTGGCTTCACCTATTTGATAACGCTCCAGAATAAGCTTAATCATAATATTGGTCGGTTTCATACAGAATAAGACGGCCAGAAGTAATCCGGGTAAGAAAATGTCAGGCAATATGTCCAAATACTGTAACGGCATAGCCTTCTGAGGAAGAAAGTTTGCCGCAACCAAAAACAAAATCACAAAATGAAGAAGCTGATCCAAAAGAAAAGTCCACAGTTTTGGACTCAGATATGCCTTTCCGACATCAATCAGCCAGTGGCTTCCTACAATCAACAACGCATATTTCCAAAAATCAAGTTCGGGAATCGCCACCCAGGATACAGCACCAATAACAAGGGCGTGCAAATACATAAAAGGACTTTTTACCTTCCGTTCCGCTTTTTCCCGACAAAATTTGTCTTCTTGAAAATAAAAGTCAGCAATGATATGCGCCAGACACAAGCTCAATAACACCCAACTATTCATGACCGGAAAAATTTAATTGTTCCCAAAAGTTCAAAGTTTCCTCAATACAATACCACTTGGCAGAGGTCGAATGCTGATTCACTCCAGACTGGTTAATCCCCAGTATATTCGCAATTTCCTGTTCACTTTTTGCCAGCAGTTTATAATACAGCACCTCACACTGACGGCTGGTCGCATTGTTTAGAAGCGCATCTATCAATATCCCCA
This sequence comes from Bacteroides sp. OF04-15BH, assembly GCF_003477995.1. GTDB lineage: Bacteria > Bacteroidota > Bacteroidia > Bacteroidales > Bacteroidaceae > Paraprevotella. Next base: position 117,526 of record NZ_QUEM01000004.1, read on the forward strand.
CTGTGCGCAAGGCAGATTCCTGCTGCTTGTTTGTCGCACCAATCAATAAGGTAATCTGCTTATTCGAAACCGGCATTGCATTCAGTGTCCGTCCCGACAGATAAATGGCTTCTCCATCCATAATCCCCTGTTCCCGATCTACAAGGCGCATCTCCCCCAATCCCAGGGCCATACGCACCCCATAAGTCAGAAACAGTTTTTTTCCTTTTGTATCATGCACCGGAAAAGATTTGATACGGGTTTTAAGAAGCAAACCAACCCGCAAAGCATCCTTTGCCGACGGCAACAGGCACTCAATATAATCCCCTTTAATCAAACGCCCCCAAAAACCGGGATACCTTCCTTCAAGAAACAGAAACAAATCTTCTATTCTTTGCTTGAGAACTATTGTCTCGTCAATGCTCAATGTCGTAGAAGAAACAATATCGGCAGAAATAGCAGCATACATCATTCACATTTTTATTAAACATTCCCTTGCAAAGATATTAAAAAAACTTTCCCACGCAAGCATTATTAGCCAAATAACTTATAATCGCTAAATATAAGCGATAAAGCTTATAATTTGATAGAATCAGCAATAAAACTGATTAACTTCAGGGTCAGAAGCAAAACCCCTCCTCAAAAGACAGATAATTCCCCTGAATTTTGTATCTTTGCTCCGATGAACCGAATGACACGACATATCCGCCCCGTAATCCGTTTCCGCCAGTGGAGCCGGAAAGCCTATGCTGCCTTTGCCAGCCTGGGCCGTGAGGTCGTCATCAGTCGTGTGGGAAAGAGTATTACCGAAGCTTCGCTCTGCAAGGTAGCCAAATACACCGTGCGCGAAATGCGTCACTATATTCCCGGCTACGAGGCAACCGAGGCCGAGCCCGCTCCCCCCGACATCGGAACTCCCGAACTGGAACTGATGCTGCTTGTTGAACCGACGATCCCGGCGGTTCCGGCTGCTTCGTACCTTATTAATAATAACATCGCAGTGCGTCCTGCGCTTCAGCCCTTAACAGGCCGGAGCGCAGGACGCATTGTTTTTATCTATAAAACCAATTGACTATGGAATTACCAGAAGTATTAGAGAAACTGAAAGAGAGTATATTGCAAGGCGGAGAAGCCAGTCAGGAAGAAATCCTGGCTTTGGCCGCCGAACTAAGTGACGCCCAGGGCACCGAAGCCCTGTGTCAGGCCGCACATGAGATCACCGTGGCCTGTGCCAGCCGCCACTTTGATATGTGTTCCATCATCAACGCCAAGTCCGGCCGCTGCAGCGAGAACTGCAAGTGGTGCGCCCAGTCGGCCCATTACGGCACGAACGCCGAAATCTACGGACTGGTATCCGAGGATACCATCATCGAGCACGGACTGCACAACGAGTCTAAGGGCGTGGAACGCTTCTCGCTCGTCACCAGCGGTAAGAAACCTTCCAACCGTGAGGTGGATGAAATCTGCAGCCGGGTACGTGCCCTGAAAGCCAAGAGCCGCATCCGGGTGTGCGCTTCGCTCGGTCTGGCCACCGAAGAACAGCTCGTCCGTCTGCGTGAGGCCGGTGTGGAGCGTTACCACTGCAATCTGGAGACCGCTCCCTCCTACTTCGACTCCCTGTGCACCACCCACAGCCAGGCCGACAAGATCGAAACCCTGCACGCCGCTCAGCGCGCCGGCATGGAAATCTGTTGCGGCGGCATCGTGGGTATGGGCGAAAGCGAGGAGCAACGCATCGAGCTGGCCTTCAAGCTGCGCGAGCTCGACACCCGCTCCATCCCCATCAACATCCTGCACCCCATCCCCGGTACTCCACTGGGCAACACTCCGCTGCTCAGCGACGAAGAGATCCTGCGCACCGTGGCCCTCTACCGCCTGATCCATCCCAAGGCCTATCTGCGCCTGGCCGGCGGTCGTGCCCGTCTGAGCGAGGACACCATGCAACGCGTGCTCCACGCCGGAATCAATGCCGCCATTGTGGGCGACCTGCTCACCACCCTCGGCTCCGGCATCGACGAAGACAAGAAGCGTTTCACGGAAGCCGGTTATCAGCTCTAAACAAGCTTCCGACAGTACTTTATTTAAAGAACAATCAAACAAGAAAAAACATGCTTACTCATTCCAATTCTATCCTGTTCGATACCTTCGACCGCGACCACCTGTGGCATCCCTATACCTCCACCACCAACCCGCTGCCCACGTATAAGGTGCGCAGCGCCGAGGGCTGCACCATTACCCTTGAAGACGGCACGCAGCTCATCGAGGGCATGTCCTCCTGGTGGTGCGCCGTGCACGGCTACAATCATCCCGTTCTGAACCATGCCATCGAAGAGCAGCTCCAGAAGATGGCCCATGTGATGTTCGGCGGACTGACCCACGAACCCGCCATCGAACTGGGACGCCTCCTGCTGCGTCTCGTTCCGGACAATATGCAGAAGATTTTCTATGCCGACAGCGGTTCCGTGGCCGTGGAAGTAGCCCTCAAGATGGCCGTACAGTATCAGTATGCCTGCGGTCGTCCGGAGAAGAACAACTTCGTGACCATCCGTTCGGGCTATCACGGCGACACGTGGAATGCCATGTCCGTGTGCGACCCCGTGACCGGCATGCACAGTCTTTTCGGCAGCGCTCTGCCCGTGCGCCACTTTGTGCCCGCTCCGCAGAGCCGTTTCGACGGAGCATGGGACGAGCACGACATCGAGCCGTTGCGCCAGACCATCGAAGCCCATCACCAGCACCTGGCCGCCCTCACTCTGGAGCCGATCGTGCAGGGAGCCGGAGGCATGCGCTTCTATCATCCCAACTATCTGCGTGAGGCCGAGAAGCTCTGCCGCCAATACGGTCTGCTGCTTATTTTCGACGAAATCGCCACGGGATTCGGTCGCACGGGCAAACTCTTTGCCTGGGAACATGCCGGCGTGAAGCCCGACATCATGTGCATCGGCAAGGCACTGACCGGCGGTTACATGACCTTCTCGGCCGTGCTCACCACCGATCAGGTAGCCGATACTATCTCCACCCATGAGCCCCACGCCTTCATGCACGGCCCTACGTTTATGGGCAACCCCATGGCCTGTGCCGTGGCCAAAGCCTCCATCGAACTGCTCCTGTCCTACGGATGGCAAGAGAAGGTGGCCCGCATCGAGGAACAGATGCGCCGCGAACTCGCTCCCGCCCGTGCTCTGCCTCAGGTGGCCGACGTGCGCGTACTGGGCGCCATCGGTGTACTCGAAACCCACCGTCCGGTCAACATGGCCCGCATGCAGCGCCGCTTTGTGGAAGAAGGCATCTGGGTGCGCCCCTTCGGTCGCCTGGTCTACATCATGCCTCCCTTCATTATCCGTCCGGAAGAACTGAGCCATCTGACCAAAGGTCTGCTCAAAATCGTGGCCGAACTCGAGAACTATTCGGAGTAACGCGCCAAAAAGAACAAGAGGCAATATCCGAACGCCCAAAAACAGAATGATTCCAAACAAGAAAAGAAAGACCAAGACCACAAGAACCGCGTCATGAAACCAATTACAGATAAAGAGAAACAACGAAGCGTATGCGAACATGAAACCGATGCGCAAGGCGTACGCAAATTCCAAACAGAGCTGCAACCGGCGAGCGATTACGAAAAAGAACTGCAACGGCTCGCCGACAGTGGCAATCTGCGCGACCTGCCGCATCTGCATCCCGACGGTTGCCGGATGCACACCTCCGAAGGATGCCTATTGAATCTCTCGTCGAACGATTATCTGGGACTGGGCAACCGCACCGACTGGCACACGGAGTTTCTCCAGAGCCTGAAGCCCGAAGAATGCCTGTTCTCCTCCACCTCATCCCGCCTGCTCACGGGCAACTATCCCATCTACGACGAGGTGGAACAGCTGCTGGCCAACCTCTATGAGCGCGAAGCCGCCCTGTTCTTCAGCAGCGGCTATCACATGAACACCGGCATCCTGCCCGCACTGACCGACAGCCGTTCGCTCATTCTGGCCGACAAACTGGTGCATGCCAGCATCATCGACGGCATACGCCTTTCGTCAGCCCGCTGCATCCGTTACCGCCATCAGGACTATCGGCAACTGGAGCAACTGCTCGAAAAGCATCAGCACGACTACGACCGCATCTTCATCGTGACGGAGAGCATCTTCAGCATGGACGGCGACATCGCCCCCCTGCCCCTGCTGGTGGACCTGAAAAAACGCTATCCCAATGTGCTGCTCTATGTGGACGAAGCTCATGCCGTGGGCGCACGCGGTACCCGTGGACTGGGCATTGCCGAGGAACAGGGCTGCCTGGCCGACATCGATCTGCTCTGCGGCACGATGGGCAAGGCACTGGCCTCGATGGGAGCCTTTGTGGTGTGCAGCCACACGCTGCGCCGTTACCTCATCAACAAGATGCGCACCCTGATTTTCACCACCGCCCTGCCCCCCATCCAGATGGCATGGACCCGCTTTGTGCTGCTCCGTCTGGCCGAACTCGACGACCGTCGCCGGCATCTGCTCCGCATGAGCCGCACCGTGCAGCAGGCCCTCACGGCCCGGGGTTATACCTCGCCGTCGGAGAGCCACATCCTGCCCGTGATCATCGGCGACAGCCACGAAGCCATCCTCAAGGCTGAGGATATGCGCCGCAAGGGCTTCTATGTGCTGCCCGTGCGCCCGCCCACCGTGCCCGAAGGCACCTCCCGCCTGCGTCTGTCACTCACCGCCTCGCTCACCGAGGCCGATGTGGAACGGCTCATCCAGGCCCTCTGACCGTTGTTCCCAAAACATAATCCTCTTAAAAAACGAAATCCCGTATGAAGCAGATATTTCTTCACCGCACCGGACAGCCCCGCCTGTTGCTCCTCTTCGCCGGCTGGGGCGCCGACGAACATCTCTTTCCCTATACCCCGCCGGCAGGCTACGACCTCCTGCTTTGCTACGACTATACCGACGAAGCGTTCGACTACAGTCTGCTGGAGCCATACACCGAAATCCGTCTTCTGGCGTGGTCGCTCGGCGTGTGGACAGCCGCCCGCACCCTGTCCGGCCATACCGACCGGCTGACACAGTGCCTGGCGCTGAACGGCACCCAGCATCCCATCGACGACACACGCGGCATCCCGTCCGCCATCTTCGAAGGCACGCTGATCCGCTTCACCAAACAGAATCTGTATAAATTCCGACGACGCATGTGCGGCACGGCCGAGGGGCTGACCACCTTCATGGACCACTGTCCGCAACGCACGCCCGAGAGCCTCCGTGCCGAGCTGGCCGCCCTGCATCATCGCATTCTGTCGCATCCCGAGCCGCTGTCCTTCCCCTGGGACCGTGCCCTGATCGGAGCGCAAGATCTGATCTTTCCCACCGCCAACCAGCAGAACGCCTGGAGCGATGTGCCCCAGCTTGTGCTGCCCGGAGTGGCCCACTACGACGAACGCCTGTTTGCCGGCCTCATCGAAGGAAAGGAGGAGCTATGGACAAATCGCTGATCCGCAGCCGATTTGCCCGTGCCGCCGCCACCTATTCGGACGAAGCCGTGGTGCAGGCCCGCATAGCCCGCCGCATGACCGACATCATGCTCCGCACGGACTTTCCCCGCAGCGGGGCACAAGTGCTGGAGTTCGGTTGCGGTTCCGGCGGCTTCACCGCCCTCTGGACCCCTGCCTTCCGTCCCGCACAGCTGTGGCTCAATGACCTCTGCCCCGAGGTGCGCCCCGCAGCCCTGCAAAGTGTGGCACCCGGAATACCCGTCCGCTTTCTCGAAGGCGACATCGAACAGTTACCGTTGCCCGAAGCGCTCGATGCCGTGGTGTCCTGCTCCGCCCTGCAATGGCTGGAGCATCCCGAAGCCTTTCTCCACCGTTGCGCCGCCAGTCTGCGTCCCGGCGGTTATCTGGCCTTCTCCACCTTCGGCCCGCAGAATGTGCACGAAGTGACGCAACTCACCGGTGCCACGCTGCCCTACCGCTCCGCATCCGCCTGGGCCGCCCTGCTGGAAACGGACTTCGAGGTGGTTCATCAGTCCGAAGAACTGCACCGCCTGACGTTTCCCGATCCCGTGAGCGTGCTGCACCACCTCAAAGCCACCGGAGTGACCGGCATCCGCAAGGAGCGGTGGAACAAGACCACGCTGCGCACCTTTGCCGAGAGCTACCGCAACCGCTTCGCCCCGACACCGGACGGCGTGCAGCTCACCTATCATCCGGTCTATCTTGTAGCCCGAAAAAAATAATCAACGCATAAACATACAGAACAATGAAAAAGAACGTATATTTTGTCAGCGGCATGGACACCGGCATCGGCAAGAGCTATGCCACCGGTTTCTTGGCCCGCGAGTGGAACGCCCGCGGCATCCGCACCATCACCCAGAAGTTTATCCAGACCGGCAACACCGAACTGTCGGAAGACATTGAGCTGCACCGCCGCCTGATGGGCACCGGTCTGCTGCCCGAGGACCACGAACGGCTCACCATGCCCGAAATCTTCACCTATCCCTGTTCGCCGCATCTGGCTGCCGAGATCGACGGCCGTGACATCGACTTCGACAAGATCGAGCGCGCCATGGACACCCTGAGCGAACGCTACGACGCGGTGCTGCTTGAAGGAGCCGGTGGCCTGATGGTGCCGCTCACCCGCCGCTATCTCACCATCGACTATATTGCCGACCGCCAGCTGCCTCTCATCTTTGTAGCATCGGGCCGCCTGGGCAGCATCAACCACATCCTGCTCAGCCTGGAAGCCATCGAGCGCCGCGGCATCCGTCTGCACACCTTTGCCTACAATCTGTATGAGGACCGCGACGGCGACGACCTGATCCGCAAGGACACCCGCGCCTATGTGCAGCAGTATATCAGCGAACACTTCCCCGAAGCGGAGTTTGTGGAAATTCCACGGCTGACGGATGTGCCGCCATTAAGTGAATAGAATCAAAAAATTATTCAACCTGTAACGCGAAATGAGACATCTTGCCCCCAACTTTGCTCCAAACTTTTATGTCTAACTAAAACAATACAACTATGGGTATCAAGAACGTAAAAATCAGCATGCTTAAGTATGGAGCTACTTCTCTTAAAAATCCCAAGAGAAAAGTCATGTATTTACCAGTGGCAGAAATCACCTATCTTGAAAAGAAAAAAGCAAAGAAATCCATCAATTTATCCGGGTTGACAGAAAACAAGCAGTATCATAAAGGACTGATTATCGGAATGAATTATTTCGTCATTCATGTGAATGAGGAATACCATATCTACAATGAAGACGGAACACAAACAAAAATTCTGAAAGCATCCGCAGTCGGCGCTCCGATCTATATCGCAGCAGACTTCTTTATTTGTAGGCAAGAAAACAAATACAGCTATATCAATGCCGAGGGCGAGATTGTGATGGAAAAGGAAATGACCGAAGAAGAGTGGCAGGCCCAGTTTGAAAAACCGGAAGTTTTTTAATCAAACTGAATAAAAAATATTACTTTTGGACTTTACAGAATCAATCATACCAAAACATGAAAACGACACTTGCAGATCTGACCAGACAGCTGGAAACAAAACTGAAACCTTTATACGGCTCTCTTATCCAAAATGTGCAGCATCTCAAAGGTGCCAAGTCCTTCTTCTGTGTGCAATGGGGCAAGAACTTCCCCATCGAAGAACAGAAAGGAATACTCTTTGTCGGAAGGGCAACAAACGGATGGGTCACAGACTCCGAAGAGCTTGAAGAACTTTTCGGCAACAATGAAAAGACGGCAATCTTTAATCGTAAGGACCAGATGCAATGGGCTGAAGAACGCAAAGGCTATAACACCCAAAAGTCAGCCTTCTGGAGAGTCATCAGGCAGGTTGCCGTATCATGCTATTTCGATAATTGGTCTTCTTTCATAGCCTGGAGCAATCTGTATAAAGTGTCCCCTTATCAGGGAGGAAATCCCGACAATTCGCTTAAGGCAGCTCAGGAAAAAGTGTGCTGTGAAATTCTGAAAAAGGAAATAGAAATACTTTCACCCGAATTCGTCATCTTCCTTACCGGAAAATCATGGGCAGAAAATTTTATCCTGTATCTGAATGAGCACCAACCGACAAAAAGCATTGCTCGCGAGGAATGGGACAAATATGTGTGCAAGCTCTACCGGATCAATAATACCTATTATATCCTGTCTGAGCATCCGGAACGGAAAAAAGAGGAAGAACACGTAAAAAGTATTCTATCTCTCCTAAAACAGGCTCATCAACAAAAATAATATCTTATGTCCATAAGCTACAAACATATCTGGGTCACAAAGACTTTATATCAGGCCGGCGAAAGAGGGCTCTCCCTTCAGGAAATCAATCAGAAATGGCTGAAAACGGATTTCAGTGGTGGCGAGCCCATTTCCCGCCAGTCATTCGACAGATGGAAAGGGCAAATCCTTGATCTGCTGGGAGTCATTATTGATTGCCGCAGAAAGGGAGGATACCGATATTATATCAGCAATCCGGAAGTTCTGCAAAGAGGCCACCTTAACCGATGGCTTCTCGACACTTACAGCACCTTAAACACCCTTTCGCAGAATATAGCGCTGAAAGATCGAATTCTTACCGAAGAAATACCTTCAAGCAGATATTTCCTTCAGGACATACTGGAAGCCATGCAGGAATCCAGAATCATAGAAATTACCTACAAGAACTTTCACTACAGGCACAGCTACACATTTCCTGTTGCACCCTATTGCATCAAGATGTTTCAAAAACGCTGGTATATGCTGGCACTCAGCATCAAAGACAATATCCTGCGCATCTACAGTCTGGACAGAATCACCGACCTGGAATTTACAGACCAAAATTTCACTTTGCCGGATGATTTCCACGCACAGTCCTATTTCTCTTCGTATTTTGGTATCGTTCACGATGAAAAAGTCCAGATTCAACGAATTGTCATACGCGCCGACAAGAATCATCAGCACTATCTGCGCACCCTGCCCCTCCATGATTCGCAAAAAGAAATCTTCACCTGTGAGGAATATGCCGATTTTGAATTGTATCTTCGCCCCACTTATGATTTCTGCATGGAACTTTTACGCCCCGGTGCCATGATTCGTGTTCTGGAACCCGAATCCCTACGGCAGAGGATGAAAACTTTGGCTCAGGAAATTTTGGATCTGTATCATGAGAGCCCGAAAAACACGGTAAAGAATCCCTAATCTGAAAGGAAATATTATGGGATGAGGCTTGACGCATTGTCAGCCTCATCCCATTTTCATATTATATGATAGATTTTCTAGAACTGTTTTTTAATGTATTCTGCTTCATCTGGAAAAGTTTTTGCATATATACCGAAAATATACAGCTTCCGGCTATGGTTTCTTAAGCTAAATACCACCGTAAACTTGAAAAGTTATCAGCATATCTCTCAGAAACGGACGGAAACCCTACTTTTTTCACTAGATGGAGTTTCTGCATTTTTAATTATCTTTCTGAATGATAATGGATCATACTATCTTTGCTTGCTGAGATTTCTGTTTTTCGGCCTGTGGGACGAGATAAACGTAATTTGGGGAGTCTTGAGAAGAGATTTTAGAAAAATGACAGAAATCTAATCATAAAGTATAATACAAATTTCTTATTAAATGAATTATTGTAACTTTTCTTTATCAAATGATTCAATTATTTTTGATAAAGATATAAATAAAAATTATTGTTTTACAACAAAATTCTTTATATTTGTAAAATACAAAGAAACACAAAACCGATACTCAATTAATGAACAAAAAATATCAGGTAAAGATAATATAATCTGTAAATTAACAAAACAAGTTTTATATACACAAATTATATATGGAAATACAAAAGGATTGAAACTAAAATCTAATTTAATATATGACTTTTGATTTATATACTATTGATTGGACCGCAATAGGTTCAATAATAACATTTTTTGCCATGATTATAGCTTATTGGACTATTCATTTATCCAACAAGCAAAACAAAAGCAATCAACAATTTCAAATATTGCTGATAAAACGTGAGATAGAACAAAAAAGATTGGATGAGTTAGTTGAAAGTATCATAGCTATCAACGATTCAATACAACCAACTGATATTCTGAACTACTCAGTAAAACTAATTCATGGTTATTATACAAAAGAAGATCAAAGTTTTATTAATCTATTGGCAGCAAAAGATGAATCCAATAATAATAAACTAAGCATCCAGCTAATGAAGTATAATAAAAACCTACCTGCAAGAGAAGTATTAATTACATTAAGCCGGATGCGTCATATATATGGAGAATGTATCAGAAATATATCTATTCTAAACCTATATAAAACAAATTCTATGGTCTCTCCTTCCGAATTAAAGAAGATGATCAAAAACATGGTAAAAATATCAAAAGAAGTTTCTCCTGAATTAGAGAAAAATATTCATGACATACTAAAAACAAAAAGTAATGATTTAGACAAAGCAGTAAATTTATTGAACATATTTTGCTATGCAATTTCTAATGATTTACTCAGAAACAAAAAAATGTTCGAAAAACATTTATGCGCTTTTGTCCAAAAAGAACAAGAAAGAATTGACAAAATAATCTATAAGGATTCATGAAACCTTCTCCAATTATAACAAACAAACGAAAGCTATTTACGAAACACATTAATTAACACATAAACGATATTATGAAACATAAGTTTTGTCTTAAAGACATTCATACAGCCTATAAAAAATTTAAATCATATATCTATTATGATAATTTTAATCTTCATCTTAGATATAAAATTTCTGAATTTGAATCAGCAAATCTTGATGAAAAACTAGAAGATCTATGTAATAATTTAAACAAATTCTGTAAAAACGAAGCTACTGATTTCTTTGATAATTATATAAAAGAAAGTGGATATATAATACTACCGAAAACATTTAAATCAAGTGATGATATTAATAAAAAACAAGGAGAAACAGATGCATATTTATTGACAAACAAAAACAGTTCCTCATTTGATGTTTCTAAAATCACAATATTATATGATGCTCCAATAGAATTGTTTATCATCGCAACGATTTGGACAATTAAAATAAGTAAATATCTAAACATCTCACCCGATAATTATGGATACGTTGTTCCTTCTGCTCAAAATTCAAAGTTACTGTTTGAACCATATTTCAAGAAATACCAAGAATGGAGAGATAAAGGTATCAGCGCAGCAAAACAACAAATTGAAAGAGGGAATAATGTATTAATTATTACATTAGACATCAAAAATTATTTTCATTCTGTTCAGGTTGATTTTAATTCTCTTAGAAACAATATACCTGAGGAAGATACAATCACCACTAGATTAACAAATATAATAGAATCTATTTGTTGGGATCACACCATTAAAATTTACAAAAACAGTAAGACTAAACCTATTTTACCAATAGGATTACCATCATCAGGCATTATTGCAAACTGGATTCTGTCTAAATTTGACAAAGACATTAAGAACTCAACTGCACCTGTCTATTATGGCAGATATGTTGATGACATGTTTCTAGTCTTAGCCAACATAGAACCAGATCCAAATTATACAAGTGTTACAGAATGGCTCTGCGAACGTTTCTTCAACAATAAGAAAGTTTTAGAAAAAAAACAGAATGTTTTAATTTTAAAATCCGAAAGATGCGAAAACTTAGAAATTCAAACGGAAAAACTCCGCTTGTTTTACTTCGACGCACATTGGTCATTAGCGGTACTTAATAAATTTCAGTCAACCATTCAGGAAAACAGCAGTGCCTTTTGGTTTTTACCAAACGAAGAAAACTTAAAGACCAGTCTAGATGATACATACGATCTACAATACGAAGATACTATAAATAAATTCAGGAGCGTATCTTCATGTAAGATTAACAAATACGAAGCTTCAGTATTTCTTGCCAAGAGATTGAAGTTAGCAATCCTTTCTCCTGGTAAATATGATAAGAACTTAAGTGAAGACATTTTCCGTTTTTTCAATGGAACATCTATTGTTTCCATGTATAGTATGTGGGAAAAAGTATTTACTTATTTTTCTATTACTCATGATTTTAAATCTATTTGCCGACTACAGAATCTGATTAATAATGGAATAGAAGAAATCAAAACAGACAAGATTGAAGAGAACACAATAGACAATGTAAATCAAAAACTACAAAAACATCTAAAAGAACATTTGCTTAAATGCCTGATGTTAGCAAAAGTTTTTGTTAAAGATAATATCGGAACAAAAGAAAGCCAACAAGAAATAAGAAAAGGAGCTACAATATTCAAAAAGGCATTAATGACAAGACATTTTTATCTTCCATTACCTATATACGCTTTAACTGAAGAATTTATAAACCAAGATATAAATATTTCCGATTTCAACATTTCATTTATCGAATCAAAAAATGACATTCCAGAATCAATTTTGGAAAAGAGCTGGCTAATTCCCAGAAACATTCCACTTCATGAAATATGTACACTGAAGATTCCTCACTTATTAAGTGGGAAAGATGCTGCTTTTTACACTAAAAGCAATAAGAATAATGTTAAAAATTTATTTATAACTCAATGTCTTTGGATTCTTAACAAACTAAACAATGAGAATCTACATAAATTGATCCGGAATAAAAAACATAAAAGATATATTGAAACAATTAATAATAGCAAAAAGCTAAGAATTTATTCAGAAATTATACATGTAAATACGAATTCGATCAAAAACAAAATTAAAATAGGTGTATCTAATGTAAATACAGATCTGAATGATATTGAAAATGCAATATTACATCGTTCCTCTTTAAATACTGAGAAACGAAAGCGCCATATAGATATATTAAACCAAGCTGAAAAGATCCAAACTGATATTCTTCTATTGCCAGAAGTTTTCGTGCCATTCGATTGGCTTTGTGCTTATGCAGATGAATCAAGAAGAAAGCAAAGAGCCATGATTTTTGGATTAGAACATTTCTCACTAAATAACATATGTTACAATCTTGCAATAACACTATTGCCTTTTGAGTATCATAACAGAAAGGAAGTCCTAATTATACCCAGAAATAAAAATCACTATTCACCCAGTGAAATAATGACAATCGAGGGGAATCGAAAAAGCATTCCTGAAAATAAAATCTCTACATATCATTTATTTCAATGGAATGGAATACAATTCTCTGTTTATAATTGCTTTGAACTAACAGATATAGTTGACAGAAGCATATTCCGCTCTGAACTTGACATTCTATTTGCTATAGAATATAATAAAGATATTAATTATTTCAGCAATATTTCTGAGAGTGTAAGCAGAGATTTACATTGCTACTATATACAAGCCAATACATCAGACTATGGCGACTCTAGAATTGTAGAACCAAAGAAAAGGGATTATCAGAATCCGGTAAGAGTCAAAGGTGGAAATAACGATGTAATATTAAATTATGAACTAGACATTGCTGCATTAAGAAAGTTTCAAAATCAAACCTATACGTTGCAAAACACCCATGAAAAATTTAAAAAGACTCCTCCTAATTTTCAGCATGAAAAAGTGAACAAAAGAGGCAATTTTGATAATCAATAAATTACAGAATTTTAATTGATCAATAAGATGAACTACAGACTACAAGATTTTATCAAGTACATTATACCTGGATTGTATATTGTGTTTTTCGCTTTTATATGGAATATCACATCACCCAAAAGCCATATAAATACGAAAGCATTAAAAGACTATACCAGTATCATCATTCTATTAATTCCATTTGTAGGCTTTGTTATTGGCTACTTTATTGAATGCCTCATGGCATGTATAGAGCATATTTTCTACTTTTCAGGTGGTAGAAGACCATCGTATACAATCCTTAACAAAAGGTGCCATTTGTATATTATTGCAGAAGATGACAGAAATAAAATTTTTCGACAACATAAAATCTCTGATTCTTCTATTGACAATAAATCATCAGGAAAAATTTTACAAATAGCAAAACAAAAGATTAATAGAGAAAATGTAGAAAATTTCAGGATTAATTCAATTTTATCAAGGAACATTTTTGGCAGTCAGACAGTATTAACCATTATATATATACTTATTGATCAGCAATTCTATATAAACAAATTATGGTATGTATCTTTAATATTTTCCGCAATTTTCTTAATATATTGGATTCATCACAATCATGTATATGTAAAATATGTTCTTGCAGAATATGCAAAAAATATAAATACAAATGACTTTATCTTTTACTAATAAGTAATTTTAACTGTGTTTATATTAGACAAACTATGTCAAGAGGTAGTTTTTACACCAATTCAACAGTCGGGGAGTGCCTGTATGCAAGAAGCGGAACTCCCCGACTCGACGAAAGCAAAATACATCAATCAGGATTTCTCTTGACATTATATAGACAAAAAAACACCACAAGATTCGCCTTCAGGCATATCGTCAAAATAAACCATTTTTATATAATAGTTCACTTTTCATAATAAATTAATATTTCTGCTTCCCTGGAATAACCCCGCGAACTCCCCCTTTCGGATTAGGAACATCGCCTTTATAGCGCGGTATCAGGTGCATGTGCACATGAAAGACCGACTGACCGGCAGCTTCGTTCACATTCACACCGATATTGTAACCATCGGGATGAAAGCGTTCATTGAGTATTCTGCGGACAAACTGAAGCATCACATTCATGGCCTCACGCTCGCGGTGCGTCAGATCAAAATATGACGCCACATGCCGTTTGGGAATGATCAGAGCATGACCGGGCGATACTGGGTAACCGTCATAAAAGGCAACACAGGTGGCCGATTCACAAATAATCTCCACACGACGCGACAAACGGCAGAACGGACAGGTCTCACCTTCCTTACGGGGCAAACGGTTGAAATGCTGATACTGATACAGTTCAAAACCGGAATTGCACTCCAGACTTTCGAAAGGCAAACGGACATGACACTGATAGGTGTACTGGCGGTAAATGGCATGCAAGCGGAAACCTTCTTCCTTCAAATCACGACGCACGGCAAAATAGGCTTTCCCACCCGGAGAAAGCAAATGGGTGACTTGCATCAGAGCCTCAGCCTGTGCATACGGTTCGAGCACATTGAGCACATAGATGCACAGAATAGTGTCGAACTTACCTTCGGGCAGTTCGGTGCGATAGTAGTTGTCATAACCGGTGATGTCATAGCCCATACGGCGCAGTTCGTCGGTATCATAGCCAAAACCGCAACCAAAGTCCAGAATGCGCCCTTGCAACAGATGATGCTGCAACAGATAGCGTGCCGGAGCGGAAAGGGCAGTTCGCTTGATGGCGGTCAGATGGGGATGGTTTATTTTTTCAGGTTCCATAGAATCAGTATTTCCAGGTTTCAAAGCCCATATTCAAAGCAATCTGTGTCATCGGGGTAAAGGTCTGAGAAAAACAGTCCAACAGATGTTCCCGATCCATATCGGCAATTTCCTGCGGAGTATGTCCCAAAGAAAGATAGTCTTCCAGAATCTTGTCTTTCCGAGGTTCGCCAAGGCTGACCTTTATGGCTTTCTGATGTGCTTCTGCCAGCCGGGGAAGATACAGATTCAGGTCGGGCAGCTTGTTGCTCTTCGAACTGTTTATGCTGGAATCAGCCGGCATGAGGTTCCAAAGCAGATCATGCGAAACAAAGCTCCAGGGAATGAAGTGGTCCAAATCATAATGGCCGGGCACTAACAACTGGTTGGTATAAAGGCAATGCACCTCTACCCCACGGTTCATGGCCGTGTTCCAGAACTTCCGCTGTGCAGTTAGCGGACTTCTCTCTTCCTGTCGGATCAGCTTACCGGAAATGTTGGGCACATTCGGATTGCGGTTCTGCAAAAAGTTCGTCAGTCCCCAATAGGCAAAGGAAGTCAGAATGTCGTAGTTTTCTTGCAGATAAGTCAACCATACGGGATTCAATTCTACCCACAAGGTACCGTCCACACGCTCCAACCGATACAGGCAACCGTTCTCATAGGTCTGCGAACGGAGTACCGTCTCATGGTTATCAGAAGTTTTAATCCACGGGCGCAAAAAGCGATAAGGAACATACTGTTGCAGAAAATCCAGTTGTTTTCGAATTTTCGGATGCTGAACCAACTGTTCCAACAAAGTGATCAGGTCGGGAATACGCATGTTTATCGGTATCTGATTCTCCCGCTGTAAGGTCAGAATAGCCCGATAGAGCGATTCGGAATTTCCGAAAGAAAGACGGAAATAGTTCACGGGATACCAGGCATGGGCCACCATGTGAATCATGATGTCCCATACATTCATCCGCGATTTTCCTTGTTTCACAAACAGGTCCAGTATGCTCAGAAACCAATAATATTTATAGGTGGCCACCGTATTGTCAAACACGCGGTTCAGGTATCTGGTTGTCAGTTGTTCGGATTGTGGTATTAACATTTTCAAAAACTATGCTCTATATAATCCAGTTCTCTCTGTGCAAACTCCCTGCAATCCGGATCATCCAACAGGCTTCGGAAATACGTTCTGGCCTCATCCAACTCATGGAACTCGATAAGCAGATAACCGAAGCGTCTTTTCAGGAAATTGAGATATTCCTTTTCTTCAGGATTTTCATTTGCCTTCATCTGCTCCAGCTCCTGCGCAACAAAGGAATAGGCTCTGATATCCTTGGAATTGACCAAAGCATTGATATATTCAATCTTCCATCTGGAATCGTTCGTCCGGCTCAATGCCTCCAAATAATGAAGGGCATAGGCATATTGCTCCAGTTCGGTGTAAATGTAGCCGAGCATATAGGAAAGTTCGCCAAACAAATCTCTTTCTGCTTCGTCAAAATCCATCCGGTTCCAGCAATCCGTCAACGAACGGTAGGCCCGGGTCAGAAAAACAAGCGCATCACCAAACACATGATGATTGAAGGCAATGCTTCCCATGATAAAGTCCTTGCGCACTTCGGGGAAACGTCCCATGGAATAATACTCGTAATAAGTGAGTTCCTCTCCTTGATCCTGCTTGCTCTCTGCGGTGGCACGCAACTGATGGAACTGCTCTGTCGGCCACTCGTCATACAAGGAAAACTCCAGAGAAACGGTCTTGGCCACATTACAGAAGTTGTTGTCGAAAAGCGGACCGGGAGGCACTACGGCCGAGAGACGGACAATTTCTTCCTGACGGGTGAGCTGGATCAAGATGCTCATATTGGAGTTGAGAATCGAACGGTCTTCGATAGGTGCTCCCGAAGCCTCATCGGCTGTCTGTTCAAACAGTCGTTTGCCTCTCTGGTTGTAGGACAGATAGAGAGAAGCATGATGGTGCTGCTTCATAAAGGCGATTAAATCGAAATTCCAGATTTCGGACTGCCGGCTGATCAAATCACAATCCAAGGTGTCGTTGTCCACCCAAAGCATATCGGACAGTTCACCGGGAATCACTTGCAGGATGTCGGCAAACAGGCGTTCCAGAAGCAGGGAAGACGAAGGCCGGTTGAGCTGGTTATAACACGCTTCCAAACAGGCTTGTCTTTCAGGATTCTCCACCTGGTCGTATTCCGAGAAATCCAGATAGCTCTTGGCCAGTTCGTACTGTCCCCGGCGGTAATGGCAAAAACCGATCTGACTGGCTACCAGAAACAGACGCTCGGCCAGTTCCTTATGAAAGTCTTCATGCGCCGACTGATTACAGATGTCGTAAACCTGATTCAGCTGCAGCAGAGCGTCGCGCCAACGGTTCCGCTCCATCTTGCTCTTGGCAGAAGCCCAATAATAGTCCATCGAACGGGAAACATTGAGACTGAGTTCTTCCTTTTCGGTAAGTTCCTGCTCGGAACGCAGCTTCTCCAGCGCCGTCTTCTGGCATTGTGCAAATTCCTCGGCAACACGCAGAGAGGTGTCTTCGTCGAACACAAGAAGGCACCGGCTCAACCGCGAATCACTGCCCTCGACCGCCGTATAGACGGACACGTTGGCCATCACGGTGGCGTAGGTATCACGATGCCCCCAGGGCTGGAAATGCACCAGCGTAAAGGCTTGCTGACCATGAAGCTCATAGCCGATATAGAGAATCACGGTGCGCGACTCGCGATTCGTGTCAAACGGCTTACCGGAAACCACGAAAGGAAAATCCTCAAAAATCCGGTAATTCCGGATGTCGGTAATGGCATGCATCTCTTTTTGCCCGGCAGTCTCTACCACGGAATAGCACCGGGTAACCGTAGCCTGCGACAGGTCTGCACCCGTTTTCCGCAACAGCTGGATCAGGGGAAAGTCGGAAATTCCCTGAAGTCTCAAGACCACACTTTGGGTATCATCAGAAGCGGATGATGCTTCGTACTCGAAAATATAGCGTGCTTTCTGCCAGACATCCTTATTCTCAAAAAGGGACATGGCATTTTTTAAAAAGTCTTCCATAACAATTTTCTGGTTTATGTTTCTAGGTTCCTGACTTGAGGTTTGTTTCCTACAAAAATAAGCAAACTTTACAACTAGAAAAAAGAAAAAGACGGTTTTTATCAAACCGCCTTTACATACTCCGCAATAAATCGGGAAATATCATCCGTTTCCATAGCACTCGTCATGCTGGCTCTTGTCCAGACCGGCAGCCTCGCTTTCCGGAGAAACACGCATCGGAATCATCTTGTTGGTAAGCCAATACAGGATGTAGCTCACCACAAAGGTATAACCGCAGACAATCACCACGGCCAGCAGATGAATCAGGAACATGTGTATGTTTCCGTCGAGCAGTCCGTGCACAAACACACCGGTGAGAATGGTTCCGAAAATACCGCCCACACCGTGAGTCGGGAACACATCGAGGGCATCGTCCACATGGGTCTTGTTTTTCCAGTACACGGCAATATTGCACACAAGGGTAGTCAAAAACGCTATCATAATGCTCTCGCCCACCGTGACATATCCGGCCGAAGGGGTAATGGCCACCAGACCGACCACCGCTCCTACCGCTGCTCCCATAGCGGACGGCTTACGGCCACGCAGGCAGTCGAAGAAAAGCCAGGTCATCATGGCCGTGGCCGAGGCGGTGTTGGTGTTCAGAAAGGCCTTCACCGCAATTCCGTCGGCCGCCAGAGAAGAACCGGCATTGAAACCGAACCAGCCTAACCAGAGCATGGCAGCACCTAATACCACAAAAGGTATGTTGGCCGGAACATGGGGCGTGGCGGCATTCTTACGCCGGCCCAAGAACAGCGCTCCGGTCAGGGCTGCCACTCCCGAAGAAGCATGCACCACGATTCCGCCGGCAAAATCGAGTACCCCCATCTGACGCAGAAAACCGTCGGGATGCCAGGTCCAGTGGGCCAAAGGACAGTAAACAAAAATGGAAAAGAGCGCCAGAAACACCAGATAACCCGAGAAATGAACCCGCTCGGCAAAAGAACCGGTAATCAGAGAGGGGGTGATAATGGCAAACTTCATCTGAAACAGGGCATACAGCGCCAAAGGGATGGTCGGAGCCAGAAACAGATCCGTTTTGGCTCCCACATGCGTAAACATGGGAAAAGTCAGCGGATTGCCGATAAAATGGCCCAAATCGTCTCCAAAAGCCAGACTGAATCCGACCGCAACCCAAATCACACTGATCACACCCATGGCGATAAAGCTCTGCAAAATGGTGGAAATGATATTCTTCCGGCCCACCATACCGCCATAGAAAAAGGAAAGGCCGGGAGTCATCATCAAAACAAAGATTGTGGCCGTAATCATCCAGGCAACATTGGCCGCATCGAAATACTGATCGGGCATCCAGAGTTCCGGACTCTCCGGTGTTAGAACACCCCAAATACTGAGGAGCACCATAAGGCTCATCATCACAATCCATCTTTTCTTTCTTTTCATAACATTTCAATTTAAATTCGCCATATATTTTGTCTTTGTGTTTTCTATACAGCAAAATTACTTTCTTTATGAAAGAAAAGACAAGGTTTTAATTCCATTTTGCAGAATTAAAATACAAGAATTACAATATCTCCTGATTTATGGACGGATTAATTTCAAACTAACAGAAATAAACAGAAAATAATAACAGAATAAAACAACAGGAATTATTTATGAAGAACAAAAGTCTGAATTCAGGAATTTCTGTATACTTTTGCACGAGAACCCTTGAAACAGCAACAAAACAGCAAACCCTATAAAAAACCTACCTAAGATGAATACACTGAAAAAACTGTTCTTTACGCTCTGCGCCGGTATCCTTGCCGCAAACAGCATGGAAGCGGCCATAGTAGACACTCTGCTCATCAAAAGCAACAAGATGAACCGGTATATCGAAACGGTGGTCATTATCCCGGATCAGGCCGCCCAAACGCCCTGCCCTACGCTTTATCTGCTGCACGGGCACGGCGGAAATGCGAAAAGCTGGATCACCATCAAACCGGAACTGCCGGAAATGGCCGACCGTGACGGCATGATCGTGGTGTGCCCCGACGGGGAACAGAGCTGGTATTGGGACAGTCCTATACGCAAAGAGAGCCAGTTTGAAACCTTCGTGTCTCAGGAACTGGTGCAGTATATCGACAAGAAATATAATACGGTGAAGTCGCGCCGGGGAAGGGCCATTACCGGACTGAGCATGGGCGGACACGGCGGACTGTGGCTTTCCATACGGCATAAAGATACGTTCGGTGCCGGAGGAAGCACCAGCGGAGGCGTGGATATCCGTCCCTTTCCGAACAACTGGGACATGAAAAAGCAGCTCGGTGAAATGAAGGAGAATCCGAAAGTGTGGGACAGCCATACGGTCATCACCCAGCTGGACAGCCTGAAAAACGGCGATCTGGCTCTGATTGTGGACTGCGGTACGGAGGATTTCTTCTTTGAAGTGAACAGGCAGCTGCACGAGGAGTTATTGAAGCGTGGCATCGCACACGACTATATTGTGCGCCCGGGAGCGCACAATCTGAAGTACTGGAACAACTCCATCGAATATCAGTGGCTCTTCTTTCACCGATTCTTTGAGAAAGAGGAATAGACCAGCCGGGAGATGTCGGCAATGATGCGTGCGGTATTCTCGGCCGACTCGCGGGAGTGTTTCACAAATACGGCAATGGTATAATAACGGCCGTCGGGCAGCAGCACAAAGCCCATGTCGTTGATGGCGGTCCAGCGTCCGGAAGCGTCCTGGTCGCTGGTACCGGTCTTATGCCCGATGCGGGCACCGGTGCCGGCCAACGGAGCCGGAAGACGGTCGGTGCCGATCTCGCACTCCATAAGCGTGGTTTTCAGGAATTCCTGAATCGGCTGGGCGAACAGCGGCTTTTTGAGAAAGATCTCCAGCAGGCGGACGGCCTCAAGCGGTGTGGACCAGTTGTCATAGCAGGTCTGTGTATCGCGGTGCATGTCGTCTTCGGTGACCTGAACGGCAAAATCGGTCAGGCCCAGCGAACGGATATAGCGGTCGGTGGCCTGCGGACCGCCATACAGGCGGAACAGCAGGTCGCAGGCGTTGTTGTCGCTCTGCTGCAGCGTATATTCCAACAGAGTGCGCAAAGGAAGGGTGACATTGCCCTGGGGATAGCGGTCGCGCATCGGGCTATAGGTGTTGGGCTTGAGATCCTCGGGGGTAACCAGCACCTTATGGTCCACGGTTTCGGAAAGCGCCGTAAGGGTATCGGCCACAGCCAGCGCCTGATGGAATTTCACCACACTCATCAGCGGATAGCGGTTGTCGTTATTGACGGTCAGCGTGTCTGTACCGTTAAAGATCACGGCCACACCCACTTCGGCCTGTTTGTCGGTCAGATAGTGCAGAATGGACTGCTTCAGATCCTGCGCACACAGGCCAAGACCTCCTAAAAAATTCAGAAGAAAGAAGAAAAAATATCGTTTCATCAGGTTCATTTGATTGGATTGTTCTTAACTCACGGCAAAATTAGATGTTTTTCGCATAAATCTAACGGCAAGAATAAAAATTATATGTAATTTTGTTTTGCAGTTAGATTTATGTGTCACACCAACCTTAAAATACCATGAATACAAAAACATTCAGCGCCTTGCTGCTTTGCGTTTCGCTCCACACATACGGAGCAGAAATTGCAGCACCACAACAGGCTGCATCAGCCAACACAGAGACAGAAACAGAAATGGATCATACCACCCGGCAACGGCTCTCCCAAAAAATAAATGCGCTGCCGGTGTACCGCCAACTGCATTCGGAAAAACCGGATTACGACTGGCTGATTGCTCCGCAAAAAGTCAAGGCGGGCATATACCGCACAGAGGACGGAAAAGGAATCGTGATTGCCAACGGACTGCTGGCACGGGAGTTCCGCATCTTCCCGAATCTGGCCACAACGGACCTGATCAACCACATGACGGGTGAAAGCATGCTGCGGGCCGTAAGCAGCGAGGGTACCGTCACCATCAACGGAAAGGTATGGAATCTGGGCGGGCTGGACGGACAGTCCGAACGCGGCTATCTGAAAACGGAATGGCTGGAGCAGATGACTCCGCTACCCGCTTCTTTCTGGATAGAGGATTTTGAAACCGCTCCCCTGGAGCCTGCCATGCCCTGGAAAAGAAGCAGGTGGGCGCTCAACACGAAGGATGCCACAGGGCGCGAAATCGTGTTCACCCTGAAAGGATGCGGCGAAACGGAAGGAATACGCATCCGGTTGCATTATACCGTCTATGATGAGATTCCCGCCATCCGAAAATACATGACTCTGGACAACGAGACCGGCAAGACCGTTAACATAGACCGCTTCCAGCTGGAATATCTGGCTTTTGCCGAAGGGGAATCGCCCAGCGGCGGTGACCCGACCACCTTCAGGCTGCCGAACATTCATATTGAAAGCGACATGCACTGCAAGGGAAGCTTCACGGAACTGGAAACGGAAATTACGGAAAAGTGGCTGCCGGACCCGAAATATACTTCACAACGCAACTATCTGCTGCAAACACCGTGCATCCTGGAAGTGGCTCCGCCAATCGGACCGGACCAGAGCATTGACCCGGGAAAGACATTCACCAGCTTCATGGTGTATGAAATGCCTTTCGACAGTGACGACCTCGAGAGAAAAGGGCTGTTTCAGAAACGCCTGCAACGGACCATCGCTCCCTGGACCACGGAAAACCCGATCTTCATGCATCTCACAAGCAGCAACCCGGAGACCGTGCGCACCGCCATCGACCAGTGTGCCGAAACGGGATATGAAATGATTATTCTCAGCTTCGGTTCGGGAGCGGATGCGGAAAACATCAGCGAAGAGAACCTGAAGAAATTCCGCGAACTGGTGGAATATGGAAAGAGCAAGGGCATCGAACTGGGATGCTACTCGTTGCTGGCCAGCCGGTGGATCAGCGACGAGGTGGATGTGATCAACCCGAAAACCGGAAAGCGGGGCGGCATGACCTTCGGCAGCTCGCCCTGTCTGTGCTCCCAGTGGGGCGAAGAATATTTCCGGAAGATAAAGACCTTTATGGAAAAAACGGGAATGCGCTGTCTGGAACACGACGGCTCTTATCCGGGCGATGTGTGTGCCTCTACAGCGCATGCCTATCACAAGGGACTGAACGACTCGCAGTGGAACCAGTTCCGGAGAATCACCGAGCTGTATCGCTGGATACGCAGCGAGGACATTTATCTGAACGTGCCCGACTATTATTTCCTGAAAGGCTCGAACAAGACGAGCATCGGATATCGGGAGGTGAACTGGTCCCTGCCGAGAGAACAGCAGCTGATGCACACCCGACAGCTGAACTACGACTGTACGTGGGAAAGAATCCCTTCGTCACTGTGGAGCTTTGTGCCGCTCGTGGAATATCACGGCGGAGGGGCGGCGGCCACGCTGGAACCGCTGCACGAGCATCTGAAGGAATACAAGACCCTGATGTTCCAGAACTACGGCTGCGGCATCCAGGCCTGCTACCGGGGCCCTCGTCTCTACGACACGGAGGAAACACGCGAGGCCGTGACGGAAATCATCCGATGGTATAAAAAATACAGAACCATCCTGAACAGTGACCTCATACACCTGAGACGCCCCGACGCCAAAGACTGGGACGGACTGATGCACGTGAATCCGCAGGGAAAGGAAAAGGGACTGGCGCTCTTCTTCAACCCGCTGGACCACGAAATAACACGCACCATAAAAATTCCGCTGTACTACACCGGAATCAAGGGAAAGGCCCTTGTCCGGGAGCAGGAAGGCAAGAAACGCCGGTACAGGACAGACGAAAACGACTGTATTACCCTGGAGGTGACCCTACCGGCAAACGGACATACCTGGTATGTCTTTGAGTAAGAACATTCAACCCATTCATTATATGAAAAAAATTCTATTTTCTTGTATCTTGACCGGCATCATGCAAACTGCATATGCGCAAAACTACTCGTTAGACAACACCATCAAGGTGAACGAATCGGACTCCAAGGAGGTGATCATCCAGAAAGCGGCCCACGTGGTTCCGACAGACAACCAGCTGCGTGCCCTGGAAAAGGAGTTTATCGCCTTTATCCACTTCGGACCGAACACATTCACCCGCATGGAATGGGGAACCGGTATGGAGGACCCGTCGATCTTTGACCTGAAAACGCTGGATACCGACCAATGGTGCAAGGCTATCAAGGCTGCCGGCATGAAGTTGGTGATGCTCACCGTGAAGCACCACGACGGTTTCTGTCTGTGGCAGACGCGATATACGAAACATGGCATCATGTCTACCGGATTCCAGGACGGCAAGGGGGATATCCTGAGAGACCTCTCCAAGTCGTGCAAGAAGTATGGCCTGAAGCTGGGTGTCTATCTGTCGCCGGCCGACCTGTACCAGATTGAGAATCCGGAAGGCTTGTACGGAAACGGAAGCAAAAAGACCCTGCGCACCATACCGCGCGAGGTGGAGGGACGCCCTTTTGCCAACAAGACGAAATTCCAGTTCGTGGTGGACGACTATAACGAGTACTTCATGAACCAGCTGTTCGAAATCCTCACCGAATACGGAGAGGTGGATGAAGTATGGTTCGACGGAGCACACCCGAAACAGAAAGGCGGACAGACCTATAACTATAAGGCCTGGCAGCAGGTGATCCGCACACTGGCACCGCATGCGGCCATCTTCGGAAAAGAAGACATCCGCTGGTGCGGTAACGAGGCGGGAAGAACACGCCGTACGGAGTGGAACGTAATCGGCTATCAGGAGAATCCGGACACCATGAACATGTTCCCGGACATGGTGGCCGAGGACTTGGGCAGCCGCGAGGCATTGCAGAAAGCCAAGTATCTGCACTATCAGCAGGCAGAAATCAACACTTCCATCCGCGAGGGCTGGTTCTACCGCGATGATACGGAGCAGAAGGTGCGCAATGCGGACGATGTGTTCGACATCTACGAGCGTGCCGTGGGCGGTAACTCTACCTTCCTGCTGAACATCCCGCCAAACCGTGAGGGCCTGTTGCCACAGAAGGATGTGGAGGTACTGGAAGAAGTGGGACGACGCATCCGCGAAACTTACGGCACGGACCTGCTGAAGAAAGCCAAAGGTCCGAAAGAGGTGCTGGACAAGGACAGAAAAACCTATACGCTGATTGACGAGAAGGATCCGGTGATCACCATCACAACCCGCAAACCGATTACACTGAACCGTCTGACCATTCAGGAGGCTATCGAGCAGACCGGCGAGCGTGTGGAAGAGCATTATGTGGAGGCCTGGATTGACGGCGCATGGAAAAAGATTGCCGAGAGCACGAATATCGGTTACAAGCGCATCCTGCGCTTCCCGCAGATCACGACAGACCGCATCCGCATCCACTTCCCGAAGATGAGAATGCAGGCGGGCATCTGCAAGGTATCGGCGCACTATTATCCGGCAGTGCCGCCACAGCTTACCGCCAAACGCAGTCTGGACGGTCAGGTAACCATCCAGGTGAAGGAAAGTGACTTCGGCTGGAAGCGCCACGGCGAGAACAGTGCAGGCAACCTGAATGCCGGATACAGCATTCACTACACCACAGACGGAACGGCTCCGACCAAGAATTCGGAAAGCTATCAGGGTGCATTCACAGCCGACAATCAGGAAGTGCAGGCCGTATCGGTGCTGAACGGAAAGACCGGACCGGTGCTTCAGGAGCGTTTCGGATATATCAAGAAGGACTGGAAGGCGGAAGCCAGCAGCGAGGCCGAACAGCATGGAGCAGCCCTGGCTGCAGACGAGAACCCGAACACCTTCTGGCTGAGCGGCAACGGAGATCAGGACCGCACGCTGACCATTGACCTGGGCGCAGTGAAGACCATCCGCGGATTTGCCTATACACCGCAGAACCGCAATGCCGAGGGTATGATCGAACGGGGTACCGTCTGGGTGAGCCAGGACAAACAGAACTGGGAGAAGGTGGAGGACTTTATGTTCGGTAACCTGATCAATGACCCGACCAAGCGCTCTTGTACCTTCAAGAAGGCCACTGAGGCACGCTACTTCAAGATTCAGATGACCGAAGGAGCAAACCGAAGCGAGAAGGCAGCGGTGGCCGAAGTGGATATTTTCTAAAAAAATATCATAGTTATAAAGGGTATGTTATTCAAGAATATTCTAATCGCATCTTGTTTTACCCTGTTCGGAGGAATGCCGTCCGGAGTTTCTGCACAGGAAGCTCTGGACAGCATTCCTTTTGAATTAGGGGGCGACAGCAGAGTCTACATCCGCTGCCGGGTGAATGAGAGTGACACGCTGCGCTTTCTGTTCGACAGCGGAGCCACGGACATGGTGGTCAACACGCAATCGGAGAAGGTAGTGCGCCACCTGAACTTCAACGAGAAGGGATTCAACTACGGGGCCAGCGGCGGCAATGCCGTACCCGTGAGCACGGGCAACTCTTTCTGTGCCGGAGGAATCCGGACGGACGACCTGAAATTTATCGGTGTGCCCTACCCGCCCGAATTCTGGGATGGCGTTGTAGGCCTGTCTTTCATGAAGAACTTTACGGTGCGGCTCGACTATGACCGGAGGATGATTTACCTTTATCGCCCGGGTACCTACAAGCCGGACCGGCGAGCCGTGTGTCTGCAAATAGGTTATGAAATGGGAGTACCGGTCGTGCCGGTAAAGGTATGTGTCAACGGTACGTACTACGACTTGAGACTGGAAGTGGATCTGGGTTCCGACCGTGTGCTGGATCTGAACACGCCTTTCGTAAGGAAGCAGAAACTGCTGGGCAGCCAACAGCCTTTTGCCATCTCGCGCATCAGCAGCTCGGATGCCAATACGGGCGAGTTGCAGAATGTGTATTTTGACGAGATCGTGATGGGCAGCCTGCGTCTGCCCCGGATTCCGGGGGCATTCTCCACGGTGACCGAAGGCGTGCAGGCCAGCGACAAGATGGACGGCGTGATGGGCAACAATCTGTTGCAGCGCTTCCACCTGACTTTTGACTTTGCAAACGGTTGCCTTTATCTGGAACCGAACAACCTTCTTTACAAACCGTTCTATTCCTTTTTAATATTTTAAGGAACCGGATAACCGTTTCAGAACCGTCTTGGAAACGGTTTTTCATCTACAGAGTTCCTCTGGCTGCAAGGGCGGGAGGAGCTCTGCCTTTTTTCGGGCTTTCAGGAGCGTTTTTTCCGCCAAACGACTGAAACATTTGTTGCAATCGCACGCACATTTGTTTCATGAAACATTTATAATCGGGTATGAAACAATCGTGATATTCTGATTCTCAGAACTTTCATACATTTACGGCATCAAACAAACTAATAAATTTTTTCTAACTGATATTTAAAATTAGGATGCTATGAAGGCGGAGAAAAAAATGAGACAAAAGTCAGCTCAGTGTCATGCGGCTGTACTATTGCTGGGAATGGCTTGTTCCATTTCGTATGCTCAGGCGCAGGATAAAAAGGAAAGTAATGAAGAAGGCAACAGAAATGTCATGCTGAACGCTGCCAGTGCCAACGGACCGAGAGAGATTCAGATCGGTCTGCCCTCGGCCGATGTCAATGTGCTGGAAAACGGGATTCCGGTTACTTATGCCACCAACCCGCACACCGTGAACTCTCTGTGGCGAGGCGATGTCAGCCTGAGCCACATGGGACTGCTCAAGATTTCCGAGACGGCCGTAACGACCGGAAACATCGGTTATGCGGTAAACTCTTTCACCCAACTGGGACAAAAAGGATTCCACGGAGCCTTGAACTACAAGAGCAACCACTTCGGAATGCAGGAAGTGGCCCTGAACCTGAACGGCAGTCTGGGCAAGGGATGGTTCTATAGCGCCAACATGTATCAGGACTTTGACCCGGGAACCTTCGACATCAAGTCTACCCCATTCCAGGACCGTACGCAGATCTACAAGTTTGCCCTGACCAAAAGATACAACGACAACCGGGGTGAATTTACAGCCTTATATAATTTCAGCAACAGCCATCCGGTATATAACTATGCCACCCAGTCGGCTCCTTTCATCTATGTAGGCGACGGTAGCGTGAAACAATTCGGCGACTTCAAGCTGGGTACCACCTCTTACCTTCCGGTGGACAATGACATGGTGTATCGCGACATGCGTACCGGTGAGGTCAAGAAGACCAACCTTTATGATGCTTCCGAGAACAAGGGGAACATGATCACCCTGATGAACGACTATAAATGGGACAACGGACTGAACTGGAAAGCCATTATGAAATATGACAAGTCCACTGGTTCGCTGGTTTACCAGACTCCGATGTCGCTCGACAAGAACGAGGCGGGCATCAACTATCTGTATGAAAGTGCCGACGGAAGCATGAAACCGTATGCCGGAGAGTATGTGCAGAGCCGTATGACCTGTCTGAACCGCGGTTTCATCAACTCGTTCATGTTTACTTCGGAACTGAGCAGAAACACCGACCACGGTCTGTGGCGACTGGGCCTCAACGAGTGGTACTACGACATTGACTACACTTCTTCGACCACCATGTACGACCAGTCGGTACCTTCTGACGGCAGCTATCCGGTGCGCCTGTATAATGCCGACTATGCCACTTCGCAGAACCGCAAATACAGCAACGGCTATTTCTACGACTTCAACAAGAACGCTTCTGAATATTACAACGGATTCGACAACAAACTGGCACTCTACTTCACACACGACTGGGATGTGACCGACAAGTTCAACGTGTACTATGGTGCCCGCTTGGAGTATCAGGCTCTGAGAGGAGAAAATGCGGCCGTGAAGGATGCCAACGGAAACTATATCGGACGATTTGCGGACTATTATCTGGGAGCGGAAAAGGACGGCGTCAAGATCGAACCGACTCCGATGGAACACGACTGGCTGAACTATGCGCTCACAGCAGCCCTGACCTATAAGATCAACAATCAGTTCGGTCTGACCGGTGACTTCACCTACATCACCCAGCATCCGAAGATCGAGAGCTTTGCTCCGGCCACTTATCCGAACACGGGAACCATCTCCGTACCTCTGGGACGTGCCGGTATCTATTACAACAACAAATGGCTCAGCCTGACTTCGCTGGTGTCATACATCTCAAAGACCAACAACAACGCCACGCTGAACCTGCAGCACAAAACGGCTGACGGACAGAACCAGATTATGGCCGCTCCGCTTACCTTCGACATCCAGACCATCGGATGGACCACCGACGTGGTAGCGCATCCGTGCAAGGGATTTGACCTGCACTTCCTGTTCACATACCAGAAGCCGACCTACAAGAAGTATGAGACTTCCATCACCTTCTCCGACGGTTATGTGGGCAAGATCGACGCTACCGGAAACATTGTAGCCGAGATTCCTCAGGTCATTGTGGAAATCGACCCGAGCTATATGATTACGGATTATCTGAAGATCTGGACCAGCTTCCGTTACTTCAGCAAGACGTATGCCAACATCAATGATGCTTATTACTTCAACGGCAGATGGGAAACCTTCGGCGGCATCAACTGGCAGGTGAACAAGAAACTGTCGCTGGGCTGCACCGTGGTGAACTTCCTGAACCAGACCGGTGCGAAGGGCAGCATCGCCGGTGCGGAACTCGTAGACAAGGATGAAGCAGCCGCCTATGCGGGATATGTGATGGCCGGAAGCTATATCCGTCCGTTCACCGTAGAGTTCAACGCCAACATCAAATTCTAAACGGTCTTCTAACATTATATCATTAACAAAAGGAGCTGTGACCCGGACAACCGGATACAGCTCCTTTTTCCATGCCGGGCTGCCGGTGTTCTCCGTGCAGCACCACAGTGCAAAAAAATGATTGGGATCATTTGATAAAATCATTGAGAAGATTTTGCAAAAACATCAGGAACATTTTTCTACCCTTAAAATATCTCTCCCAAAGAATAAAACAGATTACTTAAGAATCTGCTTTCATAAGGACAAATTTTATTCAAAGCTGAATATTCTAAAGAAAAATAGACTATGTCAGAATTCATTTTTTGAAAAGATAAACTTTATGTCCTTAAAAGACTAAAGAAAGGGCCGCATCATCACTCCATATAGAGTTTGATGCGGCCCTTTAAAAGAGTATCGTTACAATCTCCAACTTTAGAGAATTGTCGTTTCAGTTAAAAATTTATTTCATATTGTCATTAGTCAGAGTCTTTCCCTTATACTCTCCGGTGAGGGTCTTGAGGAAAGAAACCAACTGGGCAGTTTCCTGATCGGTCAGTTCTACACCAACCTCATACTTGGCCATATCGCGTACCGCCTCTTCCAGAGTCTTCTTGGTACCGTCATGGAAATAAGGAGCGGTCAGAGCGATGTTACGCAATCCAGGAACCTTGAAGCGGTGGATATCACGCTCGGTCTTGGTTTCCTTGTTGCGACCGTGGTCTTCGAGAGTGATCTCGGTATTGCGGTCAGCGAAATAGTCGCCCTGCAAGCCCATCAGCTCGTAAGACTGACCTCCGAGGTTCTCACCCACGTGGCAGGTAGCACAGTTGTACTGCTTGAACAGCTCATAACCGGTAATCTCTTCCTGAGTCAAGGCAGCCTTGTCGCCCTTGAGGTATTTGTCGAAGCGGCTGTTCGGAGTGATCAGCGTGCGCTCGAACTCCTGGATGGCATTGGTGATGTTTGCCTGAGTCCAGCCATCAGGATAAACTTCCTTGAAAGCCTTGGTAAAGGCAGCGTCTTCAGCCAGACGGGCGCAGATATCGTCGAAGGACTTGTGACCCATCTCTACCGGGTTCAACGGAGGACCGCCGGCCTGATCGGCCAGAGTCTTGGCACGTCCGTCCCAGAACTGAACAAAGTTATAATGAGCATTGAATACGGTCGGTGCATTGACACCACCCTTCAGTCCCTGAATACCCTCAGAGAACTGCTTGTTGTCCACACCACCGGTGTTCAGACCGTGACAAGTGGCACAAGACACGGTGTTGTCCACCGACAAACGGGTATCGTGATAAAGCATCTCTCCCAGAATCACCTTGCGCACGTCTACCGGAATAGAATCGGCAATCGGACGCACCGGCTCATTGGCAAACTCGGCAGCAGCCAACGGGTTCGGGTAATTGGCAGCACGCTGGTCGCGAATCCAGTTCAGGGCAATGGTCTTCTCGGAATCCAAGATAGAAGATCCCCAGTGAACCAGATAATACTTGACCATAGGCATGGTACCGTCCTGAATGACTTTCTCTACCTTTGCCAGATCCACTTCGCTGACCGGTGTTCCGGCCTTAATAGCCTCCATCATCGGAGCGATGTCGAAGGCACGGTAACCCAGACGGGCATCTTCCTTCACCAAATCGCCGGCCAGCGGGAAAGAAGCGTAGAACGGTAACTTGGGCTCGGCTACGTGACAAGCCATACAGCCGGCATCTGCCAGCAACTGATACATCTGCTCGTTGGCCGGAAGATCAGACGATGGCGGCTGATTGACCAGACGATAGGTGGCCGCTCCTGCTGCAAGGAGCACAACGGGCACTAACACATACTTTTTCTTCATTTTTCTCTCTTTTATTAGTTTAGGTAATTGTTTATGTCTGACTGTATACATGAACACTGCCCTCGGCCGAAGGCAGATAGTTCACGCCGTACCAGCAAATCTGAAGGGTCAGGAAACTCAGTATCAAAATCAAATAAAGCTTGCGCGGAGACACGCCCGACATGAGGCGCAGATGCACATAGAGCAGATAACCGAACCAGGTGATCGCCGCCCAGGTTTCCTTGGGGTCCCAGCTCCAATAGTTGCCCCAGGCATCCTTGGCCCACACGGCGCCCGAAAGCATTCCCAGCGTGAGGAAGGCCAGACCGACATAGACCAGCTGATCGAGCGTATCGAGATATTCGGGTTTGTGGCGGTAGAGTCCGATGCAGGAAAGAATAAAGGAACAGCCCAGCACGGAATAGGAAAACATATACACCGTGACGTGGGGGATGAACCACGGACTCTGCAAGGCCGGCATCAGCGACTGGTCGTGTATCTCGGGCTTCAGAATATTGATCATGCAGAACACGAGCGCCAGAAGCGTGGCGAAGGGCAATACCCAACGATAGCGCCAGCGCCAGTAGGTGATCAGTCCGGAGATACTCAGAAAGAAGGAGTACCACAAACGGGTCTCTCCCATCGTGCGCAACGGCGGACGAGAAAGCGTGGTCCACAAACCGGCAATGAAAACGGCAAAAATCAGGGTACCGGCCAAAGTGGCCCACAAGGCCGCACGGCTACGGGTGGCCTGACGCGCCGAAAGCACGGCTCCCGCAATCCAGCACAGAGCCGCAGGAGCTACAAAATATTCAAAATTATCCCAACTGATCATCTTTTCCTCTCTTTATCGGTCCTTTAATAAACAAAGCTACAGCCGAAAGCAACATCATGATGATTCCGGTGAGCTGCACATATTTCCAGGGTTGCTTCACCACCTGAAGCACGCAGTAACGAATCTCGTCTCCGGCATGCATGTCATATCCCGTGAGATAGAGGTCCTCACCAAAACGGATGCTGTGCGGTTCGTTGACTTTCAGAATGACTTCCTGCCCGTCTACCGCCACATCGGCCTGATAGGTACGCGGCATTCCGTTGTCGTAGTAATCCACTTCAAAGCGGCGCAGCTCCAATTCGTAATCCAGATAATGCACGCGTCCGTCGGCTGCATAAGCCATTCGTCCGGGCTGCTCCTTATATACCGGTACCCGGTACATCTGCGTATCGGCACTGCCCCAGAAACCGCCCAGCAAAGCCAGCCACAATCCTAAATGACTGGTCAGGAAGCGCCAGCGGATGCCTTTCCGGTTTCGGATACCGCGGAAGGTGATCATGGCCAGATGCGACTGGAGCAATAATAATATAAAAAGGAAAGGCCAGGAGGTGGTCATCTCATGGATTCCCAGACGCTCCCAAAAGGTTCCTCCCTCTCCCACCGGCATCATGGCCGAATGCTGAGGCACCAGACCAATGATCAGGCAAAGCAGAATGAACATCACAAAGGTGATGACCGTGGTGCGCAAGGAAAGCAGGAAACGGCAAAAGCGCGTCTGGCGATAGTCCTTGTAGAGCACCCACAGGGCCAGCAGCCACAGCACAACCAAAATAATGTTCAACGGGAAAGAAAAGAAGGTTACCGGAAAGCCTCCGGCAACATATTGCACCGCAAAGAGCAGGAAAACACCTGCCACAATACTGATTATATCCAAATGCTTCATGATGATGTGATCATTGTTTGCACGCGCAAAGATAATACATTTCTTTTCATCAAAAAAGCATCTGATATAATTTTTGTAATTAATACAAATATTATGACATTACGATTTGAAGACAGTCTGTCGGGCATCGCCTCTTATACCAAAAACTCCGTCTTTGCTTCCAAAGATTTGCAAATAACAAAGAAAAGTCTTATTTTCAGATCCTGTTATTCTGCTTAAACCGGATCGGCGGTACCGATTAAATGAATGCCATGACAAGAATTACACGAAAGGAACAATATGAGTGGGCAGTAAAGAAGGTGGAAGGATTACTGAATCGGGTCACAGACACGACTCCCCCTGAAGATCCTGATAGAATAGAGCTGGAGTTGCTTTCCAACCTGGTTGCCGACTATTCCGAAGAACACTTTGCACAACATACTGTAGAAGTAATTATTGAAAACGCAGGGACCAATCTCTGTGCATATATCAAAGACGCTCCTGTTTGCACGGTGGGCGATAACCTGAAAGAGATTATCGAAAACATAAAAGAAGCCATTAGTCTGTATCTGGAAGAGAATCCCAATCCTTGCGATGCCCTCAACGGGGACTTCACTCTGGAATTCAAAATTGATGCGGAAACGTTTCTCAACCATTAGGCATGGCTGTTGCATCAGATATTGGCTTAGTATTAGCACTATTTTATGTGAATTACGTCTGTGAGAAAGGTGCAGGCATTGCACATATTTCATGAAAAAAATTTTCATCGAAAAGAATTATGGAGCATCTGGAATATAAAGGTTACAAAGGTTCTATAGAATATAGCAAAGAAGACAACTGCTTTTGCGGTAAAGTTCAAGGGATGGGCAACGAAGCTTTGATTCTTTATGAAGGCAGCACCATCAATGAACTTCAAAAGGATTTCAAAGAAGGAATTGACAGCTATCTTGAAGGTTGCAAAAAAATAGAACCAAACCAATCATACCATTAACAGAAAAATAAAGACTTTTGTCGCTATATTTCTAATTATCAGTAATATATATTATATTGAACTCACGATAATTTATGTATATATAAAAACAAATAATCATTTATGAAAACGTTATGTAGAACTTTTGTTTTTTGCTTTGTATTTTTGTATGTACATTGCAACTTTCTGCAGATGATGGATATCAGTTTCGTGGAGGAGTTTGCTTACTTCGCGGGCAGATAAAAAATATGCCTGGACAGGAAATACCGAAAATGTTTACCATTCATCTCAAAAATCTATTTCTGGATAAAGACGCTAATTATTTGGTTCACGTAAATTCCGATGGCACTTTTCGTGAAAATGTTGCTTTACCCCATAGCCAGTTTGCTTTTTGGAGTAATTTTAAAGCAAATGTTTTTTTAATGGCAGGTGATACGGTAGATGTAGTTTATGATGCCGGAAAAGGATTGGAATTTTCAGGTAACAATGTAACAGCTCAGGTTAATCGTTATTATCCTATGTTACGGAAAAAGTATTTGTCAGAATATAGAAAATATCCTGAAGTGAGAGCGTCCAATCAAGTGTATGAGGATTTTATAGATTTCAATTTTCTGGTTTTTAAGAAAATAAAGAAAGATATAGATAAATCCCTACCTGCCGATTGTATGCCACTAACTCGCAACATTCTCAAGGCTTCATTATTGAGCGCCCCTTTAGTTAACGTTTTTGAGGCGCGCAAGAATCATAAACTGACACAATTTATTATGAAATCAGATAGAGAATGGATAACCAATGAGAATTATCGTCCGTTAGACAATAAGAAATTATTCCTATTCCTGTTAAAAAACAATGATTGCTTTATAGATAATCCATATTTGATTATGGGAGCCGACTCCTGGTTGCCTTATAATCGTATGGATTATGATATATTTAAAATTATTGATGATGTTTCGGACTACCGTTTGGAGCAACAGGATTATTTTTCAGAGAATTTAGCCTGGTATGCCAACGATTTCTTTTTACCGAAAGATTATGAACCGGAATTTTTAAAACAGGCAAAAGTATTGCGCAATGATTTACTTTTTACTTATAGTGACTTTATAGAAAAGCAGTTCCAAGAATATAATAAAAATACGAAGTTGGGTAATAATTTTGCATTTCAGATTGCCCTTTGTCATGGTTTCAAAAAAAGCTCTAATTCAAACAGATTTCATGGAGACCATCTGACTGAGCGTCTTATTGCTATAATACCTTACCTTACTTATCCTCAGGTCCGTTTTCATTTGTTACAATACTATAGGAATTGTATTCGTGAGCAAGAAGGAGCTTCTGAGAGCCGATTATTGGAGAAAGACAGTGTATTCCAGCGTATCATTAATCCTTATGCGGGTAATGTACTTTATGTCGACTTTTGGGGAATGAGTTGTGGTCCTTGTCGTGCCGGCATGTTAGAACAACGTGAAATGGTTGAGAAACTTAAAAATAAGCCGGTGAAGTTTTTATATATATGTAATGTAGCGGATTCTCCTCGTGAGTCGGCAGAAGCCTGGATGAAAGAGAATAATATTCAAGGGGAACATATTTATATAAGTCCTGATGACTGGGCTTATCTTCAAGCTCATTTTCAGTTTTCCGGTATTCCTTTTGCATTAATACTGAACAAAGAAGGAAGGTTGTTGGATAACCAGGATTGTAATCTTACAGTAGAATTCTTTGAGGATTTGATAAATGAATAGGTTTGTTATAAGATAAACAGACATTCTGTTTGAAACTTATTCCTGATCAACGAACTGGACATATACAGACAACTGTCTGATACTTGTGAAAAGTCTGTGAGCTACAGAAATGGATACGGGACAGCATCTCGGAGTTAACAGAATCCAGATATAAGAACAAACTTACAGCTGAATTCTGTTTCCATTTACACAAAATTTTGGACAGTGTCCTTCCCGGATAGGAGCAGAAGCTATTTTACAGGCTATGAACGGATGCACGTCATATCTCACCAGTCTTTGTTTAATGGCTCGGTTAATGATCACCTTTGTTCTGGCCAACATGATATTAATTGATGTATCGCTGACAGTTCCCTTCCGTCTGAGATATTTTATATACCCGTCGATTAATTCCGGGGTAACTCCTTGAATGGGGATATCTCCTTTGCAGAAGTCTAAAAACGTCCGACTATTGTGTTCAATCATCTTCGCGTAGCTACCCCTACCCTCTTCTATAAGTTGGTGGAGAAATTCATCAGAAATACTTTTAAAGGTTGCGGAATCTCTTTTGTCCGCATGCTGAATCATATCTTTGAGCTGCTTGCAGGAATATAATTCTGGATTGACAATCTCGTCCAGTCTGTTCTGGTAAGTATTAAGCAGATTACGCAGTTTCGTGTTTATGATTGCAGCATCCGGCCTCTTGATGACCTGACCGTTCTTGAACTGGGCCAAAGAAGACACCAAAAAGCGTGTCACGATATAACATGTTTCCCTTTTATGGTTTATGGCAAACCGAATTGCATATTCGCCACGAACATTTTTTTTGTTTGGAAGTATGGTTAAATAAACAGATGACATACGCATTTAATTTTAAGGACAATCAAAGGACAATCAAATTCGCTCAAAAGTGAGGTGAAAATCCTTTTTTTAAAATTAAATACTGAAGTCTTTCGTAAGAAGTATTTGGGGAAGTATCAGATAATCAAGTGATTATCTTTATCTGACTATGGAGCCGACAGCGGGACTCGAACCCGCGACCCTTTCATTACGAATGAAATGCTCTACCAACTGAGCCATGTCGGCTTTTGATAGAACAAAGGTACACCAAAAAAATTAAATAGCAAAGAGAAAGCTTAAAAAATATTTTTGATTTCTTTGTTCGGAACATATTCATAGCGTCCCAAATGCTACCACAACCCAGTCATTGTCTTCAGTTTCAGAAAACATTAATCCTGCAAATTCAAAACAGTTCAAACAACCTGAGCAACGTGCTTTCTGGATAATATATTGGAGAGTCTATCGGAAAATCATTTTACAAGTAAATAAACGGAATAAAATCTTTATTCCTCTTGAATATTTATCGTCACGCAAAATTTGATTATAACTCAATTAATCCGTATTTTTGGAAATAAAACCGCATGGTTATCCCCAAATAGCTTAATCATGAAACCAATATAATACCTTATAATAAGACAATGAAAAGACTTCCCGATACGGATTCAAATGCAGAAAATCCCAAAGATGCAGATTTTGAAGAAAAAAAGAAAAACAACGAAATTACTTACCGCAGACTCCTGCGGTTTGTTCTGTTGTTTTCGTGTTTATGGGCATCAGTTATGCTTCCTCTGGTGTTAGGCATCTCATGGAAATGGTCCTTGTTATTCCTCTTCATGGCAGCACTCTCTGCTCTCATCCCGACTCAGGAACGTGAGAAACATGCGGAAGAAACAGAGGTGGAAAAATCCCCCGAACTGGATCTTCTGATGGATAAAAAACAATATGTTCCCGATTACAGCCTTTCGGGACAATATAAGGAAATTCTAAACAAGGCGAATATTGACCCGCTTTTTGAAGAGGCTGCAAATTTGATAGTAAATACGCAATTGGGAAGTACCTCATTGCTCCAAAGAAAATTCTGTATAGGCTACAATAGAGCCCAAAGACTGATTTACTATCTGGAAAGGGCAGAAATTGTGGGTCCGAACCGAGGCACAGTCCCTAGAGAGGTTCTTTGTAAGGACGAAACGGAAATGATTGAAAAATTGCAACTCATCACCGAAGAAACCTTTCAGAATCCTGAAGACCTGAATTATATTGAGTACCAGGATATCTACCAGAAAAGCTTACGCCTGACAAAGTTGGGAGATGAACTGAAAAAAGAAGGATTGACTGATGAAGCTGTCAGTGTTTATGAAAAAGCAATACTTCTCGAACAACCAATAAGAATGCCTTTCGACCGACTTATTGTGCTGTACACAGAACGAAAAGACCAAGAAAATTTGATTCGGATAATCAAAACAGCTCTGGAACTTTTTATAAAGGTCAGAGCCAAACAAGCTAAACGGACAATGGACGAAGCCTCATCGGTCTATCAACATATCGTGCAATCACTTGAGGCAAACCAGTCCGTTTCTCTGGAAGGAGAAATGTCTCCCTATAAATTGGAGTATATCATAAGATACATAACTCTATTGGGTAACTCGCTATATGCCAAAGAAATGGATGGCTCCCATACAGAAAATGAATGATCTTTATGCAACCCATCTTGTACGAAAACGAAAATATACAAAACATATTACGATGCTTTTACATTCTTCTGATAACCAACTCTTAAAAGCAACAGACATGAAAAAAATTACACTACCAGAATACAGGAAATTCCTGATTACAGCTTTGGGCAGCTATATCTTTCTGTTGGCCACTTCTGTATGTGCCCAACAGAAAATTGAAATTCCCTTGTGGCCCGATGGTGCCCCAAACACAAATGAAATTACTGAAGCGGAGAAAGTCATCCAAAACGGAATTGTCGGAAACGTTACCCAGCCTTCACTCACGATATATCTTCCCGAAAAAAGCAACGGCAAGGCTGTTATTGCCTGCCCGGGCGGGGGATATGCTTATGTAGCGTTGAAGCACGAAGGGCACGATATGGCCTCCTGGTTTAACGAACAGGGAATTACTTTTGCTGTACTGAAATACCGAATGCCGAATGGACACAGCGACGTTCCTTTAAGTGATGCCCAGAAGGCAATCCGCATCATGCGCCAGCACGCCGACGAGTGGTATCTGAAAAAAATAGGCATCATGGGGGCTTCTGCCGGAGGGCATCTGGCCTCAACAGCAGCAACACATTATACCAAAGATTGCCGACCGGACTTTCAGCTACTCCTGTATCCGGTAATCAGCATGCGCCAGGAAATCACGCATCAGGGATCACGCCAGAATTTATTGGGAAAGAATCCTTCGGACGAACAGATCGAGTTCTTCAGCAATGAACTTCAGGTAAACGCACAAACTCCGCCGGCACTGCTGATTCACTGTAGCGACGACCGGGCTGTCGTACCGGAAAACAGCATCCGTTATTACCAGGCTCTTCTGGCTCACAAAGTACCGGCCACCCTACTCTGCTATCCAAAAGGAGGACACGGATGGGGATTCTCAAACAATTTCGCGTTCAAGAAAATATGGCTGGAGGAAGTCCGAAAATGGTTGGAAATGTTATAGTCCCCTCTCCGTTAGAGAAAGATCCTCTTGCATGAAAGCATAAACAAAAAACGGTGAACCGGAAGATTGAAAGCCAATCTTTAAGGTTCACCGTTTTATATGATTTAAAAAGAATTTTTATAAGGTTTCTTTCAGTGCCTGCGCCAACTGGTCCGGACAAGATGTCGGACGGGCACCGCAACGGATACCCTCCAGACGCTGGATTACTTCCGCAACAGGCATTCCTTTTACCAAAGAACAAATACCTTTCAGATTGCCGTTACAGCCGCCCTGAAAACGTACCTCTTCAATGATGCCCTGCTCCGTCTGAATCTCAATGAGCGAACTGCAAGTTCCTTTTGTCTTAAACTCCACTTTCATCTTGTGAAATCTTTATTCTTCTTCAGGCTTCATGTTCGTGTAAACAGTCTGCACATCGTCAAACTCTTCCAGACGCTCTACCATCTTGTTGATCGTTTCACGTACCTCAGGAGTAACTTCCTTCAAGTCGTTTGGAATGTAAGTGAACTCACCACCGACATCCTCAAAGCCCTGCTCCTCCAGATGCTTCTGGATTGCACCGTAGCTCTTCGGATCACCGTAGATGGTTACTGTTCCTTCTTCCTCATCCTCCTCATAATCCTCTTCTACTCCGTAGTCGATCAAATCAAGAATCAACTCGTCCATATCCAGATCTGAAGGCTTCTTGAAAGTAAATACGCACTTGTGATCGAACAGGTAAGCCAAAGAACCCATGTTACCCAAAGTTCCAGAGAACTTGTTGAAGATAGAACGTACATCGGCAACGGTACGGGTAGGATTGTCAGTCAAAGTATCAACAAATACAGCAATACCGTGAGGACCGTATCCTTCGTAAGTCATTCCCTTGTATTCGCTCTGGTCCTTACCCATAGCATTCTTGATGGCACGCTCGATGTTATCCTTCGGCATGTTCTCACGCTTACAGGTTGCGATGATAGAACGCAGGGTCGGGTTATTTTCCGGTTCAGGACCACCGGCTTTCACCGCAATAGCGATTTGTTTACCCAGTCTTGTAAACGTCTTGGCCATGTGACCCCATCTTTTCAATTTGGCAGCTTTTCTATATTCAAATGCTCTTCCCATTGTGTAATATTTAAATGTTTTGAATTTATAGTCTTTCTTTTTGAAATGCAGCTGCACCCTTTCGGATGCAGCTTTATGATATTAACGCAACTTGGCGTTGAGTTTGTTCTGCAAGTTCGTGATCAGTTTGTTCATGATGGCATCGATCTGCTTGTCATTCAGAGTCTTGGTTTCATCCTGCAACAGGAAGTTCACCGCATAGCTCTTCTTGCCAGCTTCCAGATTCTTACCTTCGTAAACGTCGAACAGACGAACGGCCTTCAGCAATTTCTTCTCTGTTGCGTATGCCACCTTCTCGATTTCCTCGAAAGTGATGTTCTTGTCAATCAGCAGAGCCAAATCACGGCTTACAGCCGGATACTTGCTGATTTCCTTGAAGCTTACCTTGTTGTTCTTGATGGCCTTCATCAGCAGAGTCCAGTTCAGATCGGCAAAATAAACGTCATTGTCGATATCGAACATGTGGGTCATCTTCTTCGCTACGATACCCAGAGTGGCCAATACCTTTCCGCCACGGTTCTGGATTTCGATGGCCTTAGCAAACAGATCGTTCTTTGACTCGGCAATCACCATGGCACCCATATTCACACCCAGACGGGCGAAGATGTTCAGCACGTAAGCCTTCAGTTCGTAGAAGCTGCTGTCCTCGTCGGCATGGCACCAAGAACCGCTCACACGCTTACCGGTAACCCACAGACCCAGGTGATAGTCTTCGCTGTAAGCATCCAGCACGTGCTTTCTGACTTCCAGATCACGTCCGTTGCTCACTCCCGGGATGATCACGTCTGACTTCTTGTTCTTATCGAAATAGTAACAGTTACCGAACTCAAAGAAACGCAAATCGGCATTCTTACGGTTGGCATTGTGAGCCACACACTCCAATCCACCGAACAGCAATGTCTGACGCATAGCGTTCAAATCAGAGCTCAACGGATTCAGAAGCATTACCAGATGCTCCGGAGTGTAAGTCTCCGAACCGTCGTAATAAGCTGCGCGGGTCAGTGAGTTGTTCAGAATCTCGTTGAATCCGCAACCTACCAGCTGCTCGCCAATCAGATTCTGCATCTTATAGCTCTTGTCCACGTCGCCCTTAATGGCCAAGCTGGACTTCACAGAAGTAGGAATCTCTACATTGTTATATCCATAGATACGGAGAATATCCTCAACCACATCGCACGGACGCTGCACATCCACACGATAAGCAGGAACTTCCAGTTTCAGACTGCTTTCAGTTTCCTCCAGAATCTTCATTTCCAGAGAAGTAACGATGCTCTTTACGGTTTCTGCCGGAATCTCCTTACCGATCAGTCCGTTGATATAATCGTAAGTAATGTCTACAATCGGGTTGGCAATCTTTGAAGACTGTACGTCCTTGATTTCCATAGCGATCTCTCCACCGGCCAATTCCTTGCACAGAATGGCAGCCTGCTTCAGGGCATACAGCTGTCCGTCGGGATCCACACCACGCTCAAAACGGAATGAAGCATCGGTATTCAAGCCATGATAACGGGCACTCTTTCTAATCCAGGTAGGATTGAAGTAAGCACTCTCCAGCAATACATTGGTGGTGTTCTCATAAGTACCGCTACCCTTACCACCGAACACACCGGCAATACACATAGGCTCCTCGGCATTGCAGATAGCCAGATCACGGTCGGTCAGCTCATGAGTCTCACCGTCGAGGGTTACGAAAGGAGTTCCCTTTGGCATGGTCT
This sequence comes from Bacteroides sp. OF04-15BH, assembly GCF_003477995.1. Classification (GTDB taxonomy): domain Bacteria; phylum Bacteroidota; class Bacteroidia; order Bacteroidales; family Bacteroidaceae; genus Paraprevotella. Next base: position 160,012 of record NZ_QUEM01000004.1, read on the forward strand.
TCACAACAACCTTGTTACCCTTGATCATATCCACATCGAAGCAGTGCAACGGCTGTCCGTAAGCAAACATCACATAGTTGGTGATGTCCACAATATTATTAATAGGACGCAGACCGATAATCTTCAGCTTGTTCTGCAACCATTCCGGACTCTCCTTAACGGTACAGTTCTTTACGGTAACCGCACAGTATCTCGGACAAGCTTCGGTATTCTCTACACAAACCTCCACATCCAGATCGTGGTTATCCACAGCAAAAGCCTCTGTGCCCGGGCGATGGATAGAAGTTTTGTAACCGTTTTGTACCAACCAGGCATACAAGTCGCGAGCCACACCATAGTGTGAGCAGGCATCCGCACGGTTCGGAGTGATGTCCACTTCAATCAGATAATCGCTCTTGATGTTATAGTATTCTGCAGCTGGAGTACCCGGTACGGCAGAATCCGGCAATACAATGATACCATTGTGATCTGTTCCGATACCGATTTCGTCCTCGGCACAAATCATACCGTTACTCTCAATGCCTCTCAGCTTTGACTTCTTGATGGTGAAGCACTCATCTCCGTCATACAGTTTTGTACCCAGAGTAGCCACAATCACCTTCTGTCCGGCAGCCACGTTTGCCGCGCCGCACACAATCTGCTGAGGTTCGCCCTCACCCAGATTTACAGAACATACATGCATGTGGTCTGAATTCGGATGCGGTTCGCAAGTCAAAACCTCACCGACGACCAATCCCTGCAAGCCACCTTTTATAGCCTGCACCTCTTCTACTGATCCCACTTCCAGACCTTCGGAGGTCAGGGCATCAGCCACTTCTTGTGCTGTCAAGTCAAAGTCTACGTACTCTTTCAGCCAATTATAAGAAATATTCATATTATTTTTTTGTAGTTTTTATTCTTACTGAGACATGCAAAATTACGTCTTTTTCTGAAATATTCCAAAAAGTTTTCAGGAACACTGCCTATAAAATGCTTTTTTAAAAAGGAACAGGCCCATCCGGTGGTGGGGGCATCATATCCATATCGGGCATCGGAGCCGATTCCTGATTCATTTTGGAGCCGAATACCGCCGACTCTCCCGGCATCGGGATATACGCATCCTCGTCCGGGTCCTGGAAACGGGCAAACTCGCCGCGGAACTTGAGCAGCACATCGCCCACGGCACCGTTACGATGCTTGGCTATGATGATCTCCGCCATACCGCGCAGGTCGCGTCCCTTGTCGTCCTGATAGATTTTATAGTATTCCGGACGGTGGATGAAACACACCATATCGGCATCCTGCTCGATAGCTCCGGATTCACGCAAGTCGCTCAACTGCGGACGCTTTCCTTCTGCGCCTTCACGGTTTTCCACACCACGGTTCAACTGACTCAGGGCGATGATCGGAATGTTCAGCTCCTTGGCCAGTCCCTTGAGCGAACGCGAAATGGTACTTACCTCTTCCTGACGGCTACCGAACGACATACCGCTGGCATTCATCAGCTGCAAGTAGTCAATCATAATGATTTTCACTCCGTGCTCGCGCACCAGACGGCGCGCTTTGGTACGCAGCTCAAACACCGAAAGCGAAGGCGTATCGTCCACATAGAAAGGAGCATCATAGAGCTGGGTAATCTTACTGTCCAGCTGTCCCCACTCATAAGGTGCCAGCTGTCCGCTCTTGATCTTTTCTCCCGGAATCTCACACACATTCACAATCATACGGTTCACGAGCTGCACGTTACTCATCTCAAGCGAGAACATGGCGCAAGGTATCTTCATGTCTACAGCCATCTTCTTGGCCATGGAAAGCACAAATGCCGTTTTACCCATCGCCGGACGCGCAGCGATAATAATCAGGTCGGAATTCTGCCATCCGGAAGTCATTTTGTCCAGTTTTTCGAAACCACTGCTCAGACCGCTCAGACCGTCCGAACGCTTGGCCGCATTCTGCAACATCTCGTATGCCTCATGAATCACGGGATTAATCTGCGTGTAATCCTTCTTCATGTTCTGCTGCGAAATCTCAAACAGCTTTCCTTCAGCTTCCTGCATCAGGTCGTCCACATCCACCGTGCGGTCAAAGGCCTTGGTCTGCACCACACTGGTAAACGTGATCAGCTCACGGGCCAGAAATTTCTGGGCAATGATACGGGCATGATATTCTATATGCGCCGATGAAGCCACCTTTCCGCTCAGCTGAGTGATATAAAACGGTCCGCCGGCCTCCTCCAGATTTCCGGTTGAATTCAGATACTCCGTCACAGTAAGGATATCTACCGGTTTCTGCTGCAGGTTCAGCGAGCGTATTGCCTCAAAGATCAGCTGATGCCTGTGGTCATAAAAGCTCTCCGGCTTCAGGATTTCACTAATCTGCGAATACGCATCCTTTTCTATCATCAGGGCTCCGAGCACCGCCTCCTCAAACTCCAGGGCCTGAGGCTGCACATGTCCGTATGCATCTTCTGCGGGCACCTCTACCAGCTTGGTTTTCGGCGCGGTCCGCTTCGTCGTTCTTCTATTCTCTGCCATTTTCAATTTTCATTTGTATGCAAAGATAATATATATCGGATTTTTTTTATAATTTTGAAACAAGAAATAATAATTTGTATATGATGATTACATATCCCAACGCAAAAATCAATTTGGGCCTGAACGTGGTCAGCAAACGGCCCGACGGCTATCATAATCTGGAAACCGTCTTCTATCCCATCCCCCTGTGTGATACTCTTTCTCTGGAAGCGCTCGCACCGGAACAGCAGAACACTACGGACTACTTATTTAATATAGAAGGAACTCCCGTGGACTGTGTCCCGGAAAAAAATCTGGTCATTAAGGCTTTCCGCCTGCTTCAGTCCGAATATCCGCTTGCACCGGTCCAGATCCGCATGCGCAAAGACATTCCTTTTGGTGCCGGACTGGGAGGAGGTTCGTCCGACGCCGCCTTTATGCTGAAAATGCTGAATGACCATTTTTCTCTGGGACTTTCGGTCGGAAAGCTGGAGGAACTGGCTGCCCGCCTGGGAGCCGACTGCGCCTTCTTCATTCAGAACCGCCCCACTCTGGCCGAAGGCATCGGCAACATCTTCACGCCGATCTCTCTGTCGCTGAAAGGCTATACTCTGGTCTTGATAAAGCCGGAAATCCATATTTCCACTCAGGAAGCCTATGCCAAGGTGCGCCCCCACATGCCGGAGCATCGGGTTCAGGATGCCATCTGCCGTCCGATTGAAGAATGGAAAGACATTATCGTCAACGATTTTGAGGAAAGCGTCTTCCCCAATCATCCCGAACTGAACCGCATCAAGCAGGAACTTTACCGTCAGGGAGCCATATATGCTTCCATGAGCGGTTCCGGATCGTCCATCTATGGGATTTTCCCTACCGAGCCGAAAAATATGGCAGAATTGTTTCACCCGCACTTCTATTGGCAAACCAAGCTAGAAATCTAATATTCAACAACTTAATAAGCAGAAGGGGTTTATAGGAATACGAAATAGGGAAATCCCCACCCCAATTTAGGGAAAATCCCTCTTCCATTAAATTCTTTTTTCTGATCTTTGCAATGTCAAAAGAAAACAGAAACACAGAAACACGAACAACAGAGACTAAATCTTAACGAATCAGATATAAGAAACAAAGAAACTAAACCGTAACTATTGAAAGAAAAAGAAGAAGAAAAAGTAAGAAACTAAACCGTAACTAAAGAACAGAGGAACTAAACCGTAACTATTGAACAGAACTAAACTTAACTTTGGAGAAATCTAAATTATACTAAACCACTATTTTACATACTAACAAAAACAAGACACTCTCTCTTTCAATCTATGTGAATAGCTTGCCAGAAGAGTGTCTTACCTTTTATCTTTCAGGAAAAGGAAGAACTAAAGTTCCTCCAACTCTCCGGTAGTAGAATCCATAATGAATCCCTTTACTTTCACATCTGCCGGAATCAGCGGATGATGACTGATCAGATCAACGGTCTCGAGCACCGCAGATTTGGTATCATCGAAACCATGCAGCCACTGCTCTAGGTCAATACCGCAATAACGCATCATGCCGATTTTCTCGTCGGTGATTCCGCGTTCCGTCATGTGCTGTATCATGCGCTTGCTGTCCATACCTTGCACCCCGCAGTTGGTATGACCGATCACCATGATCCATTCCACTCCCAGCTCATAAATAGCCACCAGAAGGCTGCGCATGGTGCTGTCAAACGGATTGGTAATGGTTCCGCCGGCATTCTTAATGATCTTAATATCGCCGTTCTTAAAGCCGAGGGCTGCGGGGAGAAGCTCCACCAGACGGGTGTCCATACAACTCACAATGGCAATCTTACGGTCGGGATATTTACTGGTTATGAATTGCTCATATCTACGTTCTTCTACAAACTGCTTGTTGAATTTCAAAATTTTGTTATCCATAACTCTATTCTATTTTTGCGGGTGCAAAGTTACAAATTATTCTCGGAAAAACGGACAAAAAGAATAGTTAAAGAAGAAAAACAGACGGAAACAAAAATCCCTCCGAGCAATGCTCGAAGGGAACTCTGTACGCCCTCAGGGATTCGAACCCTGGACCCATTGATTAA
>NZ_QUEM01000040.1:0-14688 GCF_003477995.1 Bacteroides sp. OF04-15BH
AATTTTCAGGCGGTTTTTTAATTCCGCCAACAGGTTTTTTTATAAGTTGTTTGTTCTCAGAGATTTATTTTCTGAATTATTTTTCAATAATGGTTCCTTGCGTACCGTCGATGGCGGTGGCCATGGTGATGTTCACCTTGCTGACACCCGAGTGAATGGCCTGGAATGCGTTCTCCAGTTTGGGAATCATTCCGTCCTGGATGATGCCTTCTTCAACGTATTTCTTGAAGTCGGCTTCGTTCAGGTGGGCGATGACGCTATCCTCATCATTGGCGTCGCGCAGCACCCCTTTCTTTTCGAAACAGTACACCAGAGTCACATCGAAGTAAGGAGCCAGTGCCTTGGCGGTTTCTCCGGCAATGGTATCGGCGTTGGTGTTGAGCATCTGTCCCTGTCCGTCGTGGGTGAGTGGTGCCATAACCGGCACGATTCCCTTGTCAATCAGTTGGGAAAGCATCTCGCCGTCAGCCTGGTCCACATCGCCTACAAAACCATAGTCGATGTCCTTCACCGGACGTTTGTGCGAGCGGATCACATTCATGTCGGCACCGGTAAGTCCCAGCGCATTCACGCCCCGGGCCTGAAGTCCGGCCACAATATTCTTGTTGACCAGTCCGCCATACACCATAGTCACCACTTGCAGCGTCTGCGCGTCGGTGATGCGGCGTCCGTTTACCATGCGGCTTTCGATGCCAAGCTGGGCAGCGATTTTGGTAGCCGAACGGCCGCCACCGTGCACCAGCACTTTATATCCTTCTACGCGGGCAAAGTCGTCGAGAAACTGTTTCAGGGTAGCTTCCTCTTCAACAATCTTTCCGCCCACTTTGATTACAGTAAGTTTCTTTTTCATTGTCATAATGCCTTTTTATTCCAGATAAGTATAACCGTACAGACCGGAGCGGTAGTTGTTCAGGAACTCCTTACCCTCTTCGAGCGAGATCTTGCCCTCTTGAATGGAGCGTGATACCCATATTTCGAGGCGGCGTACCAGTTTCTTCGGTTCGTACTGCACGTATTCCAACACTTCGGCTACGGTTTCTCCGTCGATGGTCTTGTCAATGGAATATCCCTTCTCGTTCACGGTGATGTGTACGGCATTGGTGTCGCCGAACAGATTGTGCATATCACCCAGAATCTCCTGATAGGCACCTACCAGGAATACGGCCAGATAATAAGGCTCGCCCGGTTTGAGTTTGTGCACCGGCAGGCTGTGCGACAGGTAACTGTTTGTCACGAAGTTGGCAATCTTACCGTCGGAGTCGCAGGTGATGTCCTGCAAGGTAGCCTGGCGCTCCGGACGTTCGTTCAGGCGCTGGATAGGCATGATCGGGAACAACTGGTCAATGGCCCAGGAATCCGGCAGGCTCTGGAACAGAGAGAAGTTGCAGAAATATTTGTCGGCCAGCAGCTTGTCCAATGTCCAAAGTTCTTCCGGAATATGCTTCTGGCTTTGGGCCAGCATGTTTACCTCGCGAGTTACGCTCCAGTACATGCTTTCAATGTCGGCGCGTGTTCTCAAGTCCACAATGCCGTGGCTGAACAGGTCGAGCGATTCCTCGCGGATCTGCTGGGCATCGTGCCAGTCCTCCAACAGCGTTCTCGGGTTCAGATGATCCCAGATTTCGTACATATCCTTCACGAGCTGGTGGGCATCCGGAGCCGGTTCCCAGTTGTCGTCCATCTTAGGCAGGGAGGCTGTTTCCAGAACCTGCATGATGAGCACCGAGTGATGTGCCGACAGTGAGCGTCCGCTTTCGGTAATCAGGTTCGGGTGAGGGATATTGTTCTTGTTGGCTGCTTCTACGAAAGTATAGACACAGTCGTTGACATATTCCTGAATGCTGTAGTTCACGGAACTCTCGCTGTTGCTGGATTTGGTACCGTCGTAGTCCACTCCCAGTCCGCCACCGCAGTCCACAAACTCCACGTTGTAGCCCATCTTGTGCAGCTGCACGTAGAATTGTGAAGCCTCTCTCAGAGCAGTCTGGATGCGGCGTATCTTGGTAATCTGGCTTCCGATGTGGAAGTGAATCAGCTTGAGGCATTCCTTCATGTTGTTCTTCTCCAGGAAGTCGAGCGCTTCGAGCAATTCGCTGGAAGTAAGACCGAACTTGCTGGCGTCGCCGCCGCTTTCCTCCCATTTGCCGCTACCTGACGAGGCCAGCTTGATGCGGATACCGATGTTCGGAGTCACGTTCAGTTTTTTGGACACACGGGCAATGATGTTCAGTTCGTTGAGCTTCTCCACAACCAGGAAGATTCTCTTGCCCATTTTCTGTGCCAGCAGAGCCAGTTCGATGTAGTTCTGATCTTTGTATCCGTTGCAGATAATCGGAGAGTCAGAATCTGTGTTCACTGCAATCACGGCATGCAGTTCGGGTTTGGAACCGGCTTCAAGGCCCAGGTTGAACTTCTTTCCGTGGCTGATGATTTCTTCTACCACGGGGCGCATCTGGTTCACCTTGATGGGGTAGATGATAAAGTTCTCTGCCTTGAAATCATACTCTTTGGCTGCCTTTTCGAAGCAGGTGCTGGTCTTTTCGATCCGGTTGTCCAGAATGTCCGGGAAACGGAGCAATACGGGCACGGATACATCATGTAGGGCCAGTTCGTTGACCAGTTCTTTCAGGTCGACCTGCACGCTGTCTTTTCGAGGTGTAACATAAACGTTACCTTTCTCGTTGATACCGAAGTAGTTCACTCCCCAACCATTGATGTTGTAGAGCTCTTCTGAGTCTTCAATACGCCATTTTCTCATTCTGCTTGTTTGTTAAGTAGTTCCTGAATTAAACGGACGGAGTCCTTGATTCTATCTATGCTGTTTAATAATGTAATGTCAAAAATGTAATCGGCCTTGCTGTAGAACGGTTCTCTCTTGGCCAGTGATTCCGTGATGTATTGCATCAGTTCCTCATCGGTCTTGTTCTTCAGCAGGGGGCGTTCGTTCTTTCCCATCTTCAGGTGCTGGAAAAGAATTTCAGGAGTGGCCTTGAGATACACGGTCTGTGCCTTGGAGTTCATGAACTCAATGTTGTCGAAGAAACAGGGAGTACCTCCGCCACAGGAAATGACGATATTCTCAAAATCGGCTACCTCGTAGAGCATCTTTCTTTCGATATCGCGGAATCCGGCTTCGCCTTTCTCGTCGAAAATCTGCTGGATGGTGCGGTGATAACGCTCTTCGATGAACCAGTCCAGATCGCAGAACTGTACGTTCATTTCGCGGGCCAGGGCCTTACCGAGTGTGGTCTTGCCGGCTCCCATATAACCAATGAGGATGATTCTTGTCATTTCTTTTTTGTATAAGTTCTTTTGCTTCTTGTAGTCTTGGCCGGTTTCTCGTCCTGCTCCTTGATCACTTCCAGGCACTCTTCGAGCGACAGGTCGCGGGCTTTCTCCGCCAGATTCTTCGGCAGGCGGTAGTTCTTGCCCTTATAAGCCAGGTAAGGACCGTAGCGGCCGTTGAGGATTTCCAGTTCCGGCTCCTCGGTAAATGTCTTGAGATGGCGCTCTTCTTCGGCCTTTCTCTTTTCCTGAATCAGGGTCACCGCCTCGTCGAGCGTAATGCTCAGCGGATCTTTTCCGGCAGGAATAGACACATATTTCTTGTCGTGCAGAATATAAGGACCGAAGCGTCCGGCACCGACACTCACCTCTGTACCTTCGAATTCACCGAGTGTGCGCGGCAGTTTGAACAGGTCGAGTGCTTCTTCGAGTGTGATGGTTTCCATGCTCTGTCCCTGCTTCATCTGGGCAAAGCGCGGTTTTTCCTTGTCGTCGGCGCTGCCGATCTGTACCACCGGACCGAAACGTCCGATCTTGACAAACACCGGTTTTCCGGATTTCGGATCTGTACCCAGTTCGCGTTCGCCCACTTTGTGTTCCGACTTCACGTTCAGGGTCTTTTCCACCAGCGGAGAGAATTCCTGATAGAAATCCTGCATCAACTTGGTCCATTCCGTCTTTCCTTCGGCCACTTCGTCAAATCGCTTTTCTACTTCGGCCGTGAAGTTATAGTCCATGATTTCAGGGAAGAACTGCAACAGGAAGTCGTTCACGACGATACCCACATCGGTAGGAATCAGCTTGTTTCTTTCGGCTCCGATGATGGTCTGCTTCGTCGTCTCGCTGATCTGATCCTGTTTCAGCATCAGAGTGGTCTGTTCTTTTTCTTCACCGCTCTTGTCTCCCTTGGTCACGTATTCACGCTGCTGTATGGTGCTGATGGTCGGTGCGTAAGTAGAAGGACGGCCGATGCCCAGCTCTTCGAGCTTTTTCACCAGGCTGGCTTCGTTGTATCTTGGCGGATGCTGTGAGAACCGTTGTGTGGCGGTAACCTCTTTGCGGTTCAGGGTTTCGCCGATGCTCAGAGGCGGCAGCAGTCCGCTTTCCGTATCGTTGGCTTCGGCATCCTCGTCACGGGTCTCGCGGTACACTTTCAGGAAACCGTCGAACTTGATGACCTCTCCGGTGGCAACGAAAGTATATTGGCTCTTGTCCGACTGGATGGAAACGGTTGTCTTTTCCAGTTCGGCATCGGCCATCTGTGAGGCGATGGTTCTCTTCCAGATCAGGTCATAGAGACGCTTCTCCTGTGGAGTACCGTCAATCTCGGTCTGGTCCATGTAGGTAGGACGGATTGCTTCGTGTGCTTCCTGTGCTCCTTTGGATTTGGTCTGGAACTGGCGGCTCTTCACATACTGGCTTCCCATAGAGTCCGTAATCACCTGGATGCAGGCGTTGATACAGAGTGACGACAGGTTCACCGAGTCGGTACGCATGTAGGTAATCTTTCCGGACTCATAAAGCTTTTGGGCAATCATCATGGTCTGTGCCACGGTAAAGCCCAACTTGTGAGCCGCTTCCTGTTGCAGGGTAGAAGTGGTGAACGGTGCCGACGGAGTGCGCTTCTGCGGACGGGTGGCAATGTCGTCAATACGGAAGGCAGCTTGCTTGCAGCTTTCCAGAAAGGCCATGGCCTCTTCTTTGGTCTTGAAGCGCTGGCTCAGTTCCGCCTTGATTTCGGTTTTGCTTTCCGGTACCTCAAACAGAGCGGTTACACGGTAGTTGGCTTCGCTCTTGAACTGCTGGATTTCGCGCTCTTTCTCCACAATCAGGCGCACGGCCACGCTTTGTACGCGTCCGGCAGACAGAGCCGGTTTTACCTTTTTCCAGAGTACGGGCGACAGCTTGAAACCCACAATGCGGTCGAGCACACGGCGCGCCTGCTGCGCGTTGACCAGGTTCAGATCAATCTGTCGGGGATGTTCTATGGCCGAGAGAATGGCCGGTTTGGTAATTTCATGAAAAACAATACGCTTGGTATGCTCTGGTTTCAGATTCAGCACCTCGTATAAATGCCAGGAGATGGCTTCTCCTTCGCGGTCCTCATCGGATGCCAGCCACACCGTTTCGGCTTTCTCAGCCTGACTTTTCAGTTCGTTCACCAGTTTGGCTTTCTCATCGGGGATTTCATATTCTGGGGTAAATGTGTTTGTATCTATACTGAATTCTTTCTTTTTCAGATCGCGGATATGTCCGTAACTCGATAAAACTTTGTAGTCAGATCCTAAAAACTTCTCGATCGTCTTTGCCTTGGCAGGAGACTCCACGATAACCAGATTCTTTTGCATCGTATTTATTATATTAAAAATATATCGGGCGCAAAAGTAGAAAAAAAAGCTAGATACACCTTATATATTGTTTTTTTTTTCTCGGTCTTCCTATTTTTTTATTTTTTATTTGAGATAAGGAGCCAGCAGATTCCCTTCCAGAATCATCCGGATGCCCTTCTGCACGGACTGAAGTCCGAAAGCCTCGGGAGAAATTTCGTTCAGAGGAACCCAAAAACTGTCGGCCACATCATCCATCGCCTTCAGCGTGCGGTGATCGGGTGCCACGCACACGAAAAACAGGTCCAGCGTATGGACCATAAAGCCCGAGTAGAGATACAGATTGGGCAATGAGAACAGGTAGTGCGTTTCACGGACATCCAGTCCGGTTTCTTCCTTCACTTCGCGGATCACTCCCTGTTCTGCTGTTTCAAAACAGTCACAAAAACCGCCCGGCAGGTCCAGCGTGCCGCGTGCCGGTTCCTTTCCCCGTCGGCATACAAGCAGTTCGTTCCGCTCGTTGACAATCACGGCCACAGAGGCCGTACTCGGGTTGAAATAGTAGGTAAACCCGCATGAATTGCAGTGTTTCGACTTGCTGTCGTGAATCACAAAGTCCTGCGAACCGCATTTGGGGCAGAATAAAAACTGCTTGAATGGATGTTCCTGATTTTCCATGAATTCGATGTTTTTTAGTGGAAAACAAAGTTATATATTTCTTTTTTAAAATCAAGATTTTGTATATCAAAGCAGAAAAATTATATTTGTAAGGGAATCCCGTAAATCCGATACCGCCATGCTGAATATTGAGACGAAGAAGCATGATCAGTTCACCCTGGAGATGAAAGTGGGATATTCTCACGGCGACCAGCGCTTTCCGGTGAGTGATTTTGTTATGAACACTTGGGTGTTCATACCGGATTCCTTGTATATCAACCAAAAAACTTACACAAAATCAGATTTTTATCGCGACACGCGTTCGCACATCCGTCTGATGACTCCCATCTATTCGCTGCACGAGCTGGTGGAAGCGGACTGTCCGCCTTTTCAGTTGCTTGCGGCTTCCTGGGAGAATTATCGTCGCGATGCCTCTTTGGAGAACCGGAAAGAACTGGAGCATCAGCTGAAGATGTTGGGCAATATCGTGCGCAGTGCCTTGCGTTCACGGGGCAGGGCCTTGGCGTTGGAGAAGGATTCCGGGCGCGCACTTTCCCTGCTTACCGAAACCTTTCAGGATATAGCCTTTGTGCAGTCCCGTTTGCGTACGCTGTTCCTTCCGAAGAGTCAGACTGATGCTTCGGTTGAAGCGCCCTCTGCCTTCCGGAAAACCGATGCCTATATCGCCTGTACGGTTGCCTTCTATCTGAGCAAAGTGTCCACGGTGATGAAGGAACACCACCGCCCGATACGCGAGGCGGTGCAGAATCTGTTTGTCTCTTATTTTGAGCCGGAGCAGGAATACCTGACGGCACAGGGATATCCCGTGCCGATGTTGCGTGACAAGTTGCGCAATCAGGAGTATCTCAAACAGATGTCCGCATTGCGCCGTTTTGTGGAGAGCGACCTGTATCTTTTTGTCCGTAAGAAAAACAACACTTTTCTGGCACAGCAGATTCTGTTTATGCTGGCGGCGGGACTGAGTATGATCTTTGCTACCATTGTGTCGTTTTCCTTTCAGCAGACTTACGGTAACTTCACCCGTCCGCTGTTTATTGCTTTGGTGGTGAGTTATATGTTTAAAGACCGCATCAAAGACTTCCTGCGCTATTGGTTCGCCAATAAGCTGGGCAGCAAATATTATGACTATCGCACCAAGCTCGACATGCGCGGAAAATATATCGGCCAGGGTAAGGAAGGCTTTGATTTTGTGAATGAAACCCGTATTCCCGAAGAAGTGAAGAATCTGCGCATGCAGGGTGAAGAAGATCCCGATTCGGTTCCTCCCGAATCCATCCTGCTGTACCGGCGCCGCATGATTCTTTTCGGTCGCCGTCTGTCGCGGCTCAGCCGTTATGCCTTTCCCGGAGTGAATGAGATAATCCGTATCAATCTGAAGGATTTTTTGCGTCGTATGGATAATCCGCATACAGGGGTACCGGTGTTCCAGAAAACGGGAGATTTTCAGGAAGTGCAGGTAGAACGGCTGTATCACTTGGTGTTCATCGTTCAGTTCAGTTATCAGGGGCATATTTACTACAAGCGTTATCGTCTGGAGGTGAACCGTCGCGGTTTGAAGCAAGTCCGCGAGTGGTAAAAACGGTTATTTCTATTAAAAATCAGGTTGTTTGCATTGTTTAACTATGATAATTAGTTGTATAAACTGAAAAATACCGTTATTTGAAAAAACAAACCAGAGGATTATGAAGTCGTTGACAAAAAAAGAAGAAGAGATTATGGGATTCTTTTGGGAAAAGGGTCCTTTGTTTGTGAAACAGTTGCTTGAGTTCTATGAGGAACCGCGTCCGCATTTCAATACCCTTTCTACCATCGTACGTGGGTTGGAAGAGAAAGGCTTTTTGGGACATACGGCCTACGGAAATTCTTATCAGTACCATCCGATTGTCTCAAAGGAGGAATTCAAGCGGAAAACCTTGCGGGGAATTATCGGGAAATATTTCAACAATTCTTTTCTGGGAGTTGTGTCGGCTTTTGTCGAAGAAGAAGATGTTTCGGTTGAAGAACTGAAGGAACTGATTCGTTCGGTGGAAGAAGGAAAAAAGAAAGACTAAGGAAAGAAAATAATACCTGCATATCATGGAAACACTGTTTTACTATCTGATTGAATCATCCGTCTGTCTGGCCCTTTATGAAGTGTTCTACTGGCTTTTTCTCCGGAAAGAAATTTTCATCGGATGCAGCGGATCATGCTGTTGGGTTCATTATGGCTTGCCGTGTGTTTGCCTTTATTGGAACTTCCGGAATGGGGTACTGAAGCATTGTCGGTTTCCGGAGATGCTTTTCCTGTTTGGGAAGCTCCGATACAAGACTATCTGGTTGTTTCCTTCTCCAATCAGACCGATACAGACTCGGGAACTTCCTTGTGGGAGATACTTACCGTGATTTATTTTCTGGCTGTTGCCTTGATGCTCCTGAAGAATATAGTCATGTTCTTTTATTTGAGTCGTATTTTGCGTCAATGCCATCGGAAAGTTCTTCCTGACGGATGCGTTGTTTTTGTATATCCTGGAAAGATCAGTCCTTTCAGTTGGTTGGGGCATATTATTCTTTCTGAGGAGAGTGCAGAATCACAGCGTGCGGTTGTGGCTCATGAGCATGCCCATGTCTTGTTGCATCATTCTTGGGATCTGCTTCAGGCAGAGCTGTTGCTTTGCATTCAGTGGTTCAATCCCGCGGCGTGGCTTTTGAAGAGAGATTTGTCTTTAGTGCATGAATATGAAGCCGACCAGTATGTCCTGTCACATGGTTTCGATGCTCGTGACTATCAGTTGTTGCTGATACAAAAGGCAGCCGGTCCTGAGTTCTATACCTTGACAAATCGTTTCGGTCATCATTCTTTGAAGAAACGTATTCTGATGATGCAGCGCAGGTCGTCCGGTTTTTGGAGATGGACCAGATGTCTGTATGCGTTGCCGGTAGCTGCTTTATCCCTGTTTTTGTTGGCGTTTTCCAATTCGGAACAGTTTATGGACTCGGAGAGCAAGAAACCGCTGGCAGTTTCTTTATCAGATACTTCAATACAAACAATATATACAAAAGTGGACCATATTCCATCTTTTGTCGGAGGAGAAACAGCGTTGAGGAGATATGTTGACAAGAACCTTGTTTACCCTCCCGAAGCAGCTGCTCAAGGTATTGAAGGCTGGGTGCTTGTAACCTTTATTGTGAACAAGGGCGGACAGATTATTTATCCGAGAGTGTCCCGAAGCGCACATCCTTTATTAGATGCAGAGGCTCTTCGGCTTATCCGGGAAATGCCTCTTTGGATTGCCGGGCGACACCGGGGGAGAAATGTGGATGTCAAGTACAGTCTTCCAATTAAATTTGTGCTGGAATGATGGTAAGGACTTTCGCTCCTTGACTTTTTATAAACTGTAATAATTGCTTGATTATGAAAAAGATCTAAAGCAACCAATGGGCAGGTGTCAGAAACTGGTATTTGTTTCCCTTTGCATTATTTGCTTTCATGTTATTTCCTTTGTTTCGGGTTCGGGGAGAGGAAAATATCCTGTTGCCTTTTGGATATCAGGGAAAGGAAATCAAACGAAGCAAGGAACTGTATCGTCAGGATACGGGAGAAGTGATGATGGCTTCTTCGGAAGGTAATCCCGAGGAGCACAAAAAGATTGCCGGTGATTATCTGTATCTGCTCGGCAAGAAAGGGGATTCTCTTTGCATCAACAAATATTCGTTGAAAGAACTGTTCTCGAATTGAGTGTCAGGCATCTGCTGTCTTTTTTATGGTGGTTGAGGAGAAAACATCTGGACATAATATAAATCAAAAGAATATGGAAAAAATTACGAGAAAAATCATCTTTAGCCTTCTTGTGCTTTATGGAGGCTTTTCATTTTGGGGATGCCAGCATTCGGCGCAACCGGTTTCTCCTTATTCCAAGGCCTATAAAGACAGTGTACTTCTGACTGAAGCTGCATGGTATTTGGGTGTTCGTCAGTTTGATTCGGCTTTTTGGGCGCTTGAGAAATGTGAGCGGATAGCTCCCGACTATCCTCATATTCCTTTTGTGAAAGGAGCCATGCTTTATTGTGACGGCCAAGAGGAGGCAGCTGTTCCCGAAATCCGTCGGTCGCTGCATATTTATGATTCCCTGTTGCAAGTACGTCCTTTGTATCAGGATGCTCTGAACCGTACACTCTGCATTCTTTATCTTTATGGTCGGGATGCCTATGAGCGTTCGATAGACAGTCTGCTTCAAGACCCTCAATATGCCGATACGGCTCGGTTGTATAAAGCAGTGCTTTTCAAGCAGGTGACATTCCCGGAGATTGCCGAGTCTGCTGTCTATACTCATTACTTTGATAAAGATTCCATTTTGAAGGATTCCGCCGACTGGTTGTCCGCGCTCGTCCATTATGAAGCCCGCCAGTTTACGGACAATCCACAGGGAAAGGATGAGAAGGCCGGCGTGTGGAAGCCTCGTCTGCAAGTGTTCCACGGATCGGAATATTCGGCTTTCCCCCAATGGCCGGAAGGTTTCGTTGCCAATCTGAAAAAGCAGCTTTCCACTTGTCCGGGAGCCGACAAAGACAGCTATGTGTGTGAATTCTGGTTGACTGATAAGGGAGAGATACATTATTTCCGGGTGTTAGATTCGCAGCGCGGTGCTTTTGAGCAGGCGCTCGCAAAGGCTTTTGCGGCCTTGCAGCCCCTGATTCCGGTCAAGAAACAGAATCAGAATGCTTCCTGCTATTGTCGTGTGCATCTTGATCTGAGCGCCTTGCGATAGTAAGTCAAGGAGGCTTTCGAAAAACAATCAAAGAAAGACCGGAAACAGACATTGTCTATAAAAACACGAAGCAGGAAGAACGGTTCGTTCCGTCTTCCTGCTTCGTGTTTGATAAAAATGTGTTCTTTTCCGTTTTCCCGGAAAAGGAAAAATCCTTATTCGTTTTCAAAATTCTTGCGGATTGCCTCGGCAATGCTCTGAAACTCCTCTGGAGAGAGAGACAGTTTCGGGTTGCTGAAGAGCATATCCTTCTCGCTCTGCATCGGAATCAAGTGGATGTGTGCATGCGGCACTTCCAGTCCCAGTACGGCCTGACCCACCTTGATGCAAGGGAAAGCCTTCTTGATGGCGATAGCCACATGCTTGGCAAACACCTGCATGGCTGCGATTTCCTCGTCAGTCAGGTCGAAGATATAGTCCACTTCACGCTTTGGAATGACCAAAGTGTGTCCTTTTACCAGCGGGTTGATGTCGAGAAAAGCATAGAACTGTTCGTTCTCGGCACATTTATAGCTCGGGATCTCTCCGTTTGCTATTTTGGTGAATATTGTTGCCATAATGTGATGCAGTTATAAAAGTTCTGTTATTCGAATGAAATGCTCAGGATCTCCAGGTTGATGATACCCTGTGGGATTTTGATTTCGGCGATATCGCCTACCTTCTTGCCCAGCAGTCCCTGCGCGATCGGAGTCTGGATAGAAATCTTGCCTTCCTTCAGGTTGGCTTCCGTTTCCGATACGATGGTGTAAGACATCTTCATGCCGGTCTTCACGTTCTTCATCTCTACTTTTGAGAGAATCTGCACAGTGCTGGTATCCAGTTTTGAAGTGTCGATAATCTTGGCATCGCCGATGATGGCTTTCAGCTGGCTGATCTTGCTTTCCAGCATGGCCTGGTGCTCTTTTGCTGCGTCGTATTCTGCGTTCTCACTCAAGTCGCCCTTATCGCGTGCTTCGGCGATGGCTGCTGATGCTGCCGGGCGCTGAACTGTTTCCATTTCCTTTAATTGAGCTACAAGTTTGTCGTAGCCCTCTTGTGACATGTAAGCCATATTCCTTTCTGTTTTTATGATTTTCTAAAAATATTATTGGTGATAAAAACAAAAGAATTCCGGCAAGAACCTGCCGGAACCCTTTGTTTAAAATCTTAACACTGCAAAGGTAATGTTTATATTCTAAAAAACAAATCTTTTCGGTTAAAAATATCCTTTCTGCCTGTTTTACAAGAGTTTTTCTATTTCCTGACGGGTATTTGTGTCGGGAGTGATACGGCACTTCAAGTCGCTGTTGCGGTCGATGAGGAAACTGCTGGGCAGTTCCTGCACATTATATAATAGGAGGTTGTCCGAGGCGGTGCCCTGAGGATCAAACACACAGATCCACGGCAGCGGGTCGCTTACCGTTTTCCAGTAATGTTCGCCGGCATCCACTGACACCTGATAGATTTCCAGACCACGGTCGTGATAATCCTGATAGAGCTGACGCATTTCCATAATGCGCTCTTTCGAGGTGGGCAGTGCATAAGCGGTGAAGTCGAGCAGCACCACCTTGCCTCTCAGGTCCGACAGATTCCGTGTCTGTCCGTTGATATCCTTCAGACTGAGGTCGATGATTCCCGTGGCGCGGATTTTCTCGTTGGTGATTTCCACGTCAATTTGTTTGGGGCGGCGCGTGTTGCGCTGTCCTTGCAGGGTGATGTTTTTCAGGTTCTCGCTTCGGGCGCATCCGGGATAGAGGTTATCCCAGGCGGTAGCCACGGCGGCAAACCAGCGCACATCATCCGCATCGTTCACCGGGTCGAACACCAGTTCGCCGTGAATGGTCTGAAACAGGGCAAAGTAAGATGACGGGGCCGCCGGGTTGTTCAGGATAAAATCCTTTTTCAGTTCCTCTTTATATTGGTGCACCAAGTCCGTAATCCGTCGTTCTTTCTCGCCGAGTGTCATATTCTCGATCTTTACCAGCTGGCGGATTCCCTTTTCCACATTCATCTGTTTTTGTCCGATTTTTTGCAGAGTGATACAGTTTTCCGAGCCCTCTACCGAATATTTTGCGCCCATATCGGTTGCGTTGGCCTTGATGCGGATTTCTTCGGTAGAGTCAACGGCCAGATTGATAATCTGTTCGCCCAGACGGATGCGGTAGAACTCCGGGTTCTCCGGGCGCGCGCCGTGGAAGGAGAAGTCTCCGTCGCTGTCCAGTTTGGTGGAATCCAGTTTCTGTACTCCGTTGAGCGAAAGCGCTTCAAAATAAAGCATTTTGTCGTCGGCATCCGCAATCTGTCCGCTCACGGTGAAGCCCTCTTCCTGTTGCGAGCAGGCCGTGGTGAGGGCAGCCAGGCACAGCGGTAAAAATAAGTATTTCAGTTTTTTCGGTTTCATGAACTTAATATTTTGCAAAAGCAAAGTTACTACAAAAAAGTGAAATGCGGAAAGATATAGTGATAGAATTGAGTTACAAGGGTTTTAGTTGAAGTGGCGAAAATTCGTGAAGCCATTACAATCCCTGCCAAAGCCAAATCCTGACGCCGCAACGTTACTTGTTCGTAACCATGCCCGAAAATGCGACAAACGGGTACGGATGACGAAACAAGACGCTAAGGAATAGTGAGTTACCGACAACTCACGCGAAAAATTTGCTTACGGAAAAAGATTGCGCCGTTCCTCCCCGTTTTGCGTACCGACACCGGACTCTTCACCAACTAATTTGGAAACCAAAAAAATTAAGGACGATGAAGAGTACATTTTCAGTAATCTACTACCTCAAGCGTCAGGTAGTGAAAAAAGACGGGACAGTTCCCGTCATGGGACGCATCACGGTGGACGGCAGCCAGACGCAGTTCAGCTGCAAGCTGACTGTCGATCCGAAACTGTGGGACACCAAAGGGGGACGTGTCACGGGCAGAAGCACGGCGGCACTCGAAGCGAACCGTATGCTTGACAAAATGCGGGTACGCATCAACAGACACTATCAGGAAATCATGGAGCGTGACAACTTCGTCACGGCGGAAAAGGTGAAAAACGCCTTTCTCGGACTGGAACACCGCTATCACACGCTGATGCAGGTGTTCCGCCAGCACAACGAGGACTATGAGAAACAGGTGGAGGCAGGCATGAAAGCCAAAGGCACACTGGAAAAGTACCGTATCGTTTACAAGCACCTGCAAGAGTTCCTCGACATCCGCTACCATGTGAAGGACATCGCCCTGAAAGAGCTTACCCCGGCTTTCATCTCCGACTTCGAGATGTTCCTGCGCACGGACAAGCACTGTTGCACCAATACCGTCTGGTTGTACGTCTGCCCGCTACGGCCGATGGTATTCATCGCCATCAACAACGAGTGGCTCACGCGCGACCCGTTCCGCGAGTATGAAATCAAGAAGGAGGAAACGACACGCAGTTTCCTTACCAAAGAGGAAATCCGCCTGCTGATGGAGGGCAAACTGAAAAACGCCAAACAGGAACTGTACCGTGACCTCTACCTGTTCTGCGCTTTCACCGGATTGTCATTCTCGGATATGCGCAACCTCACGGAAGAGAATATCCGCACCTATTTCGATGAACACGAGTGGATAAACATCAACCGCCAGAAAACGGGCGTGGTGTCCAACATCCGCCTGCTTGACATCGCCAACCGCATAATCGGCAAATACCG
>NZ_QUEM01000040.1:14698-26239 GCF_003477995.1 Bacteroides sp. OF04-15BH
TACCGTGGACTGTGCGAGAACGGCAGGATATTTCCCGTCCCGCATTACAACACGTGCCTTGCCGGTATCCGTGCCGTCGCCAAGCGTTGCGGCATCACCAAGCATATCACGTGGCATCAGAGCCGCCACACGGCGGCCACAACGGTATTTCTCTCCAACGGCGTACCCATCGAAACGGTCAGTTCTATGCTCGGACACAAGAGCATAAAGACAACGCAGATTTACGCGAAGATAACCAAAGAAAAACTCAATCAAGACATGGAGATCCTTGCGGCAAGGTTGAACGGCATTGAGGAATTTGCAGGTTGTACCATCTAAAAAAGAGAAGCCATGAAGCGTGACATAATCATCATAGAGGACAAGGCGGTCAGCGTAACCGGTAACGAAGTGTGGATGACCGCCACCGAAATCGCCGGACTGTTCCACACGGGCGTCCCGGCAGTGAACGCCGCCATCAGAGCCGTCCGCAAGCCGGACGTGCTGAACGACTACGAGGTGTGTCGCTACATGCGGCTTGAAAACGGGCTTTCAGCCGACGTGTATTCGCTGGAAATCATCATCCCCGTCGCCTTCCGGCTGAACACCTACCATGCGCACGTGTTCCGCACGTGGCTGGTAGGCAAGGCACTCACGAAGGAAAAGCGGCAGGCATACGTGATGTTCATACAGAACGGAAAAGCCGGGTATTGCTAAACACACATACATATAATTATAAAGGAAACGGACAGCCCGTATGGAGTTGCCCGTTCCCTTTTTTCATGCAGCCGCCTTATTCCATCGGCTTGCTGTAGTTCGCCTCCAGCAGCTCACGCAACCCCGATTCGGGGTAAAGCACCTTTCCTCCCAAAAGGATAAAGGGCAGCACCCTGTTGTTGCGGTACTCCTGCAAGGTGCGGCGGCTGACACGGAGCAGTTCCGCCACCTCCCTGTCCGTCAGGTAACGCTCCCCATCCAGCGGCGGACGGTAACTTTCCAGAAAGGCGGAAAGCCATTTCGAGCCTTTGCGCATGTTCTGCACGACGGAGGCAAGCGGCTCGTCCTCCATCGTAAACACTTCATTGTTCTCGTTCATCATCATTTCGGATTCAGTGGGTTGTGAATAATAAAAAATCAAATCATTTTCCGCCGGGATAGAGCGTGCCGACAAGCGGAATGAGCCTTTTGACCTCCTCCGGCTTGTAATAGAACCTGCGGTTAATCTGCGAGTAGCCGATAAGCCGCCTGTCACGCAAGGTCTGCAACGTGCGCGGGCTGATCCTCAACTGCCCACAGACCTCCTCGCCCGTGAGCCACCTTTCCATCCGCCCGCCGTCGCTCCTGCGCCTCAGGGCGGCTACCTTCTCCGCGAGGGCGTTGAAGGACGCCACCATCATCTCGAAGGTCTTTTTCTCGATAGATACTATTTCCATAAGCAAAACATTTCAGAGTTTGCCGCAAAGGTAACGAAGCCGCCTTGCACACGTGCCGTTTCCCGCTAAAAGGCAGCTTGTTGCGCCGTCTGTCCGGTTTACGGAGCCATTATCCGTAAAAATCTTACGTGAGCCACGTAGTGAGCTGTTAAAGCCCCTTTGGTTTATTGCCGAATTTTGTCGCAGAAACATAGCGCAAGCCGAGCGCAGAACGTCAAGCCCGCTTGAACGGTATGCCGAGGCGCAGCCTATGTTCATGCAAATAAACCAAAAGAAAGGACTGAATATGAAAGTGATAACGATGGAAAGTTCCGCCTTCACCGCATTGACGGAACAGATAGCCGAGATAGCGGCACACGTGCGTGCCGTTTCCGGCGGGAGAAAGGAAGAAGCTCCCGACAGGCTGCTCACCACCCGCGAGGCGGCGCACCTGCTGAACGTGAGTTGCCGCACCCTCCAGCGCATGCGCAGCGAACAGCGCATCGCCTATGTCGTGCTGCGCGGCAAGTGCCGCTATCGGCAGTCGGAAATCGACCGCCTGCTCGAAGACAGCACCGTCACGGGAGATGCCGCGACACCGGAACAGATGAAACGCAACCACACGCTGCGCACGGGCGGCAGACCCAAAGGAAGGAGGACGTAGGACATGGAACTGCTTACCCGCAACAATTTCGAGAACTGGATGCAGAAGGTGATGGAACGGCTCGACCGTCAGGACGAGATGCTGCTATCCATGCAGCCGTCCGGCAAAGCCCCGAACCCGATGGAAGGGATCAGGCTTTTCGACAACCAAGACCTGTGCATGCTGCTCCAGATCAGCAAGCGCACCCTGCAACGCTACCGCAGCATCGGCGCATTGCCCTACAAGACGCTCGGCAAAAAGACCTATTACAGCGAGGCGGACGTGCTGACGTTCCTCTCCGAACATGTAAAGGATTTCCGCAAGGAAGACATAGCCTTCTACAAGGCTCGTATCCATAATTTCTTTCAAAAATAACCATTAAAACATTTTTCAGATGGCAAAGAAAAAAGACGAAAAGGACGTGCTGGTTGTCCGTGACGAGAAGACGGGCGAAATCAGCGTGGTAGCCGGGCTGAACGCCGACGGCTTCCCCAAGCGCATCCCCGCGAAAGCGGAGAACTCGCAGAGTTTCCTGCAATTCGACCGGCACGGCGACGTGCTGGACAACTTCTTCAAGAACTTCTTCCGGCAGTGCAAGGAACCCAGCCGCTTCGGTTTCTACCGTGTCGCGGCGGATCAAGCCGACAAACTGCTGGAGGTTATCAAGGACTTGCTGAAAGACCCCGACGGCAACAAGGAACTGCTTGCGCCCCACAAGGTGGACACCTCCGGCTACGAAAAGAAAGTACAGGAGGAGCAGTCCGCCGAAAAGCAGGAACAACCGGAACAGAAACAAGAT
Organism: Bacteroides sp. OF04-15BH; assembly: GCF_003477995.1. GTDB lineage: Bacteria > Bacteroidota > Bacteroidia > Bacteroidales > Bacteroidaceae > Paraprevotella. The sequence continues at coordinate 17,529 of NZ_QUEM01000040.1, forward strand.
GACGAACCTAAAAAACAGGAAGAACTGGAACAGAAAAACGAACAGAATCAGGAAAGCCCGCAGCAGACGCAGGGCAACCGGGGCTACCGGCCCATCGACGAGAGCAAGATCAACTGGCAGGAGTTGGAGGAGAAATGGGGCGTGAAGCGCGACGACCTTGAAAAGTCCGGCGACCTTCAGAAGATGCTCAACTACGGTAAATCAGATTTGGTGAAGGTCACGCCCAATTTCGGCGGCGAGGCATTTGAATTGGACGCGCGACTCTCCTTCAAGAAGGACGGCGAGGGCAATGTCAGCCTTGTGCCGCACTTCATCCGCAAGGAGCAGAAACTGGAAGAGTACAAGGAACACAAGTTCTCCGACGAAGACCGCAAGAACCTCCGCGAGACAGGCAACCTCGGCAGGGTCGTGGACCTTGTGGACAAGGAAACGGGTGAAATCACACCCTCATTCGTCAGCATAGACCGCAAGACGAACGAGATTACGGATGTGCCGGCAAGCAAGGTGCGCATACCGGAGCGTATCGGCAAGACTGAAATCACCAAGCAGGAGCAGGACATGCTCCGCGCCGGGCTGCCCGTGCGTGACAAGCTCATCGAGCGCAACGACGGCAGGAAGTTCGTCACCACCCTGCAAGTGAACGTGGAACAGCGCGGTGTGGAGTTCGTGCCGGGCACAGGCAGGTCGCCACGTACCGCACAGACGCAGGAAGCCAAGGAGAATCCCACCCAAGCACAAGCACAAGCGCAGTCGCAAGGTACGGAAAATGCCGCCGGCACGAACAAGGAGCAACGCCGCAACACATGGACCAACGAGGACGGCAGCATCCGCTCCATCAGCAAATGGAGCAATGTGAACTTTACCGACCAGCAGAAAGCCGACTACGTGGCGGGCAGAGCCGTGAGGCTGGAGAACGTAACCGACAAGCAGGGCTTCCACGCCACGATGTACATCAAGTTCAACCCGGAAAAGGGTCGCCCGTACCGTTACGACACCAATCCCGACAACGCGCAGCAGGTCGCCCCAAGCAACGAGAGCCGCACGCAGGTGGCCGTGAACAACGAGGGCAAGACCAACGAGGCGACCAAGAACCTGAAAGAACCGTTGCAGAAAGGACAGACCGCCCCGAAAGACAATAACCAGCAACGGCAGCAGGAGAAACCGCAGAAGAGAACGGGCAAGGGCATGAAGATGTAATATCCCCAAGCCCGCCACTAAATCCCATAAAATCCGAAGTAAGAAAAAAACAATCAAACAACAAGAAAAATGAAGACAATCATTACAGAAAAGCCCAGTGTGGCACGTGAAATCGCCCGCATCGTGGGCGCGACAAAGAGAGAGGAAGGTTATTTCGAGGGAGGCGGCTATGCCGTGACATGGGCATTCGGGCATCTTGTCCAGCTCGCCATGCCCGACGGCTACGGCATACGTGGCTTTGTCCGTGACAACCTGCCCGTCATCCCCGAAACCTTCACGCTCATCCCCCGTCAGACCAAGACGGAGAAGGGGTACAAGCCCGACAGCGGCGTGACGGCGCAAATCAAGGTCATCGCCCGCCTTTTCAACGGAAGCGAGCAGATCGTCGTGGCGACCGATGCCGGGCGCGAAGGAGAGCTTATCTTCCGATACCTCTACCACTATATCGGATGTTCCACCCCGTTCGTCCGCCTCTGGATAAGTTCGCTTACCGACAAGGCCATCCGTGAAGGACTGCGTAACCTCGAAAACGGAAGCAAGTATGACAACCTCTTTCTTGCCGCCAAAGCACGGAGCGAATCTGACTGGCTCGTGGGCATCAACGGCACGCAGGCACTCACCATCGCCGCCGGGCACGGCACATACTCCGTCGGACGTGTACAGACCCCCACATTGGGAATGGTGTGCGAACGTTACTGGGAAAACCGCCGTTTCACGCCCGAAGCCTTCTGGCAGCTCCATATCGCCGTGGACGGGAATAATGACGGAACGGTGAAATTATCCTCTTCCGGGAAATGGAAAGAGAAAGAACCTGCGACGGCACTATATAATAAGGTAAAGGAAGCAGGCACAGCCACCGTCACGAAAGTAGAGCGCAAGGAAAAGACGGAAGAAACTCCACTCCTGTTCGACCTGACCACACTCCAGAAAGAGGCCAACGCCAAGCATGGCTTCACAGCGGAGCAGACGCTTGAAATCGCGCAGAAGCTCTACGAGAAGAAACTCGTCACCTATCCGAGAACGGGAAGCCGCTACATCCCCGACGACGTGTTTGCTGAAATTCCCAAACTGCTTGCCTTCATCGGTGCGATGCCCGAATGGAAAGGCAAGGTGCAGGCGAAAGCGCAGCCGGCACGCCGCAGCGTGGACGGCTGCAAAGTGACCGACCACCACGCCCTGCTCGTCACGGGCGAGAAGCCGCTATTCCTCTCCAAAGAGGACAACACCGTCTATCAGATGATAGCCGGACGCATGATAGAGGCTTTCTCGGAGAAGTGTGTCAAGGACACCACTACCGTTACAGCGGAGTGTGCCGGAGCGGAGTTCATGGTAAAAGGCAGCATTATCAGGCAGGCCGGATGGCGTGCGGTCCATGGCGAGGAGGACAAGGAGGAAATCTCCATCCCTGACTGGCAGGAAGGCGACACGCTGACACTGAAGGGCTGCTCGATCACGGAGGGAAAGACCAAGCCCAAGCCGTTGCATACCGAAGCCACCCTGCTTTCGGCTATGGAAACCGCCGGAAAGGAGGTTGAGGACGATGCGCTCCGTCAGGCATTGAAGGATTGCGGCATCGGCACGCCCGCCACCCGTGCGGCGATTATCGAAACACTCTTCAAGCGCGGCTATATGGAACGCTGCAAGAAATCGCTCGTGCCTACCGAAAAAGGGCTTGCTCTTTATTCGATAGTGAAGACGATGCGCATCGCCGATGTCGCCCTGACAGGCGAATGGGAAAAGGAACTGGCACGCATCGAGCGCGGGGAGCTGCCCGCCGATACCTTCCGCAAGGAGATAGAGGCGTACACGAGGGAGATTACCTCGGAACTGCTCTCATGCGACAAGCTCTTCGCCCGCAAGGATTCCGGCTGCAAGTGTCCCAAGTGCGGAACGGGAACGATGCAGTTCTACGGCAAGGTCGTCCGTTGCGACAATGCGGAGTGCGGACTGCCCGTTTTCCGACAGAAAGCGAACCGCACCCTTTCCGATGACGAGATCAAAGACCTGCTTACCGAAGGGCACACGAAACTGCTAAAAGGCTTCAAGAGCAAGCACGGCAAGAGTTTCGATGCCATCGTTGCCTTTGACGGGGAGTTCAATACGACTTTTGTGTTCCCGGAAAGGAAAACGACCAAGAAATTTTCAGGACGGAAGAAATAGTGCTAACTTTTGATAAGTTAGGCTGCATCCGGGCAATAGAAATAAACGGGTTTATTTCGTATTGTCTTCGATTTGAATAAAATCCTCACGCTCACAAATGTAAATATGATTTTCATTTGTTTCGCTTAATCGGATTTTTGCGCTAACTTTGCCACTGGTTCAGAGTAATGGATTGTTCTTCGATACCGGATTACACTCATACTTTGGATTTAGTGGTGGCACTCGGAGGGATACCGAGTGCCTTTTTTCTTCCTTCCTCAAATATGATTATCCCATTCATTCATCCACTAAATTCCAAAGTAATGAACAACAAGAAGAAAAACGAAGGTCAGACCGACTTTTCCTATTACGGTCTGTACCTGCTTGACTACCTCCGCAACAACCGGTTTGAACAGGCAACCGATACCGCCTTTATCCGTGAGCGTGCCGACCGCGCCGCCGATACGTATGAGCGGGCACGGCTTGACGGCTATCCTGCCGAGGGTGCACAGGAACTGGCAATGAACATCCTGCTGCGCGGGCTTCACTACTCCAAGCATGCCATCCTCCGCGAAGTCGTGGAAAGCGAGTTTGCCGATGATGTGCCGGAGGATAAGCAGGATGGCTTCATTGCCGGACTGCTTCCGCTCGTCGATGCGGTGTTCTCCATTTACGACCTCTCGGACGACAACTTCGCCCTGTCGCCCGACTACGACCTGCTGCGCACGGAGCTGACGGGAGCCGTCGTACTTTACATCGAAGAGTATGGCATTTAACCGCAAGCAGAGATTACGGGACAACATCGAGGCGATACGGACGGCATTCATCCTTGACAGGGAACAGCGTACCCCCACTGCACGCGAAAGGCTGCTGCTGGAGCGTTACTGCGGCTTCGGAGGGCTGAAGTGCATACTGAACCCCGCCAAGGAACTGACGGATGCCGTCCATTGGGCGAAATCAGACCTCGAACTGTTTGCCCCTACGGTGGAGCTGCACAGACTGGTGCGCGAGAACTGCCGTGACGAAATGGAATACAAGCGGTACATGGACGCGATGAAGCAGTCCGTACTGACCGCCTTCTACACTCCGCCGGAAATAACCGATGCGATTGCCGACGTGCTGCACGGGCACGGCATACGCCCCGACCGTGTGCTTGAACCCTCGGCAGGCGTGGGCGCATTCGTGGATGCGGTGCTGGGCTACAAGCCGGATGCCGATATAATGGCATTTGAAAAAGACCTGATGACGGGCAGGATTCTGAAACACCTGCATCCCGATCAGAAAGTGCGGGTGCAGGGATTCGAGAAGATAGAAAAGCCGTTTACCGGCTACTTCGACCTTGTCATCTCCAACATTCCGTTCGGTGATGTGGCGGTGTTTGACCCGGAGTTTACGGGCAGCCACGACCCTGCAAGGCGTTCCGCCGCGAAGACGATACACAACTATTTCTTTCTGAAGAGCCTCGACACGGTGCGCGAGGGCGGTATTGTGGCGTTCATCACCTCGCAAGGGGTGCTGGATGCCCCGTCCAACGCGCCCATACGCGAGTATATGATGAGACATGCCAATCCGGTGGGTGTCGCACGCCTGCCGAACAATCTTTTCACGGACAACGCGGGTACGGAGGTGGGCAGTGACCTGATCATCCTGCAAAAGAACAGCGGAAAGAAACGGGAATTGTATGATTATGAGGAAATGTTCATACAGACAGGGAAGACCCCTATCGGCAGTTTCGAGAACGGATATGTCGGCAGCATCGGCATGATTCCCCATTCCGACCTGATAAGAAGTACAGACCCTTACGGGAAACCTGCCTATAAAATCATGCACCGGGGCGACATTGAACAGATGGCGGAGGACTTGCGGGAGCATTTAAGCATTGAAATGCTAAAGTTTGACAAGAAACTGTATGACAGGCACAGTCTTCATCCTGCGCAAAGTAAAAGCACGGAAGGTGAAATTGTTTCCACTCCCGAAATACAGCCGCATATTGAGAATGTAACGAACTCCGAAACGGTGGCAAAACCGGAAGAAGTAACGCCACAGTCCACAGACGAAAAGCCGGAGATAGAGCCACACCGCCCGATGAAGCATTCGGACGGTGTGCAGCTCTCCCTGCTTGACCTTTGGGGAATGACCGAAGAAGTCAGCAAGGAGGAAACTTCCAAGAAGAAAAAGGCAGCGAAAAAGGAAAGTGCCGCAAAGCGTACCGAGTCCAAACCGAAAGTGCAGGTTACACCGAAGGTTACGAATATACCTCCGCATACCACCTCTGTTTCTCCGGCTGAAAAGAAAACGGACGAGAAAAAGGAAGTGGAGGAAGCGGATAAGCAAAGCGATCCAGACGACATCTATGCTTCCATTAATTGGGAAGACAATCCGCCCATCAACGGTTTCTATGAAATGATGATGGATATGACACCTGAAAAGCGCAAGGCTCTTCGGCAAGTGGCGGAACGGCACAGGCAGGAACAACCGAAAGCACCCACCGTACAACAGACGGAACACGATACGGAGGCAAAAAAGCAGGAGGAAGTCTTGGATATGAAACCGCGTCCCTATCACCGCACGCCTGAAATGCACCTGCGTGAAGGGTCGCTGGTGGCAAACAGGGCACGCGACATCGGGTATCTGAAAGACATCACTCCCTACGGTGCGACATTCCAGCCGCTCGGACTGACCGGTTATCAGAAAGAAAAGGCACTGCTGTATGTATCAGTCCGTGACGCATACGAGAGGCTGTACCGCTATGAATCGAACAGACACGAGGCAAATCCCCAGTGGCGTGAACACCTGAACACCTGCTACGATGAATTTGTCATGCGCTACGGCAACCTCAATGCCAAGCAGAATGTGAAACTGGTGATGATGGATGCCGGCGGACGCGATGTCCTTTCGCTGGAACGTGCGGAGGGCGGCAGGTTTGTGAAGGCGGACATCTTTGAACGCCCCGTATCCTTCGGGGTGGAGTCCGCCGTGAATGCCGGGACACCGGAGGAAGCGCTTGCCGCATCGCTCAACCGGTTCGGAACGGTCGATCTCGATTATATGAGGGAGATAACCGACGGAACGGAGGAGGAACTGCTCCAAGCCCTGAAAGGGCGCATCTTCTACAACCCGCTCGTAACCGGTTACGAAATCAAGGACAGGTTCATCGCCGGAAACGTGATAGAGAAGGCGGAACGAATCGAAAATTGGATAAATGCCAATCCCGAAAATGAACATATGCCTGAAGTGAAGGAGGCACTGGAAGCATTGAAAGAAGCCGAACCGCAGCGGATTGAGTTTGAAGACCTCGACTTCAACTTCGGTGAACGATGGATTCCCACGGGCGTGTACGCCTCGTATATGAGCCACCTGTTTGAAACGGACGTGAAGATCGCCTATTCCGCCAGCATGGACGAGTTCTCGGTGGCTTGCGGCTACCGTACCATGAAAATCACGGACGAGTTTTTGGTAAAGGGCTATTACCGCCACTACGACGGTATGCACCTGCTGAAGCACGCCCTGCACAACACCTGCCCCGACATGATGAAGTCCATCGGCAAGGACGAACACGGCAACGACATCAAGGTGCGCGACAGCGAGGGCATACAGCTCGCCAACGCCAAGATTGACGAAATCCGGGGTGGGTTCTCCGAATGGTTGGAAGAGCAGTCTCCGCAGTTCAAGGAGAGGCTCGTGACGATGTATAACCGCAAGTTCAACTGTTTCGTGCGCCCGAAGTATGACGGAAGCCACCAGACCTTCCCCGACCTCAACCTGAAAGGGCTGGCAAGCCGGGGAATCAAGAGCATATATCCCTCGCAGAAGGACTGCGTATGGATGCTGAAACAGAACGGAGGCGGGATCTGTGACCACGAGGTAGGAACCGGTAAAACGCTGATAATGTGTATTGCTGCGCATGAAATGAAGCGGTTGAAACTGGCTCACAAGCCGATGATTATCGGCTTGAAGGCGAATGTGGCGGAGATTGCAGCCACCTATCAGGCCGCCTATCCGAACGCCCGTATCCTGTATGCTTCGGAAAAGGATTTCTCGACCGCCAACCGCGTGCGTTTCTTCAACAACATCAGGAACAACGACTACGACTGCGTTATCATGAGCCACGACCAGTTCGGGAAGATACCGCAAAGTCCGGAGCTGCAACAGCGCATCCTGCAGGCGGAGCTTGATACGGTGGAGGAAAATCTGGAAGTATTGCGTCAGCAGGGCAAAAATGTGTCGCGGGCGATGCTGAAAGGGCTGGAGAAGCGCAAGCACAACCTTGAAGCGAAACTGGAAAAAGTGGAATACGCCATCAAGTCACGCACGGACGATGTGGCGGATTTCAAGCAGATGGGCATCGACCATATCTTCATAGACGAGAGCCACCAGTTCAAGAATCTTACGTTTAACACGCGGCACGACCGTGTGGCGGGATTGGGCAACAGCGAGGGTAGCCAGAAAGCCCTGAACATGCTCTTTGCCATCCGCACCATACAGGAGCGGACGGGAAAGGACTTGGGGGCGACGTTCCTGTCGGGCACGACCATCAGCAACTCGCTGACGGAGCTGTACCTGCTGTTCAAGTACCTCCGCCCGAAGGAGCTGGAGAGGCAGGACATCCGCTGCTTCGATGCGTGGGCGGCGATTTTCGCCAAGAAAACCACTGACTTCGAGTTCAACGTGACGAACAACATCGTGCAGAAGGAGCGTTTCCGCTACTTCATCAAGGTGCCGGAGCTTGCCGCCTTCTACAACGAAATCACCGACTACCGCACGGCGGAGGATGTGGGCGTGGACCGTCCGCACAAGAACGAGATACTGCACCACATACCGCCCACGCCCGACCAGGAGTATTTCATCAAGCAGTTGATGGAATTTGCCAAAACGGGCGATGCAACATTGCTGGGCAGACTGCCGCTGTCGGAAACGGAGGAGAAGGCGAAGATGCTCATCGCCACCGATTACGCCCGCAAGATGGCACTGGATATGCGCATGATAGACCCGAACTACGAAGACCACCCCGACAACAAGGCGAGCCACTGCGCCAAGATGATAGCGGAGTATTACCACAGATACGACGCACAGAAAGGCACGCAGTTCGTATTCTCGGACTTGGGGACGTATCAGCCGGGTGAAGGGTGGAACGTGTACAGCGAGATCAAACGGAAGCTGACGGAGGACTACGGCATACCGGCAAGCGAGGTGCGCTTCATTCAGGAGTGCAAGACCGACAAGGCGCGCAAGGCGGTGATAGATGCCATGAACGCTGGAACGGTGCGTGTGCTGTTCGGTTCCACCTCCATGCTCGGAACGGGTGTGAACGCGCAGAAACGGTGCGTGGCGATCCATCATCTTGATACGCCGTGGGTGCGACATGAAGTCGCATA
>NZ_QUEM01000041.1:0-201 GCF_003477995.1 Bacteroides sp. OF04-15BH
AACATCCGCAAAAGCATTGCCCCGTCTCTCTGGAGTCAGGCAAAGGAATCCGCCAGAGGCAAAAGTCGCAAATCATGCGATCTGAATGCCTACATCGAAAATGCGAGAATCAAGTTACATCAGATTTTTTGTGAGCTGGAAGAACAGAACCAGGCTATAACGGCACGTCTGTTACAGGAAATATTTTTCGGACAGGACAAA
>NZ_QUEM01000041.1:211-24655 GCF_003477995.1 Bacteroides sp. OF04-15BH
CAGGAAATATTTTTCGGACAGGACAAAAAACCGGAAGCAGTCCGCACTCTCATCGGTACCATGCAGGAGCACAATGACCAATGCCGTGCCCTGGTCGGTAAAGACTACGCCCTGATTACCGTTCGCCGTTATGAAAGCTGCAAACGCTATCTTGCCGAACTTATCAGACAGAAATACGGAAAGGATGATCTGCCGCTGGCGGAAGTCAACGGTGAGCTGGTACGTGCCTTTGAATTTTATCTGAAAACAGAAAAGGAATGTCAGCAAAATACCGTCATCCGTTATATGAAATGTCTGAAGAAAATTACCAATCTGGCACTGGCCAATGAATGGATAGCCAAAGACCCATTTATCGGTATCAAGTTCCACGAAAAAGAAGTAATCCGTGAGTTTCTTACTATGAATGAACTGTTGACTATTTACCACAAGGAATTTCCTCTGGAGCGAATCACCGTAGTCCGTGATGTTTTTATTTTCGCTGCCTTTACCGGTCTGGCTTTCATTGACGTACAACAGCTTTCCCCTGAGCATATCGTAAAAGACAACAACGGAAACCTGTGGATCAGGAAGCCACGTCAGAAAACAAAGAACATGTGTAATATCCCGCTGTTGGATATTCCTTTGGAAATCTTGAGGAAATATGCGGATTATCCTTCCTGCAAAAAGAAAGGAGTATTGCTGCCTGTCCCCTGCAATCAGAAGATGAACAGCTACCTGAAAGAGATTGCCGACCTATGCCTGATAAAGAAGAACCTGACTACACACCCCGCCCGCCACTCGTACGCCACATCTGTTTGTTTAGCCAATGGGGTAAGCATTGAGAATGTAGCCAAAATGCTCGGTCACTCCAATATCAAGATGACGCAGCACTATGCAAGGGTACTCGACAGTTCCATTCTGAAAGATATGAATAATGTAAGGGATGTACTTTCAAATTGCTTGTAGCTTATGAAAAGAGAAATTATCCATATAACAGAAGACGGCAAGATTGTTATTCCTACTGTCCATCCTGATAAGATTCGTATGGACGAAGCCGAACTCGTCGGCTTGTTCAATGTGGTTGCACCGACTTTACGAGCAGCGAAAAGAAGAATATATAAACTTGAGATATTGCAACCATTCACCGCAGAACAACGTATTCCGTTAAAAGAGGGGTATCAGGTAGTCTATAACCTGGAAATGATATTTGCGCTTGCCTTTCAGATTAATACTTATCCGGCCCAACAATTACGTGAGTATATAATCAGTAGACTGTTCCAAACTGAAAAGTCAATGGTTATCTGCATGGTGAATGGTAACCATAAGTCATATCTAAAATGCTGATAAATATTGATTTTACTATTTCATGCGGATAATAAGCCGCAAAATTTGCGGTTAATTATCCACATATAATAATATAAAGGAATATACTCTCATAAAAATGTTTTAGATCTTTAATATTCCAATTAATTGTAACACTCAAAATAATAGAGCAATTTTACAAAATATCAATCAAATATCATTATGGTAAAAAAGAATAGAAATATTTTAAGAAACAAAGGAAAAGGAATTAAACTCAATCAATTATTGAAATTATATAAACAATGTAAACATAAACATTGTCCCATTCTTATGCTTCACAAAAAACAACATTCATCAATGAATGAATGTTCTATTTTTAATTCAAGTGAAACAGTAGAATATACATATCCACAAAAAAATGATGTTTTAATCAAGAAACCATCAGACTACAGTTCTTTGTCAATGGTAAGACAGAGCAATAATTTGAAGGAAATTTTAATACCAGAAGGATATTACACAATTGCCATCGATGCTTTAATAAAAGCGCAAAATAGCAATAATAATATAACGAAAGATTCTTTAATTTTCCCAATCCTATTCTGTTTTAGGCATTATTTAGAAATAATAATGAAGGATACTATTAGAGAATTCAAAATAGCAAATAACGAAATTACACTTGAACAAATTGGCTATGACAAGGAACATAGCTTATTAACAATTTGGAATCAATTAAAAAAGTATATACAACAGATTCAAACAGTAGAATGTCAAGCCTTTGAGAAACTTATAAATGAAATACATCGAATTGATAATAAATCATTCAGTTTCAGATATGCCTATGTTGGGACTAATAATAATGAAGAAAATATTAATCCAATATTCAAAAATGAAATTGATATCGATTTAGACAACCTAAAATCTGTTATGGAAAAAATGCACAATTTTATTGAAGGTATTTCGGAATTAACTTATCAAAATTAGTAGCAAATCAATCATCTACATTATTTTGTATAAAATTCCTCTATTTACGAAATCCTGTATAGTAAGTACTTGTCATCCCCATGCCCGAAGATTTATAATTGTTCATCATACAAGCATAAAGGCTGTGTGCCGATTTGGATAAACCAATGTCACACAGCCTTTATGCTTATCTTTTATTTACCACTCATATATGCTTCCCGATAATTCTCCTGAAGCATTTTCTCAATATCACTCTCCCGATAAAGTATCTTACCTCCCAACTGGTAATAGGATATTCTCCCTTCATTACGATAATCCTGAAGCGTACGCCTGCTCAGTTTCAATTGTGCCGACACTTCCTTGTCGGTCAGATAGCGTTCACCGCCCAGTACGGGACGGTTTCCGACCGCCAGTTTCTCAATCCCGACCAGCATACGGTCAAGACTTCCCATGATACGTTGTACCCATTCTCTGCTGTCTGTTCTCAGTTCACTCATGTTATTATGGATTTAGTGGTTATTGTTTAACTGTTATATGTTACGTCCTCTGTAAATAGCCTCTTTTCTTCTTTCCTCAACTTTCTTGACGATACCCTGCACATCTTCCGGCTTATAGAATATCTTGTGATTGATTTGGGAAAAAGGCAGGGTGCCGTTATCACGGAGTGTCTGTAAGGTACGGGGCGAAATGTTCAGATACCGGCACACGTCCTGATTGTCCATCCACTTGTGCAGCGTCCTGTCATTTTCCCGGTTGCAAATTTCCATGACCCGATGCTCAAAGTATTCAAACTTACGCACCAATTCTTCAAACAGTTGTTTTTCTATTCCTACAAATTCCATATCGTTTCCTTTTTTGTTGATTGATGTTTATTCTTTTTTAGTTGTTTGCGACAAAGAAAAGCCATATATTCTGAAAGGCAATGGTTTCCGCTTAACTGGCAGCATGTGGCGCTGATTATCCTAATTATGAGGCCACTTTCATATCCTTTTCTTCAAATATCCCTATATTCAGGGACTCCATCCAATAACGATTTACAGAATAAAATATCTATGAACCTGATTCAATAAAGGTCCATAGCAATGGATAAGGAATGTTTTATTTCCATGTAACCTTACTTCATCACTTTTCCAAGCCATTGATTAGATAAAGAAGCAAAGAAGTGTTCCTTCAATAATTCACAAACATGAATGTTTACAACAGTACGACAATACGACATTAAGTCAGTAAATATTCAAGTCAATAGAACAGTAACTGTTTGAATCCCCGGTTCATTGTTTCATCAAACAGGAAAAATACCGCATTCCACACCGATTGCCCTGCATACAAACTGCAACAGGCCACATTGTTGCCACATCCCGACCAACTGTTTGACTATTGGAAACTTATATTCTTTTTTTGCCAGACAATTCATTCCGAGATATATCGGAACATGGCAAACAAAATGAGAAAATACATGATGAACAGAAACGGAAAAACAGGCCTGTCCCCTCCATAAGATGATACCGACAACGGTATTATTTCTCCCGGATTTATAAGGAGCATATTCAGAGATGCTCAAAATAGCGGGATTCTGGTTTTTAGTGGGGCAAGTTTGTGTTTCGGGCAGACCGAAACCGCTTGCTCCCACTACAAGAGGCAGTGAGAGGTTCATCCCGCTGGTCTAATCAGTACATTCATTTTATACAATAGTCAACAGATGGAAAAGAAACAGAATACAGAACGAAACAACAAGGGCGGCCGTCCTCCCAAGAGTACGACCGACAAACTGAAATACCGTGTTACCGTGAAACTGGCGACACCGGATTACTATACACTGAAAAGCAGGGCAAGAAGCGCAGGCATATCGGCTAGCGAATACCTGAGGGAATGTTTCCGTAAAGGATATGTACGGCAAAGACTTACAGCAGAACATTCCGACTATATCCGTAAGCTATGCGGTATGGCGAACAATCTGAACCAGCTGGCTCATAAGGCAAATGCCGGAGGATTCGATACGGCAAAGCTGGAATGCCGTGTACAGGTGGCAAGAATCGAAGAACTGCTGAACCATATCCTGCTATGATTGCGAAGATTGTAAAGGGAAGCGGATTCCGTGAGGTTACCGGCTATATCATTGACAGTAAAAAGGATGCCAGGATTATCGCACATGCCGGCTTGTTCATTGAGGATGTTAACACAATAACAAAGGCTTTCGAAGCACAGGCCGGCATGAATCCGAAAGTATCCAGACCGGTCGGACACATTGCACTGGGATTTTCCAAAGAGGATGAAAGCAGGCTGACCAGCCGGATTATGGCAGAAATAGCTTTGGAATACATGGGACGGATGGGCATAAGGAACACACAGTTCTTTATAGCCAGACATTTCGACAAGGAGCATCCCCATATACATATTGCCTACAACCGGATAGACAATGATGGCAGGACCATATCCGACAAAAACGAGCGGTTACGGAGTGCACGCATCTGCAAGGAACTGACCTTGAAATATGGTCTGCACATGGCCAAAGGCAAGGATCATGTCAAGACTGAACGCTTGAGGGAACCGGACAAGACAAAATATGAACTTTACAGTCTGCTTAAAGCGGAAGTCAGAAAGGCCGGAAACTGGAAGGAGCTGATTGCCGGATTAAACGAAAAGGGAGTGGATGTACGGTTCAAATACAAGGGAAATTCAGATGAAGTACAGGGTATCGTGTTCATCATGAACGGCTATTCCTTCAGCGGCTCCAAGATAGACAGACAGTTCAGCTATACCAAGATAGATGCCGCGTTAAAGACACCGTCACATTCGGAAACCCAAAGACAGGTAGCTGTTCAGAGTGAACCAACATGGCAACAGGAATCGCATGGCAGTGAATTGTACAGCGGTTCTTTAGGTCTGTTCACTTTGAACCCGCAAACGGAACAACCAGAAGGTTATTCGGACGATTATTTCAGAAAGAAGAAAAAGAAAAAACAACGTAAAATAAGATGGTAATTTTTATCCCTTCATTGTTCTCATTCCATATATTATCAGTATATTTGCCTTATACGCCAATAAAAGGATATACAATGAAAGATATAAATAGGATTAAAGTCGTTTTAGTTGAGCAAAAGAAAACAGGTAAATGGCTTGCGGAGCAATTAGGAAAAGATCCATCTACTGTGTCTAAATGGTGTTCAAACAAAATGCAACCGTCTCTGGAGATGTTGATGCAAATTGCTGAGAAATTGGATATTGATGTAAGAAACTTGATTGTAACTACTAAGCAATAATTATGGGAACAAATTTCTTTACTAACGAAAAAGAAAATACCCTCCTTGAAAAGATAGAAGGAGTTTTCAAGTATAAAAAAGTGCATTTCTTTGATGCGCTTGTAGGGTATTTCAGAGCTTCCGGATATTTTAGAATCCGAAAGTTTATTCAACAGACCCCACATATTAGAATCTTAGTAGGCATCAATGTGGACAAGCTGACTTATCAGGCCAACCAGCAGGGATTGCTTTTTAATCCAAACGACGAGCAGTCACAAGAGGAATTCTTCAATGATATAAAAAAGAATATCCAAGAGGCTAAGTACGACAAGGAAGTGGAAGACGGAATGTATCAGTTTATTGAAGATATTGTTTCCGGCAGAATAGAAATGCGTATTCATCCCAAACAAAACATACATGCCAAGATCTATATCTTTCGTGAAGAAGTATATCATCCTCATGGCTATGGTTCTGTCATTACTGGCTCCAGCAATTTGACAGAAGCCGGACTGGAGAAAAACTTTGAATTTAATGTAGAACTAAGATATGATGATGATATTCAGTTTGCTACAGAAACCTTTGAGAAGCTATGGGCTGAATCTGTCGCGATTGATATCACACATATTGAGAAAATAAAAAAAGAATCTTATCTGAATACTGAATTTACGCCATATGAAGTTTACCTGAAGTTCCTTTTAGAATACTTTGGACGTAGTATAGATTTCGATCCAAATTCAGTGTCAGACTTACCTAAAGGGTATAAAAAATTATCTTATCAGGTTGATGCCGTAAATGATGGTTACTCAAAAATGATGAAACATAACGGTTTTTTCCTGTCCGATGTAGTTGGATTGGGAAAGACCATTGTTGCTGCCCTCATTGCCAAGAAATTTTTCTTTGCTAACGGATTCCCAATGCATCGCTCTCATACATTGATTATTGTTCCGCCAGCTCTTAAAGAAGGTTGGGAAAGAACAATGACAAAGTTTAAACTTGACAATTACAAGATTATCACAAATGGAAGCTTGCATAAAATAAAGGATCCGTCACTTTATGATTTGGTTATCGTTGATGAAGCCCATAAATTCAGAAGTGATACAGCATCTATGTACAACGATCTACAGAAACTTTGCAAGACTAAAACTCTGCATGCTGATGGTAGCCTGCACGATAAGAAAGTGATACTTGTTTCTGCAACTCCGTTGAACAACAGGCCCGAAGATATAGCCAACTTGGTTTATCTGTTTCAGGATTCCAAAGACAGCACTTTGGAAGAAGGAAATTTACAGCGTTTCTTTCGTGAACAAATCGATAAATACAAGAAGGTAAAAAAGCAAAAAGATATAGAGCAAATATCTAAAGAGATAAAAGCTATTTACGAAAAGATTCGAACAAAGGTAGTTGAACCATTAACCGTTCGTCGTACACGTACGGATTTAATGGAAAATGAAGCATATCGGAAAGATTTGGAAGAACAAAATGTACATTTTCCTGATGTAAAGCCTCCCCATAAGATTTACTATCAGTTGGATGCTGAATTAGAAGCATTGTATGATAAAACAATCCATTATTTAGGAGGTAAAGAAAATAATGTATTGAAATACTATCGCTATCAGGCAATTAAATATTTGGTTCCAAAGAAAAAAGCCAAGTATAAAAAAGCAGATATGATATCCATTCAATTGGCAGGTATTATGAAAACATTGCTTGTCAAGCGAATAGACAGTAGTTTCTATGCATTCAAGCAATCTCTGAAGAGATACTATCAGGCCAACAAAGTTATGTTAGGCATGTTTGAAAAAGGCGTAATATATATAGCTCCGAATCTGAAAGTTAATGAATTATTAAGCGAAGGAAAGGAAGAAGAACTGATTCAATTGATAGAAGAGGCGCAATATACCGACCCAACGATTGAAATATGTACCCCTGAAGACTTTGAGCCTGGATTTAAGGAAGGCTTGGAAGATGACGGACATATTTTGGAAGAACTGGTGGAAGCATGGAATAAAATAACATACGACCCGAAATTGGATATTTTTATAAATGAATATCTGAAAAGTAAACTGTTTGACAAGTCAATCAATCAGGAAGGTAAGCTTGTTGTTTTTTCTGAAAGTAAGGAAACTACCAAGTACTTGTCAGATACATTGAAAGCAAACGGGTTTAACCGTGTTTTGACTGTTCAGAGTGATAATCGTAACGACAAGATGCCTGTCCTTGAGGCTAATTTTGATGCCAATTATAAAGGAGAGAAAAAAAATGATTATAATATAGTTATTTCTACTGAGGTGCTGGCTGAAGGTGTAAACCTGCATCGTGCCAATGTTATCGTCAATTACGATACACCTTGGAACTCTACCAGACTGATGCAACGAATTGGGCGTGTAAACCGTATCGGAAGTACAGCCAAAGAGGTGCATATATTCAACTTCTTTCCTACGGCCAAAGTAAACAACGACATAGAGCTGGAGAAAAAAGCCAAAATGAAACTCTTTGCTTTCCATGCTGCTTTGGGTGAAGACAGCCAAATTTATTCAACAGATGAAAATCCAGAAAGTTTCGGGCTATTTGATAAGAATGCAGATGAGGAAAGAGACGAGAAATTGCGGTATCTGATGTGGCTTAGAAAGCTAAAAGAGGATGATCCGGACTTAATAAAACGAATATGCAAAATGCCTTTAAGAGCCCGTGTAGGAAGAAAGAGCAAGCTTATTCCTATGAGTACCATTGCGTTTATTCGAAATAAAAGAAGAGATGCCTTTACTTTCATTCGTGAAGACGGAAGCATAGAAGAACTTACCTTTCTGGAAGCTGTGAAAGAATTTGAGGCAAGGCTGGAAGAGCAAGCTGTTCCTTTGCATGACAAGCATCATGAGCAAGTAGCAAAAGCGATAGAAGTTTTCTCAGAGAAAGAAGAAGATGCAAAAGCTGCTACCAAGAAAGTGATTACTACCCAAGGTCCAAATGAGAAAAAAGCTCTGGCGTATCTTGATGGATTTTTGCATGTCCCTAACGTAACAGATGAGGAGTTGACTCTGATAGAAAAGGCCAAACGTGCTATATCTACAGGAAAATTCCAACAGTTGCAGCGGGACATAAACAAATTGCAAAGTGCCACAAAAAAAGCTCCAGTTAAAATAGTTGTTCTTTTAGAACAACTTATGAGAATAATAACTTCTTACCCACTTGAACATGTTGAGTTAAACACTCATGAAATTCAAGGTGTAAACCTTATAAAAGCGACAAAGGAGTTAGTACCGGAAATTATTATCTCCGAAAGTTTTAATTTTTAATTATTACAAGCATGACATCAAAAGAATTACAAAATAAGTTATCTACCAGATTTAATTTCGATGAGTGGAAAGACATATTGACAGAGATGTTTCCAAAGGTCGAATTCTTCACTCGTGTTAATCAGGTTTCCCATAATTTGATTAAAGACGGAGGACAAGCAGGTTTGATTCGTTTGGATGATGGCCGTTCATTAGCTATATACACTTTTGAAGTTAATGACAATGTTCTTATTAACCGTAATCGTAAAGGATTGCGTGAAATAACCGCAAGGACTATTGATCAGTCTGTCATTCATGGTGTTTTAGCTTTTTACTATTCAAAAAATGTTTCTGATTATCGTCTGACTTTTATAGCGAAACAAACCTCATTCAACGAAGACGGAGAACTGACAAAAACAGAAACAGCACCTAAAAGATACACATTTCTTTTAGGTGAAAATGAGCCGTGTAGAACAGCTACAGATCGTTTATACGAATTAATATCCAAAAAGAAGAACAGTTCTATCTATTTGGCAGATGTAACAGATGTTTTCTCTGTTGAGCGTCTGAATAAGGAGTTCTTTGCCGGATATAAGGCTCAATATGCTAAATTCCTTCAACACCTTTCCGATAACAAACAAAACCGTGACTATGTCAAGAAACTGCTTGGTCGATTGGTGTTTCTGCAATTTCTTCAGAAAAAGGGCTGGATGGGTGTTCCTGCCTCACGCTCTGATTGGAAAGGTGGAGACAAAAACTATCTTAGTCATTTGATCGAACGTTACAACGGGAATAATCGTCTGTTAAGCGATGTACTAGAGCCCCTATTTTTTAATACACTGAATGAAAAGCGCGAAGGAGATATAGCCAATACCAGATTGGGAGAAGATATCAAGATTCCATACCTTAATGGCGGTCTGTTCGAGAAAGATAACATCGACAAATTGGATATAGATTTTCCATATTCCTATTTCAAGGAATTGATGGATTTCTTCGCTATGTACAATTTTACCATTGATGAAAACGACCCAGACGACAGTGAGGTGGGTATCGATCCGGAAATGTTGGGTCATATCTTTGAGAATCTTTTGGAGGACAATAAGGATAAAGGTGCATTCTATACCCCAAAGGAGATTGTACAGTATATGTGTCGTCAGAGCGTTATACAATATTTGAAGACTTATGAATCTGACGAGCAATATTCCGAACCAATAGAACAACTTATAAACAAAGGAATTATTATGCCTATACTCCAAACAAAGAGTGTGGCATCTCGCTTTATACAATTGCTTAAGGAAGTAAAAGTATGCGATCCAGCGATTGGTTCGGGTGCATTTCCTATGGGTATCCTTTATGTATTGTATCACGCAATGCATCACTTACATTCACATGCAGAACCTCACGGAAACTTTGATTCTACTCAAACTAAACGAGATATTATTCAGAACAACATATTCGGAGTTGATATAGAACAGGGTGCAGTAGATATTGCACGTTTGCGTTTTTGGCTAGCATTAGTTGTTGATGCCGATGAGCCACAACCACTTCCTAACTTAGATTACAAAATCACTTGCGGTAATTCACTTCTGAGTCGCTATCCTATAGATGCGCCTATTGAGAATGTTTTTGTTGAATATAATAAAGGTAAAAATGAAAGTGAAAAAATAACACTTCCCAAATATAAAGAGTTGGTAAGCAACTATACTGATACATCTAATCATGAAACAAAGAATTTTTTTCGACAGACTATTGAAGCGATAAAAAAAGCCTTTAAAACAGAACTGAGCCGACAAGAAAAAGAAAGTATCTCAAGGTTAAAAGGCAAAATATTAGCTTTAGAAGCTCCTATGCTTTTGGGTGAACGTACACAAAAAGAAAAGACCGAATTAAAAAAATTAAAAGAACAATTAGTCAAAAAAGAAGAATTTCAAGCTAATATCATTAATAATAGACTTTATACCGATGCTTTTGAATGGCGGTTTGAATTTCCTTCACTACTTGACGAAAAAGGTAATTTTACAGGCTTTGATATCATTATAGGGAATCCGCCTTATCTAAGAATTCAAGGCATCAGAGATGTAAATCCACTATTTGCAGACGAACTTGTCAAAAAGTATCAGTCTGCAACAGGTTCTTTTGATCTTTATGTAACATTTGTAGAACGAGGGCTGCAAATTATTAAGCAACAAGGGATTGTTAACTATATTATGCCCGTTAAATGGACAAATGCAGCTTTTGGCAAAGGACTGCGTACAATTATTTCTGAAAATAAAGCAGTACACCAAATCATTAATTTTGGAGCATATCAAGTGTTTAATGCTTCTACATATACAGCGCTTCAATGGTTTATACCTAGCAGTAATAAGCTATTGTATTATGAATTAGATAAAAATCTTACCACTAATCAGGAACTGGATTTATATTTGAAATCACTCAACAACAAAAAAGTATCTAAAATAAATGCCGATAAGCTTAATAAAGAGGCGTGGGTGCTAACGACCGGTTGTACAACTGAAATATTAGAAAGATTGGAAAACCATTCTCGGTGTATTAGAGATATATTCGAGAAAATATTTCAAGGTATCGCAACGGGTAAAGATGACGTTTATTTTTTGTATGATTGCACAGAAGAAAACGGCTTATTAGTTGGCTACTCCAGACAACTCGGATATCAAGTTTGTATTGAACAGGGCTTAGTGAAACCTTTATTGAAAGGTGAAGATGTGCATCGTTATGATCATCTTTTAACAGATCGATTTGTGATATTCCCATATAAATTAGAAAGTGGAAAAGCAATTCTGTATACAGAAAAAGAGATAGGAGATCTATTCCCAAAAGGATACAATTATTTGAAGAGATGTGAGGATGTTCTTCGCACAAGAGAGAAAGGTCGGTTTAATATTGATGGAGAATGGTTTCAATATAGCAGGAAACAAGGTATTTTATTTGCCAAATTTGAGAAATTAGTTGCACCAGATATTTCTATGGGCGGAAATTTTGCATATGATGAAAAAGGAATTTTTTATCAAACGACAACAGTCTATGGATATGTTAAAAGAATGGAAGTAAAGGAAGGTTATAAATTTTGGTTGGCTTTATTCAACTCTCGTTTGTTTTGGTGGTATTTGAAAAATACAGGGACAGTATTGGCAAATGGGTTCTTTAGATTTAAGCCAGATTATATAAAACCATTTCCTGTTCCTGAAATGCAACAAACAAGTAAAGGAGAAAAAATAGTTGAAAGACTAACAGATTTTTTACTTTATCTATACGATAAGAATAGTACAGATATTCTTACTCATACAAGTAACAAAAGGTTGGCAACACATATAGAAGAGATTATTGACATGATTTTCTATGAATTATATTTTGAACGACATATGAAAGATAATCAGATTGATGTAATAGCTGATTTGAGCAACTATGATTGGACTGGAAAATCTGATGCTACAACAATAGAAGCATTCTATAAATGGTATCAACAATCAGAAAATATGGTTCGGCAAAAAATAATGCTATTAGACACCAGAAGCAATAATTTTATTTATCAAATTCACAGAACAGCAACAATATGAGCAAAATTTCACAAATTTCATTGTCCAACTTCAAGTTTTTCAACAAAGAAGAAGTAATAGATATAAACAACAACCATTTGCTTTTGTACGGAGAAAATGGAAGTGGTAAAAGTTCCTTGTTCTGGGGAATATATACTCTCTTAGAAGCATCTTTCAAGCAACCGATAGAAACAGACAAATACTTTCAAGCTTTCGGTACCAATGATGAATCTTTAGTTAACGTCTATGCTGTGAAAAAGATTTGTCCAATTACAAATAAGGAACATTGTGATTCTTACATAAAGATAAAATCCGATAATAATACAGAGTATGTATTGTCTTTGTTGGACAGTACCATTTGTGGAAATACTAATGCTCAAGAATCGCGTAAAGCAACTGATTTTATTAATTATCAATCAATCTTTAAGTTTCAGGATTTCAAGAATAGCGAGACCCCTGATCTGTATGAGGTTTTTAATTATTCTGTATTACCTTATGTTACTTTTCCGTCTTTTCCGCTAAAAGGTAAAATCTTAACTAATGCGGGTTTAATGTGGGAAGAATATAAAAACGGTCCAGGAAAGACTATAAATTACAAGGGTGATACAATACTAGTATATAAACATAGTCCGGAATATAAGAACTTTCTTGCATTTGAAAAACATTTTAATGAAAACTTTACAAAGTTGGTGGATTTTATAAATGCTCATGGGGCTGATTTTGTTAAGAAACTTGGATATAACATTAAATTTGAATTAAAATATACTCCACCAGCCCACATTAAGAAAGATAAAAATTATGAATGGACAGCTTTCCGTATAGATTTGATTATCACAAGTTACAACGGTCAAATGGTTCAAATTAAAAAACCACAATCATTTCTTAATGAGGCAAAAATGTCAGCAGTAGCTGTTGCCATTAGATTGGCAATCATAGACTACCGCATAAATACAGCTGTCCCAGACGCATTAAAAGTATTAGTGTTGGATGATTTAATGATAAGTCTAGATATGGGTAATAGAGATAAACTTATGGACTTATTGTTGGATGATTTTGCCAATAGATATCAAATCTTATTTTTCACCCATGATAGAATGCTTTTTGATTTTGTTAATTATAAAATTAAACAGCATAAACAAAATACAGAATGGTTAAGAAAAGAAATGTATGTAGGCGAAGATGATATCACAAAGCGGGAATATCCTGTGCTATTGGATTCGGAAACAGATATTTCACGTGCAATGAAACACTATAAAAACTTTGATTTTCCAGCCTCTGCAAATTATTTGCGTAAAGCCGTTGAAGCCTTGGTAAAAGATACATTTCCACCGAAGTTTTTGTTGCAAGATAGTGGATTACCACATGATAAATTGCGTAGCATTCTTGATTTCTCAGTCAAGTTCTTTAGAAAAATACCTAAATTCGATATATCCAAATTATTATTATTAATAAGAAACTTAGACATATTGTTAAATCCTTTATCCCACAAAATATCGGAAACAACAGTGTATAAGACAGAATTAAAGGAAGTTTTTGTAATCATTAATAGTCTAAAAACGCAAATTGGGGCCATGTGTATCAAAGAAATTTTGCCACGTAAGAGCAAAGTCTATTTGTATTTTAAAGAAAATGCACAAACTACACAAAAGTATGAAATAGAACTACAAGAAGAAATGTACACATATGAAATGAATGCTAATAAAAACATATATCAACCTAATGCGAGATCTCTTCGTAGTTGTACTATTACAAATGGAATTGAAGGCGAGTTTAATAAGAACGAACGTTACAAGGGAACGTTAGAAGACATCTGTAAAAAAGTTCATTCTTTTAAGAGGCAAATGTACAATAACAATTACTTGGAATTATATAAAAATTCCCAAGATACTAAATTAATAAATATCTTATAGACTAATGAAGAAACTAAGTTTTGATTCGACACCAACGTTAAAGGGTATTGTATTTCAGTTTCTTGTCGCACTTGATAGATGTTTTGAAATGCAAGAGGGGGAGTCTGTTTTTATTGAAACGTTTGGCGATGTATCTGTGTTAGGTGGAGATAATCCTACACAGATTGAATCAAAATGTTATAAAACAGATTTAACCGATTTAGACGAGAATGTTTGGAACACTATTCATAACTGGATGCGAGATAATTTTCCTATAGAAAAGTTTAGTTCATTATTTTTGCTTACAACTCAAAAGGCAGGAAAAAAATCCGAATGGGGAGGTTGGAACAAAAAAGGATTAGAGGATAAATTAAAGACGCTTAATCACATAAAAGAACGTTTTGATAAAAAGAAGCGGAAGTCTGAGAAACTGACATCAATGATGGATGTCATATTTGATGCATCGAAAAGTCAACGATTGGCAGAAATCGCCAAAAAGCTATTTATTGATTGTTTGGATACAGATGACGAACAGTACTATAAGAGCCTCTTAAATAGGGACAAATCGATTCCAAAGATTCAAAGAAACAAATATATTAATTCTTTGCTTGGTTGGATTATCAGACCACAAAAAGAATGGGCTATTTCCAATGAAGAATTTGAGAAAGAAGCGCAGGAAATTGCTGAAAAATTAAGAAAAAACACTGTAGTGTTTCCAGATAAATTGCAATTGACAGATATAAAGAACGAAGAATATGAAGAAAATGAATTTGTTAGGAAGATAAAAGATATAGAATATGAGGAAGTCATTCCTGAAGCTGTAGATGACTATGTGCATACGGTTTCATTAATAGAACAAGAACTGAGGGAATCATTAGCGATAAGTAGCCAGTTTGAAGAGTATGAAAAATCTGTAGAAAAAAGATACAGGACAGAATATCGTAAGGCATCCAGAATTAACGAAATGAAAGAACTATTGAAAAGGTCTCAGGACCTATATGATAATGTAACATTGGCAAATGATGGTACATTTCATACTTACAACTCTGTGCCTTCATATTTTCATAATGGAGTTATGCAAATACTTGCAAATGATAAAGATGACATTGTTTGGCTTTTAAAAGAACATAAAGATGAGTAAGCTTATTGAAAATATATCCACACTACAAAGTAATATTTTTATCCTTACGCCGATTCTTATTTCATTTTATAGGAATCTACAACCAAAGGACAAAAACATTCTTTTGGCATATTTTGTATTTCCATTGGTCTTGAACTCTGATTTTTTAGACACAATCACAACTGTTTCCAGAGCATCTAGATTAAGCAGAATAACAAATAATAAAGAAATAATGGCAGGATTTGAAGAACGATTCGAATATTTTAAAGACATTACCAATCGCTGTCTTCAATATGCTTTAGAGTGTGGATATATAAAAATAAATGATGATTTAAGTGTAACTGTTTTGGCGGATAATAACCTCCAAATAGATTGTAGATTGTCAAAAAGTATCAATCTTGCATCGCAACTACATAAGATATTTACACGAAATGTTATAAACACATATTACGCATTTGGAATTTACAAATTATGAGAAGCTATATTAAATATCTTGGTGTAATAGACAAATTAGACAACTGTCATTACATCTGTTTGAAAGAAGGACTTAATATCATAACAGGACGTTCTTCTACGGGTAAAAGTGCTATTATCGAATTGTTTGATTATTGTACTGGCAATTCCGAAAACACGATCCCTGAAGGTGTTATAACTGACAATGCAGAATTATATTTTGTTGTTATACATGCAAAAGAAACGTATTTGGTTATTGCTCGTACACAGAATAAAAAATCAACTGAGGCCTTTTATAAAATTGAAACAGAAGAAATTGATATTGAGCATCTTGGTAAAGCTTATTTTAAGCAAGAATATTTTGTTCAATTAAAAAGTTTTAGAGACGAGCTTGGTCGATTCTTTGGAATTAACATTTCTGACACCGACGAAAGCGAAGAAGCTTTGAAATTCAAGCCTAGAAAAGGTAGACCATCATTCCGCAATATGGTTTCTTTTATGCTTCAGCATCAGAATCTGGTTGCAAACAAACATTCGCTATTCTATCGTTTTGATGAGAAAGAGAAAAGAGAAAGAGTGATTGATGAGTTTAAAATATTTGCAGGATTCGTTGACCAACAATACTATATTATCAACAGAGAGTTAGAGGAAAAACGCCAAGAACTAGAAAAATTCAACAGAGAGTTTAGCAACTTTGAATCACAGAAAAACGAAAGAGCAATAATGCTTGATGAGCTCAGAGCAGAATATCTTTCGATTAGCGGATATGAATTATTCCCTACGATTACTAGTGCTCAAATGTTAAGTATGCCACAAATCTATATTGATAAGTTGGAGAAAATAAAAATAGAAGTCAATGAAGATTCTGATGAGTATAAGAAATTGTATTTAGAATTGATTCGACAAAAGAATGATTTATTGGCACAAAGAAGAAGAGTATCTCTAAAATTAGAACATATAAACTCTTCTATTAATTATGTTAGAAACTACGCTGAAAAGATAGATAAATACCAACCTATCACGGAAGCAATAAGAGGAAAAGCGGTATGCCCTTTCTGCCATCATGAGTCAACAGTAACAGAAGATGCTGCCAATAAATTAAGGATTGCTATTGAGTGGCTAAACGAAGAATTAAGAAAGTCTCCTCAAAGAGAAGATTCATTCTTGCCACAAAAACGTGAATACGAAAAAGCAATATCTTTAATAAATTCAGAATTGAGGAAGATTAATTCCGAAATAAACAGAATTATAGAAACAAACAATAGGTTAGAGAAAAACAAGTCATTAGATGAACAATCATTAAAACTAAAGCTTAGAATTGAAAACGAATTGGAATGGACAAAAAACATGTTCATTCAATTTGATAGCAAAAAAATTGAAGAGACTAAAAAACAAATCAATCAGCTGGAATATATTCTGCAGACAAAATATAATGTTCAACAAAAGCTAGATAATGCAGAAATATTTATTAATAAGGCAATGAATGACATGGGTAAAAATCTTGATTTTGAAAGTTCTTACCAGCCAATTAATCTGCATTTTGACATTCATACGTTTGAATTGTATCATTTGAAAAATAATGGAACAAAAGTTTATTTAAGAAATATGGGAAGTGGTGCAAATTGGTTGTATTCACATGTTTGTTTATTTTTTGGTATTTTAGAATTCTTTGTATCATTAGGAGAGAAATCAACCATTCCAACAATTTTGTTCCTTGACCAACCCAGTCAGGTTTATTTTCCAGCAACAATAGATACGGCATCTGAATTTAATGCAAAGGATCTGAAACAGAAAGAAGGGAAAGAGGCTGATGACGACTTGCGGGCAGTTACAAATCTTTTCATTCAAATTGCCAATACATTATATTCCATGCAAAAAAAATATGGATTTATGCCTCAAGTCATAATATCAGACCATGCGGATAATCTGAATTTAGGAAAATACAATTTCAATAATTATGTTGTATGTAGATGGCGTGGTAAAGATAAGGGCTTCATGGATATCTTGAAAATCAAGCATTCAAAAGAAATAAGCAACACAGAAATAAATGAAGATAAATAATGCGTATGAACGAAGAGAATAAAATAATTCTATATCAGGACGATAACGAAATAACTCGTGTATCGGTACGCTTTGCCGATGAAGATTTATGGCTGACACAGAGTCAGTTAGCAGAGATATATGACACATCACAACAGAATATTAGTCAGCATATAGACAATATCTACAAGGATGGAGAACTTATTGCAGAAGCAACTAACAAGAAATTCTTGTTAGTTCGTCAGGAAGGCAATCGTCAAGTAAGGCGTAATATAGACCATTATAATCTCGATATGGTCATAGCTTTGGGATATCGTGTCCAGTCTCAAATAGCAACACGCTTCCGGCGTTGGGCGACACAACGTTTACATGAATATATTCAGAAAGGTTTTGCGATGGACGATGAACGGCTGAAACAGGGAGGAAACCGCTATTTCCGAGAGTTATTGCAGCGTATCAGGGATATTCGCAGTAGCGAACGAAATTTTTACCAGCAGGTTACGGACATATATGCTACAGCTACGGACTATGATCCTCGTAGTGAAATGACTAAAACTTTTTTCGCCACCGTGCAAAACAAACTGCATTATGCGGTTCATGAGAATACAGCTGCTGAGGTAATATATAACCGTGTGGACAATGAAAAACCGTTTGTCGGAATGACTAATTTCAAAGGTAATTACGTAACCAAAGATGATGTAAAAATTGCGAAAAATTATTTGTCAGAAATAGAGCTGCAACGGCTGAATCTGTTAGTTTCAGGATTTCTTGATTTTGCAGAATTCCAGGCATTAGAGATGAATCCTATGTCTATGAAGGACTGGATAGAAGCTCTTGACAATCAGATTATAGCTCACAAACGAAAAATCCTGATTGGTAAAGGTAATATTTCACATAAACAAGCCATAGAAAAAGCTGAAAAGGAATTTGAGATATACCGCAATCGAGAAATGGATATGCTTGAAAGTGATTTCGACAAAGAGGTTAAAAGATTAAACAAGAAATAAAGTGATATTATAATATGAATAATGCAATTGATTTAGCCTTTCTTACGGTAAAAGTAGCTACATTAAAAGATGAGAAAGCAAAAATGATTGTTGAAGGTGCTTCTTTAGCATATAACATAGCTCAAGTTACCCGTTTCCGTTCTATGATTGTGGAATTATCACAAATATGCAACTATATTGTGTACAAAGCTAGAATCACAGGAGAATGCACACAAGGAGAATATGATTTAGCTTTGGAGTGCCAACGGCAAATTGAAGAATGCAACAAACAAATAGCCAAACATGAAACAATGACTATGGTAGATGGTATATCTTTGCTTATTGATATGCTTGGTAATTTGAATAAAAAATAAATCGGTTGGAATTCCACACCGAGGTGGAGCAAAAACACAAGGCATCTGCTTGTATTTCAAAATAAAGCGTTACCTTTGTCGTATAATAAGAAATCGACTCCGCAAGACACTGCAAAATACAGCAAGCCTCCGGTGGAGCAATAGCGGGAGATTACGTCTTTAGCTAAAAGATATATCAAAGATATTCAGCCACTTATCGTTAGATTACGATTCCTGGTGGCACCACTTTCAAGAAAAGCAAAAGACAGTAAAATCCTGATTTCATTTAGAAATCAGGATTTTTTGTTTTCTCATGGTGTCCCTAATATGGCAAAATATTACCAATCGAGGTGGAACAAAAGGTGGAGATAAAAGATAGAGCAAAAATCTCCACCGAATTAGAATCATCTTTGCTGATTGATATTTATTGCTTTGACGTATTCCGTTGAAAGAGGCGAACGGGGACTATAATCTGGAAATGGCACTCTCTGCCTGGCTCTCGGTGCCTGATGTGCGATGATGACCTCCCAAAGGTTCTGTGAAACGAAAGAGAGTATTCTGATTCCGAGAGAATTTTTTCTTGTTTATCGTTTTTATTGATCTTAATAAATTCTTTCCAGCAGTTTATTGCCTAGCAGGGGGCGATAGTGTCCAGCCTCATAATAGTTGTGGTAATCTTTTGTGAATTCGTTAATGCCGCTGAAATCATATACATTCTCTTTTCCGAAAATGTCTTGCAAGATTTTTCTGTCATCCGCGTGTAGTTCTCTCTGAATATAATCCGGGCTGATGATGATACGTACGGAGGTGCCATGACGGTGCAGGATTTCCTTGATTTCATCCAGTATTATCCGTTGCCTTTGAAATATGGCTGGTGCAGCTATCGAGACCGTGCCATCACGTTCAGGAAACTCCTTTTTACGGTTGCTCCAATATGCTTCGCCTTCCTGTTCAATCTGTTTCTCACGAGGATTGAGCGCGTCATTATTCTTTGGATCTCGTATCCTTCCGTAAGGATTCATTTGCTTCATGTCTGGTTCTACCTTTCCTGTTATGCGATATTTCAGGTATGGGAACAAGAAATCGGGCATTGCGAATGCCTGCATGAACTCCATTTGCACGATAAACGGATTCGCTTCTGATATGGCAGCCGGAAGTATATCTCTGGGCCCTGTCCGGAGCTCGAAATGTGAAAGGGAAGATCGGTCGAGAATCATCAGCACATTCTTTATTTTTGCCCCTTCACGGTCAAGGGCGCGCAGTTTGAGGCTTATCGCTTTTATGGTCTCCCCATTGCCAAAAAGACGGATGGCACGATCGCCGGAATCAAGGTATTTTTCCCATTCTCTGCAACGAAATGCCATAGTACAGGAATTGCCCAAGATAAAGGAGTTGAAATGTACGCTGTCATCATGGTTCTTGTATATTTGCCAGCCTACATGATGTTCGTTCAGCATGACATCAGAATCATACAGGTCATATTTATGAAGTACCATGAAAGGATCATCATAAAGGTATAGGGCTATCAAAGCCCAAAATGGTATGGTGAACAGCATCATCTTCCGCACAAGGCGTAGGAAGGCTGGTCGTTTACGGATATTTGTGCCAGTAATGGTTTCCGGTATCTTTTCCATCAGAATTGTAGATAAATGAAGTCTTCCGTGCCGAACTTGCCATAAGCAAACACGGCAAAAACAATTAAATAATACACTGTCCAGCGAAATAAGGCAGGCTGCTTTTCAAAACGAAGATGTAAGTCGCCTCTGGACATAAAAAAGTCATAAAGCAGTATCAGCAGCAAGGTCGCACCAGTTACGATGCAGATGTGGTCGGACATACCGATATTGATTTCTTTCCAGCTCACATGGCTCTGAAAAGAGATATTCCGCAGAAAATAAAATGCGTCTGAAATGGACTGTGCCTTGAAGAACACCAGCGATACGGCGAAGATGAGGTAGGTGCGGATGACGGAAAGCGTAGCGAACAGCGGTTTGCCGATATATCCTTTTACCTTGTTTCGTATTCTTTCGGTCCTTAGTTCCCATACAATCACAAGCCCTTGTATCAATCCATAGACGGCAAACGTCCATCCTGCACCGTGCCATATACCCAAGGCAATAAAGGTCACCATGAGGCTTGCCGCCATTCCCCATTGTCCCCAACGACGTGTAAACGATGATAGAGGGAGAAAAAGGTAATCCCGCACCCAAGAGGAAAGGGATATATGCCAGCGACGCCAGAACTCGGCTGTGGTCTGGGCGGCAAAGGGATGTGCGAAGTTGGGTGACAGTTTCAAGCCAAACAGCATTCCTGTTCCAATCGCCATATCCGTATAGCCGGAGAAATCAGCATAAAGTTCAATGGGATAGAGAAGGCAGGCCATTAACCGTTCTATACCTGATACCGTGTGCATGGAATGGAACACATCGTCAATATAGGGCGCTATATGGTCGGCAAGGAGCAGTTTTTTTACCAGGCCAACCACAATCAGCTTCAGGCCGTAGGTCATCATGGAATAGGATGCCGGAGAGAGTTTCCGGATTTGCGGAAGCAAATCGGTGGACCGTTCAATAGGACCTGACAGGAACTTCATGAACAGAAGCATATAAAGCAGTAAATTTACCAGATTTCGTTCCGCCTTTTCTTCCTCCCAATAAACTTCCGTCAGGTAGCCGATGGCCTGAAAGGTATAGAAAGACATACCCAATGGGAAAACAATACCTGTGTCTCCGGTTAATCGGTTTGCATATCGGAAACCGATCCAGCAGAGCACAAGGCAGGATATACTGCCCCAGTAAATCAAACGGGAACCTCTTTTTTTCTCACTGGCTTGCTCGACAAGTATTGCTGCACGGTATGTAAAAAGGCTTACAGCCAATGCCGTGACCAGAAATAGGGGATTGAAGTATCCGATGAATACTCCACTTGCCGCAAGTAAAACAAACTTTCGTTTTTGAGTACTGACAAGATGGTATAAGGTGAAACAGAGCAGGAGCAGCAGGACAAATTCAAGGGAAATGAATGACATTGCTTTTTCCTCCTTTCCTATTTGATCTTATTCTTGATGGTATGGCAAAGGTCGCCCACATTCTTCAGTTTCACGATTTCGCGAAACGAAAAACGCACACCGATTTTTTTTTCAATTTCGGTGAGTAGCACCATATTGGTCAGTGAATCCCATCCCTCCACATCGTGGGCGGTAGTGTTTTCGGTCAATGTAATGTCCTCTCTTTTTAATACTTTTCTGAATATTCCGTTCAATATCTCCAATAATTCAGTGGTTTCCATATACTTGATTGCTTTTTAATTTATTGAGTAATGTACTTTAATAGTTGATTCCGGTCAATTTTGTTACTGTTGTTTTGTGGGAAACAAGGGATGAAGTGAATGCGTCGGGGCAACATGTAAGTCGGCAGATGGCTTTGCATATATCGTTCGAGACTTTCCGTATCTTCCGTTTCCTTCTCTATGGCAAGATGCAGTTCGCAATTTCCGTCCGTGGTATAAACCGGCAGCACGACTGCGTTACAGCCATGTTTGTAGAATGTTTTAACGTGGTATTCAATTTCGCCCAATTCTATTCTGAAGCCTTGTATTTTTACCTGCGTGTCTTTGCGACCGCAATACATGATATCTCCGTCAGAATCCGCCAGGCAGAGATCGCCGGTACGGTAATAGAGTTTTCCGGAAGGATCCGTAACAAAGCACTCGGCTGTTTTTCCGGGAGCGCACCAATATCCGTTCATTAGTTGGGGGCCGGCAATCCACAATTCACCGACTTCTCCGGCCGGAAGTGGTTCGCCCGAAGGGGATGCGATCATATACTCCATACCTTGAAAAGGCTTTCCGATTGCCGCCATGCCGTTATGATGTTTGGCCCCTTCAGCAGGGATGACGTACGACGTGCAATAGATGGTGGCTTCGGTCGGTCCGTAGAGATTGGTTACAGTGGCATTGGGTATGCAGGGACGAAATTCGTGAAGCAGATTTACATCGGTGGCTTCGGCGGTGACTACGAGATAACGTAAATCCGGGAAGCTGATTTCCCTGAAATAAGGATGCGATAACCGGAGTACGGAAGGTGCCACTGCCGCAAACGTAAGGCGGTAGCGTTCCATGATATCCAGTACATTCAGATATTTCATTCCTTTTTGCGGAACAGTATAGACACATGCTCCGAGGGTAAGAGGATAAAGGAACGACACGACAGAGACATCAAATGTCAGTTCGAACATCTGAAGCATACGGTCGTTTTCGTCCAATTCCCATCCTAAAGCACGATAAGCCTGGTAGAACGCATTCAAGTTCTTCCGGGATATGGGAACACCTTTGGGTTCGCCTGTACTTCCTGAGGTGAAGATAATGTAAGCAGGCACTTCGGGATCTACGTCATGCGGCACCATGCAGGAATGCGAAGTCGGCTGATTTGAGGTGAGACACACATGTATGGCATTGATGTCCGCAGGAAGCATATTGCCATTCTCTCCACTGTAAAGCAACAGACCAATGCCGGATTGCCGGGCTATCCGACAGTTACGTTCTGCCGGATAATCAGGATGCAATATGACATAAGTCTTTCCGGAAAGTAGCACAGCCAGAATGGATGCGTAGGTTTCCATACGGTTTTCCGCCGTGATGCCAATAACATTTTCTTTGAGGTTTCTCAGCGTTTCACAAATACTTCCGACCAATCCGAACAGTTCCTGATAGGTATAAGTCTGGTCATCAAGAACCAGTGCCGGACGTGTGGCATGACGGTTCGATGCCTGAACTATAGCAGCCAGTATATCTGCATCATTTTTTTTCTTCATAATTTATATTTTCTCAGTTTCAATTTTCTTGTTTTGCTTGTGACTCCTGCTGCATTGTTTTTTCTATGGGGGCATCGGGATTCGTTCCAAGCATCCACAAGAAATATGAGAAAGGCAATACCAATTTCACGGTGTCTTCATTTTTTGTTGTTTCCATCTTTCTTTTCTGTATCATATAATTATTCTCTTTTGAAAATTTTATTTGTGAGGATTTGTTTTTTATATAACAGAGGTTGCGGGGAAAACCCCTATTCCTGATATGTAAATATTAGTTAAATGTAAGCGCGCAAACTTTGCGGACACTATCTGGGCCTTATGTAGACTTTGGAATGGCAGGTAAAAGTAAAAAATCAGATATTCTAAATGGAATATTGATTTTATCTGTATTTTTGTGCGAATCTAAATACAGCTATGATAAAAACAGGTTAGTCTGTTGGTACTTATGAAACCTGTTGGCGGAATTAAAAAACCGCCTGAAAATTAGTA
>NZ_QUEM01000042.1 GCF_003477995.1 Bacteroides sp. OF04-15BH
AAGGAGCAGGTCTTTAGTAGATTGGAGGAACTTGCTGCGGTTGCGAATCTTTCTTTGGAAGACCGGATAGCTTATGATAAAGCCTTGGACCGTTATCGGGTGAGTCGCATTGTAGAAGAGGATGCCCGTGAGGCCGGCTGGAAAAAAGGGCTTGAAGAAGGCCGTGCAAAGGGCCACGCAGAAGGTCGTGCAGAAGGCCTTGCTGAAGGTCACGCCGAAGGTAAAGCTGAAGAGAAAAGAACTATTGCCCGTAATATGAAGGCAATAGGCTTGACTTTGGAACAAATAAAGATTGCAACAGGCCTTACAGAAAATGAAATTGAAGCATTGTAGTTATTGCTGATCTTATTTCATATATTGAAATATAGAAAATATCCCTCTCTCTTTCTAGGCATGTTTGTATGAGCATGGAAGGGAAAGAGGGATATAACTTTGTTAACGAACGTCCAAATAGCAGTCTTTAGGCGTTTGAAATATGAAAAACTGAATATTCATCTGTGTAATAGGTCCTTGATCCGTAAAAGAGGAAATTATGTTTAAACTTATAGATAAAGAAACGTGGAAAAGAAAACCGTATTTTGATCATTATTTCAATCAGATACGGTGTACATATAGTATTACGGTAAATATAGATATCTCTGAGCTAATATCGTTCAAAAACCGGAAACATACAAAACTCTATCCTCTGTTGATTTATGTATTGACAAAGGCGGTAAATAACCATGAAGAGTTCCGGACGGCTATAAATGACAAGGGAGAACTGGGGGTATGGGATACCTTGCTGCCGTGTTATACGGTTTTTCATAAGGAGAATGAAACTTTTTCCAATCTGTGGACGGAATGGGATGACAATCTGATGACTTTTCTTTCCAACTATGAGCAGGATATGGATATGTTTGGTGGTAATTACGGTATAGATGCCAAACCTGATACTCCGGCCAATACATATCCTGTATCTTCCTTGCCGTGGGCTACGTTTACCGGTTTCAATCTGAACATATTTGCAGATGGAAGTTATCTGTTGCCTATCTTTACTTATGGAAAGTATTTCCGTCAGGAGAACAAATATCTGATTCCACTGTCAGTTCAGGTGCATCATGCTGTTTGTGACGGATTTCATGTTTCAAGACTGATCCATGAAATACAGCAGATATGCCATGATATAAATAAGTGGGATGTTAAATAAATCTAGTACAATTATTAAAACAAGAAAATGATGAAGAAATTAGGTTCATTCGTATTGTGTGCCTTGCTGATGTCCTGTTCTTTCAGCAAGAATGAGAAGAATGGTGTTACTGATGCGACTGGGAAAGATAGCGTCGATTCAGCAAAACAGGAGGTAAGTGTGGTGGAATTCAATAAAGAATTGACATATCCCGGAAGCAAGATTTCCTTTAAAGTAAGTACAATGGGAGACAGTCTGATGGTTCAGCCTTCTGGCTTAAGTATATCCAATGAAACGTTGCGTCATGACATTACCGGATATACGGTTGTCAATGCCGAAATAGGAGATCTGAACATTGATGGTTATCCTGAAGTGCTGGTCTATCTGACTTCGGATGGCAGCGGTAGTTACGGAAAATTAATCGGATATTCTGTAAACAATGGAAAATCTGTAAGCCAGGTGTATTTGCCGGATATTTCAGAAAACAATGAGGTAAACAAAGGCTATATGGGGCACGATGAAATGGCGATTGTAGAAAATACATTCTGCCAGCGTTTCCCTATCTATGAAGAAGGTGACAGCAATGCCAACCCGACGGGCAAGACACGCCAGATACAGTATAAAATGGTGGATGGAGAAACGGGCAGAATCTTGCAAATAGATAAGGTCGTGGAATTCTAATAGAAAATCCCCTCTCTCTTTTCTGTTATGCAGTAGGAGCATGGAACAGAAAGAGAGAGGGACGTTTATTTTTGATGCGTGGCAAGATTATTGCCGCTTGACGAATTTCAGGCATACCGGTTTCGGCATTTCGATGCGCTGGCCGGTGTCTTGCAATAATCCGGTTTCGGGGTTACGTTGATAAATCTCCACAGCGTTGGCGTCACGGCAGGCCACGAGTAGATAATTGCCGTTTGGCGAAATGGCAAAGTTGCGCGGATGGCTGCCGGTTTTCTGATAGCCCACTTTGGTCAGGCTGCCGTCTTCTGTTACTTCAAAGATGGCAATACCGTCGTTCTGAAGTCGGCAGGAAGCATAGACGAAATGTCCGTCGGGAGAAACGTGGATGTCTGCTCCTCCCTGAGCATGACAGGTATCGGCCAGTACGGTTTGCATGGTGTCCAGTCGGGCTTCGTCATAAGAGAAGACCATCACCTGGCCGGAGAGTTCGCTCATGAGATAGATATGCTTGCCATTGGGCGATGGGGTCAGATGACGGGGACCGGTAGCCGGAGGCAGTAAGATATCTTTTCGTGCGGCGGTATCAAGCAAAGCCTTTGTTGAATCCAGCGGGAAGGAATAGATCCGGTCTGTTCCCAAATCACTGGCCAGCAGATAACGCTTGTCGGGGGTGAAGAGAATGCAGTGCAGATGAGGCTGCTTCTGCCGTTCGGCATCTGCTCCCTTTCCGGAAAAGACAATCGGGTGGGCCGGGCTTAGCTTTCCGTCCTGACGGATGGGGAAGACAGAAATACTTCCGCCCAGATAGTTGGCGGTCACGGCATAGCGTTCGTCGGGCGACAGGGCCACATAGCAGGGAGCGCCTCCCAGAGTGCGTTCCTCGTTCAGCAGTGCAAGGGTTCCTTTTTCGCGGTCAAAGGTCAGGGCATGCAGGGAGGCCGTTTCGCCTTCATCCTCGGTTACGGAATAAATCCGACTGCCGTCGGCCGAGGGGGTCAGAAACGAAGGGTTGGAAACACCTTTTATTCCGCTGACATATTCGCTCTTGCCGTTGTTCTGGTCAAAACTATATACCTTGATGCCTTCTTCCGAGGCCGGAGCATAGCTGCCGATGAGCAGGTAGTATTCGTCCGTTTCACTCTTGCCGCTTCCGCTGTTTCCGCATCCCGAAAGAAAGGTCGCGGCGCACAGTGCCGCCGCCCAAATGCTTTTCTTGTTCATTGTTCTTTTATATTATTGGTTTTGTTGTTTAACTGATGGTCGTTCCGGACCGTTCTGTCAAGGTTCAAAATTAGAAAAAATATTGTTATTCCCCATCTTTTTGGGGGGATTTGAGTTGGCTTTGGGGCTCATTGGTTTGAGGATTATAGATGTGAAACAGGTCTTCGGCAGTTTCTTCCATTTCCTTTCGGAGGGATTCGGGGCTGAGCACTTCCAGTGATGAACCGCAGGAAAGGAGTTCCTGCACAAAGTCATAGCAGGGCTTCAGGTAGAGTTCGAAAATCATATAGTCATCATCCTGATGAATCAGCCGCTGTGAGGGATGAAGTTTCCGGGTGTGGAGATAGATGCCCTGTTCGCACGTCACCTTCAAAACAATATGTTCCTTTGGCACCGGCATCTGGATGATACCGTAATAATCCCGGAACATTGTCTTTGCATCGGCATCATTCCGAAACCGGAAGCGCTGCTCGGTGAGCCTTACGGACTTGATGCGGTCGAAACAGTAGGTTCGGAATACTCCTTCATCCGGTTTTCTGGCAATGAGATACCACCGGTGCTTGAACAGTTTGATAAAATAAGGTTCGACGCACCGTTCCTTGGGGTCGTCCCAGAAAGGCTGATATACCAGATGGATGCACCGCCCTTTTTCCATGGCTTCGGTCACGGTGTCGATCAGTTCTTCACCGCCCGAGGTGGTGTCGAGCATGATGCGGTCTTTCAGTTTGCTCCTGCGGGTGATGGCATTGGATGCGGTGTACGACTGGAGCAGCCATTTAAACATACTGTTTTGAGTGACTTGTTCCGGATGTTCCAGAAAGTATTCCTGAGTTCTCGGATTATATTCGATGTTTGTGTCGAACAGAGATTCGGCCTTTTTTCTGTAGTTACCGAAGGTGTTCCGGTGTATGCTGCATGCTTCGTTCCGGTGTCTGGACCATTCTTGTAGGATGGTCTCTTTGGTGGCTGCTTTTCTCTGCAAAAGAAAAGAGACCATCCAGATAGCAAATTCCGTTTTCATTGTTTCCTGTTTTAATGATTGACTTTTTGCAAAAGTAGCATAATCCAGCACAAATATTTTGTGCATGACCGGAATAATTTTGCCCCGGAGAAAAGAAAACGTTTCTTGGATTTAAACGAAACGAATAATGAATGTGTGTATGGATTGGTTTTTGCTTTTGCAGACGGTGTCTGCTATTGTGCTGTCGGTGATTGGGGTGCTGGGGTTGATTTTTCGAAAAAGACTGGGAAAGCGGAAACTGTGTCTGTTGTGTCTTGTGTTGCTTGTAGGAATAGGGTATAACGGATACCGTATTTATGACTGCTTATGGTGGAAACGCCATCTCGCAATGGAGGCGGAACTTCAATTTGTTGGGGATCAGAAAATACGGCCGGAGGACTATCCCGAGGATTTTGAGGAAATTTGCAACGTGGTGGAAAAGCATTACAAACTGGCGAAGCGTAAGGGGATTGCCCTGGAAACGCTTCGTGAGGAGTGTCGGCAGGAAGTGCTTCGGGCAAAGAATAATACGGAATATGTGCGGGTGCTTCAGAAGTATTTTGCGGCACTGAAGAATTTGCATTCTTTTCCGATGTATGCGCCTTATCAGGCACCGGCAAGTGCGGAATGGCGGTGTGACTCGCTTTATGTTACGGGGAGTTTGTTGGCGTTGCCGGTGAGAGCGGGGGATAGGATTCTGTCCATTGACGGTAAGGAGGCTTCCGTCTGGAGAGACAGTATGATGCAATATGTCTCTGCCTCTACCGATAAGGCCCGCTATAAAAGTACGGCCTCGTGGGTGTTTTCCAGTTATACGGACAGTATCCGCAGACTGGGTTTGAGTAGAGGTGATTCTGTCTTATTTGTAGATGTGCCGTTGAGTCGGGACGGAAAGAAGCAAGTACAACTGCACCATGAGGTTGGAGATCAGAAAAGGCAAAAGAGGGATGCTGCTACTCACGAGAAAAAGGAAATAAGGAAAGGGAAATCGAATCTGGAAATGCTTGCGCTTCATGATTTCGAAGAGAGTACGCTGACGCGTTTTCTGCTTCAGTTCTGCAAGGCGAGGGACTCCCGGCATATCATTCTGGATTTGACGGATAATACTGGCGGTTGGGTCGCTGATGCCGAACTGATTGCGGCTCTTTTCCTGGAAAAGCCTTATCAGGGAAAGCATCTGATCGAACCTTTGCCGCAGGCTTATAAAGGTGAACTTTATGTGATGATCAATTCCGGGACCTGTTCGGCTGCAGAGTATCTGGCCAGTATTCTGAAGGAATCGGGTCGCGCAGTGCTGATAGGTGAAGAAACGGCAGGAGATTTTGGTACTATGGTGCTGACCTTTCGCACGGCGCATGGTACTTATTTCAGACTGGGAGCGGAGCTGCCGCAGCTTACATCGGGAGGAAACCCAACCGAAGGAGTCGGCCTTGTACCTGATGATCCGGTGAAGGAACATTTTTCGGAGCCGTTTCGGGAAACAATACGACGGAGAACAATAGTTTTGATCCTGAACCAGGTGATTCAGAAAAAGAAAAAAGAACTTTTTTTACAAAATACTTGATAGATTGATGATATAAACCTTATCTTTAGGATTGCTAACTTGAAAATATAAGAATATGGATTTGAGAGAAATTTTACGGAGATATTTTCTGTTTTCTGGTAATGATGAGGTGATGAAACAGTATGAACAATTCTTTCATGGATGTTCTGATGAAGAGTTTAGTCTGTTTCTGACAGAGCATGTTTTGAGTAATGTGGATTTAAAGCATCGACTGGCAAAAGAAATTGTGGCGAAGATAAAAGATGAGGGGGATTCTTGTCGGTTTAAATGGAACATGCTGGATGAAAGACTGATGTGCTTTGTGGCGTATTATGTGGCAAAAGAGATTTTGAATTCTCCTATGTCTGTAGAGCAAGCGCAAAGTATGCTGTCCTGCTCTGTAGGTGAAGGCCGTGTCGATAAAGGTTCATACCTTAAAGGACTTACTCTGGCTTCTGATGAGGTTCACATGCCGGTTCGTATGCGGCCGGGAGGGGATATGCATCAGGGGTATCGCCATTTCATAATCAATCTTTTGTGTTTCAATACTCCAAAATTCCTGATGGGATGCCGGTGCGACAGCGGACCGATATACAGTATGAAGTATCATAAGGGGTGCAGCCCGATAGGCATACAGGAAGCAATGAACGGTGACCGATGGACCGTTTTTCAGGTGGACCAGTCTTTGACGGATGATTTTACGGCTGTTTTCAGCAATGGGTTGGACGGAGACGGCACGGTAGAAGTCTGTGACTGGATAAATGAGGGAGTGCAAAGGGTGTTGTTCCGGTCCAATTATTGATTAAAGGTTTCTGGGCCTGCATATATAATAGAAACAGAAGGCTGACCCAAAAGGCAAATTTCATAAAGGAGAATCTACAAAAAGTAACTTGATTGTCCTGATTTTATTATTGAGAACCTTATCATATCACCAAAAAGGGAGTTTGATAAGGCTCTTTTATATAATAGGACTTACAATTTGTAGTTTTTCAGAAAATGCAATTTACTTTTGGATCAGCCCCTTCGGTTATTTCAGTTTGCTGTAGGCTTCATCGTCTACCGGTTCCAGCCATTCGTTGGCCGTTTCTTCGCCCGGTACTTCAAAGGCCAGGTGTGCGAACCAGCTGTCGGCTGCGGCACCGTGCCAGTGCTTCACGTTGGCCGGAATGTGAATGACGGTGCCCGGCAGAATCTTTACGGCCGGTTTGCCTTCTTCCTGATACCAGCCTGTGCCGGCCACACCAATCAGCATTTGTCCGCCGCCGCTCTTGGCCCGGTGAATGTGCCAGTTGTTGCGGCATCCTGGTTCGAAGGTAACATTGAACACCGGAACCTGTTCGGTGGAAACAGGAGCCAGATAGCTGTTGCCGATAAAGTATTTTGCAAAAGCAGAATTCGGTTCTCCGATCGGGAAGATCATCTCACGCTGGAAAGCGGCTTTGGCATCTGTGCCTTGTGTGTCGTCCTGCCATACTTCCTTGGCCAGACGGAAAGCCGCCCAAGCTTTCGGCCATCCGGCATAGAAGCTCAGGTGAGTCAGTATCTCGGAGATCTCTGTGCGGGTAATGCCGTTCTGTTTGGCGGTCTGAAGATGATAGGTGAGGGAACTGTCGGTGATGCCCTGACTGATGAGCGAAGTGATGGTTATCAGACTACGGTCGCGCAGACTGAGTTTGTCGGTACGGCTCCACACCTCACCGAAAAGCACATCGTCGTTCAACTCCGCGAATTTAGGGGCAAATTCTCCCAGCTGGTCGCGTCCGGCTGTTTGTTTTACTTTTTCTTGTGCCATAATTGTTGTACTGTTTAGAATCAATGCGCCAAGCGCAAGGATAGTTCTGATTTTCATAATCTATGTTTTTAGCTTATTTCTTTAAACCGGTTTCTTTCAGCCAGCGGGCAATCATGGAGTGGCATTTCCGCGTTTCGGATGAGCGGATCCACAGGCTGGGTGACAGAAACTTGCCTTTTGGGATCAGACGTTTGGCGTCTGCCTCTACACCACTGATGCCGGTGCTGGCGCTGGAAACAATCAGACCGATGCGCTTGCCGGCCATTTGAGAACCGTAGGCAAACAGGAAACTTTGCAGCGGCGCGGCCATATTGCTCCACCACAAAGGAGCGCCGATCAGGATGGTGTCGTAGTCTTTCAGATTACGGATGGTGGTTTTGATGGGCGGGTACGAAGAGGCTTTGCCGGGTGCCTTTCGGATGGCCGAAATCAAGGCGCTGCCGATGGCATAATTGTTGGCGGCATAGTCCAGTCCTTCTTCGGCCGGTTCGATACGAAGCACATCGGCCTGGATCTGAGTACGCAGGTCGGTGACAATCTGATGCACATTGTTGGTGTAACTGTAATACACAATCAGGGTCTTGGCCTGTAGGGAAAATGCGGACAGAAGCAGTGTCCAGATGAATAGTATTCTTTTCATGTTTGCGATGGTTTAGAAGGTTTGTATGCAGTATCCCTTTTTTACGATACAAAAGTAGGTCTATTTCCACAAAGGGGGTGTATACGGATTACTGATTTTTATACCAGATTCTCGGACTTTGCAAGGAAAAATATATTAATTTTGTCACCATCAAAAAGAAAAGAAGGATGCGTTTATTCAATCAAAGCAAAAAGGTGGCCGCTGTGCACGATCTGTCCGGAGTGGGACACGTGTCGCTGATGGCTGTGATTCCGATTCTCTCGTCTATGGGCATACAGGTCTGTCCGTTGCCCACAGCCGTGTTGTCTACTCATACCCAGTATCCGGAATATACATTTCTGGATCTGACGGAAGAGATGCGTCGTATGACGGAGTGCTGGAAGCATTTGGGTTTTACGTTCGACGCTTTTTATACCGGCTATCTGGGCTCGCCGGCGCAGGTGCAGATTGTGGAGAATCTGATTGAACACTTCAAACGCCCGGACGATCTGGTCGTAGTAGATCCTGTGTTGGGAGACAACGGTCGGCTGTATAAAGGGTTCGGTGAAGAGATGATTCAGGAAATGCGCCGGCTGATCCGGAAAGCAGATGTGATCACTCCGAATATCACCGAGGTGTTCTTGCTCTTGGATCGTCCGCAGCCGGAAGGGGCCTTGAGCGATGACTACCTGAAGGAACTGCTGAAGGCCTTGTCCGATCAGGGACCTGAGATTGTCATCGCAACCAGTGTGCCGGTGACGGATAATCCGCACATGACTTCGGTATATGCCTATAATCGCAGAGGCGACCGTTACTGGAAGGTGACCTGTCCGTATCTTCCGGCGCATTATCCCGGCACGGGTGACAGTTTTACCAGTGTCATTACCGGATCGCTGATGCAGGGCG
Source organism: Bacteroides sp. OF04-15BH (assembly GCF_003477995.1). Lineage (GTDB taxonomy): Bacteria > Bacteroidota > Bacteroidia > Bacteroidales > Bacteroidaceae > Paraprevotella. The sequence goes on from NZ_QUEM01000042.1 coordinate 8,928, forward strand.
ACAGTCTACCTATTGCGCTGGACCGCGCCACGCAGTTCATCCTGCAGGGTATTCGTGCCACTTTCGGATATGAATATAATAATATGGATGGCATCATGCTGGAGAAGGTGTTGCACAATCTGGACACACCGATTCAGAGTTGCAGCTATGAACTGCTGGAATAGAACCTTAAAATTCAAATGCTTATGGATATAGAGGCTTTACGGGATTATTGTCTGAGCAAAGGGTTGGCAACGGAATGCTTCCCTTTTGATGAAACCACTTTGGTATTCAAGGTGGGCAGCAAGATGTTTGCCTGGGTGGATCTGGAGAATCCCGAATGGGTTATCCTGAAAAGTGATCCGGATGAAGCCATTGACTTGCGCGACCGTTATGCGGATATCTTGCCGGCCTACCACATGAACAAAAAGCATTGGATACAGGTGCGTCTGGAGGGAGGAGTGCCGGCTCGGGTTCTGAAAGAACTGGTGGACTGTTCGTACAGACTGGTTATTGCGAAAATGACGCGTAAGGAGCGGATGTCGCTTTTTCCGGATGGAAAATATTTTTAAAATGTAGGGTTTAAAAACGTTTTAAAACAAATTTAAATTGTATCTTTGCAACGTGCAACGGTTCATACAGATTACAGTCTGTTATGATTAAAAGGGAATCAGGTGAGAATCCTGAACAGTCCCGCTGCTGTAAGTTCCATAAAATAAGGAACAGGGCGTGAGGCCACTGGATGTGAAGTCCGGGAAGGTGTCCTGTTTCGGAACGAGTCAGAAGACCTGCCTTGCGCGTATCTCTCACCGCTTTCGAGGAAAAGGCGTCAGGAATTCTTTTTTAGCTCCGTGGGTCAGGCCGGACCGGTCTGTCGCTTCGGTATGTGAAACGAAAGTCGGTGAATGTTTTTCAGAAAGATTTGAAACATGAAGCAGACATTCGTTTTTTTATTTTTATCACTTTCTTATGCTCACTCTGTGCTTGGGGTGTGCCGGACAGATACTTTGCCCGACCGCCAGTTGCAGCGGGTAGAGGTGTATGAAGGTAAAAAACGGACGCAACTCCGTTCTTCTGTGCCGCTTCAGTCTCTTTCTGCCGAGGAACTCAAAAGTCTGCCGGTGTTGCAGGTGTCGGATGCTGCCAAATTCTTTTCCGGAGTACAGGTCAAGGACTACGGCGGTGTGGGCGGACTGAAAACCGTTTCCGTACGTAGTCTGGGAGCACAGCATACAGCCGTGGCCTATGACGGCTTGCTGCTTACTGACGGGCAGACCGGCCAGATTGATTTGGGAAAATTCTCGATGGAGCAGGTGCAGACGATTACTTTGGCCAACGGACAGATGGATGATCTGCTTCAGCCGGCACGGGCATTGGCTTCGGGAGCGTTGCTCTCTTTAGAAACCCGTTTGCCGGAATTTTCTGCTCAACGAGAATATCATGTTTCTTCCCGCCTGACAACCGGTTCGTGGGGACTGTTCAATCCTTCCTGTTCTTTTTCTGCTTCCGGTCCACGACAGTGGGTCGGTGGTGTGAGCGCCGAATGGACACAGACCGACGGGCATTATCCTTTTGATTTGCGTTATGGAGCCGAGGATGCGATTACCGAACGCAAAAAGCGAAACAATACGGATGTGCGGGCCTTGCGACTGGAAGCATTTACGGCCAAGCGTTGGAACTCGGGTGCCTTGTGGAAGTGGCGGGCTTATTTCTATCAGTCCGAACGTGGGCTTCCCGGGGCTACTACCTATTATTATGATCATGCGGCGCAACGGTTGGACGACCGGAATGCTTTTGTGCAGACCCAGTATCAGCAGGATTTCGGCAGTCGCTGGAGTCTGAAGGCTTCGGCCAAGTGGAACGGTAGCCGTCAGGAATATCTGGATCCCGACTATAAGGGTTCGGAAGGGCAGACACGAAATGATTACCGGCAACAGGAATATTATGTTTCGGCAGCTTTGCGCTATCGGCCGATAACGCCTTTGGCTTTTGCCTTCTCTACAGATGGTTTTGCGCAGACGATGGAGGCCAATCTGACCGATTTTGCCCGTCCGCGCCGTTATACATGGCTGTCTGCCTTGTCGGGCAAGTACACCGCCGGATGGGTAACGCTGAATGCTTCGGCCTTGTTTACCCGGGTGTTCGAACGGACGCTTTCGGGGGCTTCTGCTTCCGACCGTTCGCGTCTTTCTCCTTTTGCTTCGGTGGTGTTCACTCCTTTTCCGAAGGAGAATCTGCGGTTGCGTTTTTTTGTGAAAGATATTTTCCGGATGCCTACCTTCAATGATCTGTATTACGGTACCGTGGGCACCCGTACGTTGAAGCCCGAAAAGGCGCTTCAGTACAATGCGGGAGTGACTTATGAGAAAGCGGTGGCCCGATGGTTGCCACAGTTGGCCTTTACGGTTGATGCCTATTACAACCGGGTGTCGGACAAAATCGTGGCCATACCGACCAAAAACCTCTTTATCTGGAGTATGGTCAATCTGGGAAAGGTGGATATCCGGGGCGTGGATGTCACCGCTCAGGGACTGTTCTGTCTGCATCAGGACTGGCAGTTCCGTCTTTCGGGCAACTATACTTATCAGAGGGCACTGGATGTGACCAGTGATGAAGCCGGTACAGCCGAGAGCCTGACTTACCGGCATCAGATTCCTTATACTCCGCGGGTATATGCTTCGGGAACAGCCGCTTTGTCTACTCCTTGGGGAGAACTGTCGTATGCGTTGCTTTATTCCGGTAAGCGTTATGCCTTGGGGCAGAACATTGCGGCCAACCGTCTGGACCCATACACCGATCATAGTCTGACCTATCGTTATGATCGGTCGTGGGGAAAGCATTCCGCGGCTTTGTTGGTGGAATGCCTGAATCTGGCCGATAAGAATTACGAGATTGTGAAGAACTTTCCGATGCCCGGACGTTCTTTTCGGGTGACGCTGACCTATCAATATTAAGAATGGAAATGAAGAAGAAAATATTAATATATCTGTGTGCTCTGGCCGGAGTGTTGGTGGCCTGTGATGATCTGACCGACCAGCCGCAACCCAATGACGGTATTCAGGGCGGTACGCTGTTGGAAACGGGTACGGCCGAGATGTATATCCTTTCAGAGGGATTGTTTAATCTGAACAACAGCACGCTGGCGCGTTATTCTTTCAGTAAGGGAACCTGGACGCCGAACTGGTTCTATGCCATGAACCGACGGGATCTGGGGGACACAGCCAATGATATGGACGTGTATGGCAGCAAACTCTATGTGGTGGTCAATGTATCCAGCACCGTAGAGGTCATCAATCTGGCCGATGGTAAGGTGCTGCAACAGATTTCTCTGGTCGATGAAAACGGGGCTTCGCGTCAGCCGCGTGCCATAGCCTTTCACGAAGGCAAGGCGTATGTATGCTCGTTCGACGGTACCGTAGCCCGTATTGATACGACCACATTGCAGGTAGACACGTTGACTCGCGTAGGACGTAATCCGGAGGATCTTTGTGTGCAGGACGGCAAGCTGTATGTTTCCAACTCCGGAGGACTGGACTGGGAAGGCATCGGAGTGGACCGTACCGTTTCGGTTGTGGACTTGAAGTCGTTCCGTGAAACCCGGAAAATAGAGGTCGGACCGAATCCCGGTCGCATATTGCCCGGTCCGGATCATACGGTATATGTGGCGACATACGGTGCACAGATAGAAAAAGGCGATTATCATCTGGTCTGTATTGACACACAGAAGGATGAAGTGAAAGTCCGTTATGACGAGCCGGTAACCGAGTTTGCCATTAACGACCGTCTGGCCTATATCTATACCTTCGACTATCAGCGGCAGGAGGCGAGTATCAAGGTGTTCGATCTCGGTAGCGGTAAAGTGCAGCGGGAGTCTTTTATTACGGATGGCACGGAGATGCAGCGCCCTTATTCCATATCGGTAAATCCATACAGCGGAAACGTCTATCTTACCGAAGCCTATAATTATCAGGTGGTGGGCGATGTGCTTTGTTTCAGTCCGCAGGGCAAACTGTTGTTCCGTATTCAGGGAGTGGGTATCAATCCCAATACGGTGATTTTCCGTGACCGTGACGGAGCGCCGGTTAGTGGTGGCGGTGATGCCGAGCCCGACAGCAGCATGTATGCCTATGCCGATACAGTGTTTGAATATGTGCCGGCACCTTCGCAATACATGAACACTTCGGTCACGGCATCGGGCGACGGGTTTACGGCGGCTCAGGTCTTGGCTGAGGCCAACCGCATGTTCCGGAATCCCAAGCAGTGTCTCCTGTCTTTGGGAGCATGGGGTGGTTATATCACGGTCGGTTTCCGGAAAGCGGTGAAGAATGTGCCCGACGCCTACGATCTGAAAGTCTATGGCAATGCCTACTATGATATGTTCGGCACTTGGCAGGACCGTCCCGGAGGCAATGCCGAACCTGGTATTGTGTGGGTGGCAAAGGATGTGAACGGTAATGGTATTCCCGATGACCCCTGGTATGAACTGGCGGGCAGTGAATTCCAAAATCCGAATACGATCCGCGATTATCAGATTACCTACTATCGTCCGGCGGCCGGACAGGATGTACGCTGGACCGATAATCAGGGCAATGAAGGAACCGTGCCCCGGAATATCTATCACACACAGGCTTCCTATTATCCGGAGTGGATGCCCGATGAACTGACTTTCCGCGGAACGCGTTTGCCAGATAATGCGGTGAATGAGCCTCGTGAGGATATGCCCGAACATTGGGTAGGTTATGCTTATGACTACGGTTATGCCGACAATCATCCGAACAATACCGACGGATGCTCCCTGAAACTGGAATGGGCGGTAGACCAGAGCGGACAGCCGGTCCAGCTCGACTGCATTCATTTTGTGCGGATTTATACCGCGGTAAATCAGGTCTGCGGTTGGGTGGGCGAGACCTCTACGGAGATTCAGGCTGTAGAGAACCTGAACTATGGCCGTTAAAGAACAAGACAAACCATTTTAAAATAAATCAATATAACAATGACAAGTAAAAACGTATTCAAGAGTTTGGGCTATGCAGCCCTGTTGTCGCTTCCGATGCTGGTAACATCCTGCGACGAAAATGCAGAGTTTCAGTCACCGGTAATCAGTTGGAATCTTCCATCAGATACCATTCTGGCACAGAACGACCAGCTGACACTGAATCCGGAGATTCTTTCTGAGGATCCCGAAGCCGTATGCCTGTGGAGTGTAGATGGGGAGCAGGTTTCTACAGACAAGAATTATGTGTATACCGCAACAGAAACCGGATCACACCTGATTGCGCTGACTGTAACAGACAAAGGTGGGGTTTCTCAGAAGCAGATCAAGGTAGAAGTGCGCAAATATTATGGTGGATTCTATATGATTAACGAAGGATGGTATGGTCATCATAACGCTTCCTTTAATTATTTCAAGAACGGAACTGCCTTGTTTGCTACTTATGACAACTTTACCGCAGCACATTCAGACGTTACTTTGGGAGCAACCGGAGTAGTTGGTTCACTGCTCGGACAGGACTTTTTTATCCTTTCAAAGACGGCACCGTTCCTGACCAAGTTGAATGCCATCACCTTAAAGCAGGCTGCTACTTTGAATCTCCCCGAAGGAGTTTCTCTGTATTCTCCTTGCACCATGTGTGTGCTGAACGATGGTAACCTGGTGCTGACCACTTATCGTGGTGCTTATAAGGTAGACCCGGCAACAATGGCGCTGACCGACACCTTGACTACCCAAAAGACAACAGATGTCATTCAGAGAGGAGATTATCTGTATATGTTGGTTAATGACTCGGTTAATATCTACAAAGCCATGGATTTCAGTCCGGTGGTAACCAATGCTGCTAAGGCAACAACCGGATTTGCTGTGACCGGTAATACAGTCTGGGCTGCAAACGGTTCTGAATTGGTGAAGATTGAAGGCGAGCATGTAAGTACTGTAACTTTGCCGGATGGCTATGAAGTATATACAGACTCCTGGTCTTATCATCCAACTTCTCTGCAGGCTTCAAAGGATGGCAACAGCCTGTTGTTTGTCAAGAACGATGGTTGGAGCAACAAGGTGGCTGCCTGCTATCATATTGCCGAGAATAAGGTTACCGATTTCCTGAAGTCAACCGATGATTTTGTTTTCTATGGAGCCGGAGTTCAGGTAAATCCGAAGAGCGGTGATGTTTACTTAATTTATACAGAAGACGGTTGGGGTGAGCATTATATGAACAACCGTATTATTGTGACCAATGCCGAAGGACAGCCTAAAGATACGCTGAACTACTCCGGAGAATATTGGTTCCCTTCTTCTATTGTTTTTGAGCCTTAATCATTTTGTCCCATATATTTCGGGATATTTATAGAGTAAACTCCTCCAGAATGGTCCTTGTGACTATCTGGAGGAATTTTTGTAAAAGAAAGTTTCTTTTGTGCATATTTTTGCCTTTTTTCTTGATTAATCCAATATGTTTTTGTAATTTTATTAAATAATTATTTACAGAAACACGATATAATTAATGAAAAACAAAACACAGAGGGGGGAGGTTTATCTGTCAGAAGGGGATTCCTTGGCGAAAAATCATTTATTCCAAAAAGCGTTGCTTCGGCTGAAAAAGGCCCATCAGATGGGATGTGAAAGTGCGGCATGTAAAATCGGAAAAATTTACATGTCTTCAGATTTTAAAGACTATGAACAGGCTTTTTCCTGACTGCGCCTGGGTGCTGAGAGTGGGGATCGGGAAGCACAGTATTATCTTTCCAAATTTTATGAATTCGATTTATTGGACAAGTATGATTTGAATGAGGCTCATAAGTGGTTGCAAAAGTCTGCAGATCAGGATGAGGTCCGGGCCATTATGCGTTTGTCCTATTGGTATCGTTTCGGCCGCTATGGCATTCCCGATATGGAGAAAGGATGGAAGCTGCTGCAACGGGCTGCCGGATTAGGATCGGCAGACGCCTTGTTTCAGTTGGCTGTGATTTATGAGCATGGAAATGAAATGGTCGAGTCGGATTTGCCGGAGGCCATGAAGTACTACCAGCTGGCTGCTTCGAAGCATCATGCATCCGCTTTGTTCCGGTTAGGAATCTGTTATTGGGAAGGAATCTATTTCCCGAAAAATTTGTTGCTTTCCATCCAATATCTGGAAGAAAGCTGTGCGTTGGGATGTTGTGAGGCCCAATACTATCTGGCCACGATTTGTGCCACCGATTTCTATCACCACACCTTTAAGCGTTATGTTCTTTTGCAGGCTGCGGCCAAACAGAATCATGATCAGGCCATGTACGAGCTGGGATGCATGTATCTCTTTGGAAACAGTTTTCTGAGTATTGATAGGAGTCTGGCTCACTATTGGTTTCGCAAGGCGGCGGATTTAGGAAATGAAAAAGCCCTTGAAATGTGTTTGAAAAATGAGATTTCCTGATAGCTTTTACTGTTTTATCGTCTCTTTGTCATCAAGAAAAGTTTATTTAATGAAATCAGATAATGAAAAAGAGTATTGTTTTTGTTGCAGCCGTTTTGTCGTTAATGACAATGGCTGGATGCCGGTCGGAGAATGATGCTTCGGGTTCTCAGACCAATGGGCAGCAGGAAGAGCAGCCCGTTCGCGAGGTGACTGTTCCCGAGATTCAGGTATATACCCTTGGCAAGGTGTCCGAATCCTTGTGCCGGGAGTTGGTGGATTCATTGCAAAGACATTATCCCAAGTGCCGTTTCATGAAGAATGTGCCCTTGCCCGAGAATGCCAAAACCACCAAGCGGCATGACCATTTGCGCTATCGGGCTGATTTGTTGAACCAGTATCTGTTGCGTTTCAAGACAGACAGCAATGTAGTTGTGGGATTTACTTCAGAGGATATCGGGATAGACAACTTCCGCAACAGTGCTCATTATGGCATTCGCGGTCTGGCTTTGGGCATTGGTAAGAAAGTGGTTGTGTTCTCGGATTATCGGGGAAAACGTAACGAATTGTCCCGCCTGGTACAGCACGAGCTGGCTCATGCATTCGGTTTGCGTCATTGCCCTCATGAGGGCTGCGTCATGCAGGACCAGCAGGGAGGAAACAAACTGAAGAACAGTCCGGACTTCTGCGCCGACTGTAAATCTTTTCTTCTGCGCCATCATTGGCATTTTTGAAACATTAAAAGAATCCACGGCACTTGCTTTTGTGTTGTGGATTTTTTATTTTTGTCCTTGTGAGAAAAAGAGTTATTATAATGTTGGTTTGCCTGCTGTTTTCCGGTTTCGGTCCTGTTCTGGGGCAGAGCCGGAGAGCCTTGTTGATCGGACTCGGGCAGCAGGCGGATAAGGGATGGGCCAGGATTCATGGCGACCGCGATGTGTATTTGATGAAACCGGTTTTGCAAAAGGCCGGTTTTTGGGATGTCCGTATGCTTGTCAACAGTCAGGCCACCAAGCAGGCCATAGTAAAAGCCTTGATGCGTTTGGCGGGCGACTGTCGGGCCGGTGATGTGGTGTATGTTCATTTCTCCGGTCACGGGCAGCTGATGACCGACCGTGAAGGAGATGAAGAGGACCGCTGGGATGAATGTTGGATTCCCTATGACGCCTCTTTGCGGTACGGACAGACGGACGACGGCAGCTTGCATCTTACGGACGACGAATTGAATGTCCTGTTGCTGGCTGTACGGAAGAAAGTGGGATCTAAAGGTCGGATATTGGTTGTTGTGGATGCCTGTCATAGTGGTGACAGCACCCGTGGCGATGAAGACGAGGTGTTCCGTGGAACGAGCGACCGTTTTGTGTTGCCTCAGGAAAATGCCGTTGCTTTTGTGCGGAAAAATCCCGAGGAGTGGATCACCCTGAGCGCCTGTCGTGATTATCAGCGAAACGCCGAGCTGAAAACACAGAACGGGTATTACGGAAAACTTACTGTGGCGGTCTGTGATGCCCTGAAGCAGGGAACGTTTCAGGACAACAGTCAGTTCTACAAGCATATCCGTGACTTTTTCGACCGTCATCGTGGGAGCCTGCCGCAAACTCCCGTCATGAGTGGAAGCACATCTGCCTTCCGGATATCAGATGTTTTGAACTTAAAAAAATAATCTAGAGGAATGAATATAAAACTAAGATTGCATGAATATTCCGATGCTGCCTTTGTTCAGGGAGTCAAGAACCAGGACCCGGTGATTCAGAAATGCTTGTATCTTCACTGCAAGAAATATTTCTCGGAGCACTATCGGGCCGTGTTTTTTGCTCCCGATGATGTGCGCGATGATATTTTTCAGAATACCTATATGGCTTTATGGGAAAATATTGAGCGTGGAAAGATTTCGGTGAAGGACGGGGTGGTTACGGGCAAGGAAGAAAAGCCCCTGACCTGTTCGCTGATGACCTATATGATGTCCATCGCCGAATTGAAATATAAGGAGATAACGCGTCAGAACGAGCGCGAGGACCGTTTTGCTGATCTTGAAGCCCGCAATTCCAGGCTTTTCCGTGAGCCGGCAGAACAGAGCGACTGGTTTCCCGATGACGAGCGTGCCGGGAAACTGGAGGCTATTTCGGACTGTATCGCCGTGATGTCGGAGCGTTGCCGCCAGATTCTGACTTTGTTTTATGCCGAGAACAAGAAACTTGACGAGATGCTGTCGTTGTTGCCCACCTTTACCAGTAAGGATGCCCTGAAAACGGCCAAAAACAAATGTATGGCCAAGCTGAGGGCAACCTCAAAGGGACTTTATGAGGAACGTAAGAAAATGTAAATGGATGAAGACTATGGATGAAAAAAAGCAAGAGCTGATAGACCGATATATAAAGGACGAAATGGCGGCCGAGGAGCGCCGACAGTTTGAAAAACTGCTTTCCGAGGATGCTGAACTGCAGGAGCAGTATGAATTTACCCGGCAGTTGCAGGAGGCTTTGAAGAGCCGGATGGAAAAGATAAACCTCATGAAACAGTGGGAGGACGAAGAAGCGGAGCCAGCAGTTCAGAAAGCCGGACATCGCAAGACTCTCTGGCGCATTGTGGCTTCGGTGGCGGCAGTCGTCGTGATCAGTGTCTCTTTGTATATGTTTATACAACCTTCTACTCAGGTGAAAATGCCGTCTTTGAATGAAAGCTATGGTGATGTTTACCGTTCTTCCGGAGAACTGTCGCAAGTGAAGAACCTGATTCTAGAGAAACGCTATGCTGAGGCTTTACAGATGATTGACAGTCTGGAGAAATGGACTCAGGTAGATGAAAAAAACGGCGTGAAGGCAACCATGTCGGATGAGGAGCGGGAGCGCATACAATATGAGCAGGAAGTGGAACTACAGGAAGCCGACCGTTTGAAATGGCTGAAGGTGTACGCTCTCATGGGACTGGAGCGCAGAGAAGAAGCGTTGCAACTGTTGGATGAGCTGCGCTGTAGCAATGGAATATACCAGCGAAAGGCTGATTCTCTTTACCGGTTGATCAAATAGGAAAGCATATATGGGTAGGATTTTTACAATCTTCTTATTCCTGTTCTCAGTGATTTCTATCACTGAGGCCCAGACGGTTACCGGCGATCTGTCGGATGTAGCCAAACAGGCTGCTGCCAATCTGGAAGAGAAGCAGTATCAAAAAGCTCTGGAACTCTTTGATCAGGTTCTCGAAAAGTCAAAGTTCCAGTACACAGAAAGGGAGCGTGAGCTGTATGCTCAGGCACTTGAATCGGCTGTGACTTGTTGTTTGGAGTTGAAAGACTATGTGCGGGCCTGGGAATACTGTCAGCAACTGGAAAAGAGTCCGTCATCAGATCCGGTAAAAATGCGGATGGCAGAGCTGTATGTGCGGGCCGGAACTTCTTATGTGCAATATAAGGTAACGCAAAAGGATGCAGATTTCCTGGCCTTGCATGCGGTCTTGCAAAAGATACGGCCTTATACCGTGAAGACAGAATTGGAAGCAGTCAATACCTTGAGGTCGCTTTTATGGTATCTGATGGCCGGGAGTTACAGTCGGGAGGACAGGATGGATTTGGCTTATGAGTGCCTGCTCCGGGCTTATGACGGATATTCCGAAGCCGCGGGAAAAGGCTTGCAGGCCAATGTCCTGAAGTATATTCACCTGTTTGAGCAGAAATCTTTCAAATTATTGGAAGAGAGAGTTCGGAAAGACAAACTCCTGAATCTGGATTTTCTGGCTAATCTGCTGTACAATACCGTTTCTTCAGATTCTACAAAACGTAATTATCTGTTTCTGGCCAACTATCTTTTTGTGGCGCGCGAAACACAGTCGATGCAGGAGGAAACCGGACGGCTCGTTCATTATACGGCTCAGTTTCAGCTATTGAAATGCTATGTCCAAATGGGGCGTTTCCGGGAAGCCTGGAATCTGGGTTGCCAGCTTCTGAAAGGGCCGTTGACGGAAAAAGAAAGAAAAAAGGTGTCCGACTGGACGTTGCAGGCAGGGAAAACCATGACAGCAGAATATATGAATGCCGTCCGTCCGGATTATGCAGGAGCGCGCCGTATTCTGGAAACAGCTTTGCTTTGGACTCCAGACTCCGCGAGCCAAGAAGTCCATGAGTTGATCGGAGACATCTGGTTTCAGCAGGGAGTGTCCGCTTTCTTGGCGCAGAATCAGGAAAAAGCGGCTGAATATTACCGGGAGGCTCTGCTTGCCTATCAGAAGGGAGACAGCCCGCAGCAGGGACAGGCGTTGCTGTATCTGGCAAAGACAAAACTGTATTCCGGAAAGACAGAGGAGGCATCCCGGTTGCTGTCGCAGGCTTATGAGCTGGCGGCGCAGGATCAGAAACTGAAACAGGAGATTGCCAATACGATGACTCTCTTGTCCGAGGAGCGCAAAGACATGAAGGAATATGAAAAGAAAGCCTTCTTGAGAGATTCTCTGGCAGTTACCCAAAGTTCGCAGGTGCTTCTTCTGGAGAAAGGAGACCGGATGCTGCGTCTCAAGAACTATGCTCTGGCGGAACACTATTATTACCAAAGTCTGTTGCAGGTTTCTCCCCAAAACAGAAATGCCGGTCTTTTCGCCTTTTACACCAAAATGTGTCATTTGAATCTGATCAAGGGGGATTATGTGCAGGCCGAGAAGTATGGACGTGAGTCTCTTGCGGTCGATCTGGGAGCGCAGTCGGATATGTATAAGATGAATACCTGGATGGTTCAGGCCACGATTTATGCCCAGCAGAAGGACACGAAGCGTTTTGTATATTGTTATGATATGCTGCGGCGTTTGATGGAACAGGGGCAGGTGGGTGCTCGTGAACGGGCCAATGTTTATTTGTCACAGGCGCTGGGCTATGTGATGTTGCAGGAATGGAAGGAAGCGGACGAAGCCCTTCAGCGCTCTGATGACGTTCTGGTGGCCCAGTATGGCAAGGGAGATGCCGGACGGGCCCGTGGTTTGGCTCTGTGGGGTGGTGTCCTGAAGAAAATGGGCAATTGGGAAAAGGCATACGATGTTTATTCCAAGGGCGTGGAGCTGGCGCGCAGCAGTTCCGGAGAAAGGTCGGTTGCTTATAGTGAGGCTTTGGAGAAACTGGCTCTGTTGGAAATCGAAAGAGGCAATCAGGAGCAGGGGCTCCATCTTTGCATGCAGGCCATGAATGTGCTGCTGGATTATGTCAAGTCCCAACTCCGATATGTTCCGTCAACGGAACGCGAAGCCTTTTGGATTGAGAATTCCGAAATGCTGTGGAACATGTCGGCTTATGCGCTCCAGACAGACCGGACAAACGGTGCCTTTATGACTGCGTGTTATGATGCGTTGTTGTTTTCCAAGTCTCTGTTGCTCGAAACGGAAAAATCACAGGATGAACTGTTGAAGCAGGAAGGAAATCCTGAGTCTTTGAGAATCTTCAAGGAACTGGCAGCTTTGAAAGAGCAGGCTGTGAATCTGGAACGTGATGAGGAGCATCATAAAGATTCTCTTGCTGCGTTGCACGACCGGATTCAGTGGCTGGACCATGAACTGACGACCCGTTCCAATGCCTATGCCGATTACACCCGTTTTCTGGACTGGGACTATCAGCGGGTCCGGAAGCTTTTGAAAGACAACGAACTGCTTGTTGATTTTGTAGACTATATATCTCAGAAAGGAGAAAAACAGTATGCGGCTTATCTGATCCGCAAAGACCGTGAGTATCCTCTGCTGCTTCGTCTGTTCACACAGAAAGAGCTGGATGCCCTGATGCTGGAAAAGTCAGCGGACCTGTTGTATGAAGGAGCCGTTTCGGCAGAGGCCGTCAAGCTCCTTTGGGACAAGATCCGTCCGCATGCCGTGGAAGGAGCTACCGTATATTATGTTCCTTCGGGCAAACTGTATCAGCTGGCGTGGGAATCCTTGTCCACCGGCGACGGCAGTCTGCTGGGCGAGCATTACCGTTTTGTGCGCCTTTCTTCTGCCCGTGAAATCGCCCGTGTGCATGCGGTTCGGGAGTCTGGACCTTCGGCGGTGCTGTATGGCGGTTTGCAATACGACATGACGGGTGATGAGATGCTGGCCGAGAGCCGTAAGTATTCGGCCGGTCCGCAGTTGGTGATGCGCAGCACCTTGCGGGGCGACAGTGCCTTTGTGGCGCTTCCCGAGAGTGGCGAGGAGGTCCGTCAGATTGCGGATATTCTGACTTCCCGGAAATATCAGGTGCAGGTGCACGAAGGAATCTCCGGTACGGAAGAGTC
>NZ_QUEM01000043.1 GCF_003477995.1 Bacteroides sp. OF04-15BH
CCAACAAGTCAAAGATACTAAAATGTAAGCAAATCACAACGTACACTACCGACCGCATTATCACGGAAGTGTTGTTTCCAACAAGTCCAAGATACTAAAATGTAAGCAAATCACAACCTGGAAGCCTTGCCTTATCTGGCGCAGGCGGTTGTTTTCAACAAGTCAAAGATACTAAAATGTAAGCAAATCACAACAACCTACTATCTTAGCCCAAGATTCAAGATGTTGTTTCCAACAAGTCAAAGATACACATTATATTATTATTCAATTAAACTTTTATTAATATTTATAGTTATACTGGAGTATCAATATGATAGGAAACTTGCATTAAGTGATATATTTCTTTATGTTTTTAATGAGAATCTCTTTCTTTCATATTCTAAGATTATATACAATCCAGCAGAAAATCTACATAATCATACATTCCCACACCACATATTTCCTGCATATATGCGGATTTTATGCGAAAAGTTCCACAGAAAAAGAAACGAGCTCCCACAAGGAATGAAGAGAAACATCGTGGTGATGGCAACAAATCACCACGGCAACTCTGAAAAGTCATCAAAGGAATTTGAAAAAGAGGGGAGAAAAGGTGTTTTTAAAGATCAGATAAACGTAGTTTAAGGCGTAGCAGGAATGTAGAAATAGCGTGTATTCCATTTATCAACAGACGGATATGCCGGAAAGCAATCCCTGAGGTTTGAATTTTTGGAATATCCTGATCTTCCGGACGCATATCCGCCAGTCTCAGAGCGCATAAATATCATAATGTCATTCTGTAAAAAAGGAAGAGCCCCGCTCCGGAGCATAAAGACGCTTTCCGGAGCGGGGTTCTTTGGTTGGTATCGTAACGTGTGCGGTGATTAGCGCAACACAATCTTGCAGTCGCTCAAGTCTTCTACGATGGCAAGGCTCTCTACCTTGATATTCTCATCGTCCATCACCTTACGTCCGCCCTGGAAGGCCTTTTCGATGATGAAGCCCATACCTTCGATAGTGGCGCCGCTCTGTTTGCACAAGTCAATCACACCCTTGGCTGCATTTCCGAAGGCCAGGAAGTCGTCGATAAACAGAATGTGGTCGTCGGCACAAAGGAAGTTGCTGCTGATGCACACCGTGTAGTCGCGGTCTTTCGTGAAAGAGTGTACCACAGAGGTGAGCATGTTCTCCATCGTCTTAGGCTGTTTTTTCTTGATGAACACCACGGGCAGGTGCATCAGATAACCCACGAAGATGGCCGGAGCGATACCGCTAGCTTCGATGGTGACAATCTTGTTGATGGGGCGGTCCTTGAAGCGCGCCATGAATTCTTTTCCGATTTCATACATCAGGGTCGGGTCCATCTGATGATTGATAAAGCTGTCCACTTTCAGGATGCCACCGGGGAAACATTTTCCATCCTGAAGAATGCGTTTTTTCAGTAATTCCATAGGGATAAATGCAGTTGAATTGATTAATTCCTGCAAAGTTAATATCTTTTTTCTTCACTGCGGCATTTTCTGCGCCACATATTTACATCAAAATGTATCTTTTTTGACCGCTTTACAGCCTTGTAAAGGACCAAAAAGAGAGAAAACCCGAAAAAATTGCACAAAACATTCTTGAAATGTGCATTTTTTAGTTACCTTTGCCGGCGTTTAGATAAATTAATAAGGACTATTAACTGAATAAAGAATATTATGGCTTACAATTTATTGAAAGGCAAGCGTGGTATCATCTTCGGTGCGTTGAACGATGCTTCAATCGCTTGGAAGGTGGCAGAACGTGCCGTTGAAGAGGGCGCGCAGATTGTATTGACAAATACTCCGGTGGCATGCCGTATGGGTACTATCGCCGAACTGGCTGAGAAAACCGGCGCTACTGTGATTCCTGCTGACGCAACTTCAGTTGAGGACCTGAACAACCTGTTCGTACAGGCTCAGGAGGCTCTGGGTGGAAAGATCGACTTCGTGCTGCACTCAGTGGCTATGAGCGCCAACATGCGTAAGAAACGTACTTATGATGATCTGGACTATAACTTGCTGGGCAAGACTCTCGATATCTCGGCTATCTCATTCCACAAGATGATTCAGGTGGCCAAGAAGCTGGATGCCATCAACGAGAACGGTTCTATCCTGGCATTGAGCTACGTGGCTGCACAGCGTACTTTCTTCGGTTACAACGATATGGCCGATGCCAAGTCTTTGCTGGAGTCTATCGCTCGTAGCTTCGGTTACATCTACGGTCGTGAGAAGGGCGTTCGTATCAACACCATTTCTCAGTCACCTACCTTCACTACTGCCGGTGGCGGTATCAAGGGATTCGACGGACTGTATGATTTCAGCGACCGTATGTCTCCTCTGGGCAATGCCAGCGCTGACGAGTGTGCAGACTACTGCGTGGTTATGTTCTCAGACCTGACCAAGAAGGTTACTATGCAGAACCTGTTCCACGACGGTGGTTTCTCTAACATGGGTATGTCTTTGCGCGGTATGACCCAGTATCAGAAGTCATTCATCGACGAGAACCGTGACGAGAACGGTAACATCATCTACGGATAATTCTCGAATTTATATCATAATTTGATTCAAGGCTGTCGGCGGTTTCGCCGGCAGCCTTTTTTTCGTTCCGGTCGCTTTATCGAAAGAATCTGTTTCGGTTTCAGGATTTTTTCTTATCTTTGGCAGAATAATATGGCAATATAAACAAACGGAATATGAATAAACTCTTATTGGCCCTGAACAAGTTTTCGGGCATTGATATAGAAGCTCTGCTGGCCAGACAGCAGGAACTGAACCGCGAGATAGAGTCTTTGAAGCAGAAACTGGCTGCTTCTTCGGAAAGGAATGAAGAACTGGAGACTAAAATCCAGAGTCTGGAAGAACAGATAGCCGAACTGAATCGGGTTTCGGAAGGACTGCGTGCGGATTTGGAGAAAAGGAGTCTGGACATTGTGGCCTTGCAGGATACGAATGCGATGCTGAACACGGCAAAAACAGAACTGGAATCTGTCAAGGTTGCTTTGGAGAGCGAAAAGAAGGACTTGTCGGTCCGTCTCGGCGAAGCTGAAGCAAACGGCAAGGCATTGGATGCCGCCAATGCGGAACTCAAAAGCACTAATGTAGAACTGAAAAAAAGCAATGAGGAACTGAAACAGGCGAAAGCAGAGCTGACTGCGGAACAAACAGCTTTGACCGCCGAGAAAGTGGCATTGGAAAGTGAGAAAACGGCTCTTGCGGCGCGCCTCAACGAAGCGGAAGCCGATGGTGCCGCGCTGAAAAATACGAATGCAGAACTTGCTGCCGCCAATGCGGCTCTGACTGCCGAGAAGGAAGAGCTTACCGCAGCTAATGCGAATCTGGTTGCCGAAAAAGAGGATCTTAGCGCTGCAAACACAACTCTAGCGGCCGAAAAGGCTGAACTGACGGCGGTTAATGAGGCTCTTGTTGCCGGAAAATCGGATTTGGAGTCGGAAAAAGAGGCGTTGGAAAATGAGAAGTCTGCCCTTACGCTGCGTCTGAGCGAAGCGGAAGTGAACAGCAGCGCTCTGAAGGAAGAAATCAAGTCTTTGGAGGAGTCTGTACGCCAGTTTGAAGCCCGCCAGAAAGAGCTGTTGCAGGAATTGGAGAATCTGAAGGCTCGTCAGAGTGCCGAAGAAGCGGAATTGCAAAAGAACTCTGAAAAGGAAAGCCAGTGGCAGCAGAAAGAGCAGGAATATATGGCCCGCTTGCAGGAAGCAACAGAAGAACTGCAACGCAAGGAAGAGGCCTTGCAGCAGAAAGATGCCGTGCTGAAGGAGAAAGAGAATCTTCTGGCCGAGAAGGAAACGGTGATTTCGCAAAATGCGGAAACGCTTCAGGCTCAGGATCTGAAACTCAAGGAGCAGGAACAGAATCTGTTGGCTGGCAAAGAGGAAATGGGCCACATGCAGGAATTGTTCAAACAGCAGGAGATGTCGGCCGGATTGTTGCATCAGAAGGTGCAGGACCTGGACGACAAACTGAAAAACCGTACTGCGGAACTGGAGCGGATGAATGCTGATTGTGAGCAGAAGAAGGTGGCCATAGCACAGCATAAGAATGAATTGGAGCAACAAACAAGTTTGCTGAATCAAAAGACCGCACAACTGAAGGCTTCGGAGGAACAGTTGCGCCAGAAAGAGGAGTTGCTTACGGCTTCTCAGACGGAAATCAAAAACCTGAAGCAGGAACTGGAAACCTGGCGTAACAAAAAGCAGCAGGAGCAGGAACAGGTGAAGGAATCGGAGAACCTGAGCCAACAGCTGATCGAGGCGCAGTCGGAGATTGCGGCCTTGCGCCAGAAGTTTGTGCAGATGGAGACAGAGCGTGTGGAACTGTTGCAGCAGATTGCCGCTCTGAAACAGCAGCCGGCAGTGGCACCGAAACCGCAGGAACCGGAAAAACCGATGTTGGTAGAGCAGGGGGGCAACCGTCTGGTGCGCTATGGACAGGCGGTGGCTCTGGATTATCAGGGACTGTTCCGCGGACATACCGTGGAGCAGGAGGACGAAGACCGTTATCCGTACTCTCGTGAACCGTTGTTCCAAACTGAAGTGGCTCGCTGGACTGAACGTGAAGATCTGCCGGTGGGACTGGCCGGAAAACTGTTGCAGAAAGGACTGGCCGTGCTGGAGCAGTTGGGAGCCGGAATCCGTGTTTCTACACGTGCCACACTGCCTGTGGCCGACACGGAATGGGGATTGCATCCGGATGTGCTGATCGAATGGCCCGAAAAGGAACTTTGCGTGGCGGTGCTTGTGGATGCGCCTTATGATTTGCGTACCGGAGCGGCCTGGCATAGCGTACCGTCGGCAACAGACAGCTGGATCAACTATTACTATACCAACTGCGGTGCATGCGTGGTGCGCGTAGCCGAGGAACAACTGATAGAAGATTATGAACAGGTGCTGGCTTATCTGAGCAACTATCTGTATGAGCAGACGGGCGATCACCGCCTGATGCAGCAGGTGGCTTGGGGTGTGTCTACTCCGCTGTGGAGCGCTGAGGGCGTTCAGGCGGCTGCGGCGCATCATTATCGCGAGCAGTATTTGGGACGTGACCTGTTGCGTGAAACTTTGGCGCTCGAGCAGTCTGTCCGTCCGGCTGGTTGGGAGCAGCTGCCGTTTACCGTAGAACAGTTGTCGGCGGAATATAAGAAGGTGCTTGCCTTTAAGGAGGCGGCAGCACGGAAATACATCGTGGTGCGCACCCGTCCTTATGGCAGTCAGGTGGTGTTCCGCAAGGATCAGGTTCAGGGCAAGGGGCTGTGGCTTGCAGGCGTGGATCAGATCAAGAACGAAACGGTGGAATTGCCTTTCTGGCAAATTGAGGAGATTGCCGGTGCGGATAATATCGACAAGCCGATCGAGGGAGGCGCACAGCTCAGCATGGAGCGTCTGCAGGCCATACTGGCCGATGCCGTGTGTCAGTATCATCCGGTAGCGGTGCAGTATCGTGGCGCGGACGGCAACTGGCAGCAGACCGTGCTCTACTGGCTTACCTTTGCGCCGTTGCAGAGCGGTTCGGTATCGTTGCCTTACGGCGGTCTGTTCCAGGACCTGATGACGGATTCCGTAGATCCGGAGAGTATTGTGGGTATGAGTGCCTTGCATCACCGTGTGGTGCGTGTGGCTTTGCGCGACATCCGCAGCATCCGTGTGCTCGACGTGTTCGTTACCGAGCGCGAAGGCATCGGTGCTTTGGTAAACGGAATCTATTGCGCGGTGCTCTATCAGCAGGCACCGCTGGCCGAACTGCTTTACAACAGTCTGCCGGAGGATGTGAAGCTGATGCCGTACGCTCAGGCCAATTACGCCCATCTGTGTATGTTGAAACAGGAGTACAAGAAGGCGTATGCCATTTATACTTCCATTGATCCGCAGCAGCCGATGCAGGAGAACATGACTTGGGAGGATATGATCAGCAACGACTTTACGGAACTGGTGAAGAATGATGTGGAGCCGGAGCTCTTTATCCGCATGGCACACGACCTGAACCGTGCTGGCTGGCATTTTGAATAATGAGAATACTAAACCTTATAATAACGAAGAGATGAAAAGAATACAGTATGTTTGCCTTTCCTGCTGTCTGGCCGGTATGGGCGCTTTGATGTTGCCTTCGTGCTCGGACGATGCACCGGGTGAATATGTAAAACCGTGGGATGGAGCCGCCGATATGAACACATCGGTGGCGGCCGGAAATGATTTTTATCGTTACGCCAACGGCGGATGGCTGGCCCGCACTTCGCTGCCGCAGGGCTGGCAAGAGTGGGGACCCTGGCAGATTACGGAAAATGATGCGGATGGAAAACTGCGCATGATGTATCAGAGCAGTACGAATGAACTCATTCAGAAATATACGTTGATGGCACAGGACAAACTGAACCGTGCCGAGCGAAGCGCGGATGCCTTGCGCTCCCTGCTTACGGAGATTCAGCGTGTTACGACGCGCGACCGTCTGATGTCGGCCATCGCTTCCATGCAGAAGGCGGGTTACAGTCCGTTCTTTGAGATCGGTGTCACTCCGCATGAGTTCAACAGCAGAGTGTTTTTGCCGATTCTGAAGGTGACTTCCACTTATTTCGATGCCAGCCGCTATCAGGATGCCGCCTTCAAGGCTGCCTATCGCCAGTTGTTGGGAGAGACTTTCTCGGGCCTGTTTACGGAGACTTCGCTGGCGGATGCCCTGAAGATGGCTGATGATGCTCTGGCGGTGCAGGCTTTGTTGCAGACTGCCTACACAGAAGCACAGAGCAGCAGAGCACAGGAAAATACCCGGGCTACGGAGAGCAGTTCGATTCTGAATCTGCTTTCTCAATGCGGTATCAGCACAACGTGTGTCTACGATCCTGCCACAAACATTGATGTGGCCAATGATTTGATTGTGAACGGTGACCTGGATCAGCTGAAGAATTATCTGGCTATTTATCTGGTGGAGCAAAACGCTTATCAGGTGGGACTGGACATTCAGCAGAAATGGCTGGACTTTGAGCTGAATTATCAGACGGGCAGCATTTTCTATGATCACCACAAGCAGTATGATGTCAACACGGCCAACGCGGAGGATGCCTGGAGTTGTCTGAACCGTTTTGTTCCGGAATTTGTCGGCCGTCAGTATGCTCAGAAATATACGACCACAGGCAAGCGCAGCAAAATAGAGAGTATCTCTTCTGATTTGCGCAATGCCTTCAAGGAGCGTCTGCGCGACAGTGTGGATTGGATGGGCGAGGAAACACGCAACACGGCTCTGGAGAAACTGGATGCCGTGACCTGCCTGCTGTTGCAACCGGCTTCCTGGCCCAAGAGCACGGAGGTACAGATCAATGCCGACAATTATTGTGCGGCTACCAATCAGTTGCGCAAGTTGTGTTACGACAATAAGCTGGCCTTGTTCGGCACTCAGATTGCCGACCGCCGCTGGGAATATGCTCTCCACACTTATCCGCTCTTCCGTCCGGCATGTGCTTATGAGCCGCGTATGAATGCGCTGATTGTGACCGCTGCCTTTGCCGGCGAGGAGTTCCTGGATGAGCAGGATGCTGCGGCACGTCTGTATGGCGGGGCCGGATTCCGCATGGCGCACGAACTGGTGCACGGCTTTGATGCCGAAGGTTCGCTGTATAATCAGACCGGCGCACAGGCCGACTGGTGGAAGGTGTCCGACCGTTCGGCTTTCAATAGCCGCAGACAGGAACTGGCCGGCCGTTATAGTCTGTTGGAACTGTTGCCGGGAACGATGACCAACGGAGCGCTGGTGGCCGATGAGGCTGTTGCCGATCTGGGCGGACTGCAGATTGCGGCTCAGGCCTTTGAGAAGGACTTGAGCCGGCGCGGTGTTCCGGACCAGAACCGCAAACAGGAACGGCAGAATTTCTTCGTTTCCTTTGCGCAGACTCTGGCCAAGGTGACCACAGATGACTATAAGGCCGCTTACTACAGCACTTCGCCGCTGGCTTTTGACGAAGTCCGTGTGCAGGGCACAGTGCCGGCTGTCTATCGCTGGTATCACACCTTCGATGTGAAGGCCGTCAACCGCATGTATCTGGCTCCAGCCAAGCGTACACGTTTGTGGTAAGTATAACGAATGTAACGCCGGTTAAATTATTTCTAAAAATCGGTGCGATGAGAAACGATATCCAAAAATATGTTCTAACTTTAGTGTGTACTAATCGTTAAAACAACACAGAACAATGGGTATCATGGACAAAAAGATAGGGTTGTTTATCCCCTGTTATATCAATGCGGTATATCCCGAAGTGGGCGTAGCTTCCTATAAGCTGCTCAAGAGCCTGGGGCTCGATGTGGATTATCCGCTGGATCAGACTTGTTGCGGACAGCCAATGGCGAATGCCGGTTTTGAAAACGAATCGGTCAAGCTGGCTGTCCGCTTCGACAGTCTTTTTGAAAAGTACGATTATATTGTAGGTCCTTCGGCCAGTTGTGTCGTCTTCGTACGCGACAATTACGGACGCTTGCTGAAGGAAGAAAAACACCGTTGCCAGAGTGAAGGCAAAATCTACGATATTTGTGAATTCATCCACGATGTGGTGAAGCCTACCTCCCTGAAGGCTTCTTTCCCGCACAAGGTAAGCATACAGAACAGCTGCCACGGGGTGCGCCTGATGCATCTTTCGGCACCTTCCGAATTGAATATCCCTTATTATAACAAACTGCGCGACCTGCTTTCGCTGGTTCAGGGCATAGAGATTGTAGAGCCTGAACGGCCGGACGAGTGTTGCGGCTTCGGCGGTATGTTCGGAGTGGAGGAGCATGCCGTTTCGGGACAGATGGGACGCGACAAGATCCGTCGTCACATGGAAACAGGGGCGGAATATATTGTCGGGGCAGACAGTTCGTGTCTGATGCACCAGAACGGTATCATCGCGCGCGACAAGTTGCCTATCAAAACCAAACATATTGTGGAAATCTTAGCATCAGGACTATGAGTACAAAGCATTCAGAAGCAGCAGAGCGGTTTCAGAAGAACAAGAGTCTGGCCGCATGGCACGATGAAACCTTGTGGATGGTGCGTGCCAAGAGAGACAAGATAAGCCGTCAACTGCCGGAGTGGGAAGAACTGCGCCAGATGGCTCACGATATAAAGATGTATAGCAACAGTCATCTAGACGAACTGCTTACGGAGTTTGAACGGAATGCTACGGCCAACGGAGCGGTGGTGCACTGGGCAAAGGATGCCGAGGAGTATTGTCAGATGGTGCACCAGATTCTGAACGACCACGGAGTGCATCATTTCATCAAGAGTAAGTCGATGCTGGCCGAGGAGTGCGGACTCAACGAGTATCTGGAGGAAAAAGGTATTGAGGTGGTGGAGAGTGACCTGGGCGAGCGCATCCTGCAACTGATGCACAAGAAGCCGAGTCATATTGTTTTGCCGGCCATTCACATCAAGAAGGAAGAAATCGGAGAGCTGTTTGTTCGTGAGATGGGTACGGAACCGGGAAACAACGACCAGACTTATCTGACGCATGCGGCCCGCAAGAATCTGCGTCATAAGTTTATCGAGGCCGAAGCGGCCATGACGGGAGCCAACTTTGCCGTAGCGTCAACGGGCGAGTGTGTGGTTTGCACGAACGAAGGTAACGCGGACATGGGAACTTCACAACCCAAATTGCAGATCACGGCATTCGGACTGGAGAAGATTGTGCCGGACCGTGAGGCTCTGGGTGTATTCACCCGATTGCTCGCGCGTTCAGGTACGGGTCAGCCGATCACCACATATACCTCGCACTATCGCAAGCCGCGTCCGGGTGGTGAGCTGCATATCATCATTGTAGACAACGGGCGGAGCGAGATTCTGGCAGACCGGGATCATGTGCAGACGCTGAACTGCCTGCGCTGCGGTGCCTGCATGAACACCTGTCCGGTGTACCGTCGAAGCGGAGGTTACTCCTATACCTATTTCATTCCGGGTCCCATCGGTATCAATCTGGGCATGTTGAAAGCGCCTCAGGTGTACTACGACAATGTATCAGCTTGCTCGCTGTGTCATTCCTGCCAGAACGTTTGTCCGGCCAAGGTGGATCTGGCCGATCAGATTTACAACTGGCGTCAGCGGTTACAACAGTATGGAGTGGCCAGCAGGTCCAAGAAGTTCATGTCCGACGGTATGAAGCAGCTGATGGAGCATCCGGCTCTGTTCAATGCGGCGCTGGGTGTGGCACCTCTGGCAAATCATCTGCCGCGCTTCATGATGTATAACGGACTGAATGATTGGGGTAAGGAGCATGATATGCCTCGCTTTGCACAAGAGAGTTTTAACGAAATGTGGAAGAAAAACAAAATACAGAAATGAGCAGCAGGGACACGATTCTGGCAAATATCCGGAAGAATACGCAGACAAAATATGAGAAACCCGATTATCGGAGCATAGAAGAGCATGCCATCCGCTATCCGAACCTGATCGGGCAGTTTACCGAGGTGATGAAGCAGATGGGCGGTCAGGCTGTGCTGCTTCAGGAAGGGGATGATTTGAACGCGTTGATTCGCAGTCTTTATCCCGAGGCAAAACGGATTGCTTCTACAGTTGCGGAGGTGGATACAGCCTTTGGCAAACAGACGGTGGACTGCGGCGCTTTTCATCCTGACACCGTGGCTGCTCCGGGAGATCTCGACGGCACAGACCTGGCCATCGTTCAGGGCCGTTTAGGTGTATGTGAGAATGGAGCGGTCTGGATGGAGCAGGAGGTGGAACAGCGTGCGGTGTATTTCATTGCCGAGGCGTTGGTGATTCTGCTGGACCGCAAGGCGTTGAAGAACAACATGCACGAGGCTTATCTGCTGATTGATACCGGAAGGTATGGCTTCGGAGTCTTTATTTCCGGCCCGTCGAAGACTGCCGATATTGAGCAGGCACTGGTGATGGGAGCACACGGAGCGCGGAGTGTTACCGTGATTCTGGTATAAAGCGCAGTTGTTGCGATCCGAAAAAGTAATTCTCTAATTCATAAAACCGAACAAGGAAGTTACGGCCCGTGTGGCATAACTTCCTTGTTCGGTTTTATTACTTTTTTCAGACGATAAAAAAGAGGATCAGAAGCATTTGTTCATTTTATCAAAAAAGAGCCGTATCATACTCTGAAAGTTGAGTAATGATACGACTCCTGTTTTTTAAAAAGATTCGGTTTATTCGCCGTCGGTTACATGAACACCGGCTGCCAGTCCCTTACACTTGGTGCGCAGGGCATCCAGATCGCTGCCCACTTTATCCCAGCAGACAACCACACCCATGCGGCGGCCTACATGCGCTTCGGGTTTGCCGAAGATGCGCAGATAAGTATTGGTAGCGGCGCATACCTGTTCCATTCCGGTGTATTCCGGTTTCTTGCTTTCCACTTCAGAAAGGATTACGGCGCTGGCACCGATACGCTCCTGAGTGATTTCCGGAATAGGAAGACCGAGGACGGCGCGGCAGTGCAACTCGAACTCAGAAAGGTTCTGGGTGCCTGAGAGGGTAACCATACCGGTGTCGTGAGGACGCGGACTCAACTCAGAGAAGATAACGCCTTCCTTATGGCTCAGGAAGAATTCTACACCCCAAAGACCGGCACCGCCCAAAGCACGGGTGATCTTTTCGGCCATATCCTGTGCGTCTTTCAGCATCTCCGGAGTGATGGCTGCCGGCTGGAAGCTTTCACGATAGTCGCCACCCTTCTGTACGTGGCCGATCGGCTGACAGAACAGGGTAGGACCGTTCTTCTGAGTGACGGTAAGCAGAGTGATCTCGCTGTCAAACGGAATGAACTGCTCTACGATCACTTCCTTCAGGTCGCCACGGGCACCCTGGCAGGCGCAATCCCAGGCTTTGGCCAGTTCGTCGGCGCTGTCCACCTTGCTCTGACCGTGACCGGAAGAGCTCATCAGCGGCTTGATGATACATGGGAAACCGATTTCGGCTGCGGCTGTGCACAGTTCTTCATAATTGTTGGCATAGCGGTAGTTGGCCGTTTTCAGTCCCAACTCAGTATGAGCCAGTTCGCGGATTTCCTTACGGTTCATGGTGTAGTTCACCGCCTTGGCGCTTGGCACTACCTGAATGCCCATTTTCTCTGCATCGTACAGCACTTCGGTGCGGATAGACTCGATTTCCGGTACGATGATGTCCGGCTGGTGCTTGCGGATGGCAGCCATCAAGGCTTCGCCGTCGAGCATACTAAACACCTCACACTCGTCGGCCACCTGCATGGCCGGTGCGTTCCGGTAAGCATCGCAAGCGATGACATACTGTCCCTTGCGTTTGCAGGCAATGACAAACTCCTTGCCCAGTTCTCCGGATCCCAATAAAAGAATTTTCTTAACCATATCTTTTGTTTCTGCTAAATTTCAGATTGATTGATTACTGATGCTGCTCGCGCAACAGGTCGTTTACGGTCTTCACCGGATTGAATGTTGAGAGCGGTACTTCTACGAAAACAGTGTTCCAGTCGCTCATGGCACCGTTCCACAGTCCCGGCAACTCCAGAGCCTTGAGCTCCTTGCCGTTCTTGCTCTTTTCAGAGATGAAGCCTGT
The DNA here is from genome assembly GCF_003477995.1 of Bacteroides sp. OF04-15BH. Taxonomy (GTDB): domain Bacteria; phylum Bacteroidota; class Bacteroidia; order Bacteroidales; family Bacteroidaceae; genus Paraprevotella. Next base: position 12,525 of record NZ_QUEM01000043.1, read on the forward strand.
GTTGTGATCTACATACTGAGTCAGGTCAAAGGCCTCGCCCTTATAGTTCTTGATGGCACAAACCAAGTCCACCGGATTGAAGTGAGTTCCGTTTTCGAACATCTTCACATAATCCGGATTCTTCTTGTCAATCTGGCTGCTTTCCAGAATCTGCAGAGAAACGGTGCCGTCGGCGTTGTAGGCCAGGAACGGACCGCCGCCCGGTTCGCCTTCGTTCTTAACCACACCGCAGATACGCATCGGACGGTTCAGCTTCTTGCGCAGGTAAATCACCAGTTCGGCATCTTCCAGATCCTTGATGTCTTCCTTGCGGCAGCACAACTTCTGTTGCAGGAAGCGGATAATCTCCTCCAGATCGGCATGGGTGTAGACACCGGTATCGAGTTTGCGAAGATAAGCAAAGGCCTTTTCCTGCAAAGATACCAGCAGACCGGCAATCACTTCCTTATATTTCACGGTGTCTCCCTTCAGACGGTCGGGCACCACATTATCAATATTCTTGATGAACACGATATCCGAATCCAGATCGTTCAGGTTCTCGATCAGCGCACCGTGACCACCCGGACGGAACAGAATCTCGCCGTTTACACGGAACGGCTCGTTCTCCTTGGTTGCGGCAACCGTGTCGGTAGACGGTTTCTGAATAGAGAATTCCACCTGATATTTGGTCTGGAATTCCTGCTCATAGACCGGTGCTTTCTCTGCCACCAACGCACGGAACAGCTCCAGATGATCCGGGCTGACGGTGAAGTGCACATGGCTCTCGCCGTTGGCCGAAGCATAGAGGGCTGCTTCTACCAGATGCTCTTCGGCCGGAGTGCGTGCTCCTTTGTCATATTTATGAAACAGCAACAGGCCTTTCGGCAACTGGCCGTAGTTCATACCTTCGGCTTTCAGCAGGTTTGCTACAACAGCTTTGTAAGCACCTTCCTGCACCAGAGTGTCGAGCTCCTTGCCCTGATTCTGGAGGCATACCTCGTTCAGACGGGCATAAAAAGCAAACTTATGGATCTCATCGAAAAATTTCTTCTCAAAATTAGTCTGAGGCTGGTCGTAATCCGCTTCCAGGAATTCAAAGAGATTCTTGAACATGCGGCTGGCTGCGCCCGAAGCCGGCACAAATTTGGTGATGCGGTGGGCGTTCTGCTGATAAGCGTGCCACTGTTCGATATGCTGGTTGCACTGATCTTCGTCCAAACGCAGGATGCCGCCGTTTTCAACGGATGCCGCATTCTTCAGTTTCAGAAAAGGGAAACCGGTTTCAAACTTCTTGAGCTGCTGCTCTACCTGAGCTTCTGAAATACCCTTTTTCCGGAGTACTTCTTTATCTTCTGTTGTTAGCATAAACGGATGATTTTAGATTGATACATCAATTTCATCTTCAAATATACGAAAAATAAAGGAGAGAATGAGCAATTATTTCCGAAAATTTGTAACTTTGAGAAAAAATACGAAGAGCCTATGGAAAATCTGTTTTTTTTTCGTCCTGAAGAGCAAACGCATCTGAAGGACCTGTATCGGTCTCTCTTACGGCTGTCGGGCAAAGTTCTGAAGCCTGATGATTGCGCCAATCTGAAAAATTATCTGGTGCAGGCCGGTCTCAATAATTTCCTGAAACGTGATGTTTTTGATTTGAATCCGATAATCACAGATATGGAAACCTCGCTCATCGTGGCGCAGGAAATCGGACTGACACGCGCGGCGATATTGGGCGTGATGCTGCATTCATGCGTGCGGAGCAACTATTGCACCCCGGAGGATGTGGAGCGTGATTTCGGCGAGGATGTGGCAGGAATCATTCATGGTCTGAACCGCATTCAGGAGCTTTATGACAAGAATCCGAGTATCGAGAGCGAGAACTTCCGCAGTCTGCTGCTGTCGTTTGCCGAGGATATGCGTGTGATTCTGATCATGATTGCCAATCGTGTGTATATCATGCGCCAGATCAAGGACACGCCGAACAAGGAGGCCATGCAGAAGGTGGCGCAGGAGTCGGCTTATCTTTATGCGCCGCTGGCCCACAAACTGGGTCTGTATCGCCTGAAGAGCGAGTTGGAAGACCTGTCGCTCAAATATCTGGAACATGATGCCTATTATCATATTAAGGACAAACTGAACGAAACGAAGAAGTCGCGCGATGCCTATATCGAGAACTTTATCGGTCCGATTCAGAAGAAGCTGGAAGATGCCGGCCTGAAATTCCACATGAAGGGCCGCACCAAGAGTATCCATTCCATCTGGCAGAAAATGAAACGCCAGAAGTGTGGTGTGGACGGCATCTACGACCTGTTTGCCATCCGTATCATTCTGGATTCCAAACCGGAGCGCGAAAAGATGGAGTGCTGGCAGGCATATTCCATCATCACGGATATGTATCAGCCGAACCCGAAACGTCTGCGCGACTGGCTGTCCATCCCCAAGAGCAACGGATATGAGAGTCTGCACATCACGGTGCTCGGTCCGGAAAACAAATGGGTGGAGGTGCAGATCCGTACGGAGCGTATGGACGAGATTGCCGAACGCGGTCTGGCTGCGCACTGGCGCTATAAGGGCATTAAGGGCGGCGAGGCCGGAGTGGACGAGTGGCTGAACAGCATCCGCAATGCCCTGGAGAACAATGACGACATGAAACTCATGGATCAGTTCAAGATGGAACTCTATGAGGACGAGGTGTTTGTGTTCACACCGAAGGGCGATCTCTTCAAACTGCCGAAAGGAGCCACCGTGCTCGATTTTGCCTATGCCATCCATACGAATGTGGGAGAGCACTGCATCGGAGCGCGCATCAACGACAAAAATGTGCAGGTGCGCCAGCAGCTCAGTAGCGGCGACCAGGTGGAAATTCTGACTTCTTCCAATCAGACTCCGAAGCAGGACTGGCTGAATTTTGTCATCACCGGTAAGGCGCGCACCAAAATCCGTCAGTCTCTGAAGGAAATGCAGGCCCGTCAGGCGGCTTATGCCAAGGAGGTGCTGGAGCGTAAGTTCAAGAACCGCAAGATTGAATATGATGAGCCGACCATGATGCACGTCATCAAGAAGATGGGCTTCAAGTATGTGACGGATTTCTATAACAGTCTGGCCAACGGAACGACAGATGTAAACACCGTGCTCGACAAGTACACGGAAATGCAGAAATATCTCAACGGAATGGCCGATCACACTCCGGCACCGAGCGCACAGGAATACAACATGCAGTCGGAAGCCGAGATGAAGACCCAGACGAATGATGATGTGCTGGTTATTGACCAGAATCTCAAAGGTCTGGACTTTACGCTTGCCAAGTGCTGCCATCCGATTTATGGAGACGATGTCTTTGGCTTTGTTACGGTAAACGGCGGTATCAAGATTCACCGTTGCGACTGTCCGAATGCCGAACAGTTGCGCACCAAGTTCGGCTACCGTATCGTGAAAGCACGCTGGGCCGGAAAGCGCGGCAGCCAGTATCCGATTACCTTGCGTGTGGTGGGTAACGATGACTTGGGAATTGTGAACAATATCACTTCCATCATCAGCAAGGAGGAGAAGATTTCTCTGCGCAGCATCAGCATTGACTCAAACGACGGTCTGTTCTCCGGAAATATAACCGTATTGTTGGACGACACCGTGAAACTGGAACAGCTCATCAAGAAACTGAAAACCATCAAGGGTGTCAAGATGGTGAGCCGGAACTGATCCGGGTGCCGCAGAAAATACAGAAAAAGCCAGCCGGCCCTGTCTCGCAAATGGTGCGAAACGGGGCGGCTGGCTTTCTTTTATCCCTTTACGGACTGTAAATTGTATTTTATTATGCCAATAAGCTGCGGGTTATGGGGAGAATATGAAAAAAAAGCATTATTTTTGCGCGAATAATTTTATGAAAATGGACTTTTTGGCTCTTATCGACAAATATTATGCAGACAATCCTCCCTTGAAGGAGATATTGTTGTGCCATAGCAGACAGGTGGCCGACCGTTGTCTGAAGATTGCGCAAGCGCATCCTGAATTGAATCTGGACACCGTTTTTCTGGAAGAAGCGGCCATGGTTCATGACATTGGCATCTTCATGACCGATGCCGAGGGCATTCACTGTCATGGCGAGGCACCGTATCTGTGTCACGGTTACCTGGGTGCGGAACTGATGCGTCGTGAAGGATTTGAGCGTCATGCCCGCGTATGTGAACGGCACACCGGTACGGGACTGACCAAGGAAAACATCGAGGCGCGCGATCTGCCGTTGCCCCATCGCGATTTTCAGCCCGAAACACTCGAAGAGCAGGTCATCTGCTATGCCGATAAATATTATTCCAAAACGCATCTCAACAAAGAGAAATCTTATGAGAAAGTCATTGCCAGCCTGCAGAAATACGGAGAACAGGGAGTGATGATCTTTCAGAGGTGGAAGGAAGTCTTTGAATAAATTTTTCATATTCTCCGTTCTAGAACTAGAATTCATTGAAAACAAAAATATTCATAACATTGTGGTCCCTGGGGACTTTTTATGTGTTGGCTCATGATCAGCGTGCTGATTATGGGTTGCAACGCGTGTCCGGAACGGTCAAGTGCCGGGTGCCCGAAAAGGATTCTTTGGGAACCGACACGTTGTCGCGGGTGCTGGCCGATTCTTTGCAACAGCCGGCAGCTCCGTTGGCCGACAGCCTGCAGAAACTTCCGGTGCGTGTATCGCTCGACTCTCTGCTGCTGAACGATTCTCTGAGAGCAGACTCGGTGCTTACGGATTCTACGGCAACCGATTCGGTAAAGAAGAGCAAATCGGCATTGGATATGCCGGTTACTTATTCTGCTTCAGACTCCATCACTTTCGAACAGTTCGACCGCAGAGCCAATCTTTTCGGAAGTGGCGTGGTGAAATATCAGAATCTGGAACTTCAGGCGGAACTGATTACCATGAGTCTGGACAGTAGTCTGGTGCACGCCGTGGGCCGGGCAGACTCTGCCGGTAATGTGAAAGGACAGCCGGTGTTCAAGCAGGGCTCTGACGAGTATGAACCGGAAAAGATCAGCTATAACTTCAAGACCCAAAAGGCATTTATCAACAATGTCTATACGCAGCAGGGCGAGGGATACCTGATCAGCGAGGAGTCCAAGCGTGACCACGAGGGGGTGATGTATGTGCGCCACGGCAAGTACACGACCTGTGATGCAAGCCATCCGCACTTTTATCTGTCCCTGACCCGTGCCAAGGTGCGACCGGGCAAGGATGTGGTCTTCGGTCCGGCCTATCTGGTGGTGGAGGATGTGCCGCTGCCACTGGCTATTCCTTATGGTTTCTTCCCGTTCAACAAAAAGTATTCTTCGGGTTTCATCATGCCGACATTCGGAGATGAGTTGAGCCGTGGTTTTTATCTGCGTGACGGTGGATACTATTTTGCCATCAACGACATGATAGACCTTCAATTGCTGGGTGAGATTTATACCAAGGGTTCCTGGGGACTCAGTGCACAGTCCAATTACAACAAACGCTATCGTTTTTCGGGTAATTTCTTCGTGAGTTACCAGAATACGGTGGAGGGTGAGAAGAACATGCCGGACTATCAGAAGTCAACCAGCTTCAAGGTGCAGTGGACCCACCGCCAGGATGCCAAGGCTAATCCCACACAGAGTTTCTCGGCCAGTGTGAACTTTGCCACACAGAATTATGAGCGAAACAACCTGAACAGTATGTATAATCCGGAGAGTTACACGCAGAGTACGCGTACTTCCAGTGTGAGCTATTCGAAAACTTTCTCACGCATCGGTCTGACGCTTTCCGGAAACTTCAACCTTTCGCAGAATATGCAGGACTCTTCGGTGAACGTGACTTTGCCGAGTCTGAATATCTCTTTGGCGCGCTTTAACCCGTTCAAGCGGAAGAAGATGGTCGGCAAGGAGCGCTGGTATGAGAAAATCGCCGTGAGCTATACGGGTGAGTTGAGCAACAGCATCTTTACGAAGGAGGACAAACTGTTTAAGTCTAATCTGATTAAGGACTGGCGCAACGGTATGTCGCACAAAATTCCGATCAGTGCCAGCTTTACGGTGGGCAATTACATCAACATCACTCCGCAGTTCAGCTTTACCGACCGAATGTATTCGAATCGAGTGACGAAGAAGTGGGACCCGAAGACCAAGTCTGAAGTGGCTGACACGACATGGGGATTCTACAATGTCTACGACTACAACATGAGTATATCGGCCAATACGAAATTGTACGGTTTCTATACGCCGCTGCCCAAACTCTTCGGAAACAAGATTCAGACAATCCGTCACGTCTTCACGCCGTCGGTAAGTTTGAGTTATAAACCGGATTTCGGAGCGGAGCGTTTCGGCTACTGGGATACTTATGTCAAGACGGACGAGAAGGGTAATGTATCTACCGTAACCTATTCTCCTTACGCCGACGGACTCTACGGAGTGCCGACACGCGGCAAGAACGGTAGTGTTACCATGTCGGTTTCGAACAATGTGGAAATGAAGGTGCGTACCGACCGGGACTCAACGGGCTATAAGAAAATCAGTCTGATTGATGAGTTGGGAGCCAGCCTGAGCTATAATATGGCGGCGGCAAGCCGGCCGTGGAGTGACTTGAATACCAATATCCGTATCCGTACGCCGTGGAATTACACGTTCAGTATGAATGCTGTGTTTGCCACCTATGCCTATGAGTTTGATGAAAACGGAAACGTACGGGTGGGCGACCGCACCGAGTGGTCTTACGGACGTTTCGGTCGTTTCCAGGGTATGTCGCAGAATATCTCTTATACCTTTAATAATGAAACCTTCCGAAAACTGTTCGGCAGAGGCAAGAAAGAGGAGGAGAGCGGTGATGGCAGTTCTTCTGAGGATGACAGTCGTACCATCAACGAAAACAATGATACCAATCTGGATCCGGAAGCCAGAGCTGCCCGAAAGGGAGCCAAGCGTTCTGCCGATTCGGGTGTGGACGAAGACGGATATCTGGCATTCCAGTTGCCGTGGTCCTTCTCGGTATCCTACGGTATCAGTATGCGCGAAAATACAGATGCACAGATCCGTGTGAAGCGAATGCGCTATCCTTACAAACTGACCCATACGATGAACTTCTCCGGAAACTTGCAGATTTCAGCAGGATGGAACATCAGTTTCTCTTCTGGATATGACTTCAATTATCACCGTTTGTCTATGACAACCGCTTCGTTGAGCCGTGACTTGCACTGCTTCTCGATGTCAGCCAGTGTGGTATTGAGTCCGTATCGCTCTTATAACTTCACTTTCTCTGCGAATGCCGGAACACTGGCAGACGTGTTGAAATGGAAAAAGCAGAGCAGCTACAGTTCAAACCTCGAATGGTATTAACATACCGGAGTTTAGTATAGAAAAAGCAACGAGTGCTATCGGTTTCCTGAAAAGGAGCGATAGCACTCGTTGCTTTATTGGGTATCTTGTAAGAATAGAATGTGTTCCGGTCAGTCAAAAAGTTGGAATTCTCCCGGTTGTCCCTCTGTCTTTTCGGTTGGATTGTCTTTTTTGTCGGAGTTGCTGATGCAGGGAGTGTTGAAATCCAGTTCCATCTGAAAAAAGACTTCTCTGCGCACACGATATTCACCTCGTTTGTCTCCTTTCAGAAAAGGGGAGGAGGGGCGGTTGGACTGTGACCAGAGATAGAAGCGCACCGATTGGTAAATATCATTGAAGGGCAGGTTCCCGGCAAAAAGTCCCACCTTTTTATTATAGATATGGCGGGCGATCAGACGTACCGGCATGCTCCGCCCGTCTGCTTCCTTTAACACCTCTATAATGTCCTGATGATATTTATTTCTCATAATGCTTCCGTTTTTCCCAATTTTGGAAATGGGCTGCAAAGTTAGGAATAAATTATGAAAAATAAAAAGTCTATCGGATCATTTCGTCGTCATATTCATCCATATGTCCGCTCCATAGATAGGCGCGGGTTTCTTTCACCAGTACTCCCGACAGAAGGAGCAGGGAAATCAGATTGGGCACAGCCATCAGTGCATTGACGATGTCTGCAAAATTCCATACTAAGGAAAGATTCACCACCGAACCGATATAAATCATCACAATCCAGATGATACGATAGCCCAGCATGATCTTTCGCCCGCCGAGGTATTCCACAGCCTTCTCAGAATAGTAGGTCCATCCCAGAATCGTGCTGAAGGCAAAGGTCACGATGCCGAATGAGAGAATCGGAGTACCTACATACGGAATCTTGGCGAAAGCCATTTTGGTGAGCGCGGCATCGCTGGTGTGGTCTATGTCGGGATAGGCCAGTATGCTGCTCACCAGTACGATGCCGGTCAGCGCACAGATCACCACCGTATCCCAGAATGTTCCGGTAGAAGATACCAGAGCCTGACGCACGGAGTTGCGGGTTTGTGCTGCTGCAGCAACGATTGGAGCAGAACCGAGACCGGACTCATTGGAGAATAGTCCGCGGGCAATACCGTATCGGGCAGCCATCATAACCGTTGTTCCGGCAAATCCTCCTCCGGCTGCCTGCGGAGTGAAGGCTGACTCCAGAATGAGTTGCAGAGCGGGTAGTACATAATTATGATTGACAAATAGAATATAGATGCAACCGCCAACATAGAGAACTGCCATAATCGGAACCAGTGCCATACAGACGCGAGCTATGCCTTTCACACCAAGAAATTCATTTTCCATAATACTAACTTTTTAAATATATTTTTAATCTCTCTCATTGAAATCTCTTAAAACGGCAGGACTCTCTGAACAAATATAAAAATATATTTTGATATTTAAATACGGATTTTCGGATTTTCTGTGTAAAATCTGCGGATAAAGATAAATGTGAATGTGGTGACTGGCCGAAATAATTGCTGAGAAGAAACATTCTGATGATTTTTTAACTTCATTCTGATGCTTTCTGAAAACTTCAGGAAGATTTTTGAAAAATTTTTTAGTGCTGTTTCTGTTCTCTTTTGTATTTGTTAAAACTATGCTTTACAGCATATTACTTGGTCGTTTCGAAAGGTTTTATTATCTTTGCAAAAATTTCCCCTTGAAAAATTCTTTGGAAAATATTTGGTGGGAA
>NZ_QUEM01000044.1:0-464 GCF_003477995.1 Bacteroides sp. OF04-15BH
CCCAAGTGGCTGGAGGCGCAAAGCCTCCAAGGAACGTTGCTTTATGGCAGGTCTATGCCATTGCATTCTCTGTAAAGATACAGACCAGTTTAGTGCGGCTTGTCTGTCTGCCGATGACGGACTGCATGATGAACTCCCGAAAGGCTCTGCTCTCAATGCTGTCAATACGGAAGGCTACCGCAATGACGAGTTCAAGGCTATACACATCATAGCTGATGCGGTCGTTCTTCCTGACATGACGGCGTACACCCTGCTCTTTCAGAATGCCGTCCTTGAATATAGCCTTGACAGCCTTGCGCACATAGCAGCCGAATACATTATACATGTCGGCAATCTCCTGCATGGTCATCCATACAGTATCGGTCGGCATGGATACCGTTCCGCTCTCGCTGATAGTTATAACTCCTCTGTTCATTTCCCGTCCTCCTTATTTTTATTCTGGTCAGTTTCTTTTGTTTCTCTGC
>NZ_QUEM01000044.1:474-17893 GCF_003477995.1 Bacteroides sp. OF04-15BH
TGGTCAGTTTCTTTTGTTTCTCTGCGCTGCATCAGCTTGTCCATGTCCTTGGATATCTTGTCATCGGTGATGACGGCATAGACCTGGGTGCTTCGCAGGTTGGAATGCCCCATCATCTTGGCGATGCTTTCCATTGATATGCCCGAAGTAACCATGTTTACTCCGAATGTATGTCTTGCAACGTGTGCGGTAAGGTTCTCATTTATACCCAAAGCCACACCGAGTGAATGAAATTCAAACCACATGGAATCACGTGAAGAAAGAGGGAAAACAGGTTTGCTATCATCAGCTGTATTGTATAGCGACATTATTTGTTCAGCTATCGGGTGCAAGGGAATGAACGCTTCGTTGTTGGTCTTTGCTCTTTTCTCACGGATGTATTTTCTACCGTCTGCCGTCATCCCGATATGGTGTGGATACAGGTTACGTAAATCGACATAAGCCAAACCTGTAAGGCTGGAGAAAACAAACATTCTTCGTGCCAACTCCAAAGCCTTATCCTCCATAGGAGTCTCCATAATGAGCAGCAAGTCATTTCTGGATATATGTCTACGCTTTGGTGAGCCTTTCTTTTCATATCCGACATCTTCCAATGGATTGAATTTCAGCAGACCTCTGTCAACAGCGATATAAACCAAGCGTTGCAGCCAACAAAGATTATGGTTCGTATTGGATGCACTATACCCTTTGCCAATCAAGAACAACTTATAAGATTTGCCAAATTCCTCAGTCAAATCTTCAAATGCAATGTCATTCATTCCTCGTAACCCGATGAACTCTCGCAAGTTGAGCTGCGATGTCTTAGATTGGCGATAAGAAGATGTTGAGTTAATACGGATGGAGCGCAGCCTAAGGCGTTCACGCTCCTCCTCGCCAGTGGCAAGCAATGTCATCGGGATAGTATTTGCATCAACAATAACATTCTTCAGAATCTCGGCGGTAACGATGCCCTTTTCCTTTGTTGCCTGCTCGTAGGCTTCGTCAATTCTTAGTCTGAACGCTTGCAGTTGTCCGTTCACTCTTGCATTCTTGGCTTCACCTTTTTTCGTGTCCCATTCTTCGGGAGCACAGTAAAGACCAGTTGCTATGGCTGACACTTTGCCGTCAATCGTGATACGGCAAAATATAGATGTGGTTCCGTCTGCCTTTACTCTGCCACGGTTGATATAATAAAACTGCTTGTATGTACTTCTCATTGTTATGTTCCTTTCTTATTTTGTGATAATATTACAGGACAAACTTGAAGTCCTTGTTAGCTTCGATGAACTTGTCCATATCCTCAAATAGCTTTTTCGGGGTGACACGTGCATAGATTTGCGTGGTCTGAATGTTGTTGTGACCAAGCATTTTGCTGATAGTCTCTATCGGAACACCTTCTTCGAGCGTAACGAGCGATGCGAAACTGTGCCGTCCAACATGATAGACCAAATCCATACTTATGCCAGATAGTACTCGGAGACTTTTCATGTTACCTCTCAGCACTCGAAATTCCTGTGGCGGTAAAAGAGTAGGTCTTGTCGGGTCTTTGTATTTCTCCAACATGGCAAGCGCCTCTGGCAGTAACTTCACACGTGCAAGCATCTTGTTCTTCTTTCTGTGGTATTTCAGCCAAAGGCTGCCCTCCTCATCACGAAAGAGGTTTTCTTCCGTGATGGAAACCGTATCGGCATAAGCCGTGCCTGTATAGCAGGCGAAAAGAAAAAGGTCACGGGTCAAAGCCAACGATTTTCTTCGCTCTGGTATTTCGAGGTCACGAATTTTCAGGAAGTCCTCACGTGTCAATGCCTTTGGTGGATTCTCTTTCTTTTGAGGTAGCTTGAAGTGCATGAAATGATAACGCTCGGAGTGTCCTGCCTTGAAAGCTATTCGGCAGGTCTTCTTCAATATGGCGAGATAGTGGCGGACTGTATCAAGTGCAAGACCTCTCTCGTCCAAGCAAAAGTCCATGTACTCACGGATAAACTGCTCGTCAAGCTCACCGAATGCCACATCGTCAGTTCCATAACGCTTCTTGACGAACAATCCCAATGTCAGGCGAGTGTACTGGTAGTTTGGAAGCGTGCCTTTCTTGTAGTCGATGCCGATTCTTGACTCAATGTCCGCAATGATGGCGTCAAGCTGCTTCAACAAGGTCATCTGAGTGTCTGCACTGCATTGAAACAGATCCTTTATCGCCTTTGCGTCAAAATCCGTCTTGCGCTCCACAAGTGACTCGTAGGCTGAGTTTATTGCCAGCAACAGCTTGTCAATCTTGGCGTTCACTTCCACAGCCTCCTTGCTCTTGCCGTCAAGTCTGCTCTCACGTGGATTCCATAACTTTGGCGTACATGACAACTTGCAACCGAACTGCGCCATTGTTCGGTTGAGGGTGATGCGTCCCATGATGGGAGCCTTACCGTTCTTGTCCAATCCGCTCTTTTTAAGGTAGAGCAACACCTTGAATTTTTCAACTTTCATCTGCTTACTTTTTTAGTTTGCAAAAATAATCAATCAGTAAGCATTCTCCGTCATTGAAAGTTGTGCAGAACAGTGCAACAAACACTGGTGACAAACTATTTGTTTTTCACCTCGTTAGCAGTGTTGGTTTCGGTAACTGACCGCTAACGGTTTGGTAACTGAAATAACTCAATATCCTGCTCGGCTTTGCTTTTCAGACAATTGGCAGAATTATGAAATATTGCTCATTCTCAACCACTTGCAGTTCATTTCTCTCATCTTCACTTTCCGTTGCTTTTGCTTAAATTGTGCACCTGGCACGTCACACGTTTGCTACGACCACTACTCTGGCTAAAGGCGTGCCGATTGAAACGGTGTCGAAAATGCTGGGGCATACGAACATTGAAACGACGCAAATCTATGCCCGCATAACCAATGAGAAGATAAGAAAGGATATGGAGGTCCTTGCGGGAAAACTGGATGCCATGTTATGACCTCCATGCTGAGATTCCATATATAATGTATAAAAGCAACTATTATGGTGAGATTTGGCAATTTTGAAGTGGAATATAACCGCAATGCACCTGATAAGGTGAGCGTAAGGATAGAAACGGACGACAAGGGCGAGGTATGGTTGCCGAAATGCGACATCGCACGGGCGTATGGCGTGTTTGTACAGTCGGTAAATGCCGGACTGAAATCCCTTGCAAAAACCGGTGACTTTGATGAATACCGGGATGTGCGGGTGGAACATTTCACCTATAACGGAAAAAATTGCAGTGTGGACCTCTACAGTCTGGCAACCATCATTGCACTGGGATTCCGCATGAAGGGACTGAAATGCGAGGCATTCAGAAAGTGGGCTGCAAGACGGTTGGCAGAATCATTTGAAAAGAAGAAAAGTACGGTGATTCTTTGCATGAGCGGCGAAAAGAGAAACAGCTGGAACTGAAAGCCGCAGGATATGGCGGATATACGTGTCGGGATAGTCTCCCCTGTTCGGGAGGCTGTCCCGACACGTGTTTTATATAAGTTAAAAAATATAAAACCGCAAACGCGCTTATCCGTAAACCGATAATAATGTGTAACTTATGTCCCTCTTAAACCTGTAATTAAAGACAGAAACGGTATGGTGGAAGAATTTGACCTGCTTGAAGAGGTGGAAGTGCAGTTCTGCGATGAGGAATGCACGGAGTCGGTATGGCACGGAGTGAATTACAGCGAAAGCCTGTTCTGCAGGGAGAAACCGAAGTCGGAACTGACGGTAGTCATCAGAGAGGAAGGCATGATGTACTTCCTGACTGCGGACATAAAGGAGTTTGCCGGTCTGTGCCGGAAACACGGGTGGTACATCGTCTCGCACCAGCGGTTCAGCGAGGCGATGGAAATCGGCATGTGCCTGATGGAAGCCGGGAAACATGCGGGATGGTATTCGCTGGGCAGGTCGAAGGAATGGAATGCCATGATGAGGGATGTGCTGAACTTTACGTTTGAAAGGGAGAAGAAAATGGACTTCTACCCGTACGAAACGATGTTCAAGGGAGAAGTTCTTATAGACGGGTGCAGGTGTCACTACCTGCATGACTATTACCCAACGAAGATTGAAAAGACGAATGCACACCAAAAACGGGTAAGCAACCTGATATTCCGTTTTAAGGAAGGAGGACACTGTGGCGAGCTGGTCGCACGGATACTGGCACTGTGTCTGAAACATGCGGGATTCAACGGAAAGAAGGAAGACACGGTACTGATACCTATACCCGCATCAACAAGGGAAAGACAGCGGAAACGCTTCCCGGTGGTATGCTACTACCTGTCGGAATGGCTGGGCATTACGGACGGTTTCAAGGCCATCTGGATAGAGGAAGACCGCGAGCAACTGAAAGGAAAGGGAAAGGATAAGGACATACTGCGGAACCTGCAATTCACACGGCGGTATATCAGAGGAAAGAATGTTGTCCTGCTGGATGATGTACTCACGACCGGGGAGAGCTTCAGGCAACTGCAACGAAAGATGAAACAACTGGGGGCATTGTCGGTTATCGGGGTGTTTCTGGGGAAGACGGTGTGAGTCAGTCGTATTTCATTTTCAAAAGTTGCCCTAATTCACTGTCTTTAAAGTTTGGGGTACTTTTTATTCGAGATACAATCTGTTGTGCTGCTTTAGATGAAACTGGATTTTTTTCAATCAGAGATTTCTGTAAATCCGACCGTTCAAAAAGACACTCTATAATGCGGTTGTCATTTATTGTCCAATCTTCGATGAACGTCGTTTTTTCATATTCTGGTAGATTATTAACCAAGTATCCATATTCAAAGTCACCACTAGTTGAAGGCAATAAATCTGCAAAAAATATAAAGTTTGGGCACTTGCAAAAAAAGGCACAATTAATCATTATATCTAAGTTGTCTGTAATAACTCCAAAATCACAACTTCTTTTTAAATAAAATAGTAAATCAGCATTATCGGAAAATTCTGAGATGATATTATCAAAAGTTGCAATATAAATATTGGAATATATCTCAGGAATATCCCCTCCATTCAAATATTGCTTCCATTCTTTTTCTGCATCTATAACCAAGTCATAAATCTGTTTGTTTTTAAAGGCACTTTGAAAATTATCAGGGTGAAGATGCATTAAATAATGGATGGAACGCCATAATAAGGATACTGAGAAATAAAATAATTCATTTCTCATCTTTATTGGCTGAATGATTGTTTTTTGTTTATTATGATAATAATCAAACACGTTTTCTTTAAACCATTTTTCTTGTTTTGAAAATAATAGTTCTGCCTTATTTCCCAAAAGAGGAATTTTAATACCGTCTTTATGCTCTAATTTAGGATTATAAGTAGAACGAAAATAGCAGCCTCCTTTTTTCTTTAAATCAGCATAAAAGAATTTTGGTATGATATGTGAGGCTTTTAAATCAGTTACTTCTCCTGTTAGTGCACAAAATTTATTCATGTCTATTGATTTATATATTTTTCAATGTATAGCTTTTATAATACTGTTAGTAACAATATGTGTTGTAACTGGTTAAGTATATTTTGCTTCTAAAATACTTCTTTCTCTTGGAATTGTTATAGAAGCTTCAAAATTTATATTGGGATAAAATTTTATAGGAGAATATTTATCTTCTTCCCCCAATGGAATATTTTTAATGAAATTATATTTTGTAATAAGTTTATCATTTATATTGTTGGCATTATACTCCCATTCAGCCCCTAAATCACTTATTGTATCATAGAATAATAACTTTTCTTCTGTATTAGACATCTGACATCTTAAAATCTTTATATATTCATATTTCTCCATATAATGTAAAAACCGCTGCTTATTCACATATTTTACGCACTGAAATAGTGTTCTAAAATAATTACCACTTTCATGTTGAAATCCTGTGTAATATTTGTTGTCATTATTTATAATATTTGAATATTCAATAGGACCATGATATATTGCTATATTGTTACTGCCATTTATCCTTAAACGAAAACTTTTTAAAATATCATTTATGACATCTTCATTATATTTTTTCAGATACCTATTTTTCAAAAGATTGTATCCATATTTCTTTACGCCAAAGAAAACAATCAAAAAACTAATATTAATAATGGTACGCTCTTTTAACAACTCTTTCCATTTATTTTGGTCTTTATTGAATTCATTAATATCAGCGTATACAGTATCAATTTCTGCACCACTAATAATCTCATCTACAATTACTATAGCTTCTTCAATCTGTTTAACAAAGAACTCCATAAACTCAATAGACAAATCCTGATTAGGATTTTTATTGAGCAGTGAATTGGCTTTTTCTCTATTAAATTTTATCAATTCAAAATATTTGCTTTCAAAATTTTGAATTTGAAACTGCCTTCCTTGTTCTTTCAGAGTCTGATATAAATAATAAATACTTATAAAGGCTGCTATACCACCCAGAAATGAACCATATTTATCCAAATAATCTGCATCAAATAACCAACTTAAACCAGTTTGAATAATCAAAGTTATTGCAGCATAAATTAATAGTAATATGGTTATGCCTAAAATAATATATTCTATTCGTTTACAGTTCCTGAAAATTAATTTCATGAGCATTAGCTTGAATTATAGTTAATTGTGATTTTCTCTTTGCCGAATGACCTTGGATACTCATAGACATATAAGAATTAGAAGAAAATCCATACAATTTTTCCATCTTCTTTATTACGTTGTCTACATTTGTATCAATAATAAATATAGGTTTAGATATACATTCATGTAATATACTATTAAAGTGCTCATCAGATTTATTGAATGAATAACCTACAATAATAATTTTGTCTGCTTCTTTCATTTTTTGCTCTGCTTTATACCATGTTTGAATAAAGGTCTTAGAAAGCACAGGTTTAATTTTTATTGGTGGCAAAAACTCAGGAATAGAATACTTTATATTATCCTCCTCAAAGTTTATATTGGGAGTTAATTGGTTTTCAATAAATGAAATAATATCTAATGAGCAATATTCTTGATCTTCAATTTTTATTTCTGTTTTATTCTGGATATCTACATAATTCATCAAATTACCATGAAAATATAATGCAGGATAGTCCTTTCCTTTTGTAAAGAAATATGCAAATGAAGAGTAGTTAAAAGTAACAATCTGCCAATCTTCCGGAATCTTAGAATATACGGGAAACTCATGCATTCGTTCACTATATGTTGTATATATATCATTTTCCTTCTTTTTAAATATACCCACAACATCCATGATATATAAATGTAATTTTTTATAGATGCTGGCTTGTCTATATAAAAACCGATAAAATAATTCATCAACAAATCTTCAATATCTAATAAATTATGATATACGTGTTTTAATATAGGATGATTAGGCTCTTGCATACTTCTTTCCAAAATCTGTCTCATAACACTTTTAAAGGTGTCAGTATATACTAATTTTGAAAAATCGATAATTGATTCATCTGTAACGGCAAAGTTTTCTCCAAAAACCTCTTCAATTAATTCAGCAGTTTCTTGATCCAATGTAGCCCCTGTTTTCATTGATTCTACCTTATTCATAATAGCAACAATCAATTGACCCATTTTTTGGTTTTCAGGACTCAATGTGTTATCATTAGTAAGAACAGTTTGTACCCCCTCTTTAATTTTAGTAATTTCTCTACCAAAATCTTGTACAAATCTTTCTATTGTATCTTTTATAAGTTTGTCAAAATGAAATCTTAATGATGGAATAATATTACGTAGCTTCTCATCTATTTCTCGTCCATCATTTTTTATAAAATCATTAATTTGAGGAATAAGTTCATTTGTCAATGGCATTTCAATACCAGATGTTGCATCTACTCCAGCTCCTAAAACTATAACTGTCATATTTGATATTTTAAATTTCTTGCAAAGATAATGATAATAAACAACTTATAAGAAAATCAGGAAGGAAAACGAGGAAAATCATTCCCTACTATGGAAATACTATGGATTGTGCCTGCGCGGAGTTGCGCACCTTTGCAGCGTAACCAATACGGAAGGATATGGAAATAATAACGATGGACAATGAGGTCGTGAAGACGATGATGGAGAAGATAGACCGCATAGCGGACTATGTTTTCAAGAAAGACAATGTGCCGAAGGAGGAAGCGGAAATCCTGCTGACGAGCGAGGAGGCGGCGGACCTGCTGAAAATCAGCACGAGGACACTGCAACGGATGCGAAAGGACAAGACTATTCCCTACATGATGGTGAGAAGCAAGTGCCGGTACAGACTGACGGATCTGGAGGAATGCGTGAGACGGAAAATCGTACACTGCAATCCCAAGACGCTGGAGGAGTTCAAGCATAACTACCTGATGACAAGAAAGGAGGCGGATGATGGAAGGGATTGGTAAGGATGTGTTCGAGGAATGGATGAAGCGCCTCATGGAACGGATTGACCGGCTGGACAGCATCATATCGGTGCTGATAAACAAGGAAGCGGCGGGCGTGAAGTACATGGACGGAGAACGGCTGTATGACAATCAGGACCTGTGCGAGATGCTGAGAACGAGCAAACGGTCGCTACAGCGGTTCCGCAGCGAATACGGACTGCGTTACCAGAAAATCAGCCGCAAGACCTACTACAAGGAATCGGACGTGCTGGAGTTTATCAGCCGGAACATGGAAGAGGTGACGCAGGACGGCAAAAAGGTGCTGAAAGTGAAGGAAGGAACGGGAAAGAAAGCTCCGAGCAAAACGGCGAAAGGGAAAAAAGGAGGCAGAAGGAATACCGGGACTGAAAAGCGTACGTGAAACGGAGGCGAAAAGAGAAACCGGAAGTGGATGGTGAACCGGATGTAAACGGGAAGCTGAGGGTATGTCTGATGCAAACCGGGACTGTAAGGTGAACGGGAAACCGGAACAAAAAGAAAAACAGACCTGCACGGGAATACCGGCGGGACTATGATCAAACAATAAAAAAAATCAATCAATGGAACAGAAAAAGAAAAAGCAAGAGGATGTACTGGTCGTCCGCGACGAGAAGACGGGCGAAATCAGTGTGGTTGCCGGACTGGATGCCAGGGGCTATCCCAAGAGGGCACAGGCAAAGGCGGAACACTCGCAGGAGTTTTTGCGCTTTGACCGCCACGGGGATGCGATAGACAATTTCATGAGAAATTTCTACCGTCAGTGTAAGGAGCCGACGCGATTCGGTTTCTACAGGGTGGCAGCGGACACGGTGGAAGCTCTGCTTCCGGTTATCAAGGACCTGCTGAAAGACCCAGTGGCGAATGCTGACCTGCTCGCACCGCATAAAGTGGATACATCGGCGTACCAGCAGGCTGAGGAACAGCAGACTACAGAGGAGGCGAAAAAAGAAAATGCCGAAACGGAGACTGAAGAACAACAGACTGCGGAGGAGGTGAAAAGAGAAAATACTGAAACGGAGACTGAGGAACAGCAGGCTGCGGAGGAGATGAAAAGAGAAAATGCCGAAACGGAGGCTGAGGAACAGCAGGCTGAGGAGGAGGTGAAAAAAGAAAATACGGAAGAAAACAATGTGGAACAGAAAACGGACGAGAAAATGAAAGAAATGAAACAGAAAAATCAGGAACAGCAGCCGCAGGCAGCGGAAACGCAGACGGCACAGGGACAACAGCCCGCACAGGAAGGGCAAGCGCAGGCAAAACCGGAGAAACCGAACCTGATTGCGGACAGCGATGTGGACTGGAAGGAACTGGAGCAGTTCGGTGTGAAAAGGGAAAACCTGTCTGAAAAGGACATGAAAGCCCTGATGAACTACGGGAAGACAAGGCTGGTGACGGTGGAACCGGTGCTGGGCGGAGAACGCTATGAGTTGCAAGCCCGACTCTCGTTGCAGAAAGCGGAAGACGGAAAGCTGAAACTTACCCCCCACTTCGTACGCCATGAGCCGAGACTCGACGTGCCATACAACGGCTATACATTCACGGACGAGGACAAGCAGGCACTGAAACAGACGGGTAACCTGGGCAAGCTGGTTAACGTTGCCGATACGAAGACCGGAGAGATGCGCTTGGCGTACGTAAGCATCGACCGACTGACGAATGAGATAGTGGACGTGCCAACGAACAAAGTGCGCATCCCGAACCGGATCGGACTGACGGAACTGTCGAAGGCGGAACAGGAAATCCTGCGTGCGGGGCTGGCACTGCCCAAGGAGGTGACACTGAAGGGCGGGCGCAAGTTCGAGGCCATGCTGCAGGTGAACGCTGACAAGCGCGACGTGGAGTTTGTGCCGGAGCATCTGTGGCAAGGACAGTCGCAGCGACGCGGAAACGGACAGGAGAAAAAACAGAAAAGCCCGGAAGCCTCGGATGCTACCGGACAGCAGCAGAAGGAAGACGGGAATCAGGAGAACGGACAGCGGCGCAACCGCTCGTGGACGAACGAGGACGGA
Organism: Bacteroides sp. OF04-15BH; assembly: GCF_003477995.1. Classification (GTDB taxonomy): domain Bacteria; phylum Bacteroidota; class Bacteroidia; order Bacteroidales; family Bacteroidaceae; genus Paraprevotella. The sequence continues at coordinate 10,831 of NZ_QUEM01000044.1, forward strand.
AGCATACGTCCGATAGGCAAATGGAAGGACGACAAATTCACGGAACAGCAGAAGGCGGACTATGTGGCGGGTAAGGTCGTGGTGCTTGCCAACGCGAAGGATGACAAGGGACAGCCCTGCACAAAATACCTGAAGTTCGACCGTGAGAAAGGCAGACCGCTGACCTATTCGGAAAACCCTGACCTGGCACAGACCGTTGCCCCGTCGAACGAGAGCCGCACACAGCTTGCGGTGAACAACGAGGGCAAGACGAACGAGGCCACCAGACATGTGAAGGAGCCGCTTCAGCAGGGACAGACCGCACCGAAGGACGACGCCCAGAAACAACAGCAGGAAAAACCGAAGAAGAGCAAAGGCATGAAGGTATCCTGAGTGCCACCACTAAATCCATTACAAGAGAATAAACAACGGATTGAAACGGGGCCTCATGCGCCATGTACCGCATATCCCACGGATAACCGGCGTACCCCGTTCCACTCCACAAGGAACAAAAGTATCAATGATTAAAACAGAAAATGTATGATTACCATATTGGCAGAAAAACCGAGCGTGGCACGTGAGATAGCACGCATCGCCGGAGCAACAAGAAAGGAAGAAGGATTTTATACAGGAAACGGATACCATGTGACATGGGCACTGGGGCATCTGGTACAACCTGCCCTGCCTGAGGGCTACGGTTTCAAGGGATTCAGCAGGGACAGCCTGCCGGTGATACCGGAGGAGTTCATGCTGATACCACGCCAGGTAAAGACGGACAAGGGCTACAAGGCGGACGCGGCAGCGGTGAAACAGATAAAAGTGATTACGAAACTGTGGAACGAGAGCGACGGCATAATAGTGGCAACGGACTGCGCACGCGAAGGGGAACTGATATTCAGATACCTGTATGCCTATACGGGCTGTACGCTGCCCTTCCGCCGCCTGTGGATAAGCTCGCTTACGGACACCGCCATCCGCAAGGGATTGAAGGAACTGAAGGACGGGCATGAATATGATGACCTGTATCTGGCGGCAAAGGCACGCAGCGAGGCGGACTGGCTGGTGGGCATCAACGGCACGCAGGCACTGACCGTAGCCGCCGGACGGGGCACGTATTCGGTAGGACGCGTACAGACACCCACGCTGGGTATGGTCTGCAAGAGGTACTGGGAGAACAGACGCTTTACGCCGGAACCGGTACACCAGCTGCATTTCTCGGTGACACCGGCGGGTACGGATACGATAGTGAAGTTCTCCTCGGTAAAGAAATGGCAGGATAAGGAAGAGGCGGCTGCATCATACAATAAGGTAAAGGCGAAGATGTGCGCCACCGTCACCAAGGTGGAAAAGAAGGAGAAGGTGGAGAACCCGCCGCTGCTGTACGACCTGACCACACTGCAGAAGGAGGCGAACACGAAACATGGATTCACGGCGGAACAGACGCTGGAGCTGGTGCAGAAGCTCTATGAAGCGAAGCTCGTCACCTATCCGAGAACATCGAGCCGCCATATTCCGGAAGATGTGTTTGCTGAAATACCGCTGCTGTTTGAACGGCTGGCAGGACACTCCGCCCTTGCGGAGAAAATCAGGGAACTGGGAGAACTGAACCGCCGTTGTGTGGATGCCTCGAAAGTGACTGACCACCATGCCCTGCTGGTGACACCCAACCGCCCGCTTGCCCTGTACAAGAACGAGCAGATCATCTACGACATGATTGTCGGACGCATGGTAGAGGCATTTTCGGAGGAATGTGTGAAGGATACGGCTACCGTAGTAGCGGAGGTGGTGCCGGACGCAGGCGAAAGATGCGAGAGCCTGACATTTGAGGCGAAAGGCTGCATCGTGCGCAAGGCAGGCTGGCGCGGCGTGTACGGAGAGTACGGCGAGGACAGCGGCAATACGGCATTGCTGGACTGGGCAGAAGGTGACACACTGGTGATGGCAGGATGCTCGATGAGTTCGGGCATGACCCGACCGAAACCGCTGCATACGGAAAGTTCGCTGCTGGCAGCGATGGAGACCGCCGGACGCGATGATGTGGAGGATGAGGAGGCACGCCAGGCCCTAAAGGACTGCGGTATCGGCACACCCGCCACACGTGCCGCAATCATCGAAACGCTGCTCAGAAGGGAATACATGGTGCGTGTGAAGAAATCACTGGTGCCGACGGAGAAAGGGCTTGCCCTGTATTCCATTGTCAAGGAGATGGACATCGCCAATGTGGAGATGACCGGACGCTGGGAAGCGGAACTGGCAAAGATAGAACAGGGAAAGACACCGCATGAGGCTTTTATGAGGGACATAGAAAGCTATACCCGCAAGATTACCACGGACCTGCTTGCGTGTGACCGTATTTTCGGGCACAAGGCATCGGGCTGTACCTGCCCCAAATGCGGCACGGGCACGATGCAGTTCTACGGCAAGGTTGTGCGCTGCGACAATCCGGAGTGCCTGCTACCCGTGTTCCGCCAGATAGCGGGCAAGACACTCACCGACGAGGAAATGACCGGTCTGTTGACGGAAGGAAAGACGGCGATGCTCGGCGGGTTCAAGAGCAAGCAAGGCAAGCTCTTCAGCGCTGCAGTAACTTTTGATGCGGAGTTCAATACGAAGCTGGTGTTTGCGGAGAGTAAAGGCGAAAGAAAAGGTACGAAAACGAAAGGAAGAAGAAAATAATGAGTAATTTTGCCACTGATTCATGTCATAATCTGTTTCAACCTGGTTGTACTTTTTATTTACATGGATTTAGTGGTGGCACCCGGAGGGATACCGGGTGCCTTTTTCTAATCTTCCATCCAGCGATATTTGCGCGTGTATCCACCCTCCGTTTCAAAAATGCGGTCATCATCTGATAATACGCTTTTCAATATATGTCCAGCATCTTTGGCTGCTTGCTCAAAAGCGTAATCATGAGGTTTGCCAGCATTTATGTAACGGAAATACAATACTCCAAGTGGATAATGTTCCCAATAATAATTATCTCCACCGATAAAATCTCTTGCTGAGAACCATTCTCCCTTGCGATTTTTACACCAGCAATAAACGGCTCCTTGTAAAAAATCTCTTATACGCTGCATGTCGCTTGCGCTGATTCCATGAACAACTTTAATGGTTGTATTATCTCCTTTAAGCATATGGTTTTATATAAAAATTCTAATTGCAAAGTTATCAATAAATCCACTAAATCCATCATAAAATGAAACAGAACAAGAAAACCGCTCCGGCGGAGCTGTCCTACTACGGGCTGTATCTGCTGGACTATCTGAGAAAATATCATCCGGACAAAGTATCAGACACCCCATTCATTACTGGAAGGGAGGAAGCCGCCTCGGAAACATTCGAGAAGGAAAGGACGGCGGGAAGTACGGTGGAAGCCGCACAGGAGGAAGCCATGCGCGTCCTGCTCGAAGGGTTGCACTTCTCCCCCTACGCACTGTTGCTTGAGGTGGTGGAAAACGAGTTTTCCGAAGAGGTGCAGGAACAGGAACGCGAGGCGTTCTGCCGGGAGATATTCCCGCATCTGAAAAACCTGTTTGCCGGCTATCCCACAACGGACGACACATTCGCCCTGTCGCCCGAACACGACCTGCTCTATACGGAGCTGACGGGTGCGATAATGCTTTATCTGGAGGCTTATGGCGTTTAACAAGAAGCAGAGGCTCAGGGAAAACATCGAGGCGATACGGACGGCATTCACAATGGAGAAGGAACAGCGTACGCCCACCGCACGGGAAAGGGCGCTGTTGGAGAGGTACTGCGGCTTCGGGGGACTGAAGTGCATACTGAATCCCGCCAGGGAACTGACGGATGCCGTACACTGGGCGAAATCAGACCTCGAACTGTTTGCCCCGACGGTGGAGCTGCACCGTCTGATACGTGAGAACAGCCGGGACGAAACGGAGTACAGGCGGTATGTGGACTCGCTGAAGGCATCGGTACTGACGGCATTCTATACGCCGCAGGCCATTGCGGACACCATAGCGGACGTGCTGCACGACCGCAAGGTACGCCCAAGGCTGGTGCTGGAGCCGTCGGCAGGTATGGGCGCGTTCATCAGCCCAGTATTGTCGAACAATCCGCAGGCGGAGGTGATGGCATTTGAGAAAGACCTGCTGACGGGCAAGATGCTCGGACACCTGTACCCGCAGCAGAAGATACGCACGGAGGGTTTCGAGAAAATAGAAAAGCCGTTTCTGAACCATTTTGACCTTGCCATCTCCAATATCCCTTTCGGGGATTTCGGAGTGTTCGATGCGGAGTTCAGCCGCAGCGCATCCTTCGGCAGACGTTCGGCACAGAAAGCCATCCATGACTATTTCTTTCTGAAAGGTCTGGATGCGGTGCGTGACGGCGGCATCGTGGCGTTCGTCACCTCGCAGGGGGTGCTGAACAGTTCGAGGGTTTCCGTCAGGAACGAAATGTTCAGCAAAGCGAATCTGGTATCGGCAATACGACTGCCCAACAACCTGTTTACCGACAATGCAGGCACGGAAGCCGGCAGCGACCTGATCATCCTGCAAAAAGACCTGCAAAAGAAGGGACTGACACAGGAGGAACGGGTTATGACCATCATACAGACGGAACATAACGGCGGACTGACGGACAACGCCTATTTCGCCTACCACACGGAACGTATCATACATACCGATGCGAAGAGGGGTACCGACCCGTACGGAAAACCGGCGATGGTATATACGCACAGCGGAGGTGTGGAGGGTATTGCCATAGACCTGTACAGGATGCTGTCGGAAGACCTGTCTGCACGGCTGGACATGGAACGCTACAACGGCATGGGGCATGAAAGAGAGGATGTGCGGCAGAACATTGCTGTACAGACCGAAGGTATTGAGGCGAAAAGAAAAAATACCCATCCGGTTGCGGGTGAGCTGGAGGAGGTGAAAAGAGAAAATTCCACCTCTGTTGCGGGTGTAACGGACGGGACAAAAAAGGAAGAAAACAGTGTGCACCCGAAAGCGCAAGCCATGACCGGCATGTCGCAGGAAGCACCAGGCAGACAGATGGGAGGGACGGTAATGGACCTGTATGACCTGTTCGGTTATACGCAGGAGGAAAGACGGATGGCTGAACAGGGCCTGAAACCGGACAGAAAGAAAGGGGGAAAGTACAAAGGGAAGAAACCCGTGCAGCCGACACTGTTCTCCCTGCCAGTGGAGGATACGGGAAGGACAACGGACAAGGGAAATGCGGAAGCGGTTGCCGGCATCAGCCCGGAAGAGGTACGCGAAATGGACGAAATCATACGCGGCGGAACGGATGCGCCGACGGCTGCCGAAACGGAGGCGGCTGTCCCGACAACAGAAAAGACGGGACCCGGCACCGCAACGGAAGAATCCTATGACCCGGAAGATGAAGTGTACCGCAGTCTGGACTGGGAAACGAACCCGCCCATCAACGGATTCTATGAAATGATGATGTACCTCACGCCGGAACGACGTGCGGAACTGCGCCGGCTGGGAAAGACTAAGATGGAAGCCAACACCGCCAGACAAGCGGCCGGAACAACGGAGGCGAAAAGAGAAAAAGCCGATGCAGGGAAAACGGCGGAAACGCAGGATACGACTGCTACGGTAGTCTATCCGGTGGAAAACGGATTCGAGGCGGAAAGGAAGCGCCGGATTGCGGAGGTGGAAGAAGCCATGCGCCGTGAGGAAGCCGCCCTGACACCGGAAGAACGGCAGCGCAAACGGGAGGAGGAAATGATGCCGCGCCCGTTCAAGGGCATACTGGAGCCGCACCTGAAGGACGGCTCGCTGGCATGGGAATACACGGCAGGCGTACGATTTCAGGTGGGCGTACTGAAGGATGTCACCCGTTACGGCGCCACATTCCAGCCGCTGGACATGGACGGGATGCAGGTACAGAAGGCACAGCTATACATAGACCTGCGCAACACCTATGAGCGGCTCTATGCCTACGAAGCGGAAAAGCACGAGGAGAACGAAATGCTGCGCCGCCACCTGAACACCTACTATGACGAGTTCGTGATGCGTTACGGTTGCCTGAACGCCAAGCAGAACGTGAAGCTGCTGATGATGGACGCTTCGGGACGCAACATGCTGGCACTGGAACGCAGCGAGGGCGGCACGATGGTGAAGGCGGACATATTCGACCGCCCCGTTTCCTTTTCGCAGGAAACGGCAGTCGCCGCGGAATCGCCGGAGGAAGCCCTGTCCGCCTCGCTGAACATGTATGGCGGAGTAAACCTGCCCTACATGGAATCCATCTGCGACATGCCGCAGGCGGACATGCTGGAGGCACTGAAAAGACGGGTATTCTACAACCCACTGGCAGAGGGCTACGAGATAGCCGACCGCTTCATAGCCGGGAATGTGGTACAGAAGGCCGCCGATGTGGAGGAATGGATAAGCGGACACGGGGAGCACGGGATGCTGCCGCAGGCAAGGGAGTCGCTGGAAGCGCTGAAAGAAGCCATGCCGGAACAGATTCCGTTTGAGGAACTGGACTTCAACTTCGGGGAACGATGGATACCCACGGGCGTGTATGCCGCCTACATGAGCCGTTTGTTTGACACGGACGTGCGGATAAGCTACTCGGAGAGTCTTGACGAGTATTCGGTGGCGTGCGGCCACAGGACGATGAAAATCACCGACGAGTTTCTGGTGAAGGGGTACTACCGCCACTATGACGGGATGCACCTGCTGAAACACGCCCTGCACAACACCTGCCCCGACATGATGAAGAAGGTCGGCGAGGACGAGAACGGGAACGACATAAAGGTGCGGGACAGCGAGGGCATACAACTGGCGAACGCGAAGATTGACGAAATCAGAAACGGATTTACGGAATGGCTGGAAGAGCAGTCGCCGGAGTTCAAGAAACGGCTGACGGACATGTACAACAATAAGTTCAACTGTTTCGTGCGACCGAAATATGACGGCTCGCACCAGAAATTTCCGGAACTGAATCTGAAAGGACTGGGAATCACAGACCTGTACCCCAGCCAGAAGGACTGCATCTGGATGCTGAAACAGAACGGCGGAGGAATAGCCGACCACGAGGTGCTGCGCCCATAAGGGCATACTGTAAATGTAGGTTTGGCAAC
>NZ_QUEM01000045.1 GCF_003477995.1 Bacteroides sp. OF04-15BH
GAAGGGCATTGGCTGAACGGTCAGCCGGAAGCGGAAGACAAAGAAAGCTTTCAAATTGAAGGCAGATGGTTCAAGCCGAACTATCATGCTCATATCGTATTCGACTGGATGAACCACGAAACTGGAAAGAGCCGAAAGCTCAATGATGAGGATATGGCAACCATGCAGACCTTGGCTTCCAATATACTTCTGATGGAACGTGGGCAGGCAAAAGCTGTCACTGGTAAGGAGCACTTGGAGCGAAACGATTTCATCATAAAAAAACAGAAAGCCGAACTGCAACGTATAGAGGAAACCAAACGACACAAGGAGCAACAGGTAAGCCTTGCCGAGCAAGAACTCAAACAAGTAAAAGCAGAGATACGCACGGACAAACTCAAAAGTGCAGCTACCGATGTAGCCACTGCCATAACCAGTGGTGTAGGTTCTCTTTTCGGAAGTGGTAAATTAAAAGATTTGGAACACGCCAACGAAAGTTTACGCTATGAAATTTCCAAGCGTGACAAAAGCATTGATGACTTAAAAGTTCAGATGCAACAAATACAGGAGCAGCATGGCAGACAAATTCGTAATCTTCAAGGAATACATAATCAAGAACTTGAAGACAAGGAAATTTCACGATTGAGTACCATTCTCGAAAAAGCATTCTGCTGGTTCCCATTGCTCAAAGAAATGCTGAGAATGGAAAAATTATGTTATGTCATTGGCTTTACCAAGGGGATGGTTGATTCTCTTTTATACAAAAGGGAAGCAATCAGGTGCAGCGGAAAAATCTATTCCGAAGAACATAAACGAAGATTTGAAATCAAGAACGATATTTTCAAGATAGAGAAGAGTTCGGTTGATGAAAATAAATTAGTGCTAACTATAAACAGGCAGCCGATAGGTGAATGGTTCAAAGAGCAATGGGAAAAATTAAGGCATGGTTTGCGACAATCAGCAGAAGAACCAAGAAAAAATAGAGGATTCAAATTATAACCAACAATAAGCAAAAAAGTGTAATTCAATGATGAATTACACTTTAATTCCCTATATTTACAAATCATTTAAAAAGTTAAGGCACATAAATCAACCACAATGGGCAAAAAATAAAAAATATATTAATTAGTCTAAGCATTTCGATGCTATCTTCTTCTTGTTCAACTATATTAGAAATAATAACAGGAAACAGAAAATGTGCATATCCTAATTGTACAGAACGAACAAGCAGTAACTCTGCTTATTGCCCATATCATAAACCTTACTAACTAAAACAACACCTCACCTATGTTTGTATTATCATATCAAAAAAATGACACCTATTTCAAAACCCCCTCAGGTATTTGAGGAAACTGTGTTATTTCTCCATGCAACAAATAGTTTGTGCCATCCTCTTGCATTTTCATGAAGGTAACAATACTTTCTGAACGCAAACTATGAGTTTTTGCCAACTCATCCCAATCAACTCCCAAAAACTTATTGATGGCGGTATAAGTCAATGCAGAAGAACCTATTAAATTGAATTTATGTTCCTTTGCAGGCACATTTTCATCAGTCAGAATATCATTCTCATCCGTCTTATACGTTAATGTTAAATATGGCAATGTTTCATACGATAGATTTGGATCACTATTTTTTTCTACTGAAAATGAATAAGAACCCTTGGTAATAAAATCGCTATATACTTCATGCTTTATATAATTATATGTAAAGAAATAACAATCCTTAGCTTCATTATTTATCAAATACATAATCGTTCCATTAGGCAAAGACGGGTGTTTACTCTCATCTACACTATAAACCAAATAGCTGTCTGTAACCTTTACAGATATTCTTTCCGTTTCATTTGTAACATCATCCTTAACTATCAGATTTATATTTCCCTTTTCAAGTCCTGTAATACGGAGTACAGCAGTAACTCCATCATTTCCTAAAGTAATACATGATACAGAAACAATCTCTTTGTCTTCAGTAGTAACACTCAGAATACCACTACCGTTTGTAATAGGAATATCATTCCATCCCATTAACATTACCTCATAAGATTTTTTATCCAAATGAAAAGGTAAAACTTCTAGCTTTTCTTCGTTGCAACTTGTCATACCAAGCACACTTAGTATAATGACAATAAAAATAATATTATTTACTATCCTCATAAACAAACATCTAATTAACTTATAATCAAATTGTTTTAAAATCAAAAACGTATAATAGAACCCACATAAAAAAAACAATAACCCTGAAGTTTGCTTGTTCAGCAGGGACAACAGGGTCTTACGTTTGCAAATATAGCTATTAATTTCTATTTTTGCAAGAAAAGTCTTGTTTTTAAACTTATACCAAATGAAATATGACGAATGTTTGCAGGTACTATCCCCGGCAAGATTAAATAAATACGCACAAGCAAGTGGTAATGAAAAAGCCAAAACCTTGCGCCTATACCAATATAACATCAAGTTGAGCCAACGTTTTTATGGAGTTATCGGTATGTTTGAGATAATGCTACGCAATGCCATAAACGCTCACTACAAACAATATTTCAATGATGATAATTGGATAATCAACCAAGCAAGACCCAATGGATTACTTGAACAGGAAGCTTCCGAAATAGTACGCATACAGCGCACTTATACCAATATGGGAGTGTACAATAACGATAAGATGGTAGCTTCCTTTACATTTGGCTTCTGGACTTATCTGTTTACAAGACGCAATTACCGCATAGGAGGAAAAACACTTCTTCAAATATTCCCCAACAAAGCGCATGGTTTAAAGCAAACAGACATCTACAAACAACTGACTGCCATCCGTGAATTTCGTAACAGAATAGCACATCATGAACCTATCTGCTTCAACGCTACACGTGCGATAGATACAAAATATGCCAAAGAGCATTATGAGTTAATACGAACCTATATAGAATATATGGGATTTGATTCGGATTCTGTATTGCGAATGGTAGAAAAGCCCGATTCTATACTAAAAGTAATAGATGGCATGAAGTAAATGCCCCATCTTTGGTGGGATACATAAGGATGATTGGGAACAATTTGGGAACATCTCCGATAAAAAGAAAAAGCTAAGTATCGAACTATCAATCACTTAGCTTTTATCTTTGTACCCAGACCCGGGATCGAACCGGGATGGGTTTCCCCACTGGTGTTTGAGACCAGCGCGTCTACCTATTCCGCCATCTGGGCATCTTTTCGATTGCGAGTGCAAAGGTAGTACATCTTTTTGTTATTTCCAAATAAAAATCACTTTTTTCAGAGAAAAAGTTCAGTTTTCTTTTAAAATCGGGGCTTTTTCTACTTTTTGATATAGTCTCCGGCCAGACTGCCGCCTCCACCGCAGAAGTACATCAGATCGTAGCGTTCATCAAATTTAGAAGTAAATACATTCAGACCGTTGCCTTCGTTGGTCGGACGGATTACCATAGTGGAGCTCATTTCCGGATTCACCTGCTGCAAGTCCACTTCAATCTGATTGTTGATGATACGTCCTTTGCCGGTGAACTCACATCCTTTTCCCTTGCCTCCGGTTTGTGCAATGGTTACCAGAACTTCATTGTTTTCGCCGGCGGCAATCGTCAGTGTCTGTGCATACGCATCCTTTTCTTCACCACCTTGCGTATAGCTGCCTTCAAAGTTCTTTATGGTGAGCGGTTGTTTTTTCAGCAGTACATTCTCGCTCTTCACAATATTGTCTTCGCCGATCAGGGCAATCTGCTCGTCGGGAAGCACTTTGAAACTGAGCGTTTCCTGTACCGGAACAGAGTCATTACTGCTGGTTTTAACGACAAACGTGCTGTCCTGATAAGACCAGGTGCCGTATTCTGTTTCCGAGGTGCCGTCTGAATCCAGATACAGGCGTGTGATGGCAGCCGTGCTGTCGGGCATGAAGGTCACTTTGGTTTCTATTCCCGGACAGTCGCCGCAAGGCAGAGTACCCTGAAACAGGCACAGATAATCGGTCGGTACGACATCCTGTTCCCCGTTCTGTTTGTTCTTGTTGTTGCAGGCTGCCAGTCCTACACTCAGTAAGGCTACGGCAGCAAATTGAATTAATCCCTTTGTTTTCATTGTTTTTTTATGAGATAATAATTGGTATTTATGATGCCCTTGGTTTTGGATGCAAAAATAGAGAGATTTATCAGATAGAAAAGGGAGTGATGTGTGATTTACGTTTTTTTGTCTATTCCCGTGGCGCTTCTGAAATATTGTTTCTCAGTTACTTATGTCTGATCAAAAAGACTAGAAGGCACAGTAGGGCGAAAGCCTGTCCAGATCTTTCTCTGTAAACTCTTCATAGAGCGACAGGTCGTTGAGGCTTTTCAGCGCTCCGTATTTCCGTCTGTGTTCCAGTATGACGCGGCATTGGTAAAAATTCAGATACGGATGCCGGCGAAGTTCTGTCAAGGACGCCTTGTTGATATTTATCTTTTTCACTCCCTCTGTGCTTCGAACGACGAACCACGGGAGCAGACTGTCCGGCAGATGGTTTATTTCCAGAAGCTGGTTTACGGACATATAGCCTCCGAGCTGTTCGCGGCGGCGCACAATCATGATGGCAAATCTGTTGCCGATGCCCGGTATTCTTTTCAGCAGTGTCGTATCGGCTGTGTTGAGGTCTACCAGAGTCTTTTCCCGGAATTTGTTGCTTTGATACACCGGGAACTCTTTTCTGAGCGAATCCGGCGCTTTATGTTCCAGATAGCGGTATTCCGGAGCAATGTTTACCAGCGGGAGCAGATGATTGAGTTGTTCGCCGGTCATACCGTAAATCCGGCTCAAGTCCTCTTTCTGATGGAATCGTCCTCCCTTGGCCCGGTATTTATAGATATTGCGTACCTGCCAGGGAGAGAAGCCCAGAGCCAGCAGTTGGGTGGAGTCGGCCGTATTCGGGTCGAATGCGAAAGAAGCCTTTTCCTGGACCGGTACGGCATAATAGGTTTCCTTTCTCCGGACTTTTGTCGGTTTGTCGGTTATGTTTTGTCGGCACAGTGTCCTGTAATGTCTGCGTTCCGTTTCGGAGAGCTTTCGGCTGGTCTCCTGATGGCTTCGCGAAAGATAAAACAGGCAGCCGAAGGTAATCAGGGCCGTGCACAGGCTGAATGCAAAAAGGACCTTTCTGTCTGCGCGGGGCAGATAGAAAAGGTCCTTTATCTTGTTTTGCAATAGTCTGTATGTCCTTTTATTTAACCAGCTCATTCACAAATATAGTCATAATTGCGATTGGGGCAAAGTATTTCAAGAGGAATATATACAGTTTGAAAAGTGGCATCCGGATGGTGCCGTAGTTGGTCACCTCATCGCGCACGATTTTCCGTTCGAGATACCAGCCCGTAAAGATGGCGATCAGCATACCGCTCAGCGGCATCAGGAACTTGGCTGAAACGAAATCGAACAGGTCGAACAGATTCATGTCAAACAAGGTTGCGCCTTTCAGTACTCCGAACGACAGGGCGCAGAGAATACCCAGCAGGGTGCACGATACCGTAACGATATAGGCACCGGCCTTGCGGGTGAGTTTGAACCGCTCGTGGATATAGGCTGTAACAACTTCGTGCAGCGAGATGGTAGAAGTCAGGGCTGCCAGAACCAGAAGCACATAGAACATCACCGAGAAGATATAGCCCAGAACCGGTGCGTTGTGGAAAGCGATGTTGAATACATTGGGCAGAGTGACGAACACCAGACTCGGACCGGCATCCACCGAAAGTCCCGGAACGGAGTAAACAGCCGGGAAGATGATGATTCCCGCCATGACAGCCACCATCGTGTCGATGGCTCCCACACTGGCAGCAGTGCGCAGCAGGTTGGTGTCCCGTCCGAAATATGATGCGTAAGTACACAGACATCCCATTCCCAGACTCATGGAGAAGAAAGCCTGTCCCATAGCGCTCAAAACCACTTTGGTGGTGATTTTCGAGAAGTCCGGCTTCAGCAGGAAGTTCAGTCCCTCGCTGGCTCCGGGCATGGAGAAGGCGCAAATCACCAGAACACAGATGATGAACAGCAACAGCGGCATCATCACCTTGGAGAATTTTTCAATACCCTCGGTCACTCCGCGGATAATCACCACATGGGTGAGCAGCATGAAGAGGATGACATAGAGGGAGGATTTCCACGGGTTGCTGACAAAGTCATTGAAGAATCCCGTATAATCCGTGCCCTGTGAAAAACTGTTTGTAGCGGCAGCTACCGTATATTCCAGAGTCCATCCGGCCACGACCACATAATAGCTCAGGATCAGAAAGGCGGAAAATACGCCCATGAGTCCCACCAGATGCCATTTGGTGCCGGGAGCCAGTTTCTGATAGGCTGAGGCCGTGTTGGCTTGTGAACGTCTGCCGATCAGAAATTCCGATACCATGACGGGCAAGCCCAGAAAAACGATACACAGCAGATATACCAGCAGGAAGGCGGCACCACCGTTTGAACCCAGTTCGCTGGGGAAGCGCCAGATATTGCCTAAACCGACAGCAGAACCTGCCGAGGCCAGTATGACTCCGATTTTACTCCCAAAGTTTGCTCTTTCATTAACAGACATAAAAATGTTAGTTTTTAGTTAAACATGACAATTGGTTGCAAAAGTATAGAAAATAAACGTATTTTTGAACCGAATTTGAATAAAACAGTGTATTATGATAACAAATTTACTTAAAAGTTACCCGTTGAGCGTATTGTTGGTAGTGGTAATCTGGTTTCTGTGTATGTTTACTCCCCCGCATACCGGGCTGGAGGAGGTGCGTTATATCGACAAGTGGACGCATCTGGTGATGTATGGTGGTTTCTGTTCGGTCATTTGGTGGGAATATCTGCGCCGCCACAGCAGTCTGTTCTGGGGGCGTATTGTCTTATGGGCCGTACTGGCTCCGGCGCTGATGAGTGGTATCATCGAACTGGCACAGGCTTATTGCACCACCACCCGTTCGGGCGAGTGGCTCGATTTTGCGGCAAACAGTGTGGGCGTGCTTCTGGGCAATCTGATCGGCTACGGGGTGTTGCGCCCTGTCCTGTGGAAAAGACGTCGTAAATTCAGACGCTGACCCATGCGGGCGTAGGAAAATAAAAAGTAGAAAACATTTGTTTTTACGCACTCTTTTCCGTATTTTTGAATCTGGTAAAAGGATTTTTAATTCAAAAAGTAGAAATTATGATCAGATTAAATGTATTTATTCAGGTAGAAGAAGCCAAGAAGGCAGAATTGGTAAGCGCAGCCAAGGAACTGGTTGCCGCATCAGTAAAGGATCAGGGTTGCATTGCATACGACCTGTTCCAGAGCGAAACCCGTGCAGATGTGTTGATGATTTGCGAAACATGGACTGACGAAGAAGCCCTGAAGGCTCACGAGCAGAGCGCACACTTCACCACTCTGGTGCCTCGCATGCAGGCTTTGGCAGCCATGAAGATTGAGAAATTCAATTTCTAGACAATAATTCCAAGCGAAAGAAAAAGGGTCATCCGCCGGTGTGCCGGCAGGATGACCCTTTTGTTATGAAGATATTCTTTTAGGAAATGCGCAGTTCGTGCATGCAGGCTTCCACCTCGGTGATGCTGCCCATGTGTTTTCCCAGATCGTCCGACAGCTTGATGCATTCGCGCCACTGCTGGTTGGCGTTCATGCGGCAGCGGCTCAGCTTCATGACGATATTGGCCGGAGCATAACCGGTGTCGTTGGTCAGGTTGGTACCGATACCGAAAGAGCAGCGGATGCGTCCCTTGCAGTAGCGGAACAGCTCCAGGGCCTTGGGGAAATCCAGGGCGTTGCTGAAGATGATGGTTTTGGTGGTCGGGTCGATGCCCAATTCCTGATAACGCTTGATAAGCTGGTCTACAAACTGGAATTCGTCTCCCGAGTCACAGCGCACGCCGTCGAACAGTTTGGCCTGCTTGCGGCTGAAATTGCTCAGGAAGGATTCCGAGGTATAAGTGTCCGAGAGGGCAGTACCCAAATCACCGTCATACACATTCACCCAGTTTTCCAAAGCCATATAGTTGGCATGCTTGTAGCCGAACTGAGCTCCGTGGAACATGAACCATTCGTGCGGATGCGTTCCCATGGGGCGCATGTTGTATTTCATGGCCAGATAGCAGTTCGAAGTGCCTGTACAGTAGCGGGCCTGCTTCTTGAGCTCCTTGATGACCGTTTCATGCACTTCCTTGGAGAAGCGGCGGCGAGTGCCGAATTCCGAGAACGGCAGGGCATTGTCGTTGGACAAGGTGATCTTGGGAGCCAGTTTTTCCTTGACTACTTCCAGATCGACTGATTTATGTTCGAATTTGTTTTTCACTTCAGAGATGATGGCCAGCAGAGGCACCTCATAGAGGGTGACTTTATACAGCAGGTCGGTCACTTCGAGATGCAGATGCCCTTCGGCATCCAGTTCCATGCAGATCTTTTCCGGATTGAAGCGGAAGGAAGCGAGCCATTCCCAGTAAACCGGGGGCAGGAAACGGCAGTGGTGTGTCATGAACTCCTGCTCTTCGCTGGTGAGCTTTACCTCGCGGAGTTTTTCGATTTCTTTTTTAACGGCCTTGAGAAAATCCTCGGAGTAGACTGTCTGGTCCCGGTCCTGAAAGGTGAATGTGCCTTCGGCGTATGGAAACAGCTTGATATAGGCATACGAAGTGGTGAACTTGTATAAGTCCGTATCTAAAATGTTTTGTATAATCATATTTGCTGCGTTGTGTTTCTAATTTCTTTTTGACTACGTAAAGATAATCTTTGTCCTTGTAAATCTCTTCTTTTCGTAGAACTTTTTTTATATTTGTCGTGAATAAAACTGAAAAACCGATAAAATAACACGATGATGAGGAAATTTTTTCTGTTGCTTTTGCTAAGTTTCTCCACTTGTTTTCTGTATGCCATAGACTATACGGTGCGCGGCCGTGTCATCGAACAGCAGTCGCGTCAGCCGGTTATGGACGCCTATGTCTGGCTGGCCGGAAAAGACACCCTGCGCACCATGACCGATTCTTTGGGCTGCTTCACTCTGGAGCAGGTGCCCCCGGGCATCTTTCATTTCATGGTGACCTGCATTGGTTATGAACCGGTGCGTACCTCCGAGTATCAGATCTCGGCCACTACGCCGTTTATCGAAATCGAACTGAAGGAAGATACGCGCTTTATCCAGGATGTGACGGTGCGCCCCGACCTGTTTCGCCGCAGCACGGAGAGTCCCGTCAGCATGAATGTCATTTCTACCCGTGAGATAGAGAAGAGTCCCGGAAGCAACCGCGATGTATCCCGCATAGTGCGCAACTATCCCGGTGTGTCGTTTTCTCCCATCGGTTACCGCAACGACCTGATTGTGCGCGGTGGTGGTCCTTCGGAGAACCGTTTCTTTATGGATGGCATTGAGATTCCCAATATCAACCATTTTGCCACTCTGGGTGCTTCGGGCGGACCGGTGAGCATTGTCAATGCCGACCTGATTCGTGACATCAACTTCTACACCGGAGCCTTTCCGGCAGCACGGGCCGGAGCCATGAGCTCGGTGCTCGATTTCCGTCTGCGCGACGGAGATCCGGAGAAGCAGACGTTCAAGGCTACCCTGGGTGCTTCGGAAGTGTCGCTCAGCGGAAGCGGTCACTTCACCGACCGCACCACCTATCTGTTTTCCGTACGCCAGTCGTATCTGCAAATGCTGTTCAAGTTGCTGGGACTGCCTTTCCTGCCGAATTATATTGACGGACAGGTGAAAATCAAATCCCGCCTGAAGAACAATGACGAACTGATGTTCATGGCCCTTACCGGTGTAGACCGCATGAAGCTTAATACCGACGAGGACGGGGAAATGGCGCAATATATGCTCAGTTATCTGCCGGAAATCAATCAGGAGACCTTTACGGTGGGAGCCACTTACAAGCATTATGCCGGAAGCCACGTGCAGACCTATACGCTGAGCCATAACTACCTGAACAACCGCAACCTGAAGTTTGTCAACAACGATGATTCCCGGCCGGAGAACAAGACACTTGACCTGAAGGCCGTAGAGCAGAAAACCACGGCCAAGGTGGAAAACAGAAGTTTTGCCGGAAGCTGGACCTTGAAAGAGGGTGTGGAGCTGAACAATTATCTTTATGACAACAATACCTTCCAGCGCCTGTATCAGCAGCAGAGCCGGGAAAACCTGTATGAAACAGCGCTCGACCTGCTGGCCTGGGGACTTTATGTGTCCGGTGACTATGCTCCGGCAGACAGCAAGTTCTCGGCATCGGCGGGCATCCGTTTCGATGGCAACAACTATTCGCCGAAAATGCTGCGTCTGTGGAATCAGGTGTCGCCCCGCGCTTCCATGCGCTATGCCTTCAATCCGCACTGGTCGCTCGGTCTGTCGGCCGGATGGTATGCCCAGCTGCCTCCTTTCTCGGCGCTGGGATTCAAGAATACGGAGGGTGACTATGTCAATAAGGCGCTCGATTATATGCACGTAGCCCAGTCGGCCTTGGGTGTGGAATGGCGCATGAACCAGAACTTCTCGCTCTCGGTAGAAGGATTCTATAAGTATTACACCGACATCCCTCTGTCTGTAGCCGACGGAATTCCTTTGGCCTGCAAGGGAGCCGACTATGGTTCGGTGGGTAACGAAGCGCTGGTTTCCGAGGCCCGCGGACGGGCTTATGGTGTGGAGGCGCTGTTCCGGTATTCCATCCCAGAACGCCTGAATCTGACCGCTTCCTTTACTGCCTACAAAAGTGAATATCAGGCTTCGCCCGGCGAGGAGTATATCGCTTCGGCCTGGGACAACCGTTACATCCTGAATGTGGGCGGCACGTATGATTTTCCCAAACAGTGGAGTCTGGGCATGCGTTGCAGCGTAATCGGTGGTGCGCCGTACACGCCTTATGATCTGGAAAAGTCGGAACTGGTTTCGGCCTGGGATGTTTCCGGTCGCCCTTATCTGGATTACGACCGCTACAACAGTGAGCGTTATTCCAGCTTTGCACAAGTGGATCTCCGTCTGGACAAGGATTTCTATTTCAAGAAATGGCGTCTGGGTTTCTATATCGACATACAGAATGTGTTCAACAGCAGTCTGAAACAGCCGGATGCGTGGATCAGTACCGGAGAAATAGTCAATCCGGACGCCCCGAAGGAAGAGCAGCGTTATCGCCTGAAACCGATCAAGATGGAAAGTGGCAATCTGGTGCCGACACTCGGACTGACGGTGGAGTTCTGAAAAAGATTGTGATAAAATGAAAAAGTCATTGTGATGATTTTCCAAAATCATCACAATGACTTTTAAGAATAAAGAAAAGGAGTTGTATCGGTGTTTCGATGCAACTCCTTTTGGTATAGGATTACTTCTTGTTCTTGTTGACCATGGCGTCGATAACTGCTACAGCCGTAAGGTTCACGATGTCGCGTACAGAGCTTTCAAAGTCTGTAAAGTGGATCGGTTTGTTCAATCCCATCTGGATCGGGCCGATGAACTCGGTTCCTTCTTCGGCCATAGTCTGCAACAGCTGATAAGCTGCATTGGCAGAAGACAGGTTCGGGAATACCAGAGTATTGACCTCCTTGCCGGTGAGACGGGTGAACGGATACTTCTGGTCGCGCAGCTTGTTGTTCATGGCGAACTTCACCTGCATCTCGCCGTCGATCGGTAATTCCGGATATTGGGCCTGCATGTATTCGATGGCCTTGTGCACGGTAGCCGGGCTTCCGATCTGGTCAGAACCGAAGTTTGAGTAAGACAGCATGGCAATGACCGGCTCATGGTTGAAGAAATGTACCTTGTCGGCAGCCAGACGGGCCACGTCAATCAGTGTTTCTGTGTCCGGATGACGGTTGATCAGCGTATCGGCCAGGAAGAAGGTTCCCTTCTTGGAGTTGATGATATGCATGGTGCCGAAGTGATTGTATTCCGGCTGGATGCCGATCACTTCCTTGGCCACCTTGATGGTATTGGAGTACTTGGTATACAGACCGGTGATGAAGGCATCTGCCTCTCCTGTTTCCACCATCATCATACCAAAGTAGTTACGCTCGTACATCTTGTCGATCGCTTCGTCCAGCGTATATCCTGCTCTCTGGTTCTTTTCAGTCAGAATCTTGGCATAACGCTCTCTTCTCTCAGACTCGCGGTCGTGACGCAGATTGACAATCTCAATGCCTTCCAGATTCAGATCCAGCTCGTTGGCCAGATTCTGGATGCGCTCTTCGTTACCCAGAATAATCGGGAAGCAGATGCCTTCGGCCTTAGCCTCTACGGCAGCCTTCAGCATGTTCGGGTGTGTACCCTCGGCAAACACTACGCGCTGCGGGCTTCTCTTGGCCAGAGCGTGCAGCTGACGGGTCAGTTTGGATTCGTAACCCATCAGTTCCTTCAGCTTCTGCTTGTACTCATCCCAGTTGGAGATGGTCTTGCGGGCCACACCAGACTCGATGGCTGCCTTGGCAACTGCCATAGATACTTCGGTGATGAGGCGTGGGTCTACCGGTTTCGGAATGAAATATTTCGGACCGAAGGTGAGACGGTGTTCGTGGTAAGCCTCGTTTACGGCATCCGGAACCGGCTGTTTGGCCAGGTTGGCGATAGCACGTACGGCGGCCAGCTTCATCTCCTCGTTGATGGCGGTGGCACTGGTGTCCAACGCGCCGCGGAAGATATATGGGAATCCGATTACGTTGTTAATCTGGTTCGGATAGTCAGAACGTCCTGTAGCGATCAATACGTCCGGGCGTGAAGCAACGGCATCTTCGTAAGAGATTTCAGGCACCGGATTGGCCAGTGCGAAGACAATCGGCGACGGAGCCATGCTGCGCACCATGTCCTGGCTCAGCACATTGCCGCGTGACAGGCCCAAGAATACGTCGGCATCCTTGATGGCCTCTTCCAGAGTATGGATGTCCGTACGGCTGGTGGCAAAGTAACGCTTCTGCTCGTTCAGGTCTGTTCTGTCCTGAGAAATGACTCCCTTGCTGTCCAGCATCACGATATTCTCCAGGCGTGCACCGAGAGAGATATACAGCTTGGTGCAGGAAACAGCCGATGCGCCGGCACCATTGACCACAATCTTTACATCCTCTATTTTCTTTCCGGCCACCTCAAGAGCGTTCAGCAGTCCGGCACTGGAAATGATGGCCGTACCGTGCTGGTCGTCGTGCATCACCGGGATGTCCAGTTCCTCTTTCAGGCGACGTTCGATTTCAAAGCACTCAGGAGCCTTGATATCTTCCAGATTGATACCTCCGAAAGTAGGAGCAATGGCCTTGACAGCCTGGATGAACTTCTCCGGTTCTTTCTCGTTCACTTCGATGTCGAACACATCAATTCCGGCATAAATCTTGAAGAGCAGTCCTTTTCCTTCCATCACCGGCTTGCCGGCCAGAGCGCCGATATCGCCCAGTCCGAGCACGGCTGTACCGTTGGAAATAACGGCCACGAGGTTTCCTTTGGCGGTGTACTTATAGGCGTCTTGCGGATTCTTTTCAATTTCCAGACAAGGTTCTGCCACGCCCGGTGAATAGGCCAGCGAGAGATCCTGTTGTGTGCTATAAGGCTTTGTCGGTACCACTTCTATTTTTCCGGGTTTCCCCTGGCAGTGGTAGTTCAGAGCCATTTCTTTTGTAATTTTAGTCATTGTGTATGTATTTTAATCTTGATGTTTAGTTCTCTGCAAAGATATAAATAAAATCTGTTCATCGGCTATGGAATATTATAAAAACCCCGCGGTCTGCTGATTTTGTTTATTTGTTTCGGAAAACCTTGACAGGTTTCATGAATTTTCTGTATGTTTGTATTTAGAATCAAACGTAAAGGAATATGTTGGTAAAGATTTATCCGGAGAACCCGAATCCGCGTGAGGTGGACCGGGTGGTAAAAGTGTTGCGTGATGGCGGACTGATCATTTATCCTACGGATACGGTCTATGCTATCGGCTGTGATGCATTGAATGTGCGTGCCGTGGAGCGCATCTGTAAGATGAAAGGCGTAAATCCCCAGAAGAGTAACCTGTCCATTATCTGTTCCGATTTCTCGAATCTGAGCGAATATGCGCGGGTGAGCAATGCTGCCTACAAACTGATGAAACGCAATCTGCCCGGGCCGTTTACTTTTATTCTGCCCACCAGCAGCCGTCTGCCCAAAATCTATAAAGACCGTAAGGAGGTGGGAGTGCGTGTGCCCGACAATAACATTATCCTGACTCTGGTTCGCGAGTTGGGCAATCCCATTCTGACCATGTCGGTGCACGATGATGACGAGGTTGTGGAGTATTCTACCGATCCGGAACTGATACACGAGAAGTACCAGCAGGAAGTGGATCTGGTGGTTGACGGCGGTTATGGGGCACTGGAGCCTTCTACGGTGGTCAGCTGCCTGGATGATGATTTTGAGATTGTGCGTCAGGGCAAGGGAGAACTGCTCTGAGTCTGGCGTCCGAAAATAGGAAACCCTCCTTCGAGGCCGTTGTCGGTTCGAAGGAGGGTTTATTCTGTCAATGCTTAGGAGAACTCTTCTCCCAGCTTCATTTGAGCGTCTGTCATCATGCGTCTCAGGGCTGCGGCATCGTTTCTGGGGCAAATCATCAGGACATTGCCTTCTTCGGCTACCACAAAGTTGTTCAGTCCGTCGATGACGGCCACACGGCCCTTAGGCAGGCACACGATATTTCCGGTACTGTTATAGAGCAGAGCCTTGCTGTCCATGAGCACATTGTCCTGCGGCTTGCAGCACTGGGCATCGTCGTGAAGAGAATTCCAGTTGCCCAAGTCGGCCCAACCGAATCCGCAGATTTGCAGGCATACATTCTCGCTTCTTTCCAGAATACCGTAGTCGAGCGACAGGTTCGGCAGGGCAGAGAAATGTTCCGGGATGCAGGCCGACAAGTCCTTTTGTGCGTCCGGAGTGCAGGCAATCAGGTCCTGAATGTATTCCGGAGCTACATCGTGAATGGAGTGGAGCATGGTTTTTACGTTCCACAGGAACAGTCCGGTGTTCCAATAGAACTCACCGCTTTCCATGAACATCCGGGCAAACTCCAGTTCCGGTTTCTCGGTGAACGACTTGACGCGGGCAAAGTGAGGCTCTTTCATGGTCTCTCCGGCCTGGATATAGCCATATCCCGTGTCGGGGCGTGTGGGCTTTACACCCATGGTGAGGAGCATGTCATGCTCGCTGACAAAGTCCAGTCCGTTGAGAATGTCCTGCTGGAACACCTCTTCTTTCAGAATCAGCTGATCGGCCGGAGTCACCACAATGCTGGCTTCGGGGTTCAGATGAGCGATATAGGCTGTGGCCCATGCCACACTGGGCAGCGTGTTTCTTCGGATCGGTTCCGTGAGAATCTGGGTCGGATTCAGCTCCGGCAGTTGCTCACATACCAGGTCTTTATAGTCAACATTGGTAGATACATAAATATTCTGTGCTGGGATGATTTTGGCAAACCGGTCGTATGTTTGTTGCAACAAGGTTCTTCCGGTGCCAAACAGGTCCAGAAACTGTTTCGGCTTATTGTGACGGCTAACCGGCCACAAGCGGCTTCCGATACCACCGGCCAGAATGACGCAATAATACTTTTCCATAATTATGTATTGTTTAATCGGTTTCTGATTATTCTATTGCTAAGGTAGGGTTTATTTGTGAGCTTTACAAGAAATGCCCCGGATAAAAAAGGCAAAAATATATGAATTATAATAATTCCATTCTTCTTGTTTTTCAGACAAAAGGAAAAAAACGCGGATAAATTTTGCAGTGTATTAAAAAAGTATTATCTTTGCAATCGAAATCGAAAAGATGCCCAGATGGCGGAATAGGTAGACGCGCTGGTCTCAAACACCAGTGGGGAAACCCATCCCGGTTCGATCCCGGGTCTGGGTACGAATAAACTCTGATAATCGCCTGATTATCAGGGTTTTCTGCTTTTATAGGGCGTACTAAATGTGTACTGAATGACGAATACAAAGAAAAGGTGTACTTTTATAATTTTTCTCCCTGTATCTTTATAATTTCTTAACTCTTATCCTGTCTTTTCTTCCTTATTATTGCCGATGTTTTCGGGAAAAGTGAGATTCTTACCTTATATTTGTAGTAAGAACGTTTAAAGGCACACGATTATGGAAAATCATATAGAAACCAATTTCAGAGAAATACAGAAGATATTAGATAGTTGTATAGCGCATGACTATAAAACTAAAGTAGATGCACTATTTTTAAAACGTGAGTATTTGACGCAAGCCCAGCTAAAGGATTATTTGCGGCAAGAAATTTTTCGTGTGACCGAGGATATTGTAGCTATTCAACAAAAATATCGTGTACTGCAATATATTGTACTGGATATGGATATTCCCGATTTTTTATGGGAAAGCAGTTTCTTTGAGGATTTGAACTCTGATGAAAAAAGAAAGTATATTAGTTTCCGGTGTTCTGATTTCGATATGGATGCATATTTACGTGAGCCATTCTGTTATGATGAACAGCTTCCTTACTTTTCCATCATTATTAATTTTGTCGTACTTTCTAAGTATTTGAACCATCTTCAAGAACAGGAAAGCGAATACTATATAGATACAGTTGCCATCCAAGCACAAGAACAGACCTTGCCAAAAGAAAAAGAAGCGAGTACGGAAAATAAACCAGTTAAGATTGTAGGTAAAAGTAATCCTTTTAAATCCGTACTTACCCAAAAGGAAATCAGTCTGCTTACTGACTGTATCAATGAAGCTCATGTTTTTACTACCACAATAAATGCAAGAATACTTACCGATTTTTTCAACTGTAAACTTGACGGTGTTCTGAAAGTTAATAATACACGTTTGTTTGCCTACCTTATGATGCAGCTTGGCTGCTATAATTATATTGTTTATGAATGGCAGTCTGTCATAGCAAACAATAAACTGATACTGGGAAAGATAAAAGGAGAACCGCTTACACGTACTGACCTGTCGAGTGCGACAGACCAAGCAAAAAACATCTATCCGAAAGGATATGAAATCATAGACAAATACATCGAACAACTGAAAAAAGGTTGAGCATAGATTGAACGCTCAAACAAAGGTCAATTAGATTTCATTTTCAAGCTCTTAACTTTGCCCCCGTTAACAAAAAAAACGAGGGTGCGCACCTTCATATTGTTTCACCTAAATTCCTAAACAATATGGAAAGAGATTTAGAGTTAAGAGTTTCCGAACTCGAAAAGATGTTGTTCCTTTCAAAGAACGTGCTTAGCTTCGATGAAGCGAGCAGGTTCTTGAACCTTTCTAAAAGTTACCTGTACAAGCTGACTTCGGGTAACTTGATACCCCATTACAAGCCGCAGGGCAAAATGCTTTATTTTGAGAAAGCGGAGTTGGAAGCATGGTTACGTCAGAACCCGGTCAAGACGCAGGCGCAGATAGAGCAGGAAGCGCAGAAGTATATCCTTAACCGTCCTCTAAAGAAATAACGGCTATGGAAAATAGAAAAGCGACAGAAGCCGGGCAGGACATCACCATGCAGAAAGAGGATTTCGCAGCCCTTTGGAAAACCAT
>NZ_QUEM01000046.1 GCF_003477995.1 Bacteroides sp. OF04-15BH
ATACTAATTTTCAGGCGGTTTTTTAATTCCGCCAACAGGTTGAATAAACAGAGGTACATCCGGAATATTCATGCAGTTTCTTTCCCAGAAGGTCGCTTTCGGAGAAACGGAAAGAAAGCGACCGCCCTCAAAAACAATCAAAATAACAGCCTCAACAACAAAAAGGATACCCCGCCGTCAAGAAGTATCCGGATACAGAAAAGAGCTGCTCAGAAAACCTGATGCAGCTCCTTCTTCTAAATACAAAATTACCAATTATTCCAGGACTGCCGTCGATGTCGCATCGGAACAGCCCCACTCATATAAAAGAACCCATTTTACTCTCCGCCCTGCGGCTTCTGAGGCCGCTGACGTGTCTTCTGCTGTTTCCATAGTATCTGTTGTTCCTCGGTCAGCACAGCCTTGATTCCTTCATTCAGTTTCTGGCGCGCTTCCTTCATCTTTTCGTCGCCACGGGCAAGGCCCTCCACTGACTTGAAATACTCCTGATACAAAGCTGTGATCTTCTGTATCTGATCTTCGTTAAGGCTCAGTTCTTTGGTCATTCTTCCTACACTGCGCTCCACCTTCTGTTCGGTGGTCAGCGGTTTGCGTTCTCGTGTCTTGTTTTGTGCTTGCATTGACTGCCAACTCATCATTACCAGAGCGGCCATTAATAATACTTTTTTCATATTTTCAATTTTAAGTATGTAATCCGTTTCACAGTCTTGTTTTGTACTGCATTCAGTCCTAAGACAGACAACTGCCGAAAAGGTTTATTTGAACAGGCGAAAAAAAGAGCAAATTGTGGTATTTTAACATATACAACTTTCATATCAAAAGTAAAAACAGCAACAGCGGCTCCCCTCAGGCAGCCGCTGTCCGCAATTCCGTTCCGCCGAACGGTGTCATTCAAATAAGAAATTTTCTGTATTAAACAGACTGTACCTCACGGATACAGGCAATCAGGCGTTCAAAATCTTCAGGATATACATCTCCGATGTTGCCGATGCGGAAGGTATCTGCCTGAGAAATCTTTCCCGGATAGATCACGAAACCGCGTTCTTTCAACTTCAGATAGAAAGCCTTGAAATCGAAAGCGGCATCGGGATAATAGAATGAGGTGATGACCGGAGACTGGTCGGCATCGGGCAGCAAAGTGCGGTAACCCAGACTGCGCATTCCCTCAACCAGCACCTGATGGTTCTTGCTGTAGCGGGCAAAACGGGCAGCTACGCCTCCTTCTTCTTCCAGTTCCTTCAGGGCCTGCATGAAGGCACGCACCACATGAGTGGGCGAAGTGAAGCGCCATTTTCCATGTCCCTTTTCCATAGTTTCCCACTGATCGTACAGGTCGAGCGACAGTGAGCGGGCCACTCCCTTGCACTGCTCCAACAGACTGCGACGGGCCAGGATAAAGCCGAATCCCGGTACTCCCTGAATACATTTGTTGGCACTGCTGATCATAAAGTCGATGCCCAGGGCGGCCATATCAATAGGAACACCTCCGAAACTGCTCATGGCATCCACAATCAGCACTTTGTGGTGTTTCTTCACCACGGCGGCAATCTCTGCCAAAGGATTCAGCACACCGGTAGTTGTTTCGCAATGTACCACGGAAACATGAGTCACCTCGGGGTGCTGATTCAGATAGTCATCAACCTGTGCCGGAACCACGGCCTGAGTCTCCTCAAACTTCATCAGATCATAGTTCAGATGGTAATAGTCGGCAATGGTTCCCATACGCTTTCCATAGGCTCCATTGGCTACAACCAGCAGATGATCCTGCGGACGGACAGCCGTTCCCAGAGTGGCCTCAACACAGAAGCTGCCGCTACCCTGCATCAATACGGCGGTGTACTCTTCCGGCTTGCTGGAAGCGATCTCCACAAGTTTCTTGCGAATCACCTCTACAATACCGATATTATAATCTTCGTCCCAGGTGCACCAGTCACTCATCATGGCGCTCTTTACGGTTTCGCTGGTTGTCAAAGGTCCGGGGGTCAGCAACAAATAAGGTCTCATATTTTTATCTTTTTATTTATTCTACAAATGATTAGTTCATACGTTTGTTAATGGCTTCGATCAATGCCGGGAGTTCTGTAATGTCATCGACCACATAATCGGCACCGGCGGCATACATTCTGTGGCGCACCTCTGCCATTTTCTGTTTGCGGTCTTCTGCGCTCAGCTGCAGGAACTCTTCTTCGGTCAGTCCCATCTCGTTACTTCCGATGATGGCACCCACAGTCCATACTCCAGCGTTCACTCCTTCCTTGATGTCCGAAATGGTATCACCGTATTTCAGAACCGACATTCTGGAAGGAACAGCCAGATCGCACATATTCTTATAGATCATGTAAGGATAAGGACGACCGCCCGGCAGACCATCAGAAGTGACACAGTTTTCTGTTTGGTAACCCTTAGCGGCAGCAGCCGGGATAACCACATCCATCATTTCACGCGTATATCCGGTAGTGGAACCGATCTTGATGCCCTGTGCACGCAACTGATCCAAAGTTTCAATCACATGAGGAATCGGAGTGGTGTATTCTTTCAAGGTAGAAAACAGCAGGCGCTGGAAGTCTTCATAACGGCCCTGCACATCTTCTTCATTGTACGAACGATGATACAGATCCTCGAAACACTTTCCAATACGAGGCATATCAAAAAGCGCACGGACATGGTCTATCTTGGTCAGTCCCATCGGACGACGGGCTTCTTCTGCCGTTACCTCGATACCAATCGCACGGAAGCTCTCCAGAAAAGCGGAAACCGGTGCAAAACATCCATAATCAATAGCCGTACCGGCCCAATCCATAATCACACATTCAATTTTTTTCATACGTCTTATATTTCTAAATACATTCAACATTCAATTTTTCAGAAGTAAAAGAACCGGCCGACTCCAGCTCTTCGGAATTTGTTTTTTTCTGTCGGTTACGGTAATACTGGATATATCCCCAGGAAGCGGCAAAAGCCACACAGCAGAAAATTCCGATATATACCGTCATTTCGTTATAGAAGGTATGCCAGTCAATCTGAGCGGCAAAGAATTCCTTGAAGAACAGCAGAAACAGAGTGCCCACATAACCGATAAAGTCTATCGTAATGATGAAGAAACCCACATTGCCCTTTATCTTGTAACAGGCGATAAAACGCTCGAAAAAGATGGTCTGAAAACTCAGATAAGCAATGTCCAGACACAGAGTCTGCATGAAGAGCCACGTTGCCGTGGTGAAGGTACCTTCGGGACAACCGGCTATCAGTACCAGAGCACCCATTCCCAAAGTGGAAAGCAACAGCAGAATGCCCAGCACGGTACGGTGGCTACGGGTGCGGCCCAGCAGGGCAAACACAGCCAGCATAATCAAAGTGGCAATGGCATCGAGGCGGGCAAACAGCCAGGAAGAGATGGTGCTCACATCGATGATGCACACAATGAAGTCTTCCTTGATGTCGCGCAACACCGTAAGCAGCAGGTTGGCTCCGAAGAGCAGAAGCAGCAGAGGCATAAACTTGCGGAACAGGCTCATACGCTCTTTTCCGTTAAGCGTATAACGCGGCGAACGGGCGGCTATATCGGCTGGAGTAGGATCGGGAAAGCGGGTCATGACCCATCCCAGGAAACTGAGCAACGGAAAGGCGATGGCTCCGATGCAGGCAGGCATCCAGAACTCACTGACTCCAAGAGTATTCAGGGTATAGAGTCCCACGGATTTGGCCACTCCCGAACTGAGCGCCATGCTCACTCCCATGATGCTGGCCAGAAAGTCTGTTGTGCGCCGGCCTTCGAGAAAGCTGAAAATCACGCCCCACATACAGCCCAGAGACAGACCGTTGAAGAACAGAGCCCCGACATTATAAGGAGCAGGCAACAAGGCGAAAAGCAGCAGAGAAGCCTCGGACAAGGCTGCCGAACCGACGATAAACTTCAAACGGTTCTCGGGTTTCAGTTCGGAAATGAACTTGATGCCCAACATCTTGGCCATGACATAGCCCACCAACTGCACGATGCTGACCGCAATCTTATAGTCCATACCAAATACTTCCTGTCCGGCAAACTCGGCTGCGGTAAAGGGCTTGCGCAACGCATAGACCAGAGAGTAAGACAGCAGAGCGGTTCCTCCGGCCCACAGGATAAACATCCAGTCCGGCATGCTTTCCTTACCAGAGATCTGACGACCGAACTGATATAATTTCTGATTCATTTTCATTCGTTTTTTTGATTGACACTGCAAAAGTAGATCCTATCCGAAACAGAAAAAATGAATACATGATGATTAATGAAGCGGTAACATTTCAGTAATATTCATGTCTTCAGAAAATCATCTTTTTGTAACCGGTTCGTAACGGAAATCTATCGTAACAGGCAGAAAAATAGGGCTCTCTTACCGTTCTTTCCCTAAAAAAGCCTATCTTTATCTCATCAATGAACTGACAGACATGGACGATTTGAAAATCATATACGAGAGAATCTCTTTCCTCCGCCAGAAAGGAGTCAAGATGAAGGATATGGCCGAAAAGGCACAGGTGGCATCCAGTGTATTCTCGGCCCTGTACTCCACCGTTCTTCCTACCTATCTGAAACACGTTAAAGAAGGTATGGACAGCCAGGAAGCTCTGGACGAGGCTCTGGTGTGGGTAAACAATGTTTCGAAAAAGAAACTGCTCAGCACCATGGGAGCCATCAAGGAGGCTCTGCTCTCGATGGAACTGCTCGACACCGAAGTTACAGAAGGAAAAGACTGCTCTTTTCTCCGTAGCCTGCGCGACAATTCGCAGGATGCCTGCAAGCGCATCCATCATCTGAGCGGCATTTATATGAGTTACAGCGTGTCGTCCTCATCGCCGGCCTTGAAGATAGAACCTTACCTCATCACCCCTTCATCACAAGGAAACTGGGTGGAGGTGGTCCACAACAATGCGTACGGCAGTACCCACCGAGGTATGGCTCTGATGAACGGAAGCTCGCATCTGTATCTGCTCTTCAACGAACAGAACCCGCCTCAGCTGGCTCTGTTTCATATCTGCCTGAAAATTCCCATGTACGAACGCCCGCCGTTCATGAAGGGAGTTTACACCTGTTTCGACTATAACTATAACCCGATAGCCCGGCGCATTCTGTTCGTGAAGCATTCCGACAGTACTTCTTCCGAGGATTTTGCCAAAATAAAAGGAGAACTGAAACGCTTTGAGGAACTCAGCGAACAGGAAAAGAAATATTATGAATATACCTGCCGGCCGGAAGACATCATCCGTATGTGCAATATTCCGTCGCCGCGCATGACTGACGAGGATCTGGTCATCGAAAAGAAAATACTGGAACTTCAATAACAGCAATCCCCGGAATTCTGCAAAGATTCATACAGAATTCCGGGGATTGCCGTAATGCCGCTCAGAAGATATATTGCACACGGGCCTGAGGAACAAAATAATTGTTCTTATAGGCCGGGTTGCAATGCTCTCCTACCCAGACATAACTTCCGCTTATCTTGAAACCGATATAGGCATTCAGATAAAAATTCAGACCAACAGACAGGTCTTTTTCTTCTCCTCCCAAGATGCCGGCACCGGTATCGTTCATATTGGTATAATTGAATCGTGCGGTCAGTTCCAAAGCGCGGTCACTCGCCGGTCTGCCCGGAACCGCAGAAGCTGCATCATAGCTGAATCCTCTGCCCAGCAGCAGATACGAAGCCTGCGCATAGCCTCCATGAGGCTGATAATTCCGATCACCGGACAGACAGTAACGGTTCAGATAATATTCTCCCTGAAGCAGATAGCGCGGACCGGTGACGAGAGCCTCCAACACTCCCTTAAACTCTTTCCGGGGAGCTCCGATACCGGCTGCAAGCAAGGGCTCGGAAAACATGGAAGTCACTCCTGCCGCCGAAAGTTCCTTATTATAGTCTTTCTGATTTACAGGTGTCGTACGGAAAGAAAAGGCTCCTCCGAAATGCAGCAGATGGTCGTTTGCCCGTTGCCGGCGCCACACCGCACGCGACGTGGAAACCAAAGAGTTTCGCTGGTTCTCTCCAATCTTGTTGATGTCATTATAGGTATAGATACCGCTGGCCAGATAAAAGGCCGGTTTCTGAAAATGCCAGGTGACTCCCAACTTACGGCTGTCGGTAAAAGCCAGTACCGAGGTGGCCGACTGGTGAAAACGGAGATCGGCCGTACTGATCAGCATATCCATGGAGAACGGGTCATAGGCATTACCGAGCGCCAGCGTATGGCTTCCCCATGTGGCTTGCAGCAAAAGGTCCTTGATAGCGACCTTTCCGCCTCCCAGACCAATATCGGCTTTCATTTCCATATTCTTATATCCGGCTTTAAAGCCCACCCGGAAATCTTCCAACCGGTAATAACCCTGTGCCTTCTGATCCTGAAAGGAAGCTACCGAAGCATCCAGAAGCGCCCGCGAACGGAACTTCAACTTGAGGGCATCCTGTGCCTGCAAGGTCAGTGTGGCACAACATGCCAGCAGCAAAAGTCCCTTTCTCATACACCCAGTTCGTTTAAGATCTGCATCATTTTAGGCAAAGCCTCCTCTACAGGAGCCACCCATCCGTAATCGGCAATGCGGAAAATGGGCGCATTGCTGTCGGGGTTGATGGCAATGATTCTTTTGGCTCCGGTAATGGCGGCGGTATGCTGAATCTGTCCGCTGATGCCAATGGCCACATACAGATCGGGGGCAATGGTATGTCCGGTCTGCCCTACTTGTCGGGAAGCATCTATCAGATTGGCTTCTACTGCCGCACGTGATCCGGCCACAGCGGCTCCTATACGCTCGGCCCAGGCCTCAATCTCGGCCACGGTTTCCTTGTTCTTCACTCCACGGCCGATACCGATAATCACCCGGCTCTGGCTCAATGAAGCGGTCTGACAACCTTCATCTTCTTCGTGAATCACAGAGATACGTTCGTCCGGACAGAAGGTATAGTCTTCATGACGGATCACCTCTCCGGAACGCATCCTGTCGGGCTCCTGAGCCTGCATCACGCCGGGACGGACCGAAGCCATCTGAGGACGGTGGTGCGGTGTGACAATTGTAGCCATGAGATTTCCTCCGAATGCCGGACGGACCTGCTGCAGCAATCCGCTCTCGGTATCCATCCGCAATTCCGTACAGTCTGCCGTCAGACCGGTATGAAGCAGAGCAGCCAGACGGGCCGACAGACCTCTTCCGCGCACAGTGGCTCCCACCAGCAACGCGGCAGGCTTGCATTCACGGATCAAATCGCAAGCCACCCGGGCATAGTTCTCTTCAATAAAGGTTTCCAGACCGACACGATCCACCAAATGAACCGTATCTGCTCCGTAGGCAATCAGATCTGCTGTCATCGGCTCCAACTGATGTCCCAGCAACATGGCGGCAACACGCATGCCGGACTGATCGGCCAACCGGCGGGCAATACCCAACAGTTCGTAAGTCACGGCCGCAATCTGACCCTGACTGTGCTCGGCCAAAACCCAGATTTCGGCTGCAGTCTGTTGCTCCTCGGTCTGAGTTTCCGTATTTTCCTGAATGGACAAAGCCTCAGACGGACAGTTCTGCACGCAGCTGCCGCACAGACGGCAGGCTTGCGGATTGATTTCCGGACCATCATTCATCTGTATGGCCTGAAAGGCACAAGTTTCGGCACAGATGCCACAGGCGGTACACAGGTCCGTATTTACCTGAAGTGGAAAAGATATTTTATTTGAATTCATGATCAAGATTTTTGTTTAAGGATTGATAATCGTGTTCAAGGTCAGCGAGAACTGTTCTCCGCTGTTGATCCAGGAAATCTCTTTGGTGTATTCGGGTACATGAGTAGACACCACGCGAGTGGGCGAAGCCATCAGGCCCACATGAGCGGGATCCAGTCCCAGATCCTTTTCATTCCAAACGACAATCTCCTGTTGCATGGCTCTGCGCCATCCCTCCAAAGTAGGACTTTGCAGTTCGGCGGCATCGCGTCCCACCATGATGGCGCAAGGCAAAGCCACCTGAAGCACTTGCTGGAACTGCTCCATCTTTTTACAGACACAAACACCCTGAGGCATCACCGATTCGAAGTGACTGAAGGAAGTGACCTGGGGAATATCCAGATGACCGGCTACTTCCGGACCGACTTGAGCCGTATCACCGTCAATGGCCATCTTGCCGAAGAAAAGCATGTCATAGTCACCGATTTTGCGTACAGCCTCAGCCAGAATCAGACTGGTACACCAGGTATCACTTCCGGCAAAGGCGGCCGAAGAGAGCAGAATGGCTCTGTGAGCTCCACGCTGTAAAGCTTCACGCAGTACGGTCTGCGCCGATGCCGGTCCCATGCTGACCGCTACCACCTCGGCTCCGGTCTGGCGACTCAGATTCACGGCAACCTGCAAGGCATACAAATCATCCGGATTCGTCTGGCTCATGGCCGAAGAGCGTTTCAGAGTTTTCGTTACGGGATCAATGCCCACTTTAGTTGACAGGGGCACCTGTTTCAGAAAAACGATATATCTTTTCATTGTTTTCTTCATTAAATGTTCGGTATTCTTGTTTCTATCCTCCTTTTTTGTTGGAACGTGCATCGGCACATCTTTTCTGGAATTCCACGGTAAAAGGATCTACTTCTCCGAAACGGTCCGGAGCAAACAGGGCAGGATCTACAAAAGGAGTCTCTCCCAAAATCATTTCGGCAGCCAGACGTCCCATACCTCCTCCGGCAGCCACTCCACCGCCACAGCATCCGGTCACGGTAAACAAACCACGATGCTGTTTAAAGCCTCCGATGATGAACTTGGCATCGGGTACATAGCAGGAAGGACCGGCCATATAATGGGCAATGCCCAGCGTGTCGATATCCCGCAGATAGGGTTTCAGCAAAGGAGCGCACTCATCCAGGATTTTCCATTTTGCTTCGGCACGGAAGTCAAAGTCCTCCAGTTTATCGGTCAGTGTCTGCGGGTCGAACGGCTGGCATTCGCTTTCGCGAAGTCCGATAATCAGGGAGCCTACATCCGAACGGGTAAAGGCGCGTGCATCGGGAATTACCGTGAAAGGATGATTGGCCGGGAAGCGCTCCGCATCGGGATCAGAAATCCAGAAATGACTTCTTACGGGAGTAAAAGGCAAACCGATGCCCAACGGACGCATCAGCAGATTGGCCCATGAACCGGCTGCATTGACCACCACCGGAGCCTGAATCTTCGTTCCGTCACACAGTATGACACCTTCCACCGCACCGTCGGCTGTCACCGCTATTTCACGTACCTTGGTATTGGTTTTCAGTTCCACACCCAACTTCTGGGCTGCCTTGGCGTAACCGCTGCACAGCAGAGCCGAGTCAATAAAAGCATCTGTGGGCATATACAAGGCAACCTGCACCGCCTCTTCATTGATCCAAGGCAACAGTTCGCGAACACGCTCCTGACCGATCCGCTCATTGGCAATGCCAAAACGGTTGGCGGCCTGCTCCAGAGCTTCCACTTCGCGCAGAGAAGCCTCGGAAGATGCGATGGTAATGCTGCCGCACTGCTGCAATCCCAATGACTCGCCAAGCAGCGCTTCCATCTCTTCAATACAATCGTAGGTTTCCTGCACCATCTCCATCAGAGCCGGTTTGGTGCGTGCTCGGGTGAGCAGACAGGCTGCACGGGCTGATGCCTGCGATGCAATGTCGTTGCCATCCAACAACAGGATATTGCCTGCGCGGCGTTTGGCCAACTGGTAGGCTGTGG
This sequence comes from Bacteroides sp. OF04-15BH, assembly GCF_003477995.1. Taxonomy (GTDB): domain Bacteria; phylum Bacteroidota; class Bacteroidia; order Bacteroidales; family Bacteroidaceae; genus Paraprevotella. Next base: position 9,703 of record NZ_QUEM01000046.1, read on the forward strand.
CGCATCCAAGCAACCCGCCTCCCACAATAATCATATCATACTGGTTTTTCATCTTATTCCTTATTTATTATATATATGAATCAAATCAATCCGTATTGAGAATCCAAAGTACATTCTTCTACTTCCTCTTTTCGTTTCTTGTCATTTGTCATCTGGTATCTTCTGTAAATCAGGATTCCTGCAACACTGAACAGTACAGTGCCCAAGATACCGACGGTCATGGCCATTTTGTTGAACAGGGCAAACCACTCCAGATCAATACGCAGCATCTCTTTGATGGAGAGGAGCGACACGGTTCCCACATAGCCTATAAAATCAATAATCGCGATGAAGAATCCTACATTTCCCTTGATCTTGAAGCAGGCAATAAAACGGTCAAAGAAGATGGTCTGGAAAGTCAGATAGGCAATGTAAAGCGAAAGACTCTGTACAAACAGCCAGACAATAGGCGAAAGATCCAGAGTTTCATAATTGGCCGATACATAAGTCATCGTCAAGCAGCCCGCAATAACCAGAAACATCAGACACATCAAAGCCTTGATATTGCTGCGGAAGAAGACAAACAGTCCGAAGATACCCAGAATAATCAGTGTCACCACGGTATCCACCTGTGCGAACAACCAGGAAGACTGTCCCGACATATCCAGAATGTTCACCAGAAAATCTTCTTTAATATCACGAAGCACCAGCAACAGGAAATTACCGATAAACAGCAAAGACAGGATGGGTGCATATTTCCGGAACAAGGCTACGCGTCCCTTATGATCCAGGATCACCCGTTCATTTCGCAGCTGAATATCTTCGGCTGTGGGATGCGGCAGACGCTTGAGCATATATCCCATAAAGATGAGCAACGGCAATGCTACAGCACCGATCAGCGCCGGCATCCAGAAAGCATCAATCTGAAGATCGTTGATCACAAAGAGACCGAAACTCTTTGCCAGTCCGGAACTGAACACAATACTTACTCCCAACAGGCTGGCCAGCATATCCGTAATCTTACGTCCTTCGATAAAGCTGAAGATCACGCCCCACATACAACCCAAAGAAAGTCCGTTGACAAACATGGCCAGAGCGTTGTAAGGAGCGCTCAGCAGTCCGAAAAAGAGCAAGGCCACCTCGGCCAGAATCGCAGAAGAAACGAAAAAACGGAAACGCTTTTCCCGTTTCAGCTCGGAAATGATCTTGATGCCGAAGAACTTGGCTACCAGATAACCCAGAATCTGAATGGTAGTCACCGCCACCTTATAATCGATTCCGAAAAAGTCCATTCCCTGAAAGGAAGCCGCTGTATAAGGTTTGCGGAGCGCATATACGAGCGAATAGGAAAGTAAGGCTGCCCCTCCGGCCCAAAGTATCAGAATCAGTTCTGAAAGATTCTTGTTTTTTGCAATCTGTTTCATCATATTTTTATCAGTTTTTTTGTTTTCGAAAGCAAATGTACAGGAGGGGAAATATCAAAAAAATTAATTAATCATTTATTATAAACGCCTGAAATTCAGTATTTATAATGTAATATTAATGTGTAGATTACGACATAAGTTTGTAATAAACCGGGCATTTTTGTAGGGCTATTGACACATCAACGGGGCATTTTATTTCTCTTTTGCCGAAAAAGTCTACCTTTGCTGAAAAGCATGTTTCAATCTTATGGATAAACTGATATTTCTCTATGAACAACTGAAAAAAATCCGTGAATCGGGAGTCAAGGTAAAAGACATATCCGAGGAAACAGACATTGCCTCCAGCGTACTGTCTTCTCTTTATTCATCGGTGCTGCCGGCTTATGTGAACATGGTTGCTGCCGGTGAAGATGCCGACGAGGCATTGGACAAGGCTCTGCAACAGGTAAACAATGTTTCCAAAAGGAAACTGATGGGCTGTCTGGACGATCTTCTGGAGAAACTGGCTCATTTGAAACCCAAAGGAAACCTTACGAAGAGTCAGGAACATTCTGTTTTTCATGATCTGGAAAAGGAGGCAGCGCGTTATGTGCATCATGCCGGTGCCTATACCGGACTGTATACAGCCTACAGCCGTTCGTCGTTTTCCGACGGACTGAAAGTGGAGCCTTATCAGATAGCCTCTTTGGCTGAAGGCGAACTGATGCCACGCGTGTATTGTCAGAGCATGAACGGAGAATATTATACCGGTACCGGCATGTTCTCTCCCTTCCAGACCGGTTATCTGATGTTCAACGAACAGAAGAAACTGCAAGTAACCCTCAAAGTGGTTTATCTGCAACTGCCTGTTCTGGAACATCCGGCACTGATCAAGGGTATCTACATGACGCATGACTACAACCGGAATCCCATAGCACGGCGGGTAGTACTGGTGCGCCAGGGTGATGAAATCCCTCTGGATGAATTCGCCCAACTGAAAACTCAGGTGATCCCGAAAAATGATATCCCGACCGAACTGAAACCTTTTTATGACTATACGTGTCAGGAAAATGATGTCATAAAAAGTATCATGCTGGTTTCCCCGCAAATGAATATGGAGGAACTGGCAGAAGAGAAGAAGATGCTGCGCTTGCTTTCTTCTTCCACTAAAGAATAAGAGAACTTATGCAAACAAGAACAAAAGCGGCATTCAGACAAAATACCCTTTTTCCCATAAACCAAACTTAGCAATGACAAGATAAAGAAGGAAGGTGGTGTCAGAATAAAATGAATACTCTCCCAAGTTACCCTCAGTAACGGTAATACTTTTCAAAGAGTGATTAGACCCACTTCCATATAACAACGGCCCGAACTTGAATGTTCGGGCCGTTGTTATTAAATAAGAGAAGGGCATCAAAATGATGTATTTTACCAAATCCTTAGCGAAAAGTTCTGCACTGCTCCATTACAGCCAATACAGTGAATCAGAGCAGTTCTTCAAGTGACGGCATCAGCGCCACATGAGGATAAGCCTGCAGCTCCTCGCGGGTGGTCATGCCATGCAGCACTCCGGCAAAATCCACTCCGGCGGCACGTGCTGTCTGCGCATCCACCACACTGTCGCCCAGATAAAGCACCTCATCGGCCGCCACCTTCAGACGGTCCAGAGCTGCCAGCAGTCCTTCGGGCGAAGGCTTGTGCGCCCGGACATCCTCTCCCCCAATGACCACATCCAGAAAATCGTCGCCCAGATAACGGGACAACAGATCCAGAATACGGTAGCGGTATTTTGTGGAAATGATGCCCAGCTGTGCTCCCTGCTCCTTCAGGCTGCGCAACACCTTCAGGGTTTCGGGAAAGAGCACCGTGTTGGCAGTCATGTGCACATCCGCGGCCTTGACATATTCCGCCTTGTAGGCAGCCAGCACCGTCGGATCGCTCACGCCGGTGAGCAGGGCAAACGATTCCTCCAGAGTCAGACCGATGGTGCGTTTGATCTGCATTTCGGAAATGCCCTGATAATCGTGGTTATCGAGCACGATGCGAAAGCACTTTACGATTCCTTTTGACGAATCGGCCAACGTATAATCAAAGTCAAACAAATAAGCTTTATATTTCTTCATAATCTCTGTTGTTTCCATTCCGGCTACAAAGATACGAAAATCCTTTAAAACACATGTCAGTCATTTTTCATGAGGCAAGAAAAGGAAATCAAAAATAAATCCATAAATTTGCAACCATTCGTCATCAGAAAAACAAATCAGAATATGGATTCAAAACTTTATCCTCCACGCATGGCAGAGCTGGAAAAAGGCTATAAATTAGTTTACGGAAAGATTCACGAGCAGCTGAAGCGAAAATGGTTCCAATACACCGAACTGTTTTTCATCGTTGGCTCCATCGCTTCGATCATCTATAGTTCGTTTGAAATCTCGGCTCCCTTCCGGGCCCAGTTGTTTCTTTTCAACTATATAGCCTCTTTTGTATTTACCATAGAATATGCCCTGCGCCTGATTTCCGCACCGATGCAATATCCCAACAAAAGGGGATGGCAGGCCAGACTGAAATATGTCTTTTCATTCTATGGCATCATTGATTTTGTGGCTATCCTTCCTTTCGTGGTCATCTACACCTATCAGGACTCACCACATCTGCATCTGGTGGTACTGGCCTATATTCTGATTATCTTCAAACTGATCCGCTATTCGCGCTCGTTCCGCCTGATCGGTGAAGTGCTTCATGCTGTGCGCGAGGAACTGGTGACCGCCTATACGGCCTGCGGCATCATGCTCGGTTTCTTGGGCATCCTGATGTATTATATCGAACGGTACGCACAGCCGGAAGCGTTTGCCAACATCGGCGACGGATTCTGGTGGGCCATTGTGGCTTTCACCACGGTGGGCTACGGCGACATCTACCCAATCACCCCGTTGGGACGTCTGCTCAGCAGTCTGATCAGTCTGATCGGCATTGCCATGATTGCCATCCCTACCGGTATCATCAGCTCGGCTTTCATGAACATGATGCTGGACAAACGGAAAGAAAGAGAAGAAAAAGACAAGGAAAAAACTGATTCCAAAAACAATCTATAAAAACTGCATACAATGAAAAAACTGTTTCTAATCATAGCCACAGCGCTGACTGTTGTGAGCTGCCACACCGGCAAACAGGCCGGAAAGCCCATGTTGGGCGCCGACCGTGACCGACACGGATGTATCGCCTCGGCAGGATATACCTGGAGTAAAGTCCGGAAAGACTGCGTCCGCACCTTCGAAGAGGGCATCCGTCTGGTTCCGGCACATGTAAAAACTTCCGTAGCCGCTTATGTGATATTCTCACCCGATCAGGAGCGCGCCGAAGTATTCCTTCCGGGACAGAAAAAACATCCGGTACTGAAACACAAGGGAGGTATCTGGAAAAAGAAACCATACGTTCTGGCCAAAAACAAGAACGGATGGATTCTGAAAACAGGCGGAACAGATGTTTATGTCTCTCCGCAGAAATAAAAATCAAGAAGCGGCTCCGATTTCCTTTTGGAAGTCAGAGCCGCTTCTGTCTTTAAAAAGTGTACTAAAGGCGTTTCAAATCAAAGTTTCTTGGGATTTTTGTTCCAGTGATATACCAGATGCAGCATGACATAATGCGGCAGAGAGCGATACCAGGTTTCTACACGTCCCTGCGCATTGACCTCATATTGTGTGGCCGACAGGTTGTGCAGCAGGTCAAAGGCTTCCAGACGCGCTATGATCTTACCCTTCCAGAACGACTGGCTCAGAGAGGCATTCAGCAAAAAGTCATTCGTATTCAGTTCCGAGCTGCCATAGCCGCGACGGCTGTACATGGTGGCATCCAGTGCTACCGTAGTCTTCAGTTTCGGTATCGTATAGCGGCCGGAAAGACCGTAATTGAAATCCCATACATTCAGGGTCTCGAAATCATACATACGCCCCACCGAGTGCCGCCAGCTGACATCACCCGAAGCACGCAAGTTCAGCATGCCCTTGCTATATTGGATATAGGCTCCGTCATGCAGCGTCGTGGTGTTGACGACATTCCTGTGGCTTTCCGTCTCGCCGGCCAGCATCGCATAATCCACGGAATGCCGGTAGTTCGCATCGGCGTTCATCTGCCATCTCCAGTATTTCTTTTCGCCCAGAGCCTGTGAATAGTCAAACTTGGCCGTACCCGAATAGGCGCCGTCCACATTCACCGGTTTATAGGTATATACACCGGTTTCCGGATTATAGTTCACGGACTGGGCCACATCCCGATGCTGATAATTGTATGTGGCTGCGATGTGCCATTGCCGTTCGTTCTTTCCCCATCTGTCCGTATAGTCCACAGAAACCGTTGTGTTGGCCTTCTTCTTCAAGTCGGGATTTCCCAACTTAACCACCAGCGGCTGACTGTCGTCCCGATAGTTCACCCGGTCATAAAAATCTACATCCTTAAGGTCATAACGGAGATTCACAGAAAAACTATGGTTTCCGCCAGGCGACACCGTACGGAAACTTACGTAAGGAGAAAGAAGCGCCGTGTGCCGATATACGGTTGTGTCAATCACTCCCCGCTGATAATCCAGTGCTTCGTGCAAGATGGGCACAGAAACACCCATTCTCCACTGGTCATAAAAAATTTTAACCGGACTGTCACCCACCTGATAATATTTCCGCTTGGAAAAAGTTATATTGGGCTCAGCTCTTATACCATAAACATGACTGTCATAGGAGTTTGCCGGATCGGTAATCGCATTCAGCATGTCCAGTTGAGAAGCCAACAGCAAGGTGTCCGGATGATACAGATAATCATGTTTCCGAACATCACCATAGTTAACGGTAGAACCTACCGACATTCCCATTTTACCAATCAATTCCGGAACTGAGTAAGTCAATGAACCATATACTATCGAGGTACGGTTAGCCCTGTCACTGGCATTGTAGCGTACATCCTTTGTCTGGGTATTTGCCTGCCAGGTGTTGTAGCGATCAGACAGCCATGACTTCTCGTCGGTATACCAATAGGAAAGATGGTAGTTCAAATTCCTGTCTCTCCGCTGAACGTGCTGGACAGAAATGGTCAGCA
>NZ_QUEM01000047.1:0-14648 GCF_003477995.1 Bacteroides sp. OF04-15BH
TATCATGCCCATATCGTTTTCGACTGGATGAACCACGAAACCGGAAAGAGCAGAAAGCTCAATGACGAGGATATGGCAGCCATGCAGACCTTGGCTTCCAATATACTTCTGATGGAACGTGGGCAGGCAAAAGCTGTCACTGGTAAGGAGCACTTGGAGCGAAACGATTTCATCATAAAAAAACAGAAAGCCGAACTGCAACGTATAGAGGAAACCAAACGACACAAGGAGCAACAGGTAAGCCTTGCCGAGCAAGAACTCAAACAAGTAAAAGCAGAGATACGCACGGACAAACTCAAAAGTGCAGCTACCGATGTAGCCACTGCCATAACCAGTGGTGTAGGTTCTCTTTTCGGAAGTGGAAAGTTGAAAGATTTAGAACAATCTAACGAGAATTTACGTCATGAAATTGCCAAACGTGACAAGGGCATTGATGAATTAAAAGCCAAGATGCAACAAATGCAGGAACAGCATAGTAAGCAGATTCGTAACCTGCAAGGAATACATAATCAAGAACTTGAAGCCAAAGACAAGGAAATTTCACGATTGAACGCCATTCTTGAAAAAGCGTTCAACTGGTTCCCATTGCTCAAAGAAATGTTGAGAATGGAAAAGCTCTGCTATGCCATCGGATTTACCAAAGATATGATAAACAGTCTTTTGACAAAAAAGGAAGCTATCAGATGCAATGGTAGGATTTATTCCGAAGAACACAAACGTAAGTTTGACATCAAGAATGATATTTTCAAGGTGGAAAAGAATCCAACCGATGATAGCAAACTGATACTGACCATAAACAGACAGCCGATAGGCGAATGGTTTAAGGAGCAATGGGAAAAATTAAGGCAAGGTTTGCGACAATTAGCAGAAGAACCAAGAAAAAGTAGAGGATTCAGAATGTAATTATGATAGTATTTGATTGTATCTCAATAAAATTAAATATCTTTGTAAGCGGATTGAGGCTACTCTATCCAAGACATATTAGAATTTAGAAGAAGCGTTATGCTTATTTCTTGCGAATGAAAACCTGAGAAACTTTCAAACGTGTACAAGAATAGCATAGTGGTTCTCACGCTATAGCGTGGGCTGCTATTGTTACATCTGTACACAAAGGTTTTCTCAGGACCTTCATTCAAAGACGTGGCATTACAGTTCCACGCTTCGTGATATTATAAAGTCCTTGTGACAGCTGGAGGTGTATAATTAAAACAGTTAGTTGATATGAAACAGAATATATGCGTGGTAATATTTTTATTGCTTTCAACCATATGTAAAGCCCAAACATTCATATACCCCCAAAACGATTCTATCCTGACAGAATATAATGATGGAAAATTTTGGGCTTATTTAAACAAAAATGATTTTGTTGTAGGTCTTTCATGCTTTGAGGAAAAAGATGATTATGGAAAATACTATCACTTGGATATTTTTATCAAGAATTTAAGTGAAACCCCAATTGTATTCCAACCTGATAGCGTACACTCTAATCTACTAACAAAAAAAGATGATACTTTAAAACTTGAAGTATATACAAATGAAGAATATCAAAAAAAATAAAACGCTCACAAGCATGGGCTATGGCATTATATGGAATCTCTGCCGGCATTAATGCAGGAACAGCAGGATATTCAACATCCTATTCTACGTCTTATTCTTCTAATGGTTATGCTTACACTACCATAACCAATCATTATGACGCTAATGCAGCATACCAAGCAAATGTCGCATCTACCAATCAAATGCTTACATTAGGACAAATGATGGATAATGACCGAACTATACGTGAACAAGGATATTTAAAAACCACAACTATTTATCCCGATGAAGCTATTATTGGCTATATGAATATTAAAAGGAAAAAAGGTAAGATTTTGATTGTAAACATTCCCATCGGAGATTATATTTATACTTTCAAATGGGATGTAAATAGGAAGAAATAAATACAGTAATAGCTATACTATTACCCTTAATTTTAATCACTTAAATGATTTACCTATGAAGAAACTTACGATTATTTTTTATTTATTTTTAATTCCATTATGTGTTTTTGCACAAAATGAAAGTTCCATTTCACATACCAAAACAGTTAATGATTCTACTTTGATTAAAATACATGCTATTGTAGAAGATATAGATTTTCGTATGCATGGACTTGATAGATACAAGCTATATCCAACAGAAAATATATATAATTTTCTGCAATTAGATACAATGACAGGGAAAATAGAAATTGTACAATGGTCTTTGGATGATGATAAAGAAGGTTCTGCAACCCTTAATAACGAAGACCTATCTCTTGGTACAGGCTGTGGAACATTTGAATTATATCCAACAAAAAATATATATCAATTTCTTTTGTTAGATAAAGTAACAGGAAGAAGATGGCATGTTCAATGGGGATTTGAATCAAGTAAAAGATGGATAAAAAGAATCTATTAAATCAGTAATATGCATATTGCCATCACCGTTATCTTTTTTGCAGTGGTAATCTTTATTAAATTGAAGATGCCAATGTGGAAAGGCAAGTATTCTGAAAAACTTGTGAATAACAAGATTCAAGAGTTACCAGAAGAGTATGTTGTTTTTAATGATTTACTATTCGAAAGTAACGGATATTCAACACAAATTGACCATATTGTAGTTTCACCTTATGGTGTCTTTGTAATTGAAACAAAGGGATATAAAGGTTGGATTTTGGGCAGAGAGAACGGTGAATACTGGACGCAAACCATCTATAAAAGTAAACATCAATTTTACAATCCGATAAAACAAAACGCTGGACATGTAAGATTTTTGCATCATTTGCTCAAATGTTCAACGGATATACTTTTTATTCCAATTGTCGTTTTCAATAACAGTGCGGAATTAAAAGTGCATGCTGACAATAACATAGTTGTAAACAGATATAATCTAAAACGTGCTATATTACAATACAGAACTGCTGTTCTTAATCAGGAGACCATAAATTGGATAATACAGACAATTAACCAGAATCGCATAATCGCTGATAAAGAGAAACTAAAACAGCATAAGCATAACGCAAAGGCTCGGCAATACAGAAGTTCACGCCTAATAAATCAAGGTGTTTGTCCTCAATGCGGAGGACATCTCATTTTGAGGAAAGGCAAGTACGGCACTTTCTATGGATGTTCAAACTTTCCCACATGCAAGTTTACCATAAACTCATAAATAGCAATCCTTGTTTTATATAGTATCAGAACATAAAACTAAACCCTTTCTTTCGTGATACATTGAATCGTTCAATTTCTATAGAAAGTGATTTCTTCAACTGCCTTGCCATAAAGTCCAAAAACGGCTGATTAGTTTCTTCATTCTGACATTGGCGCAGGGAAAGAATATATTCTTCTCTATCTTCTTTAAATATTTTGGTCGGAAAAAGGTGATAACAAAATTGGATGTAGTTCATCAGTAATCGAGCCGTTCTTCCGTTGCCATCCACCCACGGATGAATAGTTACTAAATTAAGGTGGGCATTAAAGCTCAATTCGTATTGTTCTCGAAGTGTTCCCATTTTTTTTTGCTTCTCTTGAAGAATCGCACAAAGTTCATCCACCTTAGCAGGAACTTTCAAATAGTTCATATAAGAATGTCCACCAACACCAGCCGTAACACCACATAGACGGAACTCTCCTTTAGAAGAATCAAAAGAGCCGCCCAACACACTGTGAACGCTGCCAGTAGTACGCATCAACATTGCATTCAACCTTTTCAGAAAAGCAGGAGTTATAGGTACAAGACTGCCTGATTCAGTTTTGGCAAGTTCATACGCTTGCTTCAAATCTTCATTCATCAGATGATGCACAAGCGGTTTCCCTTTCGCTGTTACTCCCTCGTCAAAGAGAAGCTGCGTATCAAGTTCGGTCAACGTTGAGCCTTCTATGGCTGTGGAATGGGTAATGAGAGAATAAAGGTAGTACTTGTCATAGTCCACCGCTTCACTGATACCAAGTTTTTGAAACTTCTGGTACAACAGTTCTATTTCTTGCCAAACACCTTGTTCCATTACTTTTATTTAATAGGCTTTATTTCTTTTCAAAGGTAACTTATTTACTACGTTCAACCAAAAGAAATAATGACTTACTGCTATATTTTTTGCACGTGTGGGGAAAATGTGGGGAAAATTCAAGCAAAAGAAAAAGCTAAGTATTGAATTATCAAATACTTAGCTTTCTTTCTTGTACCCAGACCCGGTACAAGGCATAGAAATCATAGGAAAACAAAAGAATTTATCTTCCTTATTATCAATAATTTGCATATTTCCTATTTTCTCTATTTTTGCCATATTTTGCCCATTTTCCGTTATTCAGTACACTTTTAGTACACTTTGAAATATCATTTTCTTTTGTACCTTTGCGATATCGGAAAACAAAAGAAAATCAACTATTTAGCGTAATCACCCGGTTATGGTACCTAAATCGGGATAAAACCTCTAAACAATGGCAAAGTTAGAAAATAAAACGAAAGAAAACCCCAAGTTAGAGCAAAATAAGCTCTCGGATGGTAGAATCAGCCTTTACTTAGAGTATTATTTAGGTAGAGAGGAAAAGCCCGTATTAGATGAAAACGGCAATCAAGTGTACTATGATAGTGGAAAGATGCAAGGTAAGCCCAAGTTTGCAGTAAAGCACAACAGGCGAAAAGAAAACCTTAGTCTGTATCTGATAGATAAGCCCCGTACCCCTGCGGAACGCCAGCAGAACAAAGAAACTTTGGAACTCGCCATGCGCATACGTGCGGAGCGTGAGCAGGAGTTTAAAGAAAGTATGTTGGGCTATCGGTTGAAAAAAGATAGAACAGTCAATTTCTTAGACTATTTCCAAGCCTATATCAACAGTTATACCAAGAAAGATATTCGCATGGTACAAATTGCGCTTAGCCGTTTTAAGGACTTCTTAAAAGAGCAATACCCAATGAATGAGTTTAGTATCAAACCGGAATTCATTACTAAAGAAATGATGGAACAGTTTGTAGCCTATCTGCAATCTCGAAGTGTGGGCGAGGGTGCTAAAAGCATTTTCCAGCGTTTCAAGAAAGTTATTCGCTATGCGATAGACCATGATGTTATGCTGAAAGACCCCTGCAAAGGCGTTACCTGCAAAGTGGATAGTCAGATTCTTCGGAAAGATGTACTTTCTCCCGAAGAAATACAAAAGCTGGTGGCTTGCCATTATGATAATGAAAATCCGACAGTCAGACGGGCTTTCATCTTTTGCCTGTATTGCGGTCTGCGCTTCTGCGATGTGAAAGACCTTACTTATAAGAACGTGGACTATGCCAATAGATTATTGAAGTTCGAGCAAAACAAGACTAAGGGACATTCAGCCAGCAGCGGTGTGGTTATCCCTCTGAATGACGGTCTGTTATCCATTATTGGTGAAGCTCCGGCAGACAAAGATTGCTTGATATTTGATTTGCCCTCATACGAAAGCTGCTGTAAGTCTGTAAAGCGTTGGGTAAAAAGAGCCGGAATAGACAAACATATAAGCTGGCATTGTGCCCGACATTCGTTTGCCGTGAACATTCTGAACAATGGGGCAAATATCAAAACCGTAGCCAGCCTTTTAGGTCATAGCGGATTGAAACATACGGAAAAATACACCCGTGCGGTGGATAAATTGAAAGAGGAAGCAATAAACAGCTTGCCCGAACTAAAGTTTTAACCATAAAAGACTTATCTTTGTAACTATGAACTTTGAAGCATTAGTAAAACATATCAGCACGATACAGAACACGTTGCAGGCACAAGCCGCACACGCTGTAAACCTTGCCCTTACTTCCCGTAACTGGCTTATGGGGTGCTATATTGTGGAGTTTGAGCAGAACGGAGAAGACCGTGCCGCCTACGGTGAACAATTGTTGAAAAAACTGGAACAACGACTGAAAACAAAAGGTCTGAATGAACGTAGATTCCGTGAATTTAGGCGGCTGTACCTCGTTTATCCACAACTAAAAGAACCTGTTACACAATACATTGCATCACAAATTCAAATTCGGCAGTCATTGACCGCTGAATTCACTGAACCAATTCGGCGGTTGGTGACCGCCGAATCTGAAAATGGCATTTGGAAACTATCAACAGAATACCCACAAACCGAAACATGGATGATTCCGGCTGATAGATTATTCAATAGATTATCTTCCACCCATTTAAACACTATATCGGGAATTGAGAATCCGGTAAAACGTGCTTTCTATGAAATGGAAACCATTCGTGGCTGCTGGTCTGTAAAGGAGTTGGAGCGACAAATCGCATCTTTATATTACGAACGTAGCGGACTATCCAAAAACAAAGAAGCCCTCTCCGCTTTAGTCCAGCAACAAGCAACCTTATTACAACCTAAAGATGTTATCAATACACCTGTTACTTTGGAGTTCTTAGGGTTGAATGAACGTGCATTAGTGACGGAAAACGATTTGGAACAATCCATTCTTGACAACTTGCAACGCTTCCTATTGGAAATGGGACATGGCTTCTGCTTTGAAGCCCGGCAAAAACGCATCTTGATTGATGAAGATTATTTCTTTGCCGACCTTGTGTTCTATCATCGTATTTTGAAATGTCATGTTATTGTAGAATTGAAGATAGACAAGTTCCACCATGAGTATGCTTCGCAACTAAATATGTATCTGAACTATTTCAAAGCGGAAGTGATGCAGCCGGATGATAATCCACCTATCGGTATTCTGCTTTGCACTGAAAAGGGAGATACATTAGTAAAGTATGCCACTGCCGGATTAGACCCAAATATCTTTGTACAGAAGTATAGGATAGAACTTCCAACAGAAGAAGAAATAAAAGAGTTCATTTCTTCCTCAAGCTATTAAAATACAAAGTATGTCAAAAACAAAACTGGAGAAAAGAGAAACAGGCTTTTTCTTTCGCCAGTTTTGCTTTTTATACAAATAAGTTTAGTTCAGCTTGGATATATAAAGTAACACAAACTAAACTTTGCCAATCGAAACAAATCTTTGCATTTCATCCGTTTGATTCTAAACTTCATCCTGCTTATTCTGCGACTCATCTGAATTACATTGTTCTATAATTTACCCATACTTATTTTTGCACAAACATTTTAATAGTTAAAGTATGGTTTCATTCAATTTAAGCAAGAGAAAATTATTACTATCAGTATCAAAATTACAACTGATATTGTTATTGTGTACCGTTATCCCTCACAATCTTTCAGCACAAGGCTTTATAGAAACAGGATATACGCCACAGAGAAACTTATTGGATAAAGATGATAAAAAGCATGGTTCAGGCGATTTATTTCAAATTTCAGGAAGATATACGCTACCTCTTTCTGTGAAAAGGAATGAAAAAGGACAAGTAGTAGCGTGGTCTGCCACTATAAACTGCGTATATTCTGTTTTGAATAATAAAGATGAAGCTCTGGATATAAACCCTAAGAATATCCTTAACTGTAGTTTTAATATTTCACATCGACGTCCTATTTCCGATAAATGGTATTTGATTGCTTCACTTGGGGCTGGCGTATATTCTTCACCTAACCATGTATCATTCAAAAGTATTTTAGCTAATGGTGCAGTAATTTTTGCATATAAAATAAGAGATAATTTAGATATTGGCATTGGAGCAGGTTTAACAAATTCATACGGTGCACCCATTATTATGCCTATGACTTTTTTGAAGTGGAAAACAACAGGAAAATACGAAATTGATGTAGAGGTAGCCAACCGTTTAAAAGTGTCTGTAACAAGAATTTTGACAGACAGGTTTAAATTAAGTTTAGTGCCATACGATATGGATGGAATATCCTCTGTAATAAAGAAAGACGGAGAGTCTAAAATTTATGGTTCAACACGATTAAGGTCTTATTTACGTCCAGAGTTTAAGATAAAGGAGAAATCTTTTATATATTTAGGTATAGGAGCAGATATTTATCATAGTGTAAAAATCGCAGATAGAAGCTGGAAAGGTTTTGCCAATAGCTTCAAGGGAAATAATGAAAAGTGGAATTTCGATAGAGCCTTTCATGTAATGGCTGGCTTTCGTTATGGTTTTTAACTATGGATAATCTACTGTTCATATTTAGAACGTCCATATCCAAAAAGACAGATTTAAAACGAATCGGAAGTATTTTGAATAAATGTTCACGAATAAGCCATTGGAATGTGGATTTTGAAGATTGGGAAAAAATTTTAAGAATTGAATGTACTGGACTTACAGCACATGAAATTGTAGCAATGCTTAAAATTATAGATATTTATGCAGAAGAACTTAAATAGTAATCCCAATATATTGTATTTTTGAGGATAGTATAGTTCAACAAGGGAAAAATAGATATGATGAAATATTTGTTAGTAGAAGATGAGCGTTTTGCTTATGAAGAAATAAAGCGTATGATGCAGGCACTAAGAGCCGATTATCAAATGATTGGCTGGGCAGAGAGTGTGGAGCAGGCAGTCGGATTTCTAAAACAGGGAAATATTGATTTGATGATTGTTGATATACGATTATCGGATGGAATTAGCTTTGAGATATTTGAACAATGTCCTATAGAAATTCCTGTTATTTTTACGACAGCTTATGATGAATACGCATTAAAGGCTTTTAAAGTGAATAGTATAGACTATTTATTAAAACCTATTGATGAAAAAGAACTGGATGCGGCATTATGCAAATTTGAACGAAGGAACTATTTGAATTGTACAATGCCCGAATATAAAAAATTGGAAGAAACATATTTATCTAACAACAAGAAGAATCGTTTTTTGATACAAATTGGTGACTCTTTCCAATATGTTGAAACTGCTGATATAGCCTTTTTCTACAGTGAAGAAAAATACATCTATTTACATCTGTTTTCTAATCGTAGATATATAATAAACTATTCATTGGAACAGTTAGAATGTATGTTGGATAGAAATATGTTTTTCCGTGTTTCAAGAAATTGTATTGCCAATATCAAGTCTATACAAAAAAGTTCAAAATATTTTGGAAGCCGACTGAAACTATACTTCCTGCCGGAATGTCCCCATGAAGTTTTAGTTAGTCGTAACCGTGTTAGTGATTTTTTAAACTGGATTGATGATGTTAAGTCGTAATTATAGACATGAAAATTTAACTTTATCTTTTGTATTGATAATTATTATAATATCACAGTTTATGGGAAAAAGAAAGTCGATAATATTATTCATATCACTTATAGCAATATCACTATTTCTATGTATTTCTACATTTTCATTATTAGCAAATAGTAGCTCTTATAAAATAGAAAATATTTTGTCTAATTTCTTTCTAAATATGCCTATATGCCTAATAATTGGGGCTATTGATTATAAGGTTATCAGCATTCTTCAAAAAAACAATTCTAAATACAGTGCTTCCCACTCTGTTATCATTGATTTCATATTAACGGCATTATTAATAGGTACGTTATCCATAGTTGTAAATTATGTTTTACTTCTTATTTTTCCCGGTAAATTTGATATACTATATCAAGTATTACCAATGATTTTATGGAATAGTATTATTGTTTTATTTATTGAATTATTCTTTTACAATAAGCGGCAGATTGAAAATGAAAACAAATTAAATATCATTGAGAAAGAAAAAGCTATCTATCAGTTTGAAGCATTAAAAAATCAAATAAACCCTCATTTCCTATTTAATAGTCTAAATGTTCTTTCTTCTCTTGCATATCAAGATGCTGAAAAAACAAATCTATTTACTAAAAAATTATCCAATGTTTATCGGTATCTGCTGACTACACATGACCGACCAACAGTAACGTTACAAGAAGAATTACAATTTGTCGATTCTTATTTATATTTAGAACAGATACGTTTTGGGGATACATTACAGGTTTTCATTGAAAATGATAAGAAACATCAAGATAAAGCTATTATTCCGGCAAGTTTACAGATGTTGGTAGAAAACGCTTTAAAACACAATATAAGTACTTCTAAATCACCATTAATTATTTATATAACTATAAATAAGGGTGGAGTAACAGTTTCCAACAATATACAGCTACGTAGCTATGTGACAAAAAATGGTATGGGATTGAACAACTTAAGGAAACAATATTCTTTATATGACAAAGAGGTACTTATAACAGAAATAAAAACTAATTTTATTGTAAAACTACCTTATATTTAGACGATTGTAAATAATCTCAGATGGATATGATTTTTAATCAGAGGTTTTTCCGGTTATTGTCGGAATACTCACAGCGTAAAGTTTCTGCATCCGAACTGACAGAAGCTATTGAAGAATTAGCTATTCATGTCACCAATTTCAGTATCAACGAGCAGAATTACAGCATATTACTACGTTATTTTTCTTTTGGCTTGTACCGTCTTAAATCGTACCGTGTACGGTTTGAGCAAGAAAAAAATGCCCTATTTGCATCTTATTGATGAAGCAATAGGACTTTTGAACACTGAAATACGCCTTATCGAATGGCGCATCAAGTATCCGGAACAACTCAAACAACGGCTTGAAAGACAAAACATTTCCCCTCTCTATCTCGCTGATAAAACAACCCTTATCAACATCATGGAAATGGTAAGCGGTCTGTTCCTCTCCAAAGACATCGTTTATCAGAACGGTAAACCTGCTTATTTGGTGGACTTGGCGAAAGCCTTTGAATGGCTTTTCAACATCAGAATAAGCGACTGCCACCAAAAGCATGAGGACGTGATAAAACGGAAGCCGGGCAAACTTACTGAATTTCTTAATGGACTGGCAGACCTAATCAAAAAAGAACATGACAAGAAAGGATACAGATAATCAACAACTTATGATTTATTTATAGAGGATTCCATTAGTTCCCCTGTAATTTCTTTGCATCCGTTTTTAGAACTTTGCTTCATCAATCGATTGACAAACAAGAATGTATAATCTGAAACATGAAGCAATTATGTATATAGAGAATGACGAATTTGGTGAATGGATGCAGAAGCTGTACGCCAAACTGGAAGAACTCTGCAAGGATGTACGGGTACTACGCAATGCAGACAGGGTACTGCCCGAAGATGACAACCTATTGGATAATCAGGACTTGTGCCTGCTGTTCAAAGTAAGTATCAAAACCCTGCAACGCTACCGGGCTATCGGTGCGCTGCCGTACTTCACAATCAGCGGAAAAGTGTATTACAAGGCTTCCGATGTCCGGGAGTTCATCAAGGAAAGGTTCAGCATTACCACGCTACGCCAGTTCGAGAAAGAACACTGTACGAAGAAAAAGAAGTGAATCTGAAAAGTTGGAACGGTGAATGTGCTTCATCCGTTCCGGCTTTCCCTGTTTATGGCTTGCCCAGCTTATCGGCTTCTTTCTTTAGCTGTTCGGCTTGCTCGTTCAACAGCCTTGCACGTTCCAGTGTTTCCGCCTGCTTTTGGATGCGGTATTCAAAATCCATCACTGAATCGGTCAGACTTCGGATAAAACCGTTATCCCGTTGCCACTTGAACTTGTTTTCCAGTATATCAAAAGTTTCCCCGTCTGCCTGTCCTTGCATCAGCAAATAGCGGTATTTCATATCGTTGTCCTGCAACTGCTGCATACGTTCAGCCAAACGGACATTCAAGAATATGGAAGCGGAACAGATAATCAGCACTGCCGAAAAAAGAAACAATCCCGGACGAATCCAAGAAGCTACTTTGTTGTAAATCTGTTGATAGAGCGGTAAGGGCGTAACTTCCTCTTTGTCCGTCTTGCAAGAGCCCAAAGCGTCAATCATTACCTTGAAACAACGGTAGGTTTCCAATACTATTTTCTTAGTGTCCTCGATATGTTTCTGCTGACCTTGCATCCTGTTCCTTATCTCGTCAAGCTGGCTTCGGATAGCCTGCAAATCCTTTTCGGGAACAGCAGGGTTGCTGTGTAGTTCCGACAATGCCTGTTCGATTGCGTTCAGCCTTTCAAGAGTTTCCTCCCGACTGGCTGGCGTTACCTGTGCTTCCTGCTTCTCTTTCAGTTCAGTAACCATTGAGAGAAGCCCCTCTAAAATCAAATTTTCCTCCATGTATTTACAATTTAAGTTGTTTTTTCTTTTTCTTCTTCTTCCTCAAAAAGGAATCATCGGGCATTTCATCAGCCGGGGCTGACAAACCGGAAAACAAACCGCCTAAACCTACAATAAAAGAATTATCCGCTTTGTCGGGTGCCGATACTGATTTCTGAACAGGTGCGGTAACCGTCTGCTTATTGCTTCCGACTGTCGTCTGCCCTACATCCCCAAAACACTTATCCAGTTTGGAGAAACTGAAATTACGGTCTATCTCCGAACCCTTGAACGTGTATTCGCCTTTGGAAAAGGAAACGCCTTGTATCTCGCCTGTCTGCCCCTTGTACTTGAACCGAATAGTGATACCCTTTTCCGCTAACCGCTCCTGTAACTGCTGCCAGTTTCGGGATTTCCCGATTTCATTCTTTACAGCGTTGTAAATCTCGTATTTCGATTTGTCCGGCTCTTTCAAGCGGTGCTGCTTCACCTGTTCTTTTCCACCAGCGAAATAAAGCCCGTGCTTGGCTTTCAGCTTCTTGCATACCTGCTCGTTACGGTACATATCATTCTTGTCCGAAATGGTTTTGCCGTTGTTGTCAATACGGTTGAATACGATATGCACATGTGGATGCTCCCGGTCTTGATGGCGCACGATGATATACTGTGTATCGGTGATTTTCATTTCACGCATATATTCCTGCGCAAGCTGTATCATCTTCTCGTCTGTCAATTTGGGTGCATCTACTGCCGAATAGCTCAACGCAATATGTCCGACTGGCTTTTTCAAGTCGGGATTCATCCCGGTCTGCATACAGAAGCTGCGGATTATATCTCCCCGGCTTTCTGTCAGTACCCCGTCCGCATGGAGCAAAGCCGCTTGTTCCTTGCCCAACACATAGTTCACGCAACCCTTAAACCCGCTTCCCTTTTTTATTTTTCCAATCATCCGACAACTGGTTTATAATTTCGACAATCCTGTTTTTGAGTTTCACCAATTCCACCGCCACCAGTGCGAAACCTCCGGCATTTGCCCGATGCGCCAACTGGTTGATGTTGTTGGCTTCCCCTGCCAGCTTGCGAATGGTGTCCGCATCCTGCCTGTTCAGCCGGGGTATGACCTCTGCCGAAACAACCGCCTGCCGGACATACTCACTGACACGCAGCCCGGCTTCCCCGGCTCGCTTCCTGATGACGTAATACTGCAACTCGGTCAGCTTCGTGCTGACTACCCGTTGCTGCTTCTCTATCCGTTTCTTTGCCGGACGGCCCCCCGGCTTATCCTTTACATTCGGCATAGGTTTTTACGTTTAAATGGTGTCTTAAAAATTGCGACCAACGGGAGAAATTTTCTTTGCGGTGAGCAAAGCAAGGTAGTTTCGGTTTACCGAAACATAACCTTGCTCTCCAAATCAAACCGCCTGCCGCTGGCAATCCTGCCGGACTAAATGCCCCTGCCCCTTTTCTGTCTTGGGGCGGCACGTTGTCCGGTTTCCTGCTTTATCTCCTGCGCTTGGCTGGTGCTGTTCTTCTGTTCCTGCTTCCTGCCGCACAGGTAATCGTTCAAGTCCGAATAACCCCTGTAATTATCCGAGAAGTCACGCACACGGTAGGTATATTCCAACGTAATAGCCTGTGTCGCCTTATACCCCGTCTCGTCATTGTCAAGCATACAGTGGATGCGTTCATACGGGTACAGCACGTCAATGGCTTTCGGCACATTGACAGTAGAGTTGAGTATGACATAATCCTGCCTGTCAAGGTCGGGCATGGTCGGGCAGTTCTTCATCCGGAGCGTGAGGAAAGAAAGATAGTCCATAAAACCCTCGAATACCAAACACTTCTCTCTCGGCTCTCCCTGCTGCCGTATATGGGTGATGTCTTTCGGGGCGATGCAGCCTTTGAAAAAGGAATTGCGAACCTCGTACCCTCCTGCCATGTTCGGGAAACCGATAGCAAAGAACGGTCTGCCGTTATTGGTAAAATGGAGTTCCTTACATTCTCTTCTTGCCAGCTCGACATTGATACCCCGTCCCTGCAAGTAACGGAGCAATGCCGGATGGGTAAGGTCACGGACTTCCAAATGTTGGAAACTCGGTTCTGTCCTACGCTGGGGAAAAGAAAAACTGACCGGGCGGACGTGCGGTGTCTGTTCCGCTATCCGGTTTAAAAGGTATGGCAGGCTGTCGGAGCAATAGAGTTCCTTTGCCAATGCGATGATGTTGCCGCCCTTGCCTGCGCCAAAGTCATACCAAAGGTTGCGGTCAGTATTCACCTTGAAAGACGGTTCGTGTTCCTCCCTTAACGGTGATTTGTACCATAAGCCGTTGCCCTGCTGCTTGACAGGAGAGTAGCCTAAACTGTGCAGATAGTCTGCGATGGGTATTTGTTTCACATCTTCGATATTCATAACATTTTCTTTTTTGGGGATTAAAAAATAGTTGAAAAGTGCGCCAGTCCTGTTTAGTCCGTTATATATATACCCGTACCATACTAAACCTGCTTGTTTCGATACTGGGAAATAGTAAGTCCATTCCTCTTGTATATACACCCGGACTAAACCAAACTGACTTTTAATAATGGAAATCGGGATTATAGCGGTAGCCCTTGCCCTCTTTCACAATCATGCGCTTGTTCACAAGAAACTTGTTAAG
>NZ_QUEM01000047.1:14681-14968 GCF_003477995.1 Bacteroides sp. OF04-15BH
GACACAAGGACATTGCGTCCACGCTCGTAACCGATACTCGCATAACCCTGTTTCAATGCCGCTATGACATTGGAATAGCCTTGTACCACCTGCTTGCCGAAACCGTTCTCCAACGCTTCCCGGTGTTGCTGTTCGGTCAGTTCCGTAAGCGGAAAGTTCCTGTCCTGCTTAGGTTGTTGGAATACATAACCGTCCACGATTTCGGGCAAAGCGTTGTCATTGATACGGAATGCGAACGGGTCAAACTCCCGGTCACGTATGTGCATCGCCTTTACCTCGCTTATGTT
>NZ_QUEM01000048.1 GCF_003477995.1 Bacteroides sp. OF04-15BH
TATACTAATTTTCAGGCGGTTTTTTAATTCCGCCAACAGGTATATAATTAAAGTTTCTTCAGGTTCAGCGCAAGAGCCGACGACGGACCTTGCCTAAAAGGGAGCGGATCAGTTTTAAAAGGCGCTTCGCCACAGACACGCGGGTCAGCTCCTCACAGGCGGAGATCACTCCCTGATGCGCCAACAGTTCAAAAAAACGGGAACGGCGGGCAGCAGATGCCTTGGGAGAATGTTCCAAGGCGGGGTTGTATTGCACAACCTCCTGGTAGGTACTAGAATTAAGTTGCAGGGGAATCTGTTGTAAAGCGCGGGCTCCCGAAGGAGTATGCACCAGAATACAACTCACCCCTCCATCGTCATCCAGCTCGGGATGAACATGCTCAATGCCCCAGAAATCGCCCATCGTGAGATCGGCGCCACTGCTGCATGATTTCGCAGCACAGGCATAACAGCTAGGACGAAGAAACAAATCGGCCAAAAAGCCGCGCATATAAGGATCTTCATAAAAATATCGGCTGACAGAGGCATGGTCGTAACGGAAAGTCACACGATAGCTGTGCCAGCCATGCTCTTTATCACGGAAAGAAACGCCCCGCAAAGATGTATCGCCCGAAGACGGACGAACCGCCTGCAAATAACGGCGCCACACAAGCGGACTGGGCACTCCGTGACAAATAAAATCGAGAGTAAGCAAGCCTTCATAGTCTTTGCGCAAAAAACGGCGCAAACCGGATATCTGACAAGGAGTACCGGTAAAAAGTACCCGACGACCCTGCTTCAGAAAGGTCTCGGCCTGAGAATAGGCGGACCCGATGCGGCTCTGCACGTACTTGGAACCGCGAAAGGCGGCCAGACCTTCGAGAGTCTCTGTGTAAGCATGCTCCACCGACCAGTCGGAAGCAAAACGGGCTCCGAAAACCACACCGCCGGATGCAAGCACGGAAGCGGCCAGGGCCGTGAAGCTGCCTCCGGACGAACTGGCCTCACGAATCTGCTTATCGGGATGCAGGGCAGCATAACAGGCTTGCGGAGCATGGGAGGTGCCGGGATGAAGCACCGGACAAACCTTCTCGCAAAGTCCGCAATCAATGCAACGGGAAACATCTACCTTCGGATAAAGAAAACCTTCGGTATCTTCCTCCAGAAGAATGCATTGACGGGGACAACGCTGCACACAGGCAGCACAACCGCAACACTGACTTTTATGCTGTATCAGAATCATCTTCTCAAAAATAATGTCTGTACCTTATTCCGGACAAAGATCCGTTCACTCTTGCTCAGTGCCAGAAGATAGCCAAACAGAAGGGTGGAAACACCACTCAACAGGACCACCAGCACCAAAGAAAGGAAACTGTTGTCGGAATACCAGCTGTAACAGGCGGGAAGAATCACACCCACCAGACTGAAAGCAAACAGAGGCAACAGCACCTGACGCAAATAGGCTCCAACAGACAGGCGAATCAGAGGACGAACCACCAACAGACGCGCCACAAAGGCTATCAAAGCCACGCACAAATGAACAATAAATACGGAATAAGGCTGGCCCCCGAGCTTCAACACCACATAGGATATGGGCAGAATACTCAAAAGAATGGAGCCGACCAGAGTCTGATATTTCTTAACCTTTCCGGTAGCTGCGGCAGCGGTCATAAAAGGATTGGCCACTGCATCGACAATCGTCACACAGAGTATCAGACGTAAAAATATGGCGGAATAAGGAGGTACCTCCTTGAGCCATAAGGCCAGAATATAGTCCACCTTCAGAAATACGGGCAACGACACCACAAACAACAGCAGATAGGTGAACTTGGAGCTCCGGAAAATGAGAGAATGCATATAGTCCCACTGACCGGAGGCATAGGATTTGGTGATCTGCGGATTCAGAGCCACCTGAAAATTGGAGGAGAACTGAAACACAGCTCCCTGCACCTGCACCGCCACGGTTCGGGCTGCATTGACCACCGGACCGAAAAACATGTTGAGCAGAAGATTCAGTCCATGAGTAAAGGCCATGGCAGCACAGTTGCCCCAGAAATTCCAACCGGAAAAACCGACCATCTCACGGAAGAGCTGCCTGTCGGGCTCCCAGTGGTAAGCGCTCTCGGGAAAATGTTTCTTGCAGTAGAAACTATAGATGAAGCGCACGGTGAGCTGCACCAGCAGCACCAGAGCGGCATAATAAATCAAACGATCCCACGAACTGAACAGTAGCAGATAAACGATGAGCAGCTTGGCCACAACCTCGAAAATGGAGATGTAAGCAAAAGCGGACATCCTTTCGTGGGCAATAATCACCGCATTATAGGGCACACTCAAAATCATCACCAGAGTGGCCAGCACAGAGAACTGATACACCCAGAAAGCGGCCGTAAGACGGGCGGCTGGAATGACCATCTTGGCGTAAAAGAACCAAAGACCGACGGTCTCGGCCAGCAGAAGCACCAGAACGGCCAGCAACAGATGAATATTGACACTCATGCTGAACACCTTGCGTAAACGGACCTGATCGCCACGACCCAACTCGTAGGTAAGAAAACGCTGGGTGCCGGTGGCCATGGCGCTGTTGATGAAGGTGAACATGGATACAATGCCGCCCACCACTCCGTAGATACCGAAATCGGACACACCCAATGTGGAAAGAACCACACGCGAGGTGTAAAGACTCACCAGCATCAGAAGCAACATCCGCACATAAAGCAGAATGGTGTTCTTGGCTATTCGTTTATTGCTTAACTGCGTATCTGTCATTCAAAATAATAGATGATATCAAGCGGTTCGGGCATGAATGCGCCGGTTCAAAAGATAATGGAACAAGCACCAGACAACCAAATCGGATATCACAACCCATGTGGCAGACATAAACCGAACCAATAATATATTCAACAGTATAAATCCTAAAGAAAGCAAAACCAGCAGATACATGGAACACAACGGACTGAAACCCGCACGCATCATCTTGTGATGGACATGGTTACGGTCGGGAAGAAACATGCTCTTGCCGGCACGGGCACGAACCAGCATGACCCGCACAATATCGAAACAGGGCACCACAAATGCCGCCAAACCAATCAGGGCCTGACCGGATGCCCAAGGATCGAACTGGGAATAGCGATGCATGTAGATAAGCAGACCGTAGGCCAACACATAACCAAGGCTGAGACTGCCCCCATCGCCCATAAAAAGCTTGAAATTTCGCCGACGGCGACGATAAACATTATAATACCAGAAGGGCAGCAGGATACCTAACATGGATGAAAACAGAAGCAAATTCAACAAATGGAATTTCAAACTGCTGAACACCACAAAAAGCGCCAGGGCCAGAATGCCCAAACCTGAAGCCAAACCGTCAATGCCGTCAATAAGATTCACGGCATTGGTGATATAAACCACAAAAAGCAACGTAAGCGGAAGGCTCAGCCAATAGGGAATATCGGTAATTCCGAAAAGACCTCCCAGAGAATTTATACCCACACCGGCCAGCCAAAGCATCAGGGCTCCCAGTATCTGAACCACAAACTTGCGTTTATATCCCAAACCGACCAGATCGTCGAGCAAACCCATCATATACACCAGAATCAGACCGGCCGCAAAAAAGGTGATGCATGACAAGGAATCGGTATATGTGCTCAAATAGGTGTCCGGCTCCAACTTGATAATCACAGCTCCCATAAGGGATACACTGAAAAAAAGCACGGGAACAAAGCAGAAACCACCCAAACGGGAAGACGGGGTGCGATGCTGCTTGCGGGCCTCGGGTTTATCAAACAGTTTTTTCCGATAAGACACCAACAGAATCTGTGGTAAAGACAACATTGTCAACAAAAAAGACAGTACAAATATGAGGATGGCATAAATCATAATATTCAAACTCTTTTTAATACTGCTACTCCGAAATATCTGACCTTTCAGAACGGCTTCGCCGCAGTCACTCCCAGTATACCGGAATTGACTAAACGACATTTTGACAATGGTAAACACCACCAAAAGCGTCACAAAAATAAGGGTTATATTCCGAAATAACAACAAAAATCATATATTTTTTTAAGAAGACAGGCCTAAAGACATCATTTAACTTTACGTTTTTCAAAAATATTACTCTGAATTATAACAGTCATAAACAATTGGATTTTCATTATAACTACGTGCTATATAAGGGGGACGGTGCTTGCTCTCATTAAAAATGCGCCCAAGATATTCGCCGATAATCCCTAAGGAAATCAGCTGTACTCCCCCCTAGAAAAAGTATGACAATAATCAAAGTGGGAAAACCCTGGATGGGATCGCCCCAGACTAGGGTCTTGACAAAGAAATAGAGCATATAGAAAAAGGTGAACAGGGCTACAGTAAAACCCAGCATCGCCGACCAGCGCAACGGAGCGGTGGTGAAAGAAGTAATGCCCTCTACTGCCAACTCAAACAGGGCCCGATAACTCCAATGACTGCTGCCCGCACAACGGGACTCGCGCACAAAGGGCACTTCTTTCTTGCGGAACCCAATCCAACAGAAAAGACCCTTGGTGTAGCGTTCACTCTCACGCAAACGGCGGAGCACCTGGATGCAACGACGGTCGAGCAAACGGAAATCGCCCACATTGGGCAGCATATCGAAACGGGAGGTGCGCTGCAAAAGGGCATAAAACAAGAGGGAAAGACGGCGACGCAGCCAACTCTCCTCTCCCCGCTCCATCCGACGGCCGTAAACATCGTCGTAGCCTTCCTCCCAATAGGACAGCATCCGAGAAACAACATCGGGGGGATCCTGAAGATCGGCATCCATCAGAATCATGCAGTCACCCCGTACATAGTCGAATCCGGCCAGCATGGCGCGTTCCTTTCCGAAATTCCGGCTCAAATCGAGAATATTTACCCGCGGGTCGGAAGCACGGTACGCACGAAGCAGATCCAAAGTGCCGTCCGTGGAACCGTCGTTCACAAAAAGCACTTCCCACGAATAGGCGGGATGAGAGTCCATCAGGCGACATAAGGCGGGATACAGGGCCGGAAGACTGCTCTCCTCATTATAGGCAGGAATCATGATCGAGACTTTTTTCATGGGTATTTTTTACAAAAATAGCCTTTTCAGGTGTATCCAACAAAGATTAGCATAATAATTTCGGATTTTATCGTATCTTTGACGCAATTTAAAATCTTACGCTTATGATTTGTTGGAATAAGTTATGGAAAACAGGTTTTCTGGCTGTCTGCTGCCTGCTGGGCAGTTGTCAGGAAAATGAAGTGGTACCGGGAGGCACGGAAGGCAACGGAAAAAGAACGGTGCTTATATATATGAACGCGCGTAACTCGCTTTACGGAAATGTGAAGGCGGACTCGCTGGAACTGGTAAAAGGAGCCAAAAACATGAGCGCCGACGACCGGCTGCTGCTGTATGTGTGCAAGGACTCGCTGTCGTATCTGTACCGCATCAGTGCAGGAGGCACCAAACTGCTGCTGCAATGCGGACCCACACAGAATGCTTCGAACCCGAAACAGCTGGAGATGCTGCTGAAATGGACCGGAGAACAGTTTCCGTCGCAGTCGTACGGCCTGGTGCTGTGGTCGCACTCGGACGGATGGCTGCCTTCGACTAACGTGAGCCGCGCCACCTCACGGGGCTTCGGCATTGATGTGGGCGCCGACGGAAACCCGTGGTCGGACCGCACATCGGACGGCAATCTGGGGGTCCAGATGAATATCACGGATCTGGCCGAAGCAGTGGCCAACAGCGGCATACGCCCGAAATTCATCTTCTTCGACTCGTGCCTGATGCAGGGAGTAGAGGCTGCGTATGACCTGAGAAACGTGACGGACTGGGTGATCGCCTCACCGGCACAGATTCCGGGAGTGGGCGCACAATATACGGATATGATGAATGAGGCGTTCTTCCAGGACCCGCTGAACCCGCAGGCGTTTACCGAGGGCTATGTGAAACAGGCTTCGACTTACAGTGAATATGGCGACATGGGCGTGGTGCTCAGCGCCGTGAAAACAGAGAAACTGGAGAATCTGGCTGCCGTGACCAAAACCATGATCCAGAAATATGCGGGCAGCAGCGAACCGGACATGAACGGAGTGCTGGCGTATGACCGCTATCAATGGCAGTATTTCTACCGCCCGGAGTATTATGACCTGAAACAGGTGATGCTGCATCTGATTACCGAAGAGGCGGACCGGCAGACCTGGACGGCAGCGCTGGAGGCGTGTGTGCTGTATCCGGCAGCTACTCCTTATGTGAATTTCTGGAGCAACTATCCGAGCGACCGGCTGGTGCTGACTCCGGGCGAGTTCTCGGCCATCTCGACGTTCGTACCGCAACAGCGCTATACAACCAACGCCGAAGCGTGTATCTACGGGGATCTGAATCAGGCATTTGCCAATACGGAATGGGCCAAGGCCAGCGGATGGACAGAGAACGCTTATCTGAAAAGTCTGACAACAAATGAAGAAAAATAGCGTTTCGGTTTGCAGATTTAAAAATTTTGATTACCTTTGCAGCCGTTAACGCAAAACATTTGCGAAACAAGTGTCTACGGGAATAGCTCAGTTGGTAGAGCACCGGTCTCCAAAACCGGGTGTCGGGAGTTCGAGCCTCTCTTCCCGTGCTTACAAAAAGAGCTGCAAGTCAATGACTTGCAGCTCTTTTTGTGTTTATCCATGCCCAGAACAGACTGAAGAGGATGGTGAGCGCCAGCACAATGGGAAAAAGCAGCTGGGAAGGATGATGAAAGCCGGTGGCGGTGCAGAAATGACGCCAGAAATTCATCATCAGGATGTGATACAGATAGATATTCAGGGAACAATAGCGGCCGAGGTAGCTCCAGAAGGTTCCGCGGAAAGCTGCGGGACGGGAAAGACAAAGCACAAAGAAAAGCAGGGCACCGTAGATGGTGCTGATCATGCAGTCGCCATAGCTGAGGTGTCCCCAGGCTTTGAGCAATACATACTCTGCCGCTGCCAGCAGAACAAACAGTACGACGGGAAGCACGCCCCTGCTCCACCGTACAAGTGTAGCCTCGGAACGGCGCACCCAGGCTCCCAGAAGCAGAAAAGGAAAGGCCATGGTGAAAAAATTGCGGTAGACATACAGGGGGAGTTTTTCAAAAGGAAAGTAACAGCCGAGCAGCAGGGTTACCGCAAAAAACAGGGGAAGCAGACGGATGCAGGCATCCGTAAGCCGGAAGCGCACGCAGAGCCAGAGCAAAAGAAGGGCCTGCATATAGGCGGTGAGATACCACAGGACGCCGTTGTAGGGATTGGCCAGAAGCAGCATGGGCCAGAAATCGCGGGGAAAGAAGAGGCGCATATAGCTGACGGTGCGGTGGTGCTCGTGGGCAAAGAGCCAGCTGTTGGCATAGTTATAGGCCAGATAAACCAGGGTGGACAGCACCGTGATGCCAAGGATATGCCACAGGGTGCGCCGCAACTTCGCACCGGAAGGAGCGCCGTGGGCAAAAAGGAAATAGCCGGAAATCATGTAAAAGAGGGGAACCGCCAGACGGGTGAGCGGGATGAAATAGGTTTTGCCATAGAAATCGGTATGAATCAGCACCACCGCTATGGCGCAAAAGGCCTTCAACGCGTAAAGGGAATGGATTTCTTTTTTTTCGGTCTGCATGTTCTGGATAAAGAGGGATGGGTCCATACGAGAAAAGTGCCCCCAGAAACTGGAGGCACCAGATACCGGACGGACCGGATGTGTAAAATCAATAGTTTTCTTTCTTCACTTCGAAGTAAGCCTGCGGATGCTGGCAAGCCGGGCATACCTGAGGAGCGTTCTTGCCCTTCACGGTGTAACCGCAGTTGCGGCACTGCCATACCACTTCTTCGTCCTTCTCAAATACTTTCATGTTCTCGATGTTGTTCACAAATGCCTGGTAACGCTCTTCGTGTCCCTTCTCTGCTACAGAGATCATGCGGTACATGGCAGCGATAGCCGGGAAACCTTCTTCGTCGGCAATCTCGGCGAACTTCGGATAGTCGAGGCTCCACTCTTCGTGCTCACCGGCAGCAGCAGCCTTCAGGTTCTCCAGGGTTGTGCCGATAACACCAGCAGGGAATGAAGCCTGAATCTCGACCATTCCACCCTCGAGCCATTTGAACATACGCTTGGCGTGCTCCTTCTCCTGATCGGCTGTCTCAGTGAAGATAGCGGCAATCTGCTCATATCCTTCTTTCTTCGCTACGCTGGCAAAATAGGTGTAACGCATACGGGCCTGTGATTCGCCGGCAAATGAAGTCATCAAATTTTTCTCAGTACGGGTTCCTTTTAAACTCTTTTCCATAATCTATATCCTTTTATTAGTTTTATATTATTACTTATCTTCTCAATTTGTCTTTCTGTTTTCCTTTTGACACTGCAAAGATAGTAATTTATTTCCAAAGTTGTAATAATTACAAATTATTTTTGAGTTAATAAAGCTTAATGGCCAAAAAGCTTTCTATGGAAAGTTATGCCCCAAAGATACGTAATTATTTGATAACTCAAAGTTTTTGAGGATCTTTTCGAAAAAAAAGGAGTGCCTTAAAGCACTCCTTTACTTGAGGGTAATTCATAATGATAAATATCGCGGTGCACCGCCATCTTGATACTGCGGGCCAGTGCCTTGAAGATGCCTTCAATCTTGTGGTGTTCATTGTCGCCACGGGCCTGGATGTGCAGATTCATCAGGGCGGCATCGCTCAGGCTCTTGAAGAAATGGAAAAACATTTCGGTTGGCATGCCGCCAATGTATTCGCGATGGAACTCGGCATCCCAAACCAGCCAGGGGCGGCCTCCGAAATCGAGCACCACCTGACAGAGGCAGTCGTCCATAGGCAGGGCAAAGCCGTAGCGCTCAATGCCGCGCTTGTCGCCGAGAGCCTGACGCAGACATTCTCCCAAAGCCAGAGCGGTGTCTTCGATGGTATGGTGCTCGTCTACCTGCAGATCGCCGCGTACCTGAATATCCAGATCAAGCTGTCCGTGGCGGGCTATCTGCTCGAGCATGTGATCGAAGAAACCGATGCCGGTATCAATATGGCAACTGCCATGACCGTCGAGATTGATGCGCACCCGGATATCGGTCTCGGAAGTGGTGCGGGTTACCTCGGCAATGCGCTCACCGGCAAAAAGCAGTTCGGCAATCTGATCCCAGCTGTCGACGTAGGTGATGGCCGGATTCCGGAAAGAATGCTCGTCGGGCTTTTTCAGAATCAGGGCCTTGCAACCGAGATTCAGCGCCAGCTGGGCATCGGTCTCACGATCGCCGATGACATAGCTGCCGGCCAGATCGTAGCTGCCGTCCATATACTTCGTGAGCATACCGGTGCCGGGCTTGCGGGTGGGCTGATTTTCTTCGGGGAAAGTGCAGTCGATACGGGTGTCGTCGAAGGTGATGCCTTCGCTGGCCAGAACGCCCAGCATCAGAGTGTGG
Organism: Bacteroides sp. OF04-15BH; assembly: GCF_003477995.1. Classification (GTDB taxonomy): domain Bacteria; phylum Bacteroidota; class Bacteroidia; order Bacteroidales; family Bacteroidaceae; genus Paraprevotella. Next base: position 9,411 of record NZ_QUEM01000048.1, read on the forward strand.
GCCGGCCAGAATGTTTCGTGAGGAAAGGAATCGGTGCCCAGACCGTCCTGATTGCTGACCATGACAAACTCAAAGTCCAACTGGCGGCGAATGTGTCCCAGATTGCGGAGCACTCCCGGCACGAAGCTCAGCTTCTCATAGGCATCAATCTGAAAATCCTCCGGCTCGCGAATCAGGGTACCGTCACGGTCAATAAAAAGAACTCTCTTCTTGCTCATAAATATATCGTTTAAGGATGATACTGGCGTAAAGCAGCCAGCAGGGTGTTGTTTTCTTCTTTAGTACCGATGGTCACACGCAGACAGTCCTGACAAAGCTCCACACGGCTGCGGTTGCGCACAATGATGCCGCGCTGCACCAGATAATGATAGATGCGGTCGGCCTGATCTACACGGGCCAGGAAGAAATTGGCATCGCTGGGATAGACATAACGGCACAAAGGCAGTTCGGCAAAGGCACGCATCATCTGGGTGCGCTCTTCTTTCAGGGTGGAAATCCACTTCTCGATCTCAAAACGGTGGTCGAGCTGGCTCATGGCCTGATCCTGAGTGAGCTGATTGATGTTATAAGGGTACTTCACCTTGTTGAACAGGGCAATAATCTCGGGCGAAGCGTAGGCCATACCCAAACGGATGGCTGCCGAAGCCCAGGCCTTGGAGAAGGTGTTCAGCACAATGAGGTTGGGATAACGGGACAAGTCCAGACGGAAAGGACGCTGCTCGGAAAAGTCGGAATAGGCTTCGTCGATAACCACAATGCCGGGAAAACGCTCCAGAAGGCTTTCCATCTCCGGACGGGAAAGATCGTTGCCGCAGGGGTTATTGGGCGAGCAAAGGAAAATCACTTTGGTATGCTCGTCGCAGGCGGCCAGCAGATCGTCGGCACGGAAACGGAAATATTCGTCGAGCGGCACCTTGCGGTAGGCTACATTGTTGATGTCGGCGCAGACCTCATACATTCCGTAGGTTGGCGAAATGGCCACGACATTGTCCTGACCCGGTTCGCAGAACACACGAAACACCAGATCAATGGCTTCGTCGCTGCCATTACCCAGGAAGATAGAAGATGCCGGTACCTCCTTGATGCGCGACAGAGTCTGCTTGAGGGGCTGCTGCAACGGGTCGGGATAACGGTTGTATGGAGCATTATAGGGGTTTTCGTTAGCATCGAGAAAAACGGTGGCCTCTACTCCTTTATATTCATCGCGCGCGGAACTGTAGGGTTTCAGGCGCCAGATATTGGGACGGACAAGTTGTTCCAGATTCTTCATAAGGCTTTTACTTTTAAGATTTCAGACTGTTCAAACGAAGGGTCATGGCATTCTTGTGGGCATCGAGATGCTCGTTGGCTGCCATGACTTCGACGGTGCGGCCAATGCGGCGCACTCCTTCGGGAGTAAGTTCCTGGAAGGTAATCTTGCGGTGGTAACTGTCGAGATTCACACCGCTATAGGCTGTGGCATAGCCGTTGGTAGGCAGGGTGTGGTTGGTGCCGGAAGCATAATCGCCCGCACTCTCGGGAGTGTAGGAACCCAGAAAGACACTGCCGGCATTGACAACGCCCTGAGCCAGCTCCAGATAGTCGGCTGTCTCGATAATCAGATGCTCGGGGGCATAGCGGTTGGTCAGCGCCAAGGCCTCGGCACGGTCGCGCACCAGAATAATCTTGCTGCTTTCGAGGGCACGGCTGGCAATCTCCTGACGCGGCAGCTGGGCAAGCTGACGCTCGACCTCGGCCACAACCTGAGGAATCAGCGTCTCGGAAGTGGTGACCAGCAATACCTGACTGTCCACTCCATGCTCGGCCTGAGAGAGCAGATCGGCAGCCACGAAGTCGGCACGGGAGGTTTCGTCGGCCAGCACTTCCACCTCGGAAGGACCGGCCGGCATGTCGATTGCCACATCATGAAGCGACACTTGCTGCTTGGCAGCTGTGACATACTGGTTGCCGGGACCGAAAATCTTATAGACCTTGGGCACCGATTCCGTTCCGTAGGCCATGGCACCGATAGCCTGCACACCGCCGGCCTTGAAAATTTTGCTCACACCGGCTACACGGGCCGCATAAAGAATGGCCGGATGAATCTTGCCTTCGCGGTTGGGTGGAGTGCAGAGCACGATCTCACCGCAACCGGCAATGCGGGCCGGAGTGGCCAGCATCAGTACCGTGGAAAAGAGCGGAGCAGTACCGCCGGGAATATAAAGGCCCACTTTCTCAATGGGAACATACTTCTGCCAGCAGGTGACTCCCTCGGTAACGGTTACCGGACGGCTCTCAAAACGCTGCGCCGCATGGAACTTCTCGATATTGGCATGTGCCTGACGCAGGGCCTCCTTCAGTTCCTCGGATACCAATGTCTCGGCCTCGGCCCACTCGGCCTCACTGACCGACAGACTGTCCAGACGGACATGGTCGAAACGCTCTTCAAAATCTTTGACCGCCTCATCGCCGCGTGTGCGTACCTCCTGCAGAACGGTGCGTACCGTGTCGTTCAACGTGGCCACATCGAGGGCCGGACGACGAAGCAACTCTTCCCACTGTGCGGGTTCGGGATAACGGATGATCTTCATGATGCTTATGTATTTTTTAGTTTCTTACCTTATATATTATAGAGAGATGGGCCATTAGAGAATCATCTTCTCGACCGGAAGCACCAGAATGCCCTGAGCACCGAGCTCCTTCAGACGGGTGATGATGTGCCAGAAGCATTTTTCATCGAGCACGGTGTGCACACTGCTCCAGCCTTCCTGAGCCAACGGCATCACGGTAGGGCTCTTGGCGCCCGGCAACACGGCTACCACATCGGCCACCTTGTCGGTAGGCACGTTCATCAGCACATATTTCTTGTCCTCGGCACTCTTCACGGCCTCGATGCGGAAAAGCAGTTCGTCGAGAATGGCGCGCTTCTCTTCCGACAGTCCCTTGTGACCAATCAACAGGGCCTCGCTCTGCATCACCACTTCCACTTCCTTCAGGTTATTGCTGACCAGAGTGGAACCGGAGCTGACAATATCAAAAATGGCATCGGCCAGTCCGATACCCGGGGCAATCTCCACCGAACCGGTGATGACATGGATGTCGGCCTCTACCCCATTCTGCTTCAGATAATTCTTCAGGATACCGGGATAAGAGGTGGCAATCTTCTTACCAGCAAACCAGCTCAAGCCCGGATAGTCTACAGCCTTGGGGATGGCCAGAGACAGACGGCACTTGCTGAAGCCTAAAGGACGGACAATATCGGCATCCTCAGCACGCTCGGCAAACTCATTATGACCCACGATACCGACATCGGCAACACCGGTGGCTACAGACTGCGGGATATCGTCATCGCGCAGGTAAAGTACCTCGACCGGGAAATTGGAGGACTGTACCAACAGGGTACGTTTACTGGAACTTACTTTGATTCCGGCCTCGCTCAGGAGTGCCATGGTGTCTTCGAAAAGACGACCCTTTGACTGTACGGCAATTCTCAACATAATATTTCGTTTTAAATTTACAAATATACTTTTGAAAATACAAAAAAAAGGCTTGCGGTTACCCGGCAAGCCTCTCAATATCCTGATCTGAACTATATACATAGCCTCATCGCCTACCGAGTTTCTACACGTTAGGATGATGATGGTGGAATGTAACGTTCAATTGATTCATTTCTATTGCTTTTTTATTCTTCCGCGACAAAGATAATGATTGCTGCGCATTTTTCAAATGAATTGAGAGATTTTTTCAGTACAATCAGCAACAAACAATACAATCTATATCAGTATAAAAGAAATTCCTTATAATCTTCCAAATGATCATAGGCAATAGAAATCATCCGATCACTAAACAAATTCTTCTTTCTTTCTGTCCACTCCCTTATTTTCTGAATGGTCTCTTTTTTATCAATACCTGGATTTTCTTTCCGGATAAAATCAACAGAAGCCAAGACCTCCAAGGCTAAAGCTGACTGAAAACCATCTATTAATTTTATCAGATGAGACAATCGTTTTCTTTGCTCACTGATCAAATGATTCCGAACATAATCGCTGACTTCTTTCATGGTGTCATAAACCAAAGTAATCTCTTCAAAAGGTTTGACGTCCATCTGTTCCACTCCTAAAATATATTTTCCACTCATAACATGTACCAAATGCCCTACTTGTACAGAATAGGGACCATAATAATGAGCTTGAAATTTCAGATTCTTATAAGAGGATTCCCCCAACCTCTGAAAAAAATAAACCAGTTTATTGGCCACAAACAGACTAGCTTTCTCACCTGTTGCATCATAGTAAAATAAAGCATAAAGCAATAAAGCCCGTGCCGGAGTCAAAGAAGCAGACTTATTCTTCTGCTCTTTCTTTAAAATCTCCTTTACATCAGCATTAGGTTCATAAACAAAAATTTCAACATTACCAGAAACAGGGTGTAAATAAAGCTCAATAAGTTCCTTCACACGCTCCCAATTTAATCCTCCATTACCACAACCCAATGGAGGAAGAGCAATACTCTTAATCTGATAATGCATAATAATTTGAACCAGATCTTTTAATCCTTCTTCTATATAAGTATATTGCGACTTTTTACGCCAATCAACTTTCGTCGGGAAATTAATAATCAAAACCTCCTCATCCATATACCGGTCTTTCACCACAAGAGACTTTCCCGGATAAATACGTTTTTCCTTACAAGCAAGTACATACGCATTAAAATTGTTCGGATATCGCTCCTTAAATTGTAAAGCAATACCCTTTCCCATCACACCAACAGTATTTACAGTATTTACAAGGGCTTCAGTGTGAGCAGAAAGCAAATTCCCTTTTATATATTTAATCATTCGTAATATAGCCTATTATTATTATCTACATATATAGGAATATTCAGGTTCAAACTTTCCAATATTAATTTAACATCTACCTTTCGTTCTTCATTTCTGACTCCCAGACAACCGATACAAGAAACAGGAAGAAAATCTTTCACCAAAAATTCAGCCTGCTTCTTCCGACACCGATCCATATCCTCAAAAGTATTATTCCAATGAAGAGCATTCACAGTGTCCCAATCAATTCTCGAAAGATAAACAAGTCATTATAAAACTCAGTAATTCTGGACTTTGCATGTCCGTCAGTAAAACACCATTCATTCGTAAAATCTATTATTTTTCCAATTTTACAACATATAAAAATAATATCTTCCTGAGGATAACTTCGTACTCCATTGCCTGTTTTAATCTTATATAAACCCGTTGGCGGAATTAATTTAGCGCATACTTAACCC
>NZ_QUEM01000049.1 GCF_003477995.1 Bacteroides sp. OF04-15BH
AGCGATCTTCTGTTATAAAGAGGGTATTTTGACACACCCTCATTTCCATTTACACAAACTATTTTATAGTGCCTGAAGCGATGTCACACAGCCTTTATGCCTTTCTTTTATTTACCACTCACATATGCTTCCCGAATATTAAGAAGCACCTATTTGATAAACTGTTCCAGTTTAGGCAAGTCTTTTTTATCATGATGATAACCATACTGCAAACAAGATTCAACCCTGTCAAATGGTATGACGATATGATATTCTCCCGAAGCAAAGCAATCTATCTGATAAGGATGATAAGTCAAAACAATACCCTCCGGCAAGACAGCCAAATGAGGTAATGGAAAATTATCCAATGTAAATGCCTTATCCGTCGGATATCCCCATCCGGACCATTCGTCACACATGTAATCATGCTCAAGGAGAGCAAGCATATTCTCATCCACACCACTCAGATAAACCATGGGGCTGTGAAAAGAAAACACTGCTCGTGTAAAATCCTTCCAATCACTTTCTCTCCCCGATTTTTCATCATATTCTTGGTGGATACTCTTCAAAGCTTCATTCCTGAAAAGTCTGAGCTTAGATTTTTTAAGTGCATCTGATGCGGTCAGAATCTTTTTCAGTCTTTTGTCATAGGTAATATAGTACGATCTGGGCAGATCGTGTAAGCCTCCTTCATACAACGAAGAAGCATAATAATACGTCGTATAGTCTTTACAATCAACAACCTTTCTTACACTCACATCGCAATATATCCTGAAAGTATATGATTCTTCTTCCCCACCATAACTTCGGTACAATTGCTCCCAAAGCGTACCATATTGTTCTAAGGTCAACTTCATTTCCTGTAGTGTTGAACTATTTCCTTCAAAAACATCTATTGGACATCCGAACATAGAAAAAGCATCATCCTTTATTGCAGACGTCATCCATTTCCGAATAGCCTTGTCACTGTTCGTATCTCCCACAGGAATATCCAGACTTACATTTAATCCAAAAAACTCGTCTTCATTCTCTCTTTTGGATGTAGTACCATAGTGACCGATAAACCTATATATGGAAGGATCGGACACAGGAGCCGTGTTTTTGAAATGATATAACGTTTCTAGGCTTACGCTCAATTTTCTGACTCCCTTTACCAGAACGACTTCCCCTTCCTTATCAGACCTCTTACAGTAGGAATCATCTCGAAGAGCCACACATCTTCCGTCTGAGAAATAAATGGAATCCTGTTCCGTAAACACGGCTTTATCTTTACACATTCCCAAATAATACAGATAAGAAGCATTCCAAGGCAAAGTAAATGTTCCATTATTCCTAACATTATATATGGTTCTATCATCGATAAGAGCAAAATCCTGCGTATTCTCTATGGAAGATATTGATATTCCTTCTTGCAAGACATAATAATAACCGTTGCTTTCACGCTTAATAAGAAAACAAGATTCATAATCTTCCGGATAACAATATACAATTAAAAGACTATCACCTATTTTTTCCTGTACCTTGAAAGTGTCCTCATTTAAAATAATCATATCTTCCTTGCACCAGGTCCCACGAATACCAATTCCTTTTTTCAAGGACCCTTTACAAGAAAGAGTGCCTACCAACAGAATACCTAAAGTTATAAAACCAAACACTTTTTTCATCTCTTTCATATTTAAATTATTTCTTGTTTTACCGGTTCGTCAATATTCCGCACCGTTTCATTCACACCGCAGACAGCATCCCCTTTACTAACGTTTATTGCTTTTATAGAGCAACTTTATACCGAAAAACTATCTACACAATGTAATATTCCATCAAAATATTTCCTTTTATTCACAAAGCACACGACCTGCAATGCACCGTCTCATTCTTTTGATTACCTTTGCACCATCTTACAAAGCAAACCTATGAACAGACTTTATGAAGAACGTTTAGGTACCGACCGCATGCTGCCGCTCATCTTCCGTATGGCACTGCCAGCGGTCGCGGCTCAGTTCGTCAACCTTTTGTATAGTATTGTAGACCGTATTTACATCGGCCATATTCCGGAAATAGGTACTGAGGCACTGGCCGGAATCGGAGTAACCAGTTCCATCATCATCCTGATTTCCTCTTTCTCCGCCATCGTGGGCGGAGGTGGTGCCCCACTCGCTGCCATCGCTTTGGGACAAGGCGACCGCGAGCGTGCCGGAAGGATTCTGGGCAACGGTTTCATGCTCCTGCTGCTCTTTACTTGTGTCACCTCCATAACAACCTACTTGTTTATGGACCCGATCCTCTCCTTCGCCGGAGCATCGGAACATACCATCGGGTATGCCCGCGACTATCTGTCCATCTATCTGCTGGGAACACTCTTCGTGGAGCTGTCCGTCGGACTGAACACTTTTATCAACACACAGGGGCGACCGGCCATAGCCATGTGGTCCGTCATCATCGGAGCCGTCCTGAATATAGCCCTCGACCCGCTTTTTATCTTTACCTTCGATATGGGAGTGAAAGGAGCAGCCTGGGCCACCATCATTTCACAGGCCTGCAGTGCAGCGTGGGTGCTCCGTTTCCTGACCTCACAGAGCGCCTCCCTGCGTCTGGAAAGGCGGTACATGAAGTGGAAACGCGGCATCGTGCTTTCTATCCTTGGGTTAGGTGTCTCTCCTTTTATCATGGCCAGCACCGAAAGTCTGGTGGGCTTTGTGCTGAACAGCAGCCTCAAGGAGTTCGGCGACATCTATATCAGCGCACTGGCCATCATGCAGAGTGCCATGCTCTTTGTCAGTGTACCGCTCACCGGCTTTGCCCAGGGCTTTGTACCGGTGGCGAGCTATAACTACGGACACGGCAACCGCGAACGCCTGAAAGAATGCTTCCGCATCGTGGTCATCACCATGTTCTCTTTCAATCTGGTGCTGATCCTGTTCATGCTCTTCTTCCCGCATACCGTGGCAGCGGCCTTTACCAATGATGCCCGCCTCATCGGAACTGTGGAACGGGTACTGCCCATCTTCCTGTCGGGAATGAGCATCTTCGGCCTGCAACGCGCCTGCCAGAATATGTTTGTGGCCCTGGGAGCCGCCAAGATTTCAGTATTCATCGCTCTGCTCCGTAAAGTGATTCTGCTGATTCCGCTGGCACTGATTCTCCCCCACTTCTGGGGAATGAAAGGCGTGTTTGCAGCGGAATCCATATCCGATGCCACAGCCGCCATCTGCTGCACCCTGATCTTCGCCTTCCAGTTTCCGCGGATTCTGGCACGCATGAAGACAGCCGACTCATAAATCTTATGCTTCACATCAAACAAAAACATAATGAAACATACCTTACTGGAAAATCAGGGTATCCCCAAAGGATTACTCTACACTCTGGCAACCATAGCCGGTATCTCTGTGGCCAATCTTTATTATAACCAGCCGTTGCTGGACGTGATACGCATGGACCTGAAATGCTCGGAAATGGATACCAACCATATTGCCCTGCTCACACAAATCGGCTATGCTCTGGGACTGCTGTTCATCATCCCTCTGGGCGACCTGTATAGCCGCAAGCGGATCATCCTCACAAACTTCAGTCTGCTGGTGGCCTCGCTGCTCTGCATCGCCTCGGCACAGAGCATCCATATCATCCATCTGGCCTCGGTAGTTACCGGTGCCTGCTCCGTGATCCCGCAGATTTTCGTTCCGCTGGCCGCACAGTATTCCGAACCGAAGAACAAGGGCAAGAATGTAGGAATCATCATCTCCGGTCTGCTCACGGGTATTCTGGCCTCACGGGTCATCAGCGGATACATAGGCGAATGGCTGGGCTGGCGCATGATGTATTACATCGCTGCTGTCCTGATGGTCGTGTCGGCCATGGTCATTCTGTTGCTCCTTCCCAACACGGAGAGTAATTTCAAGGGAAAATACAGCCAGCTGATGCGTTCGCTCATCCAGCTGATACGCGACTACCCTGCCCTGCGCATCTATGCCGTGCGCTCAGGACTGGCTTTCGGCTCATTCATGGGTCTGTGGGCCACCCTGGCATTCAAAATGGCTCAGGCACCTTTCTATGCCGGAAGTGATGAGGTGGGTGCCTTGGGACTCTGTGGTGTGGCCGGTGCTCTGTCGGCTTCGATTGTAGGCCGTTTTGTGCAGCAGGTAGGCGTGCGGCGCTTCAATTATATCGGCACTCTGCTGCAACTGCTGGCCTGGGCTCTGTTCTACTGGGGTGGCAATGCCTATATCAATCTGATTCTGGGTATTCTGATTATTGACATCGGTATGCAGTGCATCCAGCTCAGCAACCAGACCACCATGTTCAACCTCTGTCCGAGTGCCTCGAACCGCATCAACACCATCTTCATGACCACTTATTTCCTGGGCGGATCACTCGGCACCTTTCTGGCCGGAGCCGCCTGGACCAACTGGGGCTGGAGCGGTGTGGCGCTGTCGGGCAGTCTGCTGGCCCTGGCTTCTGTGGGAGTGACCCGCTTTAGCAAATACTAAACTCATCCTGTCATACCTAAAAAACAAGGAGCTGCATCCATAACCTTCCGGTCGCGGACGCAGCTCCTTATCGTATATTTTCAGAAGTAGGGTTAGCTGTTTATTCGGCTTTCATTGGAGCCACATTCAGCAATGCCTGCAATTCCTGCATGCCTTCTTCGTTATTGCTCACTTCTACCGTTTCTCCCTGAGGAGTATATACCGTCAGCGTATTGGCCTTTTCATTCACACGGAACAGCTTGCGGGTCTCGCCGTTATAGATGCTGCTCCATTCGTTGGTCTGCGCATCAAAAGCCAGCTGCATGCTGTCCTTACGGGTTTCGTTCGTAATGGTATATCCGTTCTTGTCTGATTTCACGAGATAAACATCTCCATTGCTGCCCACCATGCGCTGGGTGGTGTTTGAAGCAATAAGCTGTGAGCCGGTCCAGAATTCGATGGTGTTGAAGACAAACCAGTCGGCGGCAAAACAGAAGCCGTAAACCGGGCTCAACAGGATTCCGATAAATCCGTTTACAAATTTATTTCCGGTAGCACCCTGATTCCAGGAGGCAAATTTGTTCAACAGGCCAAAAGATCCCATACAAGAGGTTGTTCCGGCACAAATTCCCAATGCCAGGCATGGGATCAAAAACAATTTCTTTTTCATAATCTTCGTTTTTAGTTTAGTTTTTATTACGCAAATTTCTTTTCCGGATATCTCCGCTTAAAGAAATGAACTTCAGCAGACATATCGTTCACAAAAATAAAAAGAAATATCTAAAATGCTAACTATTTCTTGCTTTTTTGCTACTTTTTAAATATTGACACGTACAAATAAAAAGAAAGTGCCCGGCGGCCCCTGTCCGGGATAGCCGCGAGCACTTTCCTTATTTCTGAAATAATGCGGTTTAGTAAATCACTTTCTGACCGTTCTGAATATAAATACCCTTTGCCGGACGTTTTACACGACGACCGATAAGATCGTAAATCTTGGCATCTTTCTTGTCGGCCTCAACCTGATCAATACCGACATGTACGCCCATATCCAGAGCCAGACCGTTAGGCGCAGTGATTCCGGTTCCGTCTACCCAGGCTGCGTTGCCGGTGAGATAGTCGGCGGTTACCGGCTGATAGTCGGCCTTATCCTCGGTTACGGACAACAGGAAGTAAGGCATACCTTCAGTGGCCTTATAAATCAGAGAACCCTGCAGTTCGTTGTTTTCCAATGGAGACACCTCGTCGTCTACAATCGGCAGCGTATAGGCCTTGGCTTCCTCACCTTTCAGCACCATACCGGTTTCAGCCGGTACCGTACCGTTGATCTCGGTCAGTGTCAGCACTTCACCGTTCACCTTTCCGCTGTAGGCCTTCAGGCCTTCCGGCATGTCTACGGCAACCGGCAGATAAGCGGATGCGAAATTGCCGTCGGCAGACTTTTTCGTGGTAACGTCAATGTCGCGGGCATGAATCATGTACCAGGCTGATGCGGTACCCTTGTCCTCACCGTTATAGAACATCAGACGTGCAGAACTGCCTGAATTTGCCAGACCGGAAATATGCAGACGCAGAGATTCGTTCGAAGCAACAGCCACCTTGAACTGCAAGTCACCATAGGGAACCAACTTCAGGGCCAAAGCCTCAGATTCATTCTCTGTAGCCTGAGCATAGGCATTATTGGCCACTCCGGTTTTGGAAATATACTTTCCGGTGTTCAGATTCAGCAGATAGAAAGTTCCTTCTGCTCCAGCCGGTACGGCACGCCACAAAGCATTGGCATGAGCATTATTGGCATCCACAGCAGAATAACCGCCGTTCTTGCACAAGTTGTGATCCGGATTGTTCACATCCATCTGCTCCAGATAACCGCCGGCACCGTTGCAGGCTGTATTTCCGGTAGAGATTTTACGCATGTAGTTACGCAAACGGTAGATTTTTCCGGTTTCCATCTCCAAGGTAGGAGTCTGGGCATAGGCATCTTCCATGGCTTTCAGATCCTCCAGATCAGGATCTTTCAGTGCTTCTTCGTAAATCGGAGTTACCGTGCTGATGTCATGGGCACCCACATAGTCGGCATTCTTCTGATATTTCTTGTAAAGTTCGGTAATCAGACCGCTGATGGAATTTCCCGGAACGGCAGTAAACTTATAGTTGCTGCCCGCGTCATTCAACGTAATTCCGGAATAAGTATTGATCACCCACTTCATGTTTGCTGCACTTCCGTTTCCGGTACCGCGGTCGTTCAGGATATCGCCGTTCGGTGCCTTGATGGCATAGCGTCCGATAGAACCGATAGAAATCAACTGGAACTCACCGGCCTCATCGGTGCCATACTGCATGTAAGGAGTCGTCACATCCGAACCGATATTACCGCCGTTCCAACCGGAACCGGTTTTTCCGTCCACATAATTCACCTTGCGGCCATCTACCGTGTACATGGTGAAATGGGTTTCATCAGATCCCGGCATAAAATAGAAATACTGCTGGGTAGCATCGTAGGCATTGGCAAACTGCTCCTGAGTGGCCTGAATGGCCTTATAGCCATTGTGCTCGCCAAGTGTCCAATAGAAATTGCTGTTACCGCTTTGACTGCCGCGGTTATCGGAAATCCGGTAATAATATTTCACATCCTCGGTACTGTACTTGAAAATACCGGGAGTAACAGGCACTGCCTCACCGATTTCTACCGGCGCTGGAGCCTCATCTGGCCAAGGAATCACTTCTCCTGTTTCCTTATAAGACGGACGCTGTGCATCGTAAGCCTTCAAAGAGTCGGTCAGTTCTTTAGAGAGTTCCTTCAGCAACTCCGGCTCGGTTTTTGCCAGATTGTTCCGCTCACCGATATCTTCCTTGATATTATACAAGCGTCTTTCCTGGCTCTCCCAGAAATAAATCATGCGGTAATCGCCCTTCAGGATAGCAGAATAGGCACCATAGCCCTCGGCCTTGTCCTGACTTTCACCCCACAGGTTCGGGAAGTGCCAGATGTTGGTACGGGTGCGTTCAATAGACGGGTCGCGCAGAATGTCGGCAAAACTCTTTCCGTCTACCTTCTGAACGGTCTCATAATCCTCTACTCCGGCCAGATCCAGAATTGTCGGGAAGAAGTCCTCGATCATAATGCGGCTCTGGTTTTCCGTACCCGGCTGAACCTTGTCATTGCCCGGCCAGTAGAGCATCATCGGCTCGTGCACACCGCCTTCGTAGGCAGAACCCTTACCGCCGCGTGCCGGCCAGTTCTGGTCGTAATTGGCACGTCCCTGACGCACGGAAACAGCCTGTCCGCCATTGTCAGCCATAAACAGAACCACGGTATTCTTGGCCACATCCGGATGATCTTCCAAATATTTCAGAATATCACCCAGACTCTTGTCCATACCTTCTACCAGGGCTGCATGATTGATTTCCTGATTGTTCAGATTTGCCTGAAGCTGCTCATCAAAATAATTGGTATAGTTTCCCGTATAACGGGTGTCGGCATCATAAGGAGTATGGATGGCATAATGCGACATATACAGATAGAACGGCCTGTTTTCGTTGATAGGCTTTTCTATCGCTTTCAATGCTTCGAGGGTCAATGCCTCGGTCAGGAAGGTGCCGGTGTTGTAATATTTCTCCAAACCAGACACATGGAAACTGCCCGAACCGTATTCATTCTCGGCCAGATAACTTCCCGGTCCTCCATTCGCGGCTCCGGCAATGTTTACATCAAAGCCGAAATTGGAAGGATCGGCACCGGTAGTCGTTTCAGAACCGAAATGAGCCTTTCCGCAATGGATGGTGTAATAACCGGCTTTCTGCAAAATCTCCGGGAATGCTGTAATCGGAGTTCCGTTGGCCAAATCGTGTGCGGTGGCCTTGGCAGCCGGCTGAATACCGTTAAAGTTCCAGCTTGGGAGCTGAATCACATTGCTGTTCGCATCGGTCTGCGTATTGTAATTCAACGTCCAGTTGGTCACACGGTGACGGGCTGCATTCATTCCCGACATCAGACTGCATCGAGTCGGCGAAGAAATGGCGCAAGCGTATGCCTGCATGAATTTTACTCCATTTTGGGCCATCTTCTCCATATTCGGAGTGTTATAACGACGGTTCAGCGGAGTTTCTTCCTTATAGAAAGGAACGGATGTCTCCTGCCATCCCATATCGTCTACCAAAAACAGAATGATGTTCGGATGCTCCTGTGAGGGGACCAGATTGGTGTTTCTTCCTGTGCCCAAACGCTACCAGGAAGAGCTGCTCCCGCGAGCAACATACTAAAAGGTAAAAAATGCTTCATGATATAGGGGTTTATATTATTGGTATTAGCTTCCAAATATACGTAAATTTCAGATATGGAAGCGCGCGTTCACTCTTTTTCAAAAAATGCTTATTCTTTTTTAACGTTACATTTTTAACTATTACCTGGAGTTTCGCTACCGGAAGAAGCATTGCTTCCTCCTGCCTTCACATCATCATTCTGAATGCTGCGCTCAGTCTTTTTCACCTGTGCCTTCAGGTCACCGAAACGCCAGCTCACACTGCAACCGAAATTCATGGCCGAGTATTTGCTCTTGCTCTGCAACCGGAATGTTTCGGTAAGCGTTTCGTGTGTCGTGGTCTGATACTTATTTAAGAAGTTATTGGCATACAGGGACACATTCAGGCGTTTTTCTTTCAGGAACGAACGGCTCAGGTTCAATCCGTAAAAGTAATAAGAGGCTCCTTCGCCCTGCAAGGTCTGTCTCGGGGTGCTGCCTCCTCCAAAGAGACTCAGGCGCAAGTCCCAGGGCAGGGTCTGCTGGGCATTCAGGAAGAGATTACCGGAAAAACCGCGGTTGTCCGCAGACAGCTGTGCACTATGCAACACGGAATGCACTCCGGACAGGTTTACCGACAGACGGGTCTTGCTTCCGGGATTCCAGTTGGCCCACAGCGACAAGGTGGTCTGGTGGGTCTTGCCCACATTGCCATAGGTCGTTTCCTGCACCCCTTCGTTCATAAACGAGTAGGACTCGATGCCATTGCCCACATAACGGTAGGACAGGCTGGCGTTCAGACTGAACTTGGCCGAAAAATAGCTGTAGGACAGACCGGTGATATGTGCCTTCTCGGTATCCAGATCGGGATTACCGTAACGCACGGACACCGGATTGCTGGTGTCGCGGAACGGGTTCAGATACCAGATGCCGGGACGGTTGATACGCATGTTGTAATTGAGGCGCAAGGTAGAGGTCTGCCCCAGCATATAAGACAGGTTCACGCTGGGCACCCAGTCGTTGAAACCGGCCTGAAAGTCGCGTTCGGGCTGCAAGGCATATTCCACATTCATAAAGGTGTGTTCATAACGCACTCCGGCGCGCAGTCCCATCTGTTTCCATTTGAGCTGATAGTCGGCATAAGCGGCCAGAATGTTCTGTCCCTGCTCATACTGTGAGGAGAGTTGCTCCTGCTCCACCATCACGCCCTGGTCGTCCTCCTGCAATGAATGACTGTCGCTGCTGTTCAGGCGGTAGATGTATTTCATACCGGCATCAAAAGAGTGCTTCTCGTTGACTGGAAGCACATAGTCCACCTGAGCGGTATGCTCGGATGTGTGCGCCTTGTTGTCGTACGACTGCCGCCGAAGGGCATAAGGCACATCGGTGATTTCTTCGTAACGGGTGTCCGTCTCATTTTCATTGGGCGAGGTGTTCATCTTGTAGGACAGGGTGAGATATTCTCCGGGCTTGCGGAAAGTGTGCTGATAATCCAGATTCACGCCCAGATTCATCCAGTCGTTCTGTGCGTCGTTGAGCATCCGGTAGCGGTAACGCTCCGTCTGGTCGGTCCGCCTCATCTGGGTCAGGGTATTTCCATCAGCAGAATAGCCTCCTTCGAAGAGGTTGGCCGAAAGGGTAATCAGATTCAGCGTGTCTATTTCGTAACTGGCTTCCAGGCTTCCGAATTGAAAAGAACTATTTGATTTGGAAGTTCCGTCCTGAAGCAGGTGACGGAATTCTTCCGAAGTAAAATCTTCGCGCTCACTGGTATTATATCCGGTGGGGGTATGGTGACGGCTATAGGAATAGTTACCACTCACGGTAAATTTTCCCATCTGGGCCGTGACATAGGCATTACCGCCCAGCCCCGTATTGCGTGCCTGGACTCCCAGCGTGGCATTATAGCCCTGCATCCGGGCATCGGTGGTCACAATATTCAGAATACCGCCCACCCCTTCGGCATCATATTTGGCTCCGGGGTCGGTAATCACTTCAATGCGTTTGATGGTACTGGCCGGCAGACTGCGCAACACTTCCTTGGGGTTGTTGCTCATCAGGGTATTCGGCTTGCCGTTTACATGTACCTTGAAGCTTCCCGAGCCGTTCACCTGAATGTTGTCTTCGCCGTCTACGGTCACCAAAGGCACCTTGCGGAGCATCTCCAGCGTGGTGTTGGTCTGTGCGTCGGGATCATCTTCCACATTATAGGTCAGACGGTCTATCTCGGCCTTGACCAGAAGTTTCTGGGCCACGACCTCGGTATTTTTCAACACCTCGGCGGTTTCTGAGGTATAAAGTGTCCCTAAATCAATCATTTTCTGCGAGGCGGTACAGGTAAACTCACGGACAAGCGTGCGCTTTCCCATCGAAGAGATGGAAATACGGTAGATCCCTTCCGCAGGAAGAGAGAGCTGGAACACTCCGTCCAGACCGGTCACGGCCATACGCACCACTTTTTCGGGAGCATCGGGGCGCACCACCCGGATGGTGGCATAGGGTTCTTTTTCCTGTAACAGGGAGTCAACAAGCACTCCTTTCACCTGAAAGGTGGTATCAGAATGCTGTTCGGGATTCTGAGCCTGAGCCGCAACGCTGCCCAACGCGCAGCAACATAGCCCAAGAATCATTCTTTTTCGTTTCATGGCTTTATCTAAAACCTGTTGGCGGAATTAAAAAACCGCCTGAAAATT
>NZ_QUEM01000005.1:0-1612 GCF_003477995.1 Bacteroides sp. OF04-15BH
AACAAAACTGCGGAAGCAGGAGCCTTCTACTACATAGAGAGTCATGACCGCAAAATACGTTACAATTCAATCCTTAAGACAGGGATGGACAATGGGGATCTGAAACAATTCACATCAGCCACTTCGTTCCTCCCGGAAACAGATGCAGTCCATACTACAGCCTATCGCGAACAACGCAACAAGAATACTTATGCCAGCTGGACTAATAAATTTATTTTCATCATTCCCAAATCATATATACGTTATATACCAGTGATTTCTTATTCTTACGGACGGACAGATGGGAATTACCTTTCTGCCGAAGGAAACAGACTGCTGGGACACCAAGGACTGGACTCTATCTTCATGACAAGCAACTGTGGGAAAGACTTTCTCAACCTGCTTGCCACTCAGGACCTTGGCCGTACACATAAATGGAGTACTAACGGAAATATGGATACAGACATAAGCCTGAAAGCATGGAATTTGAATCATATTCATTTATCACTGTTCTATGAATACAACCATGAACGGGGGTATGATATGCAACACTACAACCTGCTCACAGCAAACCAGACGGCCGACAAACGCAATCGTTATGACAATCGGCCCAAAAGTAAGTATATTTATCGTATTATGATTGATTGGCCTTTTATATCCAATAAAAAACAGAAACTGTTTTTTACCTATGGTTACACCCAGGAATTCCATTCTTCCGAGCGTATGCTTTACAGACTGGACCGGCTGGGCAATGAATGGATGCCCGATAAGGCTCCTATCGGGCTACTTCCTTCTGCAACTGATTTGTATAAGCATTGCATGGATTCGCTAAACAGCTACCACCGTTCATACTTTTATTGGTTTCATTCACCACAATTGAGATGGTCCTATAATACTGAAGATTTGCAGATATCAGCCCGTCTTCCGCTTAACATCACATACGAACGTCTGAATGAATGGCGGCCGAAGGGAGAACAATCCAATATTCGAAGGGAGGTATTTACGTGGCCGAATATAACTGTCACGTTCAAGGGAGTGGAGTTACACTTTGATATGCAGCACAGATCACCTTCACAGACTTTAATGCTTGACGTATGTGACGACAGCAACCCTCTGGCTGTCTATCTCGGAAATCCTTCTCTAAAATCATCCTATGAATATTATCTGGGTACAAAATGGGCAGGATTCAAGCAGGAAAAAACGCGTCTTTGGAGTCTGGGTCTCTCCTTATATACAATCAATAATGCCATAGGACAGTTACGCCGTTTCAATCCACAGACCGGAGGTTATACCTATACCCCCTGGAATATTGACGGAAACAGAGGATTTTGGTTCTCAGGAAATTACAGTCAATCCTTTGGTAAGAAACAGCGTTGGTTCCTCAACATGAATACGGATATAAGACTGGACCGCAGTGTAGATTTCGCCAATGCGGGCACGACTGATGATTTCCAGAAGAGCATCGTACAGAATCTGCATGTTTCTCCAAACATAGGCATAGACTATCGCTATTCCAAGTGGCACGCCGGATTCAAGGCCTCCGCAGACTGGGAACGCCTCACATCTGCACAGGAAGGATTCGAAACGCTCAGCCAGGTGGATTATCTCTACACCCTCAATCTGGATGCACAAT
>NZ_QUEM01000005.1:1622-149151 GCF_003477995.1 Bacteroides sp. OF04-15BH
ATCTCTACACCCTCAATCTGGATGCACAATTGCCTTTCGACGTGACTTTCAATACCGACATGAATCTGTTTATGCGCCGCGGTTATGGTGACCAGAGTATGAACACAAACGAATGGGTTTGGAATGCCAATCTGAGCCGTTGCATCGACAAACGGAAAACCTGGGTTGTGAAACTGTCCGCCCATGATTTGCTGGGCCAGATCAGCGCGGTACGCAAAACAATTAATGCCCAAGGGCGTGTAGAAACCATAAGCAATACCATTACCCAAAACATCATGCTGCATCTGATCTGGAAATTCAATAAACAGCCATCAAAGAAATAATGGCTAGCAGAAAGGAAAGTATGACTTCATATAAAATCATTTTTCAACAGAAAATGGTAATACTGAGTGGGAAAGAAATAATAAAACAATTTGAAATTTGAGTACCTTCTGAAACAAAAGAAAGGGTCGTATCATCACTCCATACAGAGTTTGATACGACCCTTTTTCAGGTTATAGTTGCATTCTGTAACTTTAAGGAGTAGTCATTTTTGTTTTGACACCTCTCTTTGTTTCAGTAATGATAAAAGCTCACTCTGAGAATATTATTCCGCAGAAGCAGAAGAATCCTTCAAAGCGGCAGTAATCTGGGCTTCGATTTCCTCGCACAGTTCCGGATTGTCGCGCAACATATTCTTCACGGCATCGCGTCCCTGACCGATCTTGGTCTCGTTATAGCTGTACCAGGAACCGCTCTTCTTCAGGATACCCAGTTCGGTACCCAGATCCACGATTTCACCGATCTTTGAGATTCCCTCGCCAAAGGTGATTTCGAATTCAGCCTTACGGAACGGAGGAGCCACCTTATTCTTCACCACCTTCACGCGTACCTGATTACCGATCACCTCGTCGCCGTCCTTGATGCTGGTCACACGACGGATGTCCAGACGCACGCTGGCATAGAACTTCAGAGCGTTACCACCGGTAGTTGTCTCAGGATTACCGAACATCACACCGATCTTCTCGCGCAACTGGTTGATGAAGATACAGGTTGTGTTGGTCTTGTTGATGGTAGAAGTCAGCTTTCTCAAAGCCTGGCTCATCAGACGGGCCTGCAAACCCACACGGTTGTCGCCCATATCACCCTCGATCTCGGCCTTCGGAGTCAGGGCAGCCACAGAGTCAATCACGATGATGTCA
The DNA here is from genome assembly GCF_003477995.1 of Bacteroides sp. OF04-15BH. GTDB lineage: Bacteria > Bacteroidota > Bacteroidia > Bacteroidales > Bacteroidaceae > Paraprevotella. The sequence continues at coordinate 2,804 of NZ_QUEM01000005.1, forward strand.
ATGGCTGATGAACGGATCAGCTGGTCAGCAATCTCCAGAGCCTGCTCTCCGTTGTCGGGCTGTGAAATCCACAGATTGTCTACATCCACGCCCAACTTTGCCGCATAGAAACGGTCGAACGCGTGCTCGGCATCAATGAAAGCGGCAATACCGCCGGCCTTCTGTGCCTCAGCAATGGCATGAATGGCCAGAGTGGTCTTACCGGAACTTTCCGGACCATAGATTTCAATAATACGTCCTTTCGGATAACCGCCTACACCCAAAGCAGCGTCCAAAGCAATCGAACCGGTAGGGATAACCTCTACCTGCTCCACATGCTCGTCGCCCAGCTTCATGATAGAACCCTTACCGAAGTTCTTCTCAATCTTATCCATTGCAGCCTGCAAAGCCTTCAGCTTTTCATTGTTGGGGGCTGCAAACATATTCATTTCTTCTTCTTTTTTTGCCATAGTCGTATAATTTGCAACCGGAGTTACTTGAGTTTGTAGTTCAAACTCCTGGTCCGGTCATTTTTACTTTTCCTTCTTTTCTCCCCGCTGAAGATATAATGCCATATCCTGCGGGCTCTCTTCGTGCGTTTGCTGTATGACTCGAAATCCTCGGTGCGGCTGTCAAAATCCTCCTTCCAGCAGGAATCCGGAGAGATGTAACAGTACGTCAGATCCTGAATCATCCAGCCCCTGTCTGCCTCATTCTGCTCCAGAACCGTCAGATTGTCCTTACCGGGAATCAGACAGGTTATTCCGTGCCGCACGCAATAATCCTGCAACGGAAGCAACACGGAATCATAAACCTCTGAAATGCGGGCCATAGAGAAATTGGAATAGCTGGTGTGTTCTCCAATTTTCTGCACGGGACGCAACTGCAGCACATCAACCGGCACCACTTGCAGCAGCTCCGGCAAACGGGCCAGTTCCTCCACATTGTCCTCATTCATGGTATAGTTGATGCGAATCTGAAACGCAGGATAGCGCTTCTTGAGATGTCCCAGAGTTTGCAACAGGGAAGTAAACTGCTCAAAACTACCGTTCGTCATGAAATACTCATAGGTTTCCTTGCAGGTTCCGTGCACGGAAAGCGTGATTTCATTCAGTCCGGCTTCTACATAACGCAGCAGTTTCTCTTCGTTAAGCAGAAATCCATTGGTGGTCATGGATATGTATGGAACCCCACAGGCACGCGCCTTACGGATAATCTCCTCCAGTTTTTTATACAACGTGGGCTCCGCCCCGCAACCGATCTGCAACTTCAGGGCACGGTGAAACAGCGCTTCAGCCATGCGGTTATAGTCCTCCAGCGCAAGAACTCCATGCAGTTCCCTGCGTCGGGCCTCATCACTGAAATAACACATGCGGCAACGGAAATTGCAGGATAAAACGGGGTCCAGAAAAACACCAATATATCTTCTGCCCGTCTGGTGCAGAAGATATATTGCAGCTAGTTTCAACCGATAATTCCGGAGTTTACCAAAAATCTTGAAGAGTCTGTATATGTTACTCATTTCGATTACAATTCCAGATCACCGTCGATCACCTCATGCCAAGGCAAACCATACTGGTTCAGTGCCTCCATGAATGGATCCGGATCGAACTCTTCTACGTTCCATACACCGGCTTTCTTCCAGATTCCCTTGAGGAACATCATGGCACCGATCATGGCCGGTACTCCGGTAGTGTAGCTTACACCCTGCATACCGGTTTCGAGATATGCCTCGTGGTGGCTACAGTTGTTGTATACGTAGTAAGTCTTTTCCTTACCGTCTTTCAAACCACGGATGCGGCAACCGATTGAGGTCTCGCCCTCGTAGTTCTCTCCCAAATCCTGCGGATTAGGCAACACTGCCTTCAGGAACTGCAACGGAACAATCTTCATGCCGTTATAATCCACCTCGTCAATACGGGCCATACCGATGTTCTGAATCACGCGCAAGTGAGTGAGATATTCCTGACCGAAGGTCATCCAGAAGCGGGCACGCTTGATGGTCGGGAAGTTCTTCACCAAAGACTCCAGCTCTTCGTGGAACAACAGGTAAGAGTCGCGCGGACCGATGTTCGGATAGGTCAGATCCTTGTGGATTTCCATCGGCTTGGTTTCAATCCACTGTCCGTTCTCATAGTAACGTCCGTTCTGAGTGATCTCACGGATGTTAATTTCCGGATTGAAGTTTGTGGCGAAAGCCTTGTGATGGTTACCGGCGTTGCAGTCCACGATGTCCAGATACTGGATCTCGTCAAAATGGTGCTTGGCAGCATAAGCGGTGTATACACCGGAAACTCCCGGGTCGAAACCGCATCCCAGAATAGCGGTCAGTCCGGCCTCTTCGAAGCGCTGCTTGTAAGCCCACTGCCAGCTGTACTCAAAGTGAGCCACGTCTTTCGGCTCATAGTTTGCGGTGTCCAGATAGTTGCATCCGGTCTGCAAACAAGCCTCCATGATGGTCAGGTCCTGATAAGGCAAGGCCAGATTCATCACGATGTCCGGACGGAAGCTGTTGAACAGTTCCACCAACTGCTCCACACTGTCGGCATCCACTTGTGCCGTTTTGATATTCGGATTTCCGATAGCCTTAACAATCGCGTCGCATTTTGACTGCGTACGACTGGCAATCATAATCTCAGTAAAAACTTCAGGATGTTGAGCCACCTTGTGTGCAGCCACAGTAGCCACACCACCAGCTCCGATAATCAAAACTTTTCCCATTTCTTTTTGATAAATTCTAGGAGTTAGATAATTAATTAATAACAAGTTTCACCTGTCCGGTTTGTTCCGGCGGATTGAGTTCTATGCAAAGATAATCATTTTTTTATTTTATGATTTCTTTTTACGTATTTTATTTGAACTCATCGCCACGAACGCCTAAAGCGCTCGTGAGTGAATAGCCCAATATGTCATTCTTGAAACGCTTGCTGTTCAGCGGTTCCATGGTCAGCAGGGTGACATTCTTCTCGCCTTCCACATGATCCATGATGGCCATCAGATCGTAGACCGAAGCTTCGGGATCGGGCACCACAATCAGATTCTTCACTTCCTTGGCGTCGGCCAGGGTTTCAAAGGCCTGGGCAAAGAACTCCGATGCCGACACCAGATTCTCCACTTGCAGAGAACTGATGGAGAAGGTACCCAGATGCGGGTCATCAAACCCTTTTCCGTCGAGTTCCTGACTGAAGGAAGCCGGCAGGAAATTGTCCAGCTGCTTCTTCTCCTTACTGTGAATCAGCACCACCTGTATCTCGTTGGCTCCGGGAGTCACGCCTCCGTCCAGTGCGGCGCATACCAACCAGTGTGCCAGATCGGCCTTGGGGATGCGACGGCCCAACATACGCTCGTAGTTTACGCTCAGATCAAATGCCACGCGGTCCACATAGTCGGCCTGCACCAGAATCACGTGTTCACTCCATTTTGTTGTTTCCATATATTTCCGTTCTATTCCTTATTTATATTATAGCGAAAGGCTCTTGAGCAGGGTTCCGTCCAAATGATAGATGGAAAGCACCTGGTCGTCGAGCAGGGCGAAGGTAGGCGGATTACCTCCTTTCGGGAAGGTGATGGAACCGGTGTTGCACACCACTGTTCCGTCCTCGGTTTTCTCCAGTTTCCAGAGATGGGTGTGTCCGTACATAAAGACTTCGGGACGGCCCTTCGGCATATTGCTTTCGGAGTACACGTGTCCGTGTGTCAGGAAGAAACGGCGGCCACGGTCCACCAGCAGCGCATAGTCGGCCAGCACCGGGAAATCCAGCAGCATCTGGTCCACTTCCGAATCGCAGTTGCCACGCACCGCCACAATACGGTCGGCCCGTGCGTTCAGGCGCTCGGCAATGCCCTTGGGGTCCAGTCCTTCGGGCAGCCCATTGCGCGGACCGTAATTCAGGATATCCCCCAGAATGCACAGCATGTCACACTGTTTCTCGTCGTAGAAGGCCAGCACCTTGTCCAAAGCAGGCAGCGAGCCATGAATATCTGAAACAATTAAATATCTCATACTTTTATATCGGTTTACAATAATGTATTATTCTTTTTTTGTTCCCACTGTTCTATCGGCATGCTATACAGCCATGAGGTTTTCTCTTCCTTGCGCTCGGTGAAATACACATAGGAGATGTCGTTCTCCACAATGTGAATATTGTCGTTCGGAGTCACCACGAGCAGTTGCAGGTGCAGCTGCTTGCAAAGGTTGATCAGATAGCGGGCCTTGGTTTCGTCCTGCGCCTTGAACGCCTCGTCAATCGCAATGAAGCGGAAGGAGTTGGCCTGCGCCCCGCTCTTGGTCAGTCCGAACTGATAAGCGATGGCCGATCCCAGAATCGTATAGGTAAGCTGCGCTTTCTCACCACCCGACAGATGCCCCATATTCTCATAAGTCGTTTCCTTGCGGCCGGTGCTCTGGTTGAACTCCTCGGCCTTGTAGGTAAACCATCCGCGGGCATCCATCACCTTGTCGCGCCAGTCTTCATCTTCCAGGCGGCGCATCAGCGGTTCGATATGGTCGTAGAAATGATCGCGGCGGCCCTCGGGCGAAGCATTGATGCGCTTCACATCGGGTATGGCTTCCTCCATCATCTTGCGGAAGGTGCGCACCTCTTCATTGATCCGCACATTGGTCACCAGCTGGATATAGGTAGACGGTGCCTTGCGGTACTCAATCCCCTTGAGCGACTCGTTGAGCATGGCAATGTTCTCTTTGATGGAATCCACCCAGCTGACAAAGAACATGCGGAACTCGCCCACCTTGTCGATCAGTGTTTTCTGGATATATCCGTCAAACTGCTTTTCATACTTCGGCAGATTCTCCTTTTCCAGACGGGCCAGCATGGTCGTATAAGCCTCGATCAGCTCAATGTGATTGGCATCGGGCAAGGCATCCACATCCGAACGCCAGTCCTTGAAGCGCTCGGTGATTTCCTCGTCGGGATGCTTGAAGGCCGCAATCAGAATCTTGGCCTCATCCTCATAACCGCGCTTTTCGGCCGCCAGACGTCCGCGGGCACGCTCGTTCTTTTTCTGGAACTCGCCGCGTTCCTGCTTCAGCTGGTCGTAGGTCAGTTCGCAAAGATAAGCATATTCTTTTTCAAAATCGGTAAAGAGCAACGATTTTATGGAAGCGATGACTTTCTGATTTTCGCTCAGCTCGGTCTGGGTCTGTTCGATCAGATGTTCCTGTCCGAATATCTCCTTGGTCTTGGCTTCTATCGCCATTTGCGACACCTGTTTCAGTTCCTCGCGTACCTTTTCCAACTGCTCGTGCAGGGTCTTCACATGATCACTCTCCCGGCGCAGCGCTTCCAGACCGTCCATCTTGTTCTGATACTGCTGGGCATAGTCCGCCCAATCCATCAGCTCATAGTCGGTAAAGAGTTCCGTCAGCTTGCGCAAGGCATCCTGCTGCTGCTCCAGAGCACGGCGTTTCTTCTCCAGCTCCACCTGCTGCCCGCGCTTCTCGTTTTCCTGTTCCTGCATCTGGCGGATTTCCTGTTGCAGCAGGCGCAGTTTCTCCTGGTTCTCCCAGCCCAGCACATAGTTCTCACGCTTCAGCACATGCGGACGGTCGTCCTTCTCATGGCGGTCGCCCGAGGTCTTGATCAGTCCCTCGCGGGTCACGGCCTTCTCCTTGCACCGCTCAAAATCTTCGAGCGACGACACACAGGTATAGTTGAATTTCTCCAGAATCGTATCACGCACCCACTCCTCATATTCCGTAGTGTCTTTGATCTCGATCTTGGAGATGAGCGTATCCTCCGGCCAGTCATAGAGCGAGGCATTGTTCAGTCCGCAATAAGGCACATAACGGAAAAACAGGATGCGGCCTCCCACATTGTTTTCGTTCAGGTACTCAGCCACCTGATGATAATACTTCTCCGGCACCATCAGATGAAGGGCAAAGTGATGCAGGATCTTCTCGATAGCTACCTCCCACTCTTTCTCATCATCCCGCACCCGGATCAGCTCACCGACGAAAGGCAGTTCCTCCTTGGTGGCTCCCGTATGGCGGAGCAGCGCGTCGCGGATTTCCATCTCCTTGGCCGGAATATTGTTTTTGTTCTTGCGGATCAACTCCACATATTCCACCTGTTCTTTCAGTTCCTTGGCCAACTCGTTCTGCTCATTCTCCAGAGCGATGGTCTGACGGATGCAAGCCTTCTGCTCGTCACGGATACGCTCGCAACGCACGGCCGCCTCTTCCTGCTGTTTCAGGAACGTGTCTTTCTGCGGATTGGTTTTCAAAGACAACTGTTCGGCCAACCGGTTGTATTCGTCCATCTTCTTCATGCGCTGGTCACGGAGTTCGGCCAACTGACGGGCCTCATCCTCCAGTTCCTTCACCTTACGGCCCACCTCATCCTGTTCGATGGCGATGGCCAGACTACGCTCTTCCTGACGAAGTTTCTCTTCCTTGGCACGCAGCTTCTCCAGCTCTTTCTGAAGCTGTGTCTTGCTTTTCTCGGCCCAGGACAGACGCTCCTCTCCCATGTTGATGAGCTGACGGGCAAACCAGTACACTGCCGTATCCTTGTCCATGCTCAACTGCTTCAGACGGTCGTCGGCCTGCCCGATCTTATCGGCCAACGCCGCAATGGGACGAAGCATCTCAATCTGCATACTGGCCTTCTCGATGTTGTTCTTGGCCTCGATCAGCGTGGTAAAACTGTCCTTCAGCTGGATATACTGCCCCTCGGCATCCAGTTCCTCCAGCATGTTCGTGCGAATAAAGTCATCCAGATCGTCGAGCACCTTGACACCCACAATCTGGTTAAACAGACTCAGCGCCTTGACCGAACGCATGCCGAGCAACTGGGTCATGCGCTCGGCATATCCCACCGGACCGTCAAAGAACTCCACCATCGTGCGCGGTCCCTTATAGGCCGCTTCCAGACGCTTGCGCCAGTTGCCACGCCCATCGAACGGCTGGAAGTCACGCTGAATCTCCAGCGGACAATGCGCCAGACCGAAAGTACGACGCAGTTCTCCCGAAGAGAACCAGCGCACCTGAAACACGGTAACCACATGCTGGTCGTCCGTATTCATGAAGCTGGCCAGCAACACCGAATAAGTACTCTGGTCGCGCAGAGCCTGGGTGGTCACCGCATTCTCGCCGTCCTTCTGGATATTTCCATAGTGTCCCAACACATAAGTTTCCTCCGTACGGTTTCCCTTTTTCTCCACACCCGACGACTGATTGTAGAAACGGTCTTTCTTGGCGGGTACCATCAGGGTGAGCAGCGCATCGATCAGCGTACTCTTTCCGGAGGCATTGGCACCGGTAAGCAGGGCATTGTTTCCCTCGGGTGCCATTCTGAATATCTTTTCGTGAAACGTTCCCCAGTTGTAGATTTCCATATACTGCAACCGGAAACCCGACATTTCGGAACGTGTATTAAACAGACTCAACATACTTTTCCAATTCTTGCTTAAATTCCAACAGCTGATCCAAAGTCACTTTCTCCTTGATAATGCGGTGTATCTGATAAGACACCCGGTTTTCGTTGCGCTTCTCCACCAGGAAGCCCAACTGCACGATGCGGGCAATATAGGCATCCAGCTCGTTGAGCAGGCGCACCCGATTGAACTTCTCGGGCAGGAATAGCTCCACCCGTTCCTTGATGTCATCGGCCGTGAGATAGCACTCTGTGGCATAAAGCTCATCCAGATTATTGTCAAAATCTTCCAGAACCTGACGCAGAATCACCAGAATCACGGAAATCTCAAATCCCAGCTGCTTACGGGGAACCAGTCCCACGGTATTGCCTTCCTCGTCCGTAGTCTGACGGATATAGGCAAAACCTTCCTCACGTTTCACAATCAGTTCGATACCGATCTGCATCAGGTATTTCTGAATCTCGGTCTGATAGTGCAACACATCCTCCCAGACGCGGTCTGAGGCATTTACGATTCCTTTCAGCAGGCAGACAACAGCTCTTGCATAAGGCGCTCTTTTATTCTCCATCATAGTTTATCTGACAATAATTATTTCGGGTACTCGGATCATTTTGTTCTCGGCGGTGTTGAACGGCACATCTACCGTCTTTTCGGTATGCACATGGTAACGGAACTCCGACAGCAGACCGATGTAGCCGAACAGTTCGGCCAGTCCTTTTTCCAGTCCGCCGTTGCGCTCGATCACTTCGGCCAGCGACACCTGTTTCTTGCGTTTCAAAGCCGTAAGGACGCGCTGTTTCAGAATGCCGCGGTCCACCGTATGCGTGGCAAAGAGGGCGTCGGCATAGTCGGCCTGTGTGATATCGGAAGCCGCCACCTCAAGCACCTGTCGGTACACCACTTCGGTGTTGCGCTCCAGAGTGAGCTTGCGCTCCGCAGGCATCCTGATTTCGGGAAACATCTCCACGGACAGGGAAACCTCGGGCTTGCAGTTCTTCTGGGCCAGTTCCAGCAGAGTGGCCTGAATATCCTGAATCAGTTTGCGGGCAGCCACCTGTTTCGGCGCTTCCTGCTCGCAAATGATCTTGCTCAGTTTTTCGGCCATCTTGTCGTTGGCCTGATATACTTTCTTTCCGGCGGCATAAAGATACTGCTTCATGTTGCGCAGGAACTGGTCACGCTCCTGAATGCTTTTATGGTCGAGCGTTTCAAAGAGTCCGCTCACCAGTTCGTCCCACTCCTCTTGCAGGGAAGGACTGAGCAGGAAGTCCCAGAAAGCGTAGAAGCTGCGTCCCTGCGGACTATTCTGCAAATCTTCCAGAGCATCGAACGTGAATCCCAGAATGTCGCCTTTGGTATATCCCCCCTCGGCATGCTTCTGATAGATGCTCTTGGTGATATTCTTGAAGTTCTCCTCCACCTCCTTGAAGTCGGAAAGCAGGTCTTTGGCCGACTGGGTGATCTGCCGGAAGCGCGGACGAATCTGATATTCCTCAAACACCCGGGCATCTCCTCCGGCACGGATGGTCTGTATCTCGTGTTCTATCTCCTGCTTTCGGGCTTCGAGAATACGGATACGCTCATCCTTGTCTTCATTGGTAAACTCCACCAGCTCTTTCATCTGGGAGAAAAGATTCATGAACTTGGACTCGGTGCCCACAAAATCCTCCTTCTTCAGACTCAGAAGCCAGTCGAGCGTCTTGCTGGCATACGACGAAAGTTCGTAAAACACCTCGCCCGTTTCTTCCTGATAGTTCCGCAAAAATCCCTTGTCGGTCCAGCGCATGATATACTTGCGCGCCTTCTCGTCATAGGTGTCGAACACCGAAATGCCGCTCTCCTCGTCCTGGTCCAGATGCTCCGCACACAGATAATCGGACAGCTGCACGCAGAGGTGCTCATAGGCCACCGGATCGGGCTTATGATAGAAAGTGCGATACAGAAACAGCAACACCAGCTCCCGGTTGCGCAGACGCAACAGTTCCACACTGGGCGACGTGGAGATGATTTCAGACAAAATACTGTCGTTCAATGCCATGATTTACTTTTTCTCTTCTTGATTATTTACGGGAAAAGAGGCCTGCCGCTGGAGCAGACCTCTTTCTATTCTTTTTCACTCAGACAGCAAACCGCACCGGCGGATCACTGCGGATAAACCAACTGTTCGTCGGTGATGACCTCCAGCACCTCGGTCAGATACTTGTTGGCTTCCCAACGGGCCATAGGCAGATCCTGCAACAGATAGTTGCCACAGTCCTTTGCCGTAGCTCCCGGAATCTCTCCTTTATAGTCTGCAATGAAGCGGAAGGTTTCCAGCATCAGTCCCAGAATATCCTTCGACTCCAAATCACCTTTCACCAACAGGTAATTGCCGGTAAGACATCCCATCGGGCCCCAATACACGATACGGTCGGCCCAAGTCGGGTGATTACGCAAGAAAGTTGCCGCCAAATGTTCAATGGTGTGGATGGCACCCTGTCCTAACGCCGGTTCGCGGTTAGGGTTCTTCATGCGGATATCAAATGTGGTGATCACCTCATCGCCCACATAATCCTTGCGGGACACATAGATGCCACGCTGCAGGCGCAAATGGTCTATCGTAAAACTTGGAATTTTCTTCATCGTCGTTCTGATTATTTGGTTAATGTATTCGGCAGAGCATTCAGAAAACATTGGGTCACGCCAAAAGAACGGTTGGCCATCTCGCCCCAGAAATTCTCATACTGCTCTACATGATCCTTCACTCCCGGCGTATCGCTGATGATGCGGAAACTCAGGAACGGCACTCCATACAAATGGCATACCTGAGCAATGGAAGCCGACTCCATATCCACGGCCAGTCCTTCGGGGAAGTTTGACTTGATCTTGTCCAGCTCCGCACGGTCGGTAATGAACTGGTCGCCGCAACAGATCAGTCCGTCATGAATGCGTGTCGGTGTGTCCAGATTCAGCGCACACTGCAACAGGGTTTCGTTGGCTGTAAAGCGTGCCGGCATGCCCTGGATCTGTCCCAGTACATTGCCCATGCCGCACCACACGTCGTGATAGACAATTTCGCGGCTCACCACCACATCCATCACTCCTACCTGCACATCAATGCCTCCGGCCACACCGGTACTGATCATCGCGTCGGGCGCAAAGGTATGAATCAGTTCAATGGCTCCCGCGGCAGCGTTCACCTTACCGATGCCACACTGCAACAGAATAATCTCATTTCCGCCGGCCTCACCGCTGATGCAGGTAAAAGGTCCGGCCTTGCTTTCCGTCTTGTTATTCAGATTTTTTGCCAGTTGCTCAAACTCTGAGCCCATGGCTGTCATGATTCCTATCTTCATTTTCTATTTATTTAGGTGTAAAATTACGATAAAAATGAGGGAATGCAGATACGCCCGTTTCTCTTTTAAAGTTTATTAAGGCTTGCTTCCCGACGCATGTATCTCCCGTCACCCCAAAAACCTTACCCCATAAAGAAAGAAAGGTGCAGGACTTCCATGCAAAAAAGATAACAAATATTCTGTTCCTTTCAAAAAACGAATTTTCCCTACTTGCACCCGAAACATTTGAAAGCTCCGTAAACAATGAGGATGTTACTGCTACGATTATGGTAAACAAGTAAGCTATCAGCATTGATTATTTTCATTTTTCTTGTCAAAAGAACAACAATCATATCTTAAACCGCTCCATTATTGATTCTCTCGAACTGAATTATCTTGCTTTATCTTTTCTGTAGATCATATTTAGCATTTAAATCTAAAATTCATATCTAAAAAGATAGAAAGAACCACCAAGACATCAACATTTCTTTATTTAATTTCAAAAACACACTGCTATTTGTTATAAATTAACATAATAAATTTGCACTATTTAAATCCATTCTCTTCCTTCGCAAAAGAATAACAAAAATAATGCAAACCATGAATTCACCCGTTTATTTAAATCGAATCTCTTCATTCTTACCAAACTCTCCGGTAAGCAATGACGATATGGAGCTATATTTAGGAATGGTCGATGGAGAACCGTCCAAAGTCAAGCCAATTATTCTGCGTCAGAATGGTATAAAAAACCGATATTATGCCTTGACCAAAAATCAGGAAATAACGCATACCAATGTGGATTTGGCTAAATGTGCTATTGAAAAATTAGGCTTTTCTAAAGAAGAACTGAGAAAAATCCAGTTTCTTTCCTGTGGAACCTCCATGCCTGACCAATACCTACCCTCTCATGCAGCGATGGTACACGGTGCCGTATTCGACCATCCCTTAGAGATTTCATCTCTTGCAGGAGTATGTATGTCTGGATTAATGGCATTTAAGGTGGCATATATGTCTATTCTTTCTGGAAATTCCCAAAATGCAATAAGTGTCGCGTCTGAATTAATATCCCCGACTATGCTTGCAAAGTTTTTCACTGAAGAAATCAAGCATAAAAAGGAAATTGGAGAGAACCCTTATCTTGCCTTTGAAAAGGACTTTCTTCGTTTTATGCTATCCGATGGTGCTGCGGCAATGTATCTAAGCAATACCCGAGAAGCTGATTGCTGTTTCACTATAGAATGGATCCGTACTTTCTCTTACGCCAACAAGCAACCGGCATGCATGTATATGTGGGCTGAGAAAGAAAACGACGGTACTCTTCGGGGTTGGAAAACATTTAATGCCAAAGATATTGAAGAAAAATCTGTTTGGTCGCTCAAGCAAGATGTACGGCAACTAAACAAATATGGAATGACATTATTTGTAGACGCAGTTGAAACTTCTTTGGCACAGGCAGGAATCGATACGGATGATATCACATATGTGGTGCCTCATCTCTCATCCATGTTTTTCTATAAAATTCTAGAACAGGAATTCCAAAAAAGGAACATTGACTTGCCAACGACAAAATGGTTTACGAACTTATCCAGTGTGGGCAATATAGGTGCTGCATCGCCATTTGTTGCACTTAATGGTTTGATAGAAACGAAGTGTCTGAAGAAAGGCGATACCATCCTGTTGATTGTTCCGGAAAGCGGTCGTTTTTCTTGTGGAACTGCATTATTGAAATACGTTTAACCACTATATTACAAAAGACAGACCTTAACAAAATATTTAATATAATCATTGCTATCAGCATATCAATATGTTTAATCTCCTGTTCCAAAAACAATAAGATACAGGATGAAATGGAACGTTTCTACGGCCAACGTGTGATGCTTCATTAGACAGTATGTTGTGTATGACAGACGGGAACTCGGGATACATGGAGCGTAAAATAGCAGATGACTATAAATTGGTTATGTATTATGACTCATCCGAATGTTCATCGTGCCGTCTTAAAACTCTGTATGAATGGCAGGATGTTATGGACAGTGCATCTTCGTCCGGACATCCAATAGACTTTTACTTCGTTTTTAATGTTCCCGGAAGACGTTTGGAAGAAATTAAGGGCACTCTTGCTACTTATGCTCGAGGCTTGCCTGTATATATAGATACAACAGGCGTGTTCGAAAGAACGAACCCTTGTCTGCCCCACTTGTCGCAGATGCGTCCCTTTCTGCTAAACAGAAAAGACACGGTGGTATTGGTCGGAAATCCCGTGCATAACAGCAGTATTGAGAAAATGATGTGGAATCTGTTGAAAGAAGGCAAATAATACTATATGAGCTAATCCGTTCAGATGTGTAGCTAAACATTTTAACCACATCCGTCAACAAATCTAAATCATAAAACCATGAATATCAAAAACCTTCGCCATATCTTCATAGCATTTCCCATCCTGATTATGAGTGGGTGTGTGAAAGGCTTACCGGATCATGAAGATGCCGATGCGTGGGAGATGTACCGCACACTGGCCTACTACAAGTATGTGGAACGGGATACATTGAAGTATGCCGCTGCCCAATACCTGATAGAAAACATGCCGTATCACAGTTCCAAGGCACGTATATATAAGGATAATGACACATTGGCAAGATGGCAGCATGAGACAGACAGCATATATTACTCATTTGTACACGGATGTACCATGAAAAACTTCCCATGGGACACATTATGGCATGTGAAGAAGACGCGCCGTGAACTTATTGAGGCTGACACACTGCCCGACGCCATCGTAGATCATCGCATGCTCTGTGACCTGAAGGAACTGAATTTCGATTTTCTGACAGAGCATATAGACAATGCCTTCCGTGTATGGCATGAATCACCGTTTGCCAGGAAACTGACTTTCGATGAGTTCAAGGAATATATTCTGCCCTATCGCTGTATTGAAGGTTATGGGTTCAATGAGACTGGCAAAACCTACCATGATCTCTTCGCCAAATATGTTATGGCTGACACGACCGCTGACATACGTACCACAATACAGTATTATAATGCAGCCGTGAACAATCTGCGTGACCTAAACGGAAAGACACACCGCACACATCTGGCTGGAATCTATGACCTGTATTCCCGTGATTTCCATGATTGTGTTGACATAGCTAATTATGGTTGCAACATATTGCGTGCCTGCGGTCTGCCGGTGGTAGTGGAATACAACATCTGTTATCGCAGTCTGCCGGGGCGACACTATCATTGCAGTGTCTATAACGACTCTACCGGAACATGGCAAACATTCAATGCCGAAAGTTCACTGCCGGGCGATGGAGACTGGGCATTTGCCGAGACGGCCAATGTGTATCGCACAACATACGCTCCACAAAAGAACACGCCACCTTTCCTGAAAGCAGACGATGAATATGTTCCGGAAATACTGAACCGTCCCTGCATCAAGGACGTGACATCCTATCTGGCACCTACAACGTCTATTACGTTGCCCTTCAAGGAGCAAACGGCAAACAATCTTGCCTACCTTGCCACTTTTCATAAGACCAATGACGGACTGATACCGGTCACTTGGGGCAAGATAGACAAGAAAAACGCTACTGTGACTTTTGAAAACGCCATGCCCGACATGCTTTATTTCCCCGTTTATTATCCGGATAACGGACACAAAGAGTTTGGTGATCCATTTTTCATAGAAATGGCGGACAACTTACCCGTGATCAGAAAGGTACCATACACGGGCCATACAAAAAATACCCGTAGTACAGTGATACTGACGCGCAAATACCCGCGTAAACCCAATATGAAACGTGTGGCAGAAGAACTGGTAGGAGGACGTTTCATCGGCTCGGTTAAAGGAGATTTCAGCGATGCCGTCACTCTTCTGGAAATCAAGGAGCCACCTGTACCTGCTTTATTGACCTATCCTTTGAATCGAAAGGGACGTTATAAAAGCTACCGTTTTCAAGCCTCTGAAGAGCATCCGTATGCCCATATTTCCATATTGGAATGGCTAACCCCCGACAAGTATAGATATAACAACACCATGCCTGCCCTGCGCCGCCACATTCTGTCACCGGCCGACACTGCATTGCTGGGCCGTGAGTCCGGACTTGTACGCCTGATGGATGCCGACAGTTGGGACAAAATGTCGTGGAAAGCAGAGTATGACGGTAATATGCAGACTGCGCCGAGTCCATACCCCAATATTACCCTTTGGCTGAAAGAACCGCAGATAGTGACGCACGTACGTTTTTCTCCCAAGAATGCGGACAACGGCATCTGTGCCGGAAATGAGTATGAGCTGCATTACTGGAACAACGGATGGCACTCATGCGGAACGGTCCGGGCAAAATACGAATATGTGGAATTTGAAAACGTCCCGCAAGGATGCCTGTACTGGTTGGAAAACAGAACGCAAGGTGGAGAGGAAATGCCGTTTGTACTGGATGAACATGGCCTGCAAAAGTTCATTTACTATGATATAATCAAAATATAAACCATTAAAAAATGAAGAAAGTACATTATATATTGCTTGCCACAATGATGCTTTTATCCTCTTGTGGAAAAAAGAAATTCGCAAACGAAATATTGCAAATGCAATCTCGTCCTATAGACATGACACCATGTGAGGAAGCATATTGTTATGAAGAAGGGAAAGAAGTAAAATATAACTGTAAGGACTCTACATACAAATTAGTCATATACATTGATTCACTTTCCTGTTCCCCTTGTTTCGTTTCGCATATGCTGGATTACATGGGAACGGTGGTCGATTTTGATTCGGTTGGAGTAAACACCTTGTTTATATTTGAACCAAAGGGAGAACAAAAAGAAAGTTTGGTATCGTCTTTAAAAGAACTAGCACATCCGATTCGAACTATAATTGTTCCAAACGGGAAGTTTTCATCTGCCAATCCACATTTGCCATCATCCCCAATGTTGCATAGCTTTTTGCTGAACGGGAATAATGAAGTAATGGTTGTCGGTGATCCCGCCAAAAACGCCAAAATTAAAGAGTTAATGTTAAACAGCTTGGAAAGATAATCTTATGATAAACCACATTTCTATATAATATATTAATCTACAACAAATAAGGAAGGAGGTGTAAGTAGTTAGTATACACGCTGTAAAATATATTAAAGCAGTCTAGTCATAGGATATTATGCAAAAGGTAATGGGATATACTTAGCTTGACCCATAAACTAAGCAGAAAAAAGTTATAAACGCATTTAATAATATTGAAATATGAAAAAGAATATATTAGCAACAACTATAGCTTTGGCAGCATTAGTAGGATATATCACATATGAAACACAAAGTAATACTCAAATAGAAGTATTCTCAGCTAACGTAGAAGCGTTGGCTGATGATACAGGCGAAGCAACTGAAGTTGGAACATGTTATATAGAACAACCATTTACTTCTTGTACGGATTGGTTATTATTTTGTGATAAAGATACTGATAATAATCATATTTACCCTTGTCCAAAAGACAAGAATTATAGAGGATACAGTAGTATGTGTACAGATCGTTGCACAAAATAAATCTAGGCTGGCTCTTCCTATTTTTCATACAAAGATTAGGAAGGGCAGCCTATTTAAATAACAATACTCAACCACAATCCAATCGTACAATGAAAACAATATATTGCGTTTTACTTCTATTAGTATTAGCTTCCTGCAACAACAAAGGTCAGGATACAGACATTTTCAATGGAGATATCATCAACATTGAGGAGCACGCACCGGAAAAAGAGGTCGAATTTAAGAAACTCACATTAAAAGGTCTTAACTTTGGGAATCTTGCCATACACGATTCCCTTGTATTCTTTATGAATCCAAAATTACAATCGAAATGGTTCCAATTATTTAATTGTCATACGCTTGACGAAATGGGAGAATTTGTCGGAAAAGGAAACGGACATGAAGAATTCATAGCAGTAGGACCTATCTGGAATTTCTACACTGAAAATAACGAGCTAAAGACATTGATATTTGATGGGAACAAAGAATCTGTGAGCGTTTGGAACATAACCAAAAGTCTTACAAGTAAATCAACAATCATAGAAAAGGAAATCAAAATGCCGTGGAAAAAAGAAAACCGTGGAGCGTGTTTTAACGAACTTCTTATAAAGGATAGCTGTACACTATATGCCAAGGTCTCAGCAACTCCAATAAATGATTACGATGCGTCATTGCCTTATTACCAAATAAGAGATTTGAGAAATGGGGAAAAAATATCTGATATACACATCTTTAAGAAAAGCATTGTCAACAAGCAAACAAAATTTCTACCGCAAACATTTTTCTATTCTCATGACGCGATGAAACCTGACGGAAGCAAAATAGCACAAGCTATGCTACATGTGCCGCAACTGAATATTATCGACACCAAAAGTAAAGCTGTAACAGGTTACCGAATGAATGAAAACATGAGTTTATCCGACTTGGAAACCAGTAAAGAACTAAAGCCATACTTCATACGTATATGTGCTGATGACAACTACATTTACACTGTGTTTTGTGGAAAAGCAGCATGGAAGGTAAACGAGGTTCCTTGTGTGAACCATATATACATCTTCGACTGGGAAGGCCATCTTGTCCGTAAGATCATCACCAAACATTGTATAGACGAGATCGCAGTAGACGGCATAAACAAAATACTATATACCACATCGCCTATGGACGAGAAACTATATTACATAAAAACGGATGAACTAATAACTGGAGCTACCCTCTGAAAGCAGATAATTCAATAACATCATACGATTTTCAACAAGGTATGGTATAAACAATATGCATTCTTTACTCAATAAAATTCTGATATTATCCACGATAGTCGTACTGTTCTCGCTATTATATCTGGGAGGTCGCGTCTTAGTAGCCGACCAGTTCATCATTCCCACATGGTCCATGTCACCAACATTGGTAGCAGGCGACCGTGTGGTGGTGAACAAACTCATCATGGGGGCGAGACTGTACACTGATTTCGACTTCAAGCAGAACGGGCAGGAACTGAAAAGCATACGCATGAAAGGGTTACGCGGGTTAAGACATAATGACATTGTGGTTTTCAACTACCCTCAGGTGGGCGGACGCATAGCATTCAAAATCAACTATGTGTACTGCAAGCGATGCGTGGCGCTACCGGGCGACACGCTGAGTATTGTGAATGGGATATACAAAAACAACAATTATGGTGACACATTAGGGCTGCACACCGTGCAACTGCGTCTGGCAGCCGTAGACGAAACCCAATACAGTGCCGAAGCACGTGCCGTCTATCCGTTCGACGCACGTGTGGGCTGGACATTCAAGAACATGGGACCTCTGTATATTCCACGCAAAGGAGACATCATGACACTGACACCCAAAGAAGGAACCGTGTACAAAGTATTGCTGGAATTCGAGACCGGAAAAAGAGTCACCGTAAACTGGGATAAGGACCTCGTGTTATTGGACGGTAAACCCACAAACAGATATGAGTGGACAAACAACTATTACTTCATGGCGGGCGACAATGTATTCGATTCCATGGACTCCCGCTACTGGGGATTGGTACCCGAAGATTATATCGTAGGCGTAGTGCAGATGATCAGTTATTCTAAAGATAAAGAGACAGATACAATAAAATGGGAAAGAACATTCTTGGAAAGATAGACACTTGGCTTACACTGTGGTTCATCGGCTACGTGTGCAATACCTATGCAGTGTCACACACACCATGCAGTCATGCGTTTCTGTGTACATGCGGATGGGCAACACTGTACATACTGTTGCGCATCCTTCCCATAGAACGCATCGGAAAACAGCATTGGGCGTATGGTTGTGCGGTTCTGGGGGTGTGGCAGGTGGCTGTGGGACTGGGACAACTGTTCGGAGTATGCAGTTCTGGACACTATTTGTATGCCGTGACCGGAAATTTCTTCAACCCCGCTCCCTATGGGGCATTCATTGCCGTGATGATTGCCGTGGTGATTGCCGTATATAAGGAGCATCCCGGTCGTATTCTTGGCGTTGCTGCCATAGTCATGACCGTAATGCTCCCTTCGGCTTGGAGCCGTGCGGCGCTGCTGGGCTTTGCAGTAAGCCTGGGAATCATGTACCGCGCGTGGATAAGAAATCACTGGCGCCAGGTAGGTATCTTTGCCGTTGTGATTCTTGTGATATTGTATTTCTTGAAACGCGGATCAGCTGACAGCCGCATGCTCATGATCCTGGTCTCGTTGAGGACATGGGCAGACAATCTGTGGGTAGGAACCGGCACAGGCAGTTATCTGCAAGCTCTTGGTGAGGGGATGGCCACATATTTCACCAGTCATCCGGATTCCCTGTTCATTCCAAGCGTGGGGATAGCCGACCGGCCTTTCAACGAACCTCTGCGAATGGCCGTAGAACAGGGGATGGTAGGACTGATTCCATTTACAACAGCTATCATACTCACGGCACGTCGCCTGTGGATTGCCGGAAGTCCGCTGTTCTATGCCCTTGTATCCCTTCTGGTGTTCTCCATGTTCTCTTATCCTTTCACCATACCGGCATTCTGTGGCATGCTGTCTGTCATCATGGCCTACGCAGCCAATCTTGAAAAGCAATATCTGTTTCGTCCGATGATGGTATTTCCGTTTACCGTAGTCGGCATAAGTTGTACGTTCATTTGCGTTCTGCTGCTCCCGCGTATGGAAGCAGAAAAGGATTATGACCGTTTTTCGCAGATACATGACGAGGCGTTCATCAAAGACTATTATGAATTATTTCCCTTGTTGAATGATAATCCGCAATTTCTGTTCGACTTCGGATCGCTTCTGCGGGACTGTGGCAGATATAACGACAGCAACGCCATGTTACGACAGGGCACATCGCTCAGTGCTGACCCGATGTTCCATATTCTCATGGGGCGTAACTATGAAGATATGGGGGAGTATGACAAAGCAGATTCGTTGTATGACCATGCTTTCCACATGGTACCCAATCGCATCTATCCGCTCTACCGAAAAATGAAACTGTACGAAGCCATGAGTGACACCACACGCTGCAAGGCAATGGCATGCCGGGTACAAAACTTTCGTGTCAAGGTAGAATCACCGGCAACACGAGATATGAAAAAGGAAGCCAAAGAAATTAAACAAAGAAAAGGCAATATTGCCAAATAATCAATTAAAAACAATGTATTATGAGAAAGAAAAATTTATTATTATCATGTGTAGTAATTTTTATTGCCATCGCAACATTTGTTGGCAAAAAGAGTTTCAAATCACATGTTTATCAGAGTGGCGACTTGCTTATGTCTAACGTAGAAGCTTTATCTACGGGAACTGAAGAAGACAATGATTGTGCTTACAAAAATGGTTATACAGCTTTCACTCGCAAAAAAGGAGGAGGTTATGACTGTTGTAAAATTTGGGTGAATAAAGCCCCTGAGAATGAACATTGCAGATAACAAGTTTTTTGCCTCCGTCTGTGCGGAGGCAAAAACAGATTAATAAAATAATTATGAATATAGTTAGTTATATTTCCAAAACAACATTTCTTTCACTGATTTTCCTTATCTCGTGCAATACCCGCACAAGTAAGAGTGTCGATACATCAGTACTATCAGTAAACGACACACTTCACTATAAAGTGACAGAAACATTAAAAGTCCCATTGTACTTTAATTTATGGGATTGGAAAATTACATCAAACCATATTGTATTCTTTCATCAAGGAAAAGAACAATACGTTACATTGTATAATATTGCAGATACTAGTATGACTTATACAATTGCAAATAAGGGAAAAGGAAACAATGAATATCTATCTTGTTGTTGGTGTAAAACAAAAAAAGACAATGAAATTACTTTATATGACATCATGAAAAGTGCTCTTCATATTTATGACATAGGAAATAAAAATGCACCAATCATAAAATCTTATACTCTGCCAACAGATGACAGTGGACTGACATTGCCATATACCAGTATGGTACATTATAAAAATACACAATACCTCATGAAAGAGGATGGCAATGAGACCAACTTACGCTTGGTTGATCTGAATAGTGGAAAGGAGATAGCATCATACCATTGTGTATATAGAGATAACAAGCAAGAACCATATACACCATACGATTATTTGTTTCATGTAATTGATAATAAAATCATTTTGTCATATTGCTATTTTGACAGAATAGAATTATTGCAAATTAAAGATAATACGTTGGAACTGATAGCTGCTTATGGTGAGAAAGACAACTTTAATGTGCCCAAAGATTACGATTTGCTACAATATTCTTATTTATATACAGCAACAAAAGATGATAATTTTTACCTTTTAAAAAGTCGTGAAGGGCAAGACGAAGGAGACGAAATCCTAGTTTTAAATGCTGATACTCACAAATCGTCAATAATTAAATTGCCAATACCGATAAAGCTGCTTAATTTTGATACAAAAGGAAGACTTGTTGGTTACAATGAATCTGATTCAGGCTCTGTGATTTATACGTTTCAAGAAAAGGAATAAAGTTCAATCATGGCAGGAGTACATTTACCTGTCCTCCTGCCTATGCATGCACATTTTAAATAAACAATATTCACATATTAGAGGATGGCTTTCGTAATGGCAAGAACCATGCATATCATATACGTTTCCTTGCAATTCTCTTGAAATCAAGAGGATTAAAGTCAAAAGGAGTCAGGGAGCGTACCGAAATGACACATATATCTGTAAACTCATGGATCAAACGATTCAAGACAGAAGAAAATTCCGGACTAGAAACTCGTCTGGGCTTTAGTCGTAAGCCGATTATGAATTGTTCGGACGAAAAAGTAGTCCAAACAATCCATCGAGCAGAACAGGCAAAACCTAAAGAAAGCCAAGGCAGCGTGACAACAAGCATAGGGCAAAGAGGCGAGCGAAAGTACGTTCAGGGCTTTTTATTAGCATTTGGGCGAGATATAGACGTATAAGGAAACGTCCAAAGGGAAAACCTTCGCTACAGCTCTATGCATACAAGACCAAGAAGTTCCCAAAAACCAAATGTCCGACAAAAATCAGACTGACTAACCTTTATTTCGATGATGAAAGTCATATCTGCACAGAAGTATATGTGTCTTACGACTAGCAGTTCCGCGGTGAGGATATCTTTCTCCCATCGCAAAGAAGATACAAGCTCAACTTCTTCGGCATGATTGACCGGAACAACCGTTATGAAGGCTTTTCCACGAATGAGAGCATCACGACCGGTAAAGTCTCTGATTTCCTTGACCGACTCTCTTTCTGTATCAAGAAAATATGTTTGTGGTTCTTGATAATGCAAGTATCCATCGCGGAAAGTTGTTTGCAGAACTCAGACACATATTAAGAAAAGCGTGGGCTTTTTCTCTCCTTTCTGCCTCCACTCCCCACATTTGAATATTGCCGAAACTCTGTGACGGATACTCAAGGAAAATGGCTCAGACCTGCAGATTATCTTTCTACAGATTCCCTGCTTTACGCTACTAACAGAGTATTGGATGCAATGGGTCCTGAATTGCCTATCAATTTTGCCCATGTGGCTTAGTATAAATTAAATTTTAAGACTTACTTATGCGATTGTTTTATATCATACTAAATAGTATACACCGCTCGCTCTGCATATTGCTTGGAATAGTATTTATCCTGTCTGCAATAACAAAGGCCTTCAGCCTGAAGACGTTTGGAGGTGAAGTCATGCTTTACCTCGAAATATACTTCAACGGCTGGCTGAGCAATTACAGCATTCATGTAGCCGGGCTTGTCTGTCTGGCAGAATTGACAACAGGTATTTTCTACCTTTTGCCTAAATTCAGCCGTTATGCCAACCTGGCAGGCCTTGCAGCATTGTCGTTTTTCGTTTACCTGACAGGGGATAACTATTTCAATCCATCTGTGGCAGGCAGGATAGAATCCTGCGGATGTTTCGGGGAGCTGATTCATTTCACTCCGTTGCAGTCTTTCATCAAATCGTATGTACTCTGGGTGATTGCGTTGATTTGTATGGTAGGCGGAAAAAATCGTTAACTAAATAAAATCAGATTAAGTTTAACCATGAGAAAAACCTTGTTGATATTATTGAGCTTATTGGTACACAATGTGGCGAATGCCTCCTTGTCACTTTCTCTGTCCGAGGCCATACGTCTGGCACAGGAGCATTCGCTCGATGCACAAGTGGCGCGTTTTACCTTTCTGGGCAGTTACTGGACCTACCGTTCCTATCGGGCCGAACTGTTGCCGTCGGCATCGCTGAGTGGTTCGCTGCTCAATTATGACCGTTCCATCACCAGCGTACGCAACTATGAGGACGGACGTATCAACTATGTGGAGAACAACTCGCTCACCAATTCGCTCACGCTGTCTGTCAGCCAGAACATAGCAGCCACAGGCGGCACGGTGTCGTTGCAGTCGTACCTTTACCGGTTGGACCAGTTCACCTACGATGAACGCACCTACAACACGCAGCCGCTGCGCCTTACCTATGACCAGCCAATACGTACCTACAACTCACTCAAATGGCGTCGTAAATCGGAACCGATAACCTACGAACGCGCCAAACGTCAGTACCTGGAATCCATGCAGAACATAGCCGTCACGGTTACAAACCTTTATTTCTCGGTACTGTCGGCCCAGTCGGACTACAAACAGGCAGTGGCCACGGCCAACGAACGCGGGCGCCTGTATGAACAGATGCAACGGCGCTTTACGCTGGGCACGGTGACCAAAAGTGAGCTGCTCCAGCTTGAACTCTCGGCAGTCAATGCCCGCATGGCTCTCAAACGCAACCTTCTGACACTGGACGATGCCCGTTTCCAACTGTTCACTTATCTGCAGGCCGCACGATGGGATGAAGTGGAGCTTCTCGTGCCCGAGAACGTACCCGATATCATGCTTGACGAACAGGAAGTGATACAGCGTGCCATGCAGGCCTCAACCCACAGCATGACACAAAAGCTCAGCCTGATTGAGTCGCAACGGAATCTGGCAGAAGCCAAGTCGCAGCGCGGCGTACAGGTTTCGCTGCACAGCGAACTGGGCCTGCGCAACACAGCCGACCGCATAGGGGCGGCATACCGGAATCTGCAGGACAATGAAATCGTAGGACTTTCTGTTTCCTTACCCATCTTTGACTGGGGCATGAGTAAGGGACGGGTGCGTATAGCCAAGGCTAACCTTGACATGGTAAAGACTCAGATAGAACAGGAGGACCTGAACTACCGGCAAGAGCTGAAACGCCTGGTGATGCAATTCAACCTGCAGTATGAGCAATGCCGTGAGGCCGCCCGTGCAGAAGAAATAGCCGACGAGCGTTATACGCTCACACTGCAACGCTTCGAAACCGGCAGTATCAGTGTGACCGAACTGAATACCGCCCAGCAGGAAAAGGAGTCGGCGCGCGCCCAATATATCAGCCAGCTGCAGACCTATTGGAACAACTATTATAACATCCAACGCCGTACCCTTTGGAATTACATCAACAACAATGAAATAACAACCGACTTTAATAAACTTGTAAAATGATAAAGCTCCTGATTCCCCTATCACTGTTTTTTCTCATCTCGTGCGGCAGCAATGAAAACAACAAGAAAGCCGACTCCACAGAGATGCAAACCGAACAGACCGAGAACTATGTAGATACGATGACACTACGTCTCACGGACTTTAACCGTGAGGTGGTGTGCAACGGCCGTCTGCGTGCCGCCGTAAAATCCATGCTGGTACCACGCCACAACGACATCATTACCTCTATTCATGTGTGCGAGGGACAATGGGTGGAAAAGGGTACACTGCTTGCCGTTACGGACGAGACCAACTATCTGCGCGAAGTGGAACGTGCCGAGCGCGATCTGGAAAAGACACGGGTTGATCTGGCCGACAAACTGCTGCAGCTGGGTTATGAAGTGGATGCCGACCTGAATCCCCGAAGCGATATTCCGTCTGATATCCTGCGCCGCGCCGAAGTCACATCCGGATACTATGCCGCTCAATATCAGTTGCAGACGGCACGCCGCAACCTGAGCGACTGCCGGCTGACAGCGCCGGCCAGCGGACGCATAGCCGATCTGGAAGCACGCCTGCACCAGCGGGCGGAGAAGTTCTGCAACATCATAGACGACACCTCCTTCGGTGTGGAGTTTCATGTGCTGGAGGCTGAACTGCCTGCCGTATCCACGGGTCACCGTGTACGGATAACCCCCTTTACCGATGACAGTCTCACGGTTTCGGGAAGCATCGTCAGCGTCAACCCCACGGTCAACGACAAGGGAGTTATCAAGGTGACGGCCCGCATTCCCGGTCACCGCGATCTGGTGGACGGCATGAATGTGCGTGTGGTGGTGGAACGAAAGGTGCCGCGCATGTTCGTCGTGCCCAAGGACGCCGTGGTGGAGCGCGACGGCTACAACGTCATCTTCCTGTACGACCACGGACACGCCCGCTGGACCTATGTTGACATTGTGGCATCCAACATCACCGGTCATGCCATTACGGGCTGTGCCCGCAAGGAAACCACCCTGCACGAGGGGGATATCGTAATCACCAGCGGCAATCTGAACCTGGCCGATGATACTCCTGTTAGAATCAAGAAATAATACAATAAACCCGAAAAAAGATATGCTTTCCAAACTCATACATCGTCCCATAGCCGTGAGCATGTGCGTCCTTGCACTGGTCGTACTGGGCATCCTGTCCATACGTTACATCCCCGTGTCGCTCATGCCCGACATCGACATACCGCAGATCACGGTACACGCCTCTTATCCCGGTGCCTCTGTACGCCAGGTCGAGGACAACGTCACGGGCATCTTGCGCGGACAATTATCGCAAGTGGCAGGACTGAAAGATATCAGTAGCGAAAGCCGCATGGACGCAGCCACGGTAACGCTTACGTTCGAGCCGGGAGCAAACATGGATCTGCTCTTCATCGAAGTGGGTGAAAAAATAGACCGTGCCATGACCTGGCTGCCCAAGGACATGGAACGCCCCAAAGTGGTGAAGGCCAGTGCCATGGACATACCGGCCTTCTATCTGGACGTGTCGCTGAAAGACAGCACGGCCACGGACATGCGTTTCGTACAACTGTCGTCGTTCGCACGCAGTGTCTTGCGCAAGCGTATCGAGCAACTGCCACAGACCGCCATGGTAGACATAAGCGGCATGGCCGGTACGGAGATTGTCCTCGTGCCACGTCCCGACCGTATGGAGGCGCTCGGACTGCGACCCGCCGACATAGAGCAGGCCATAAAGGCCCGGGATATCACCTTGTCCTCACTCAGCATCGTAGACGGCATCTACCGTTACAACATCCACTTTGACGCCGCCCTGCTGACCTTGCAGGATATCAAAGACATCATCCTGACCCACGAGGGACGGCTGCTGCGTCTTGGCGAACTGTGCGATGTGGACCTGCGTCCGCTCTCCGGAGGAGGCATCGTGCGGCATGACGGGCGACGGGCCGTAACCATGGCTGTGGTAAAGCAGTCAGAGGCACGCATGGAAGATCTGCAGGCCAGCATGGACACTTTGCTGGTGGAACTAAGGAGCGGGTATCCCGACCTTTCTTTCGACCTGACACGTGACCAGACACGACTGCTCACCTACTCTATGGACAACCTGCAGACCAATCTGATGCTTGGTGCCGCACTGGCCTGTCTGGTATTGTTCATATTCATGCGTAGCGTGCGCCTGCCGTTGCTCATCATCATCACCATCCCCCTGTCGCTCATCCTTACGATTCTGTCGCTTTATATACTCGGCATCTCACTCAATGTAATCAGTCTGTCGGGACTGATTCTGGGAGTGGGTATGATTGTGGACAACTCCATCATTGTGATAGACAATATACGTCAACGCATGTGCTATGAACCTCTGGACACCGCCGTGGTGAGAGGCGCCAGAGAAGTGTTCCAACCCATGCTGTCGTCCGTACTGACCACATGCTCGGTGTTCCTCCCTCTGATATTCCTGAGCGGCACGGCCGGCGAACTGTTTTACGATCAGGCCATAGCGGTTACCATAGCCCTGTTCGCCTCTCTCCTGGTTGCCGTAACGGTCATCCCGGTCTACTTCCGTCTGTTTTACAAGCGACTGACGAACCAAAATTCAAAAGAACCGGAATTATTTCTGTCGTCCTATTCGTCTGCGCTCGGCTTCACTCTGCGCCACGCATATTGGGTGCTGGGCGGCTTCGCGGTCTGTTTGGTCTGCGCCATATTCCTGTCCGGCTCCTTGAAAAAGGAACAACTCCCTGATGTGCCGCATGAGGATACCATGATGTCTGTCGACTGGAACCTCGGTATCTCCGAACAGGAAAACGACCGTCGGCTCAGAGATTTGTTGGCACATGCCGACTCAACTCTCCGTACCAGTACCACAATGGTGGGAGCACAGACATTTCTGCTGGCACACACACCCGAAATAACCGCTTCGGAAGCTATGGCCTACCTGCGTTTTGACACGGAGGAAAACAGACTGAACGCCCAACAATCCATAGAGAATTACCTACGGCAGCACTATCCACGTGCCACCGTGACCTTTACTCCAGTAGGCAGTTTGCTGGATATGGTGTTCGGCAATGAAAGCAGCCGTCTGAGCATCCATCTGCAGAATGCCAACGGCGGCCGGCCTACCGTGGCACAGACACGCGCCTTCACCGATTCGCTACGGGCTGCCTTTCCCGCTGTAAGCATACAGCCCGTGGCCTCCGATCTGACCATAGAATACCGTGCGCAGATGGAGCAAATGGCGGTTCACGGTGTGACATACGACAACCTGCTGACAGCCTTGCGCGAGCAGACGGGACGCCGTCAGGTTTTCGGCATCAATGATGGTGCGGAAATGGTGCCGGTAATCATTGGAGACCGGGCCCAGGACAAGGACAAGGTGATGGCCTCATCGCTGACCGCACCTAATGGAGTACGCATTCCGCTATATCTGTTGGTAGCCACCGCCGAGGGAGAAGACTTCAAACGTCTGTATGCAGCAGCCGATGGCGACTACTATCCGGTGGATATAGACTGCGATGATGCCACCGTGCATCAGATCATGACCTGGGCGCAAAGTTTTGCTGCACACAGTGTAGTCAGCGGGAACAGGACAGATGGAGTTTCAGTAACCTTCTTCGGTGACTATTTCAGTAGCCAGAAACTGATAAGGGAACTGTTTATCGTCCTTAGTGTTGCATTGGCATTGCTCTACTTCATCCTTGCCGCGCAGTTCGAAAGTCTGGTGCAGCCGCTCATCATCCTGTCTGAAATGGTGGTAGATGTGGCCGTGGTTCTGGTCGTACTGTGGGTGGCAGGCGAGTCGCTGAACATCATGTCCATGATCGGTCTCGTAGTGATGTCCGGCATCATCATTAATGACTCCATTCTTAAAGTAGATACCATCAATCGCCTGCGCCGAAGTGGCACGCCTACACTCACAGCGATTGTCCGGGCCGGTCATCGCCGTCTACGTCCCATCATCATGACATCGCTCACCACTATTTTGGGCATTCTGCCCCTGCTGTCGCGTGCCGACATGGGCAGTGCGCTGCAATACCCGCTCTCGCTTACCCTCATAGTAGGCATGACCGTGGGCACATTTGTCAGCCTGTTCTTTGTACCGCTGGTATACAAAATAATATACAAATGATAAAAAAAAGATTTGGCCATATTAATAAATGTGACGAAGAATTTGGATGACGTGGAAAATATTATCTGGAATAATGTGATGGCAAGCAGTGGACAAGCCTTCATTGGCGTGATGCCTATCGGTGAATACATGTCAAATGAATTACTGAAGAATAAATACCCGGCGCTCTCAAAACTGCTTTCTCAGTCCCATGTTTCTGATAATCCAATATTAACATTTATAGAAATATAAAATTATGCAGTTGATATGCCTAATCATATATAAAATTCGCAATTGATAACATCATAAAAATTATAGATATAAAATGAATATACGCAAAATTTACATAGGTTTATCAGTGATTGCATTTACCTTAATGGTAATATACGCATGTACGTCAAAAACGTCTGGAAAATATTCTGAAATACTTGGAAGCACATCAGACGTAGTCCATTTTAATGAAATGATTGATTCTGTCGTTCTAATAAGAGTGCAAGAAGACTCAACGACCGTTTTAGGAACAATAAGTAAAATTGAAGTAGGTAACGGTGATTTCTATGCATTAAACCAACAACATAATACGATTGTACGTATTGACAGCTTAGGAAACTGCCATAGTCAACTGAGAAATATAGGAAAAAGCAAAACAGAATATATTCGAATTGATGATTTCAGCATAGACAATGAACTGGGAATTTTAGCTTTACTTTGTGATTTCACAAAGGTAATATATTATGATCTGAATTTTAATTTATTAAAAGTCAATATTCTGGATGTTCCGCTATATAGGATCTGCTTGTGGGAAGGAAATTTGTACGGCTACACGACTGAGGATAACAGTATTGTACGCATAGACAATCACACAATTCAGAAAATTATTGAAACAGATAAAATTCCTTTTTGGATTTACTCCCAAACACCAGTTTTTCATAAAACCGGTGGCAAACTATTAGCAACACTTGAATGTGACAACAGGATATATGAGATTAATAACAACAAAGCTAAAGAATTATCAATATTTACATATAACAATTATGAAGAAATCCGCCAAAAATACATGAATCCTCCAACATCTCACACCAAGACATCCTTATATGAAGAAACACCGTTAAGAGTACAATATTTAACATTAAAGAACGATAAATTATTAATGATTTATTCCAAAGATATGCTTGTCAGAATTGCTGTATTCAATCTTAAAAATAAATCTATTGTACGTGATGGTGTATTTATTGGAAGCCCGTCCCCTTTATGGAATACTTCCAATGCAAGTCTTGCTTTCTCCTTCGAAACTGGCAATTCTTTGCCTGTTGACTCATCATATCTTCATAAGATTGTGAAACAGAACAAATATCAAGATGAAGGACTTGTTATCATCAAATATGTAATCAGATAACTTATATAGTATGATTCTAAACTTCCAACTTAGCTGCATTATCCTGTTAACAACACTCCTTGTATCATGCACTAAAAACAAGCATTTAAGCAGCAATCAGAAAATAATTGTAGACCCGAACATTCTGGTTTACGACACACTGGCAGGAGTCCGGATTGACTCAATACAAGGAACAGAATCACATCTTGAATGTTTAGGTAATTATCTGGTCATAACTTCCGACTGCCCTCATTACTATATCTCTCTAATGAGCCTGCATTCAGACTCCATAATTGCATCCTTTGGAGACAAAGGTCGCGCAAGAAACGAATTTATCGACATGCCGCACATACCTTATATGTCTTGCGAAAGCAATAGCCTATTATATTGTCAGGATGGCACGAACAAGGTTACAAAAGTAATTAATTTAACAGAATCAATCCGGACTGGAACTTGTA
This sequence comes from Bacteroides sp. OF04-15BH, assembly GCF_003477995.1. Taxonomy (GTDB): domain Bacteria; phylum Bacteroidota; class Bacteroidia; order Bacteroidales; family Bacteroidaceae; genus Paraprevotella. Next base: position 32,923 of record NZ_QUEM01000005.1, read on the forward strand.
TCATTGATACCGTCTATAATCACACCAATATGAATCAGGAGAATACGACTTTCTTACTTAATCCGAAAGTACGTATCAGCAAGCACGACTTAGATTATGACGATCCGAGGAATCCTGTTTTTTATCCTCCATACTTCACAATCTGCAAAAATGAGAAAACACGTGAGATTGACATTTTTCCGGAACTCATAGATACGAAACTGTCCTCGCTTATTTTAATTGCATACACAGACATGTTACGTATCAAACCTGATTGCAAAAAAATCGTTCAAGTGTTTTCATTCATGGATCTATTTGGAATATTGGATACAGAAACCGGTCATTACAAAAGCTATAAAATGCAACAAGCATACGGGTGGGATTTCTTTGAACAAATGACAAGTCTTGATGAGGCTTATAAGAAAGTCTGTTTCTTCAATGTTGATGTATGCGTAACTGATCAGTATATCATGTTGCTTCGAGATGGAAGAAAGATTCATGATTATGAAAAAAATCATGAAGATAAAACCGGATCTGAGATAAATATTTTCGATTGGAATGCCAATTATATAAAATCTTTTTATGTGCCCGAACATATTATAGACATCGCTTTCAGTGACCAAACAAATGTTCTATATGGCCTGACATCTGACGGAATTCTTTATAAATATCAATGATATGTCGTATTCTATAATATCAAACGAATAAAACTCAAACAAATGAAAAGAATAAAACAAATTATATTGTCTGGATGCATCCTTTTGTCCGGATGCGCGTATGATAAAGGCAATACGTCTGAATCTGTCATTCAAGAAACAAGCGCAGAAGAACAAGTTACATCGCAAATAGTTCATGATGACCTTGCCTATGGTATCAAGGATATGATTGTTATGGACAGCACGATTGTATGTCAAACAGAAAGTGAATCTCCTGTCTATATATGCTATAATACTGCTGATTTTGCAAAAACGAAAGAATTTGGAAAGATTGGTCGAGGGCATAATGAATGGATTAAGCCACATCTGGTTGCACGTGCGAATAATGATTATGATATTTTTGACAATGGGAAAAACAGAATACTTAGATACAGTAATGACTCACTTGTCGGTGAAGTGGAATATAAAACAATGGTTGCCGTAAACGATCCCCACATAATCAACAAAAAATATAGTGGATATACTTATCTTGAGCCCAACAAAACAGCTCTTGTAATATATGATGCCGATACTTACAAGCAGATGGATGAGTTTGCGTTCGAAGACAAAGAACAAAAAGGAAATTCCATCAATTGGGATTTTGTATGGGATGGAAAAGAAAACTTTATCGTAATTGCTCATCTCTATAAAAAAGAGTTCCATATGATGGAGATTGACAAAAAGGGAAAAATCTCTCAATGCACCAGATATATCGGAGACTATACGTTCGATCCGGAAAAACATATGTATTATTCTGATGTGGAAATCTCTAATGAACTTGTATATATGTTATCTCAGCAACATGTAAACTTGGAAAATGGAAACGGTTACTCAGAAATTGATATTTTCAACAAATCCGGGAAGCATATCAAGAAGATAATACTGGATGTGGTGGCACAACGAATGTGTATAACACATAACCTTATATGGTTGCTGGATATAGACAATAACCTTCGAGTGGTGACATTGACTGATAAATAATAAATCAAATGAAACTAAGCAACTTCTCCATACTCCTTACTGCCGCCATCCTGCTGGTCGTCGGCATGGCACTCGCCCCTCTGATTGATGTGGGCTCAAAGCCGCGTCCCCGTCAGGGTCGCGATCTGTGGATCAACTACAGCTGGCAAGGCAAGTCTGCCAAAGTAGTGGAACAAAGCGTGACAGCTCCTATTGAGGGGCTGATGGTTGCAGTGCGGGGTGTGGAGAATGTAGAATCCGAATCCCGTTACGGCAGCGGATGGGTCAAGGTGACTCTGAAACCGGATGTCAATGTGTCGGCTGTGCGTTTTGAGATCGCTTCCTTGTTACGGCAAATACGCGGACGGCTGCCCGAGGGGGTAAGCACGCCAACACTTTCGGGAGGAGATGTCGTGAACAGCGCAAGGCAACGGGAAGAAACCGTCCATCTGCTATCCTATACGGTCAACAGTCCGCTCACGGCCATGCAGTTGCAGGAATATGTGCGGCAGCATATAGCTCCGGCCTTGCAACGCAATGAAGACGTACGGCGGGTAGATGTCTCAGGGGGTACAGGACAGTATCTGGAGATTACCTACGACCCGCTTCTGTTGCAGGCCTGTGGCCTCTCGGCCGATGATTTGGAAAACGGACTGAAGGCATTTTTCGGAAGGAATGAGATTGTGGGCGACGTGCTGCACGACAGTGCACGTGTGACCCTGCGGTTGGCAACTGCTGAATTCAATCGCCCTCTGGAGCAGATGCCGATAAAAAGCGCTGGAGGACAGGTGATGTATATGGGAAACCTGGCCCGTTATGAATACAAGAACTACGAACCGTCGTCATACTACCGCATAAACGGGCATGAAACCGTCAGTCTAAACATATATGTCAATGCACAAGCCAATCTGACAAAGCTGGCCCGTGAGCTGCGCCGACAAATAGATGAAATGAAACCGCACATGCAGAAAGGCGTAAAGCTGGAGCTGCAGCACGATTCGTCCGAGGAACTGCAAGGCGAGATGGACCGTCTCATTACACGCAGCCTCATGTCGCTGGCCATACTGCTGCTGTTCGTGTTCCTCGTACGTCCGGGATGGCGCTATGTGAGTATCGTGGCAGCCACGCTGGTGCTGTGTCTGGCTCTGGCATCAGTCTGTTATTATGCATTCAATCTCCGGCTGCACGTATTCTCCATCGCCGGCATCACCGTGTCGCTGGGACTGGTCATCGACTCGTCCATTGTCATGATAGACCACTATGCCTACTATCGCGACCGCAAGGCGTTTTTTGCCATACTGGCGGCATTGCTCACCACGATAGGCACCTTGGTGGTGATTCTCTTTGCTCCGGAAAATCTCAAACATGACCTGTATGACTTTGCATGGGTGGTGATCATCAACCTGACGGTGGCACTGCTTGTGGCCATTGCCTTTGTGCCGGCGCTGGTAGATGCCGTGCATTTCCGGACATCCGGCAACGTACAGAAAGGTACACGCAAAAAGCGGTACATCATACGCTGGAACCGTATGTATGCCCGTTACATCACTTTTCCGGCCCGGATGCGGACACGCTGGCGTGTAACTCTTTACGTATTGTTTATCCTATTGTATCTAGGCGGTTTCGGCTATTCGGCATACATCTTCTCACAATCCATGGACGGAGCTTCCTGGCCACGCGAGGAAGAAGAAATGAAACTGTATATACGCGCACAGATGCCATTAGGAGGCACAGCAACCCAGCTAAACGAGAAAGTGCGACTGCTGGAAGAAACTCTGGCGGCAGAACCGTCCATACTCCGATTTGAAACTTCCATAAACGGCGGAGGAGCCACCATTACCGTCCGTTTCAAACCCGAGGCTCTGGGCACGGCAATTCCTTATCAGGTGGAAAACCGGGTAATCGGCCGGGTGATCGGCATTGGCGGAGCAGACTGGAGCACATACGGAGTGAGCCAGCGGGGCTTCAGCAATTCGCTGAACCTGCAATACCGCAGCAACCGCATCGAGATGACGGGCTATAATTATGACCGCCTCTATCGCTATGCGCAGGATTTGAGTGACTTGCTGCACCAGAATCCACGCGCTGTAGACATAACCATTGAAACTCCGGGATATGAGAACCAGGAAGATGAATACTATGTGCGCTACAATTGGGAACGTATGCATCTGCTAGGCATCAATCCGGGGACGATCTACCAGGCGGTCAGCGACATTCTGCAGTCGCGCGACTTGGGAAGATGGGACAAGATACGCACCCATGTGACTCTGGTGTCGGCGCGCCGCAACACTTACGACCTGTGGCAGCTGCTGAACACACACGTCAAGGTGGGCGACCGGGACATTCTGCTCAGCGAAGTAATGGACATACAGCGGCGTGAGGCCAAGAACGTGATTCCGAGACGCAATCAGGAATACGTGCTGCGCGTGGCCTTCAATGTACTCGGATCTTACACCTATACGGAAAAGTATATCGAAGAAGTTACCCGGCGGATGTCCGAACAGTTGCCTGTCGGTTTCCGCTGCATGCGCCCGGAATGGAGCGAGCAGCCTACCGCGTCGCAGCAATACTGGCTGATTGCCTTGTGCATCATCATCACATACTGGCTCATGGCCATTCTGTTTGAAAGTCTGTTACGCCCATTCTCCATACTGTTGGCACTCATCCCCATGACCCTGATTGCCGTATTCCTCACATTCCATTTCACGGGCATCCCTTTCGGTACAGGAGGGCTTGCAGCCATCGTCTTGTTATGCGGTCTAGTGGTCAATGCAGCCATATATATCCTACATCAGTACGATCTGGTACGGGCAGTCTCGCACATCAGTCCCGTGAAGGCATACGTACGTGCCTATAATCACAAGATTGTGCCTGTGATGCTCACCGTATTGTCTACCATGCTCGGACTTATCCCCTTCCTTTGGGACGGCGATGAAAACAGGTTCTGGTACACATTTGCCATCACCACCATGACCGGCCTTTCAGCCTCTGTAGTGGCACTGGTGTTTGTGCTGCCGTGGTTTGCAGGAATGAAAAGCAAAAGACGATAATAAAAACTTTCAAGTCTGCCTGCACAGAGATAACATTTGTATTGTTCCTTTCAAAAAACAGACAGAAAGTTTTTCTATGCAGATTTTATTAAATATTTTTGCAAACACATCCTCAAACTATACTACACATGAACAAGAATAACAGAAAAGAGCATCTGTACGCTATGGCTTTTAAGTTGTTTCTTACCAAGCAATACGAAGGCGTCAGTATATCCGATATAGAAAAGGAATCCGGAATGACCCGCGGAGCAATTACCTATTACAGCAAAGACAAACTGGGATTGTTTTACGATGTCGTACGCCATTATCTGATAGATTCCCAGAATCTGGACTTTAAAATGCAGAAGATGAATTTCGAAAGCCTGAAGGATTTCATAGATACGTACGTTCAGAGCTGTCAGGAAACAATGGCCAGATTTCGGAAAATTGACGTTACCATAGAGAACGGAAGCCGGGCTTATATGGCTCTGATCCTGCAGGTCTGTGACTTTTTCCCCGACTTGCACCAGCAGTATCTGGAAAACCGTAACAAAGAACAGCTGATATGGATTGGAGTTCTTCAAAACGCCATCGGAAAGAAGGAGATCAAGGAAGATATTGACGTCATTGCCACAGCAAGACTGTTCATGAATGTCTTCTACGGACAAGCCTATCTGGACGCATTGAGTATGGGCCTGAACACAATGGAATTGAAACTACAGTTTCAGAATATCTACAAATTACTTAAAAAGTAACGGCAGAGAACCATCTCATCAACCATTTTTCTCTTTTCTTACCCCAAAAGACAACAATCATATTTTAAATTACCTCATTATAGGTTTTTCGAAACCGGATTATTTTTATCATTTAGAGCTGAAATAGAATCACAGTTTAGATAGAACAGCCCTGGTAAATTCAACAGTCTACGGACCTCACAATATACAGCCGAAGAGGAAATGAGGACCAGAGGATTCTCCCCAAAAAGGGAATCACTCTGGTCTTTTTCTTTATTCTCAATACCAAACATTAAAGTTATACTGAATGGAGTTCTTGTCACAGAAAGCCATAAAATTTTCAATAAACTTCTGATATCCGACCCGAAATCCACATTCTTTCTTGAGCCTTTTTATCAGGGAAAGAGAATCGTACACTCCCAATAACCGGCACATTTGTCGGACACCGACCAAACTGACCGAATAATCCATCCTCACAATGCCATTCTTTTCATTGTAATCCCATGACTGAAAATCGTAACGCCACAAAGTCAGACCTTCCAGATAAATATACATCCCGACGCGACAAAATGGTTTTCCGTCTTTATCCAACTTATAGAACGTCCGTTTACAATCTTTCAGAATAAAAGTCTGCTCCTGCTCCATATCCAAAATGTTTTTATCAATTCAACATATCCATTCATAAAATGAAAAGATGGTATCATGATAGAAAAAATATCACAACTTCATTATTATTTTTATAAGAAAATATGATAAAAGAGACATTTTTCTCAATGACAGCCAATATAATCTTCATTACTCTGCTCAATAAGCAATAGTATTACAAGAGAACCACGCAAACAACTAATTACAAAATTTTATCAATGAATTAAATAAAATCCTATTAAGATTAAAGATTATCCTACTATAATAGCAAAATCACACAAAAATATTCTTCAAATCACTTTATAATTAAAGAAAATCACACTTTTTTCATGTAAAAATAAAGAAAATTATCAAAACATAATCAACTGTCAAATATTTTTATATTTTTGCATTTAAATAGAGTTATCTCTTTCCCCAATATATCAGTAAAAAAGAAGTGTTATGTCTTCTCGCATGCAATAAGTGTAGGAAACTTTGATCACATGAATAAAAAATAACATAAAGAACCTAATGTATAAAACGTGAGACATTATTCTCGTATCTGCCCTGACGGGAAATCCTACAACCAAGCATGAAAATGCGACATGCAGTTCCACGCTTCTTATATTTAACAATTAATGCCAAAAGAGGAACTGTGAGGCAACAAAAACAGATATGAAAAAGTTCAAGTTTCTATTAATGCTTTTTCTTCTTTTTTCTATTTGCGCTTATAGTCAAACCGATGATAAGCATTGGAAAAAGAAGTATCTTAACATTGGCTTTGTCAACAGTTCCTTTGAACAAGAGGATTCCCCTATACTTAAAAGTAATTATGGAGCCTCATTCACTCTTGGAAGAACATTTCATTTACACAAAAATCCCATTGGAGGTATTTTGTGTTTTGGATTAGATGTAACTTGGTTGGATTTAAATTATACCAATTATAAAATCAAGCGTATAACCTATTGGGATACAAAGAACGAACAATATCATCAAGGTGAAGTTTCTATACATATAGGACCATCCATTACTATTAATCCAGTTGGAAAGTTGAATATACATGGATATTTCAGATATGCTCCTTCAATATCTGGTCTCTATACAGAAGATTTTCATAGCAATTATGCCACTTTTTTTGTCGGAGGTGCATCAATCTCATACGACGTTATAGGATTGGGCATTGAATCTCGTTTTGGTAATTGTGAGTACAAAAACTCTAATACAGGCAAAAAGAGTGATGCTTTATCTAGCTATAAAACCCAATACAATGCTTGGAGAGCATATTTAACTTTTAAATTTTGACGGTTATGAGAAAGATATACACACTGATTGTAATAGCCACAATTACCATTATCGGTACCTTGGTTTCTTGTCATGAAAATATTATAGATGAGAGATTTAATAATGGCTCCAGCGAAGATACTGAATTCAAAGATATTCGAATCACCAATCAAATAAACATTCAAGACCTACCCGAAGGAGTTAATCTAAACAATCTTAAAATCCTAACTCTCAATGGAAAAGTAGATGTTGACGCTAATGGAGTTTCCAATATTGAAACTTATGAAGGATACTTACCTCAAATTCTGATGCTTGTCAATCAAAATGACGAGCTGCTTTTGATGTCCCGCGGAGACTTTCATGAAGGCGAAAAGAATGAGATGTCTATACGCTCAACAGCAGTTGCCTTAGTTACCATGCATCCTGCTTTGAGCGGTGTCAAAAGTCATGTATACAATAAATTAGAGCAGCTTGTCATTGAAAGTCCTTCGTTCGATGAACTTGAAGAAGCTATAGCAAATGCTGTACATAACGGCAATTCATTTGCCGATCCGGATAATACCCTTCTTACAACAGCTCTAAATAAGGTCTTTGAGCAAGTTGTCGCCGCTACAGAAGAAGAAACATCTGACGGTGAACTCCCAAATCTCACTTCGAACACGTATGCCAGAGCTCCGGAACTCAAAGGAGTAACCACCATTGCAGGAATAAACGTCGGTCCATTTCACGTAACAACTTCTGGTTCTTCTGTAGTTGTTGAAAATTATTCACTTACTCCTTTCTATTCCGGTTGGGTAACTCATCATGGTCAACAAGATGAATTTAATATTCCATCAGGTAATGATCGCGGCATAACATTCTTTTTAGATAACAGTTGGGGATCACAAAAAGTATCATATTCATTTGTTCAAGAAGGAGAATATCAATTCTTTTTTGATAAAACAACTGCCGAAAGCTATTTAGATCAATCCAGACATACAATATGTAATGTACTTGAGGTACTTGGCCTTCCTTTAAGCAAGGGATGGATGCTTGAAACTGCAAATGATATGCAGAAGTTCATGATTGAACGTGGCATTGATATCATCGGATTAATTACAAATCCAAATACAGACGCATGGGACATTACCCAAACGGTATGTGGCGGTATTATCGACTATATAAAGGATGGACGATTGGAAACAATGCTGCTGAAAATAGGTACCAAAAAGGCCTCTGCTCAAATAGCACAAGCATTACTTAAAAAAACAGTTGCCGTATATACTGTCTATCAAACATGCCGGGGTACGATAAATGCAGTAATGCGTATTACCATGCGCTTAGAATCTCCCGATAATGTTGCCTTCGGACTTTATTATTATCAGGGAGAAATAACTACTGCAACCAAAGCTGCACTAGAAAAATATTCAGGAGATAATCAAAACGGTCTCATAGGACACCGCCTTAATGAACCGGTACGAGTTAAAGTTACTACGATTGGTTCTGACGGTTCTCAAGTAGCAGCAAGTAATTTTCATAGGGTTAAATTTGAAACAGAAGCAAATAATGGTACTGTCCTTAATGAAATTGTAGCCACAAGTCCGGATGGATATGCACAAACATTCTGGACATTAGAACCGAACAATACAGAAATGCAGTATCTCAAGGCAACCGTGATTGATATTGTTACTGGTGAAAAGATTTCAGAAACAGTTACTTTCTGCGCTCAACCAACCCAAGCAGCCAATATAACATTTACACTTGATTGGAGCCCAACAGACTCTAATTGTGACATTGATTTGCACATATACGACCCGGATGGACATCATATTTATTATTCCGATATGTCTTGTTCTTGTGGTGGCTATCTAGACCGAGATGACCGTCACGGACCGGGTCCGGAACATATTTATTACACACAAGCTAAACCGGGTAAATATCATGTTTATGTTCATCATTACTATAGTGATGTTAAAGGAACTGTTGGATTTACGGTTACCACAGAATATGATGAACGCCGTTTTGTTAATAGAAGTTCTGTTTCTTATGATGAATATGTATATATAGGTACTCTTGACGTAGGTGGCAATTCGGCTATCTCGAAAAAACGCTCTGCTTCAGAGATACCTGAAGTTCGTTTTTACTATGATAAAAACGCCCCTGCCTTTTCAAAAGAAAAATTTCCGAAAAAATAGAATTTTCGACTAATCCTATTTAATATACGAAAGTGGCTGGTTCTTTCTTGATATTTATCCAATACTCAAGAAAGAACCAGCCTTCTTGTTTATAAAGCTGGTTTGACCGACATTTTATTATTTTATAACCCTATTTTAGGGCAAAAATAAAAATAAGTCCATTACCTTTGAAGAATCGTTGCCCGATTTCTTCAAAAAAACAAAGAGCAACTCTTGCTTTTACAAACAAATACCTGAAACCTAAAAATCGATAACAATGAAAAAAGGAATCTTGATTCTATTGAGCATTGCCATGACTCTGATTTTTCCTGTCCGTGCGCAATCTGAGGAAAACAAAGACATTAAAACGGTTTATGTTGTCTTTAAGACCCACCTCGATGTAGGGTTTACCGATCTCAGTTCGGTTGTAGAGTACAATTACATCCACGATTTTATTCCCAAGGCACTGGATGTTGCCGAACGGTTAAGAAAAGACGGCAAGGGAGAGCGCTATGTGTGGACCACTGGTTCATGGCTGATATGGAAATACTTACAGACAGCCTCACCGCAGGAAGTGAAAAGACTGGAAAAGGCTATCTCTAAAGGGGACATTGTATGGAACGGGGTTCCCTATACCGTGGAATCTGAATCCATGAATCGGGATCTATTTGAAACCTGCCTGTCTGTCACTCAAAAGTTAGACCAGAAATATGGAAAACACACCATTGCCGCAAAAATGACTGACGTACCCGGACACACCAGAAGCATCATCGCTCCCATGAATCGCGCGGGCATACGCTTTCTGCATATCGGAGTCAATTCAGCCTGCCCCGTCCCGGATGTCCCGGCCTTTTGCCGCTGGCAGGATCCGGAAGGAAACGAACTGATATTGGCCTATCAACAGGACTATGGCACGGAAAGCATCCTGCCCGACGGAAAATCGGCTGTAGCCATCAACTTTACGGGAGACAACCACGGTCCTCACACTTATGAACAGGTAAAAGCCATCTACGCCGGCTTACGGAAACGCTATCCGAATGCCAAACTGAAACCTTGCTCCTTTAATGAAATAGCCGAAGCCCTCCTCAAGGATAAAGAGAAACTTCCATTGGTCACCTCAGAAATAGGCGATACATGGATTTACGGCTATGGTAGCGCTCCCATGCGTATGGCCAGATTCCGGGCTTTGTCTCATCAATATTCTCAATGGCTCCAGACAGGCAAACTGAAAAAAGGCAGCCTCGAAGATTTGAATTTCGCCTTGGAATTAGGTCTGATCGGGGAGCATACTCAAGGTATGGACATAAAGACTCATCTCCAGAACTGGGATAAATATGACATGGACGACTTTATGGCTGCCCGCAACACCGCTCCTTTCAAAAAGGTAGAACAGTCCTGGAAAGAAATAGACGACTACATTGACAAAGCCATAACCCAACTGCCGGAAAGTCTTCAGGCCGAAGCCAAAGCAACGGTTGACGCAGCCGGAAAATGCAAGGTCCCTCAGTTTTCTTCAGCCGCATGCAGTGGCGACTATTCCAACTGGCAATGCAGCCTGCTCGCCGACGGTATTCTGAAAGCCGGAGGACTGTCGTATCAAATGCTCGATGCAAAAGATTACACCATATTCCTGGATAACTATTTACGTAACCGTTTTGAGTGGGCGCGGTATGACCTGAGCAAAATTGGACTGGAAAACTCAAAGGCAACCAGCATCTCCCTATACGCTCAAATGGTCAGACAGGAAACCCGGAAAGAAGATGCCGGAACACGCACGCTGTATGAACTGGCCTTCCCGAAACATCCTCGCGTGGACAGTCGTTGCTATCCCGAAAAGATGTATGCCAACTGCCTGACGTATAAAGACGGGAAAAAGGCTGAACTGGAAATTACCTTGGTAAACAAACCGGCCGTCAGACTCCCGGAAGCTTATTGGCTTTCTTTCAATGCGCATAACATCGTTGGTCTTATTGCCGAAAAACTGGGGCAACCGGTGGACCTTCTCGATGTGGTAGAAAAAGGAAACCGGCAGATGCACGGCATTGACCGCTATGTAGACATTGTCACCACAAAAGGAACCATAAGAATCGAAAGTCGGGAAGCTTTTCTGGTAAATATAGGGGAGCCGCGCGGACTCAATTACTCCACCCAATACCCGGACAAGCGCGGAGGCATTCATTTCAACCTGAGTAATAATCTGTGGAACACCAACTTCAGCATGTGGTGCGAAGGTTCCATCACCTACCACTTCACCGTCCGGATAATAAATTAGCAGAAATGTCTGCTATTTCAGAAAAGAATACTGTCAAAATTTCAGAAAATCAGACAATTTGTCACTTCGGGCACTTTGGCAAGCCTTTTGATGTATATTGAGTGTCGAGCGCAAATCGACAAAGAGATTTGAAAACAAGAATATTCAGGATAATATAAGAAAGGAGAAATGCCATGAACTTTAACAAATTTACGATTAAAGCCCAGGAAGCAATCCAAGAAGCTGTCAATCTGGTACAGAGCAAAGGCCAGCAGGCCATTGAACCGGAGCACTTGTTGGCAGGCATCCTGAAAGTAGGAGAAAATGTAACAAATTTTCTCTTCCAGAAATTAGGTGTCAATGCCCGAAACATTGAACTGGTTCTGGAAAAGCAGATTGATTCCCGCCCCAAAGTACAGGGGGGTGAACCCTACCTGAGCCGTGAGTGCAACGAGGTACTGACCCGCGCCCAGGAATTTGCTACGAAAAACGGAGATGAATTTGTATCTGTTGAATACATGATCAAGGCGCTGCTTGCCGTAAAAAGCAACGTAAGCCAGATTCTGAAAGACGCCGGAGTGACGGAAAAGGAACTGGAGAGTGCCATCAACGAGCTGAGAAACGGTTCGAAAGTGACTTCACAATCCAGTGAAGATACCTATCAGTCACTCAGCAAATATGCCAAGAATCTGGTGGAAGAGGCCCGCAGCGGCAAACTGGATCCGGTAATCGGACGTGACGAGGAAATCCGTCGGGTGCTGCAGATCCTGAGCCGAAGAACCAAGAACAACCCGATTCTGATCGGTGAGCCGGGTACAGGTAAGACAGCCATCGTGGAAGGACTGGCCCACAGAATCCTGCGCGGTGACGTGCCCGAAAACCTGAAGGACAAGCAACTGTACTCTTTGGATATGGGTGCGTTGGTTGCCGGTGCCAAATATAAAGGTGAGTTTGAGGAGCGACTGAAGTCGGTAGTCAACGAAGTGACCAAGAGCGAAGGACGCATCATCCTGTTCATCGATGAGATCCACACCCTGGTGGGTGCCGGTAAGGGCGAAGGTGCCATGGATGCCGCCAATATTCTGAAACCGGCTCTGGCCCGTGGAGAATTGCGGAGTATCGGTGCCACCACTCTGGATGAGTATCAGAAATACTTCGAAAAGGATAAGGCTCTGGAGCGCCGGTTCCAGACGGTTATGGTCAACGAACCGGATACCTTGAGCAGCATCTCTATCCTGCGTGGACTGAAAGAGCGTTACGAAAACCATCACAAGGTTCGTATCCAGGACGACGCCATCATTGCAGCTGTAGAACTGTCCAACCGATACATTACGGACCGGTTCCTTCCGGACAAGGCCATCGACCTGATGGATGAAGCCGCTGCCAAGCTGAGAATGGAGCGTGACTCCGTGCCCGAGGAGCTGGACGAAATCGAACGTCGGTTGAAACAGTTGGAAATTGAACGTGAAGCCATCAAGCGGGAGAACGACCAGCCGAAACTGGAGCAGTTGAGCAAGGAGATTGCCGAACTGAAAGAACAGGAGAGCAGCTACAAGGCCAAATGGGAAGCCGAGCGCGGACTGGTGAACAAGATTCAGCAGAACAAGCAGCAGATTGAACAGCTGAAGTGGGAGGCCGAGCGCGCCGAGCGTGAGGGCGACTACGGAAAGGTGGCTGAAATCCGCTACGGACGACTCAAGGCTTTGCAGGATGAAATCGAGAACATCCAGAAACAGCTGCGCGAGACTCAGGGCGGAGAGGCCATGATCAAAGAGGAAGTGACTTCGGAAGACATTGCCGACGTGGTAAGCCGCTGGACCGGAATACCGGTAAGCAAGATGTTGCAGAGCGAGCGCGAGAAGCTGCTCCATCTGGAAGAGGAGCTGCACAAGCGGGTAATCGGTCAGGACGAGGCCATCCAGGCTGTGAGCGATGCCGTAAGACGAAGCCGTGCCGGACTGCAGGATCCGAAGAGACCGATCGGGTCTTTCATCTTCCTCGGTACCACCGGTGTGGGTAAGACGGAGCTGGCCAAGGCTTTGGCTGAATATCTGTTCGACGACGAAACGCTGATGACGCGTATCGATATGTCCGAATATCAGGAAAAATTCAGCGTGAGCCGACTTATCGGAGCGCCTCCGGGATACGTAGGTTACGATGAGGGTGGACAGCTGACCGAAGCCGTACGCCGCAAACCATACTCTGTAGTGCTCTTCGATGAAATCGAGAAGGCGCATCCGGATGTATTCAACATTCTGTTGCAGGTATTGGACGACGGACGACTGACTGACAACAAGGGTCGTGTGGTGAACTTCAAGAATACCATCATCATCATGACCAGCAACTTGGGAAGCGCCTACATCCAGAGTCAGTTCGAGAAACTGAACGAGAACAGCAGCGCCCAGGCCCGCGAGGCTCTGATCGAGGAAACTCAGAAAGAGGTGATGAATATGCTGAAGAAGACCATCCGTCCGGAATTCCTGAACCGTATTGACGAGACCATCATGTTCCTGCCGCTGACTCACGACCAGATCAAGCAGGTAGTTTCCCTACAAATCCAGGGTATCACGAAGATGCTCGAGGGCAACGGAGTGAAACTGAAGCTCACCGACGAGGCTTTGAACTTCCTGGCCGATGCCGGATACGATCCGGAATTCGGTGCCCGTCCGGTCAAGAGAGCCATCCAGCGCTATCTGCTCAACGACTTGTCAAAGACCATGCTGGCACAGAATATCGACCGCGAAAAGCCGATTGTGGTCAGCGTAGAAAACGGGGCTCTGAAGTTCAGCAACGAATAAGAAAACACGAAAAAGACCCACACGTCATCATTTGAAAAAATGATTTCGATGATTTGATAAAACGGTCCTGATGATTTTCAAGAATCATCAGGACCGTTTTTTTATTCCGTTTTTCCAGAGCGGGCAAACCATAAACTCCAAAATAAAAAAAATGTAATTATCATATAAAGAAAAAAGACTATCTTTGCCAAATCTGAAAATGAGAAACTGATTTAATACAAATAAAGACCCATGAAAAAAACCTTTTTACTATCTACATGGCTTATGCTAGGTGCCGGCTCTACCCTACTAGCACAGAATGAGTTCCCGAAACTGACCGTAGAGAATGACACCACCTGGTATATGATCTCTACTCCGGAACGGGAAGACCTGCATCTCACCAGCAACGGAACCGAAGATTATGTCACCGGCAAGGCAAACAGCTATGCCAACAGCCAGATCTGGTGTTTCATAGCCAGCAAAAACGGTCAGCTCAACCTGCTGAACCGTCAAAACAAGAGTTTCATCAGCGACAAAGCTGCCTCTGACAAATATTTCAAAAGCACACTTACAGCACCGGAAACCGGTTTCAAACTCTCTCTGGTAGAAAGCAAGAACCTGTATAACATTCTGGATGCCAGCGGACAGATGGTCAACCAGTGCAAAAGCTCTGAAAATTACCGCCTGACAAACTGGAACCAGTCTACCGACCCGGGAAATCTGTTCCGCATCGAAGAGGTCGACGTTCAGAATCTGCAACTCAGTCAGGCCAAAAATGAGGCCCGCACTTTGCTGAACAATACCGAAGAAGGTACGGCACCGGGCACTTATTCCAAAGAGAACCGCGACAAGCTGGCCGAGGTTGCGGAACAGGCACAGAACGTGGAGGAAATCCGCTCAGCCATTGCCGAATATAAAAAGAGCATGAACGGAGTGACCGAAGGACAGTTCTACTTCCTGGTGTCTACCGGTCCGGACTATTGCCGCAACAGAGTGCTTTACAACACCAAACCCACAGAGGGGGCTTATCTGAGATGGGGCGACAAGACGATCGACGAAAATGCCCTGTGGGAATTTGTCAAGACCGGAAACGGGGAAACGGACACTTATCTGCTCCGCAACAAGGCCACCGGACTGTATTTGCAGGCAACCAGCAATGGCAACGAGTCTGGCGAAGTGCGCGGCAGCGCCACTCCGAACGCAAACACGGCATTCGAAGTGGAATCTTTGGGACAGAACAAATCTTTCCTGATCTATACTCCGGGAGGAAACCCGATTCATGCGCAGAATGATTTCGGCGTGATGGTAACCTGGAACTCCAGAAACTACGGCAGTGCCTCATCATGGCAGATCATTCCGGCTACCGAGAACGAAATTGCCCAGGCCGCCCAAAAGACTGAAAGTGACCGCGAGGACTATAAACTCGTATGGCAGGAAGAGTTCAACGAGGACGGCGAAATCGACCCTAACGACTGGAATTTTGAATATGGATTTGTCCGCAATAACGAGGATCAGTGGTATCAGGAAGACAATGCCAGCAAAAAGGACGGAAATCTGGTTATCGAAGCCCGCAAGGAGCGTAAGGATAACCCGTGGTACGAACCGGGAAGCAGCGACTGGAAGAAATCCAGACAGTATATCGACTACACTTCTTCCTGCATGACTACAGCCGGAAAGCATGACTGGCTGTACGGACGTGTGGAAGTGCGCGCCAAGATTCCATGCTACTCCGGTTCCTGGCCGGCTATCTGGATGTTGGGTAATGAAAGTGTTACCGGCGAATGGCCGTCATCCGGCGAGATTGACATCATGGAATACTATAAGGACAAGACACTGGCCAACCTGGTATGGGGATCAAGCGTCCGTTGGCAAGGTATCTGGGAGGCAAGAAGCACTCCGGTCACCGGCTATTGGGTAAAGCAGGACCCGAACTGGACCGACTCTTACCACACCTGGAGAATGGACTGGGATGAGGAGTCCATCAAGCTTTATCTGGACGATGAGCTGATCACCATCTGCAACCTGTCCAGAACCATCAATCAAGGTGAATGGCATTTGGTGGACAACCCGTTCCACACCTCACAATATCTGTTGCTGAACCTGGCTTTGGGCGGTAACAACGGTGGTCCTATCAACAATGAGAAACTCCCATTCTCCTATCTGGTGGATTACGTCAGAGTATACCAGAAACCGGAGCATATCACCGGCATAGAAAGCAATCTCACCGAAGACGGCACTCCTATGGTCTATCTGAGCGACTATAGCTGCAACATCAACACCAAATCTTTCGAAGGCGACGTGCAGGCAACCGTCTATAATCTCTCGGGAGCACCGGTAGCCAAGGCTACAGGAAAGGCGGAAAACGCCAGCATGCCTGTTCCGGTGAAACATTTGAGCAAGGGTGTGTACCTCGTCAAGGTATCTGACAAGAACCACTCTCTGACCGAAAAGATTGTCATTAAGTAAGCAACCGCTTCTGTCATACAAAGAAACTCTTTTCCATCTGCCTTTATACAGGGAAAAGAGTTTCTTTTTTTATCTCTGAAAATCAATGCCGGCCCCGGCCGGTATTGCCTCGTGATGCCCGGAAAAATCTTCTTCGCTTCAACACGTGCAGCACGGACAGCACTCCAAACAGCAGTCCCAGTTTATAATGCAACAGTCCGGCATGAGCACCTTCCGAAGAAAGGAAAAACAAGGAAACGCCACTCAAAGACAAGAACACAAAAACAATACTCAGAAACAATACCATTTTCTTCCTGCCCTTACATCCATTCTTCAACGCACGATACCACGCCCAATGACTCTTGACATGCAGCAAAACAAGCAAAAGAAAAAGCAGGCTTATGCATACATGGGCTGCGGCCCATGATTGTATGATTGCCCAAACCGACACATGTCCGGCAATATGTAACCGGACACCCGTATAAAAACAGAAAACAAAAACGGGCAACAAGAATAAATCCGTTACAAAAATCAGTCTACCTTTATTCATCTTTTTTTAAGGCAAAGTTACGGCAGGCCGACAGGAATGTAAAGAGACAAAACAAGGTTTGACTGGTACTATCCGAGGTATTTGCGACGGAACGCCGTAGGACTCATTCCCACCGAACGGACAAACATGCGGGTGAAATAGGACGGATCCTCCACACCTAATTTCTGTCCGATTTCCTTCACTGTCAGCGTCGTATAAATCAGCATACGCCGGGCACGCAGCATCAGTTCATTCTGCAAATATCTCCCGACGCTGACTCCGGTAAGCTTACGAACCACCTCGTTCAGATAAACAGCCGAAAGGTGCAGGCATCCGGCATAATAGGAAATATCACGGTTTAACGTAGCTGAACCGGCCAACAAATTCTGAAAGGCAAGCATAATTTCCACCTGCCTCCGGCTATGGCGGCTGCCGCTCATCTGTACTTGCAAAGCGGAAGTAACAATACCGACAAGAGCCCCGGCAAGATTACGGACTACAGCAGAGGAAATGACCGGACTGACCGGAATATCCTGATGGCGCCGAATCATATCAAACAACTGGAGAAACTCTTGCCGGATCACCGCATCCGGCTGAAATGAAAAAGGAAACAAAGCATATTCCGAAAGGATGCAAGCGGAATCGGTATCGACCAAAGCACTGTCGACAAACAAAAGAAAAGCCTGCGCATCACCCGACTCCAGAATCTGATGCACTTGTCCGGGACGGACACAGATTATTTCACCGGCATACGCCTCACGCTCGCAAAAATCAATCGAGATGCGGCAAGTGCCTTTCCTGATCATCCCGAATATATAGTAATCATCGCGGTGTGCATAAGTCACAGGAGGGATATTGGCCGCAGGAGACACTTCCTTGATAAAAACTCCTCCGGTGGTCTGCCGCACAGCCTGATGCAGGGGTATGTTTTTCTTCATGTTCTTCTACTGAGAATTATGGAAAAGGAAAAAGCATAGTGCATCTGTTTTCGGATACACTATGCTTTTTCGAATTAAATCCAGTGCTCGGCATACACCAGCAACAACAACTGCAACAAGAGCAGCAAAGGCATTCCGTAGCGGAATGTCAGATGACGGGTCTTGTGGTTGAACAGGTGCATGGAAAGGAAAGCACCGCTGCTTCCTCCGGCAAAAGCCACAAGCCACAGCACCCGCTCGGGGATACGCCAACGGCGGTGATAGGCCTTCCGCTTGTCACTGGCATAGAGCAGGAAGGCAAACAGATTAATACCTAATAGATAGTACAAAAACATAATGAGATGATTTTTATTATTGTATTTGTGTTAGAGTTTCACACTTTCCTTGTTTCCTTTTGACTCGTTCTGCATACGGTCCAGAGCGGTAACCACATAGGTGTACTTGGTGCTTCCGTCTTCGTAAGGAAGTTTCACAAACGTGTTGCGCGTGATGGCCACAATGTTTTCTGCAAAACGCAGATCAACATGCTCGCCCGGTGCAAAACGATACACCACATACTGCACCGCCTTGTCCAGTTCCTTCTTGCCGCGGGGAGCAGTCCAGAAGAGCATGTAGCCGTCCTCCGTCCATACAGCCTTCAACTTACGCGGCTTTTTCGGGTTTTTCTTGTCTATCCACGGCATTTCGGGCTGAAGAGCCGGATAGCGGTGGTATTTGTAACGCAGCATGCTGGCGTAGTTTCCCTTGTTGTCCACCACAGCCTTGGCATACCACTGGCAGCTTCCTTCAATGCCGGGCAGCGAGCGCTGCAAGTCCATCTTGCGCACCTGCTGATGGGCATTGGTATTGATCGGATCGGAATATTTCACCGTGCGGTCCACGTCCTGACCGATATATACCGGACGTTTTCCGGCATGCTCGCTCCACCAGCGGGTCAGCGTAATATAGTCGGCAGTGGGATGACCAATCTGCCAATATACCTGAGGGATATTATAGTCTACCCATCCTTCATCTACCCATTTCAGGATGTCGGCATACAGGTCGTCATAGTTCTGCAAGCCTTTGGTGTTGCTGCCCCGCTTGGGATCGCTGCTCAGATTACGGTAAATTCCGAACGGCGACACACCGAACTTCACCCACGGCTTCACGGCATGGATGCAGTCGTGCAGCTTCTCCATAAAGCGGTTCACATTCTCACGACGCCAGTCACCGCGGTCCATACCCTTGCCGTAACGGGCATAGGTGGCATCGTCGGGGATGGGCACTCCGGGCACCGGATAAGGATAGAAATAGTCGTCCATGTGAATGCCGTCAATATCGTAACGCATCATGATGTCCATCACCACCTGGCAGATATAATCGTGGTTCTCGGGAATTCCGGGATCGAAAATCAGCTGTCCGTCGTAATTGAAGAAACGCTCGGGATGCTGGAAATAAGGGTGGTTCTTGGCCAGCTCAGTGGTGCCTTTGGTCTTGGCGCGGAAAGGATTGATCCAGGCATGAAGCTCCATACCGCGGGCATGGCACTGCTCGATCATCCACTGCAACGGATCCCAATAGGGCGAAGGAGGAGTTCCCTGACGACCGGTGAGATAACGGCTCCAGGGCTCGAAACTGCTCTGATACAGGGCGTCGGCCTCAGGGCGCACCTGAAACAGGATGGCATTGATGCCACTCTTCTGCAACTCATTGAGCTGATAGGTCAGCTCGGACTGCATGCGGGCAGTACTCATTCCCTTGAACTGATAATTCACACATTGAATCCACGCTCCGCGAAACTCGCGCTTGGGAGAAATCTGCGCATGAACCGCCACGGCCCATACACACCATAAGGCTAGTAAAAAAAGCTTTTTCATGAATATGTTCTGTAATATGCAACCATTTTTTTATTGGCTGCAAAGATAAGAAATATCGCGAAAAACGAACACAAGAAACACGAAAAAAGCAGATTCAGAACCGATTACTTGCGGGCTGAAGCCTTACCGCCAAAGCGGTTGATGCGATAGATGAAGTTCAACATGAAGTAACGGCTGATGCGCTCGGTCTTGACATCGCGCAGGCCGGAACTGGTAATCTGACGGGTTATATCGCTGTTCTGGTTCAGAATGTCATAGCACTGCAAGGAAATGGTGGCTGCCTTGCGCTTCAGGAACGACTGGGCTATCTGCATGTTCCACACCCATTCGTCGGTATTCATGGCATCGTCACTATATCCGCGACGGGAGTTTTCCTTCAAATCGGTCGTGATCTTCATCCCCCACGGCAGCTTGACCTGAAGGTCCAGTCCGCTGATGATCTGATAGACATTGCGCTGGTTGGTGCCCATCGTGTTGCGCGACAGGTTGTAGCGCACGGTGCTGGACAGACCGCAGTCGAGCCAGTCGTTACGATAGCTGCCGCGCAGCTGTTCCTGAAAGACTGCCGAACGGGTTTTGTTGATCTGAGTCACCTTGTTTTTATACACATAACCCAGAATATGGTTATAGTTCACTCCGGTGTTGCTGTTGATGCGGAAACGGGGATTGGCCAGGGCGGTATTCATGTTGAAGCGGGCCGAAGCGTTCCAGTTTCCGTTGATGTTCTCCGGACGGGTGATGCGTCCTCCGGTCAGTTCATTGTATTCCACACGCTGGGCCACTCCGTTCTGGGTGACCTGATAATTCAGATTCACAGCATAACTGCGCTGTTGCTCACGCTGATACTTGTTATAGGACAGATTCATGCGATGGGTGAACGAGGGCTTCAGGCCGGAATTTCCCAAACGGATGTTCAGCGGATTGGCATTATCGAGTGTATCGGGAATCAGACTCAGGATATCGGGCTGCCGGCTGCTTCCCTGGTATGTGAACTTCAGCTGTTCCTGCTTGGAGAAACGGTATCTGAAATTGGCGGTCGGCGCATAATTGAATACACTGCGACTGATATGGTATTCGTTGCTTCCCTTGCTGTAATCGGTAGCGGAATACTGCGGTTGCAGACTGAATCCGGCCGTAAGGAAATATTTGGAGGTGTTGACGCGCACCTGCAAACGGATATCCTGATGGATATAACGGTTTGTAGTGGTCTGACACTGCGCACTGTCGCGCCGGGCAAAAGGACGGGCACCGGCATAATTCTCCCCGCTAAAGCCCAAGGCACCGATTTCCTCACCTTGCAGGGAATAGGCATCACGGTCGTTCTGCTGCCGGTTCAGATTGAAGCGGTAACTGGCTTGCAGATTGACCTTCTTGCTCAACGGCTCGTTATAGCTCAGCGATGCACTCCAGTTGTAGCGAAACACTTCCTGCCCGTAAAACTGTATCTTGCGATAAATGGAATCGCCACCATCGGCGGCCAGCAACTGGTAGTAGTCGATCTGGGAATAATTGTCGCGGTCGCTGCCACTACTGTTTATATCTCCCGACAGTGTGACGCCGACATTCCGGCCGGGCTTCTGCAACCGCCGGTTGAACTGCACGGTCAGGTTACCGCCCCAGTTATCTCCCGTGTTGTGACTTCGATTGAGGTTATGGTTCACTCCCAGACTGTCGGCCAGCAAATCCAACTGGTTCAGCGGGTGGGATATTCCGGGAAAAGCAAACGGATCGTCACTGAACGAAGCGGATTCGGAAAAGGAGGTACCGGTCTGCCGGCTGAAGCGAAAAGAGGGCTTGAACAGGAAAGTGGTCATGGTATCGGGCCGCCACTCTATCTTCTGGTCGGTGTTGATGTTCCAGTTTCCGTTGCCGCTGCTCTGAATGCGCTGCGAGAAGGGAGCACGCTCATTCTCAAAAGACTCCGAAAAGATTTCCCGATACTGGTCGGACGAACGGTGCGTCAGACGTACATTGCCCGAAGCCTCAAGGGTTTTCTTGCTCAGGGTATAGTTCATGCCCGCGGTCTGCTGCTCCGTCTGCCCGCCGTTATTGCGGTTTCCGGCATTGCCCAACAAAGTGATTTTCCGTTCTTCCGTAAACCGGTTTATATTGAACTTGCCCTGATAACGCTGGCGGGTTCCTCCTCCGGCCGAGGCTTGTCCGAACCATCCCTTCTTGCGGTCTTTCTTCACCGACAGGTCGATCACGGTTTTCTCATTGCCGTCGTCCACACCGGTGATGCGGGCCTGGTCGCTTTGCTTGTCGTACACCTTGATTTTTTCAATGATGTCAGCCGGCAGATTCTCCAGAGTGGTCTGCGTGCTGTTTCCAAAGAAATCCTTCCCGTCGACCAATATCTGCGACACTTCTTTTCCATTAACCGTGATTTTTCCGTACTCGTCAATCTCCAGACCCGGCAACTTTTTGAGCAGTTCCTCGACCATGGCTCCTTCGGTCACCGAATAGCTACCGGCATGATAAGTCACCGTATCTTCCGAAACGGTGATTTCGGGCACCTGTGCGGTGACTACCGTTTCTTGCAGATAACGCGACTGTTCCGCCATAAAAATGTCCGAAACCCGCACCTTGCCCTGACGCTCCTTCAGGTTGATACGGAAGAACTGGGGCTGAAATCCCATATAGGTTACCTTGATGCGGAAATTGCCGGCCGGCACTCCGGTCAGGGAATAGCTGCCGTCAGCCTTGGTCACGGCACTGTGGAGGGTATGGTCCAGACTGTCGAGCAGCAGGACATGGGCTCCGGGAAGCGGTTCGCGGAACTGTTGGTCATAGACCGACCCCCAAAGGCTGATGGCCGGATTTTGTGCAAAAAGTGACTGGCTGGCTATATATATGATGAGAAAAGACAAGAATCGAAACATGATCGGATGTTTTTTAACATGGTAAAACAAAAGGTTAGTAAAAGATTATATGCTTTAGATAGCGTCCGGCCGTAAAGGTTTAAAACAGAAAGTGGTTTTTTCCGCCCCTTCAATCATTTTCCGGATAATCAAAACAGAAATGCATTTTCACGGATTCTGTTCACGTCCTTCACCCACTTTTTCGTAACTTTGCCAAAGAACAAAAAGAAATTACTCATGGAGCAATACATACATATCAAAGGAGCCCGGATCAATAATCTGAAGAACATTGATCTGGATATCCCGCGCGAAAAGCTGATTGTCGTTACCGGACTGTCGGGTTCGGGCAAGTCTTCCTTGGCCTTCGACACGTTGTATGCCGAGGGACAGCGCCGCTATGTGGAAAGCCTTTCGGCTTACGCCCGCCAGTTCTTAGGCCGTATGAGCAAACCGGAATGCGACTACATCAAGGGAATTCCGCCGGCCATCGCCATCGAACAGAAGGTGAACAGCCGCAACCCGCGCTCTACCGTGGGTACCTCGACCGAAATCTATGAATATCTGCGTCTGCTCTACGCACGCATCGGACGCACCTTCTCGCCCGTCAGCGGCCAGGAGGTCAAAAAGCATACTACCGAGGATGTGGTGAACTGCATGCTGTCTTATTCACCGGGCACCCGTTTCACGGTGCTCACGCCTCTGCGCATTCCCGAAGGAAGAAGCGTGGTGGAGCAGCTGGACATGGACCTGAAACAGGGATTCACCCGCCTGGATATCAAAGGAGAGATGGTGCGCATCGAAGATTATCTGCAGCAACTCAACGGACAGGATCCGGATGCGGAAACCCTGAAGGACATCTACTTGCTCATCGACCGTATGAGCAGCGACACATCGCAATCGGTCATCTCCCGCCTGACAGACTCTGCCGAAACGGCATTCTTCGAGGGCGACGGCACTTGTGTGCTGCGCTTCTATCCGGCAGGCATTCTGCATTTCTTCTCCACACGGTTTGAAGCGGACGGCATCACCTTCGAGCCGCCTACGGACAATCTTTTCTCTTTCAACTCACCGATCGGAGCATGTCCGGCCTGCGAGGGCTTCGGCAAGGTAATCGGTGTGGACGAGAGTCTGGTCATTCCGAACTCGGCACTCAGCGTGTACGACGGGGCCGTGGTATGCTGGCGCGGCGAAAAGATGGGGGAATGGAAACTGGAGTTCTGCCGCAATGCCGAGAAGCATAACTTCCCCATCTTCAAACCTTATTATGAACTGACTCAGGCCGAAAAGGATTATCTGTGGCACGGCGACCCGAAAGCAGCGAATCCACGGGAAGAGACCTGCATCGACACGTTCTTCAAAATGCTGGAGGAAAACCAGTATAAGATTCAATATCGCGTGATGTTGGCACGCTACCGCGGAAAGACTACTTGCCCCAAATGCCACGGTACACGCCTGCGCCCCGAAGCGAACTACGTGAAAATCAACAACCGCTCCATCTCCGATCTGGTGGACTTGCCGATAGAACAGCTGAAGGTGTTCTTCGACAATCTGCAACTGAATGAGCATGAGGAGCAAGTGGCCAAGCGGATTCTGACGGAAATCAACAACCGCATTTCCTTCCTGCTTGATGTTGGTCTGGGCTATCTCACCCTGAACCGTCTGAGCAACTCGCTGTCAGGCGGTGAGAGCCAGCGTATCAATCTGGCCACCTCGTTGGGCAGCAGTCTGGTGGGTTCTCTCTATATTCTGGATGAACCAAGCATTGGATTGCACAGCCGCGACACGGACCGCCTCATCAAGGTACTGAAACAATTGAAGGATCTGGGTAACACGGTTGTCGTGGTGGAACACGATGAAGAAATTATCCGCGCGGCAGACTATATCATCGACATCGGTCCGGACGCCGGAAGACTGGGTGGCGAAGTGGTGTTCCAGGGCGATCTGCAAAAGATGCTGGCCGAGAAACCGCAAGACACCCGCAGTCACACCGTGAGATACCTCACCGGACAGGAGAAGATAGAGACTCCGGCGCAGTACCGTCCCTGGACGCACTATCTGGAAATTAAAGGGGCACGCGCCAACAACCTGAAGGGCATTGACGTGAAGTTCCCGCTGAATGTAATGACGGTAGTGACGGGAGTCAGCGGTTCGGGCAAGTCCACTCTGGTGCGCGATATTCTCTATCGGGCCGTGAAGAGAGAAATGGACGAAGTGACCGACCGCCCCGGTGAATTCCTGAAACTGGAAGGAGATCTGGACCGCATCAAGAACATCGAGTTCATCGACCAAAACCCGATCGGCAAATCTTCACGAAGCAATCCGGTGACTTACGTCAAGGCGTATGATGAAATCCGCAAGCTGTTTGCGGCCCAGCCTCTGGCACAGCAGATGGGATTCAGCAGCGGCTATTTCTCTTTCAACACCGAAGGCGGACGCTGCGAGGAGTGTAAGGGCGAAGGTACCGTAACCGTAGAAATGCAGTTTATGGCCGATCTGGTGCTGGAATGCGAATCCTGCCACGGCAAGCGCTTCAAGAGCGACGTGCTGGAAGTGAAGTTCGAAGGCAAGAATATCTACGATGTACTGAACATGACGGTCAACCAGGCCATAGAGTTCTTTACCGAACACGGACAGACCAAGATTGCCAAGAAAATGCAATCGCTTCAGGATGTCGGACTGGGATACATTAAACTGGGACAGTCTTCCAGCACCTTGTCCGGCGGAGAGAACCAGCGTGTCAAACTGGCTTACTATCTGGGACAGGAAAAGGTGGACCCTACCCTCTTCATCTTCGACGAGCCGACTACCGGATTGCATTTCCACGACATCAAGCGTCTGCTTCAAGCTTTCAATGCGCTGATCCAACGCGGACATACGCTGATCATCATCGAACACAATATGGATGTCATCAAATGTGCCGACTACATCATCGACCTCGGTCCGGAAGGTGGCGACAAGGGCGGTAACTTAGTGGTATGCGGCAATCCGCACGAAGTGGCTGCCTGTGCAGAAAGTTACACCGGACAATTCCTGAAAGAGAAACTGGAGGAAGATTAAATCAGCATGACTCTTACAAATAAACGGACAGATTGGGCTATATGCACCAACCTGTCCGTTTATTTTATTGGTAAAACCGTTCTTATCGTCCTTTTGTTATTCCGGTTTCAGGAACTATATAATAAGGAGTTTCCTGATCCATCTTGATTTTCAAGCAGCCTTTCCGTACCGTAACTTCCTTTTCATAGACCAGTCCGTCGGAAGTGATGCGGTAAATCTTGGCCTTGCTTGTGTTGCCCCAATGAAATGGGACATCCGCAATTTCTTCTCCACCTGCCTCGGAATAGGCTACCATACCCCGGTCGCTTCTCCATACGGCCGGCATAAACACCGTGTTCTTTCTTCGCAAAACCCGGTCGTACTGACGGACTACACTGTCCTTCAGGGAAACGAAAACGCCATCCGAATACCAGGCAATGCGGTCGTTTCCGCTTCCGGAAACAGAATCCCGATCCAAACGGTTCAGAAAGAAATATTGGGGTACCTTCAGCATGAAATCCTTTACCAAAGCTTTTTCCCATCCTTTATAGTCGGCTCCCTGCCAGATCGGCTCCCCATAGCAGGAGGTTCCAAAGAGGAATCCCAACGCATGGTCGCTTGTTTTAATATCCGGATTCAGTCCCGTTCCGGTATAAACATGGGCCGGATATTTCAGGTAATCCGCCTGCGTGAAACCATTAAAGTGCCACGCATAGGGAACATATCCTATCATATAGTCCATAACCCACTCACTGGTTATATCTATTCCTTTCGACTTCCAGTACAAAGCCGCCTTTTGCTGATACATGGCCTCGCAAATCTCCGTTTCATGATGCCCGGCGCTGGGACGTGCTATCCAGGCATCGCTATGAATCGTACCGGCTTCCTTCAACTCCGGAACCAAAGACAACAAAGAATCTATTCTCTTTTGGGTATAACCGGCCTCCCATTCTCTCTGATAATTTATCTGATAGGCCTTACGGTTGTTATACTCTCCGATGACCATCAACGAGCCGTCGGCATTCTTCGAAATCAGGTCCTTTGCCACATATTCATTCCAGAGCGGACTGTCGTCATAGGCATCGGTCATGTTAATGTGCAGACTCACGATGGTGTGATACTTGCGCGCTTCCCGGATCAGCCAGCGCAGACTCTCCAGCGCGGTGCGGTCGGCCGAACGCTTCAACAAAGGATTGGCATCAAAGAAAGCCGGGTATTTGTCATCATGCCCATTATACTGCCATCCCACCAGATAGACAATCTTCGGAATTCCCAAAGATAAATTGTCAGTAACCTTTATGGCCTCCAAAGCCTGTTCAAAGGTCATATTTACCTGACAACCGCCTTTCGGATCGGGCTTCGACAAGAACATCTTGGTGACCCACGTCTGAGAATAGTCATGATTGAAAGCTCCTAAGGAACCAATCATGCAAAGGCAAAATATCAAGAAACAGATTCTCTTGCTTTTCATATTATTTATCTCCATCCTAGCTATCAGAATATATTAATGGTAGTCACAGTCAACATTTTGCGAATCAGAGATCTGAACCTTATTGCCCTGACCTTGCATTTTTTCAAAAGAGTTATTACGCACAGTCAGTCCGTCAACACCTCTCGCATAAATGGCCGGCACGTTGGGATTATCCGACTCAAAGACATTATCCTCAATCCGGATATTGCGGTGAACAGGCCCGTCATACTTCTGATACTCCGGTGCGATGCAGATTACCGGACCGCCACATTGCAGGAAGGTGTTCCGACGAATCACCAGATCGTGAACCGGACCGGATTCATACCAACTCATCGCATCATCGGCCACAAGAATGGCGCTCATCTGCATGCCATAGAACACATTGTTTTCAATCACCGACTTGCGTCGTGTAGACAACAGAATGCCACGGGTCGGTACCCGTGAAAAGCGGTTTCCGGAGATCAGTACCTCAGGAGTCCAGGTAATATTCTCCATGACCACATTCGACAGACTGCGAACCGCTTCGGGAACACTCTTATTCAAGGTGACAATCATTTCGCGAGGATTAGCCATACGGGCTGAAGCAATCTTACCGCTCCACACGGCACGCAATGTTTCCGCATTGACCAATTCCACCTCGTCGCCCTTGAAAAAAGCCTCGAAGCCGTAAGTCTGCGGATGCATAAAGCGGATCTTCAGAGTTTTTCCATCCACATATTCCATCACTTTCAGATGTGTGCCATGCACATTGATCGGATCGTCATGAGCCCCAGCAAAGATACAGTCGGTGACGCTCACCTTTCCCTTGCATCCCGACACATGGAGGAAATCGGCAAAACCGGCGTTGGTTCTTCCGGAACCGGGCTTCGGCATGAAAGTATTGTGATGGAACGTCAGGTCCTCGCTATACTGACAGACCACACTGAAATTGCCCAGATAATGAAAATTCACATTCTCCAGACGGACATTTTCCGAACGGTTTATGAAACCGCAAACCTCATCACGGATTCCATCGCGCATCTGAAAAACGTATCCGGGCTGTGCTTCCGGTTTTCTGTCATATTGCAGATAAAGCAAATGTGGTTTGATTTCCACCGCTTTCTTCAAGCCATCCATCGGACTCCAGGAGCGCCAGGTAATATCTTTCACCGGGTCGTAAGACTGGGCTATACCCCGCTGGAAAGACCATCCGTCACCAAACCACGCCAGTTTTCCGTCCACAATCTGATAACGGGAACTGGGATGCACCTCAACAACAAGATAATCCTCTCCCACTTCCTTCACCGTGCATTCGGGCTGTGTGGGGTTTTCATGATCAATATTAAAGTTCTTGAGCACCATGTTGCGACAATGATCCACTACCAGAGAAGTCATTTCACCGGTCATCAAAAGAGTTGAACCGCAACCGTCCAGAGTAACATTCTTCAAATCTTTCAGCAACACGGCAATATGTTTTACCGGATCAGCATCTTCAGACTCCGAGGTGGTGTTGGACACATAATACAGGCTTTTTGAAGCCTCGGAACGGGAAAAGTCATATACTCCGGGCTTCAGTTTAATAGTCACCGGCTTTCCCTGACATTCGGCCGCCTCTTTAATGGCCTGAACCAACACCTGGTTATCACTTCCGTCTACCGGACTCACTTCGATAATCTTTTCTGCGGCAAAAAGGTTACAAACGCTCGAAAAGGAAAAAAATAGAAATAAGGTTTTCTTGAACATAACAGTCAATGAAATTAGTAAATACGGTTATCATAATATTCGATTTCCCTGCGGGAAGGTTTTTCGGTGCAAAATTCGCAAAAAACTCCAATATCTGCAAGCAAATCCTAGAAAACTTGATGTTTGTTAAACAATCGGCAAACCGAAATTATTCCAAGGAAAATGCGTAACTTTGCAGCCGTTTTAAAAATAATTCTTTTTATGGACAAGGTATCGGAAAACCCTTTCAAAAACCGAGAGCGCGAAAACACTTCGCTGCTGGTTGCTACGGCTCTCTTCGTGGCACTGTATCTCATTTCGAACATCATGGCCGTCAAGGTTATCGGTCTTTTCAATCTTTTTTATTTTGATGCCGGAACGGTGACTTTCCCCTTTGCCTATATGCTGGGCGATGTCATTACCGAGTTATGGGGATTCCGTATCTCCAAAAAGATTATCTGGATTACTTTCCTGTGCAACATCGTACTGGTGGTCTGCACACAAATCGGCATCTGGCTCCCTTCTCCCGCACATCTGGCAGCAACGGCCTCAGCCTACAACGAGGTGTTCACCTATGTGCCCCGCATTGTGGTGGCTTCGCTGGTAGGTTTTCTTTTGGGCGAACTGTCGAACGCCTGGATTATGGAAAAGATAAAAATCCGGATGAAAGGGCGCCACATGTGGGTCCGCACCATCGGCAGCTCGGCCATAGGCTATGTGTTCGACACCCTGCCTTTTGTGCTCATCGCCTTTCTCGGAACGGTCACCACACGAGAACTCCTGCTGATGATGGCCCTGCAATATGCCTCCAAACTGCTGATCGAATCCGTTTTCGGTACCCCGATGGCCTATGCCACCGTGCATCTCATCCGGAGATACAACCGGTAAAGTTTCCCATTAATCCATTAAATCCATTCGCATCATGAACCGATATGCAAGAATAGACACCCACATGCCCCGTGAATTTGTACTGCTTCAGGGCACAGGCTGCCGTTGGGGCAAATGCACCTTCTGCGACTATCACGAAGACCGCAGTGATGATCCTTTCCCGCTGAACCGAACAGTCCTGAATCAGGTTACGGGCTGCCACGGTGTGCTGGACGTCATCAACTCCGGCTCCGCTCCGGAACTCGATGAACAGACGCTGGAGCTGATTACCGAAATTGTCAGCCGGAAAAAGATACACACCCTGTGGTTCGAAGCGCATTACATGTATCGGAAACGGTTGCAAGAGCTTGCCGCCCGCTTTCCGCACTGCGAAGTGAAATTCCGCTGCGGTGTGGAGAGTTTCAATCCGGCCTTGCGTTCCAGCTGGAACAAGGGTATACCCCCTCAGACCACTCCGGAAGAAATAGCCCGGTACTTTCAGGGAATCTGTCTGCTGTGCTGCACCCAAGGCCAGACGCGCGAAGACATTCTGCAAGACATTGCCACGGCACGCCGCCTGTTTGAGTATTTCAGCATCAACATATTCTGCAACAACTCCACCTCCGTAAAGCGGGATGAAGAACTGGTCCGCTGGTTTGCCCGGGAAGTGTATCCCACCCTTTGCCACGAACCCAAGATTGAAATCCTGATGGAAAATACGGATTTAGGTGTCGGTTAAATATTGAAAAGTCGAGTTCCCCAAAAACAGACGCTTCAAAAAAAGCCCTCAAAACAGTTTGTCGGACTGTTTTGAGGGCATTATTATAATCAAAAAACAAATCAATTAAAGAGGAATATATTCCACAAAGGCCTCCATAGCCTCGTAAGAAGCCAAGCCTAAAGCCTGATACAGTTCGGCTGTTCCGTGGTTACGGTCCTCAGAACGCTGCCAGAACAGACGCTCGTCGTTACCCAGGAACGGTGCACTCTCCATCTGTGAAGCATGACGCAAAATCGCATTACGCTTAGAGCGCAGCTCTTCCGGACTGATCGGCACCACCATCTCGATGTTTTCAATCTCCCACTCGGCCCAGGCACCGCGATACATCCAGATGCGGCAATCCTTCAGCCACTCGGCACCATTCTCTTTCTCAATGTCGATGGCAGCAAATACGGCATCGGTACATACACGGTGTGTTCCGTGCGGATCGGCCAGGTCACCGGCAACGAAAATCTGATGCGGCTTCACCTCGCGCAACAGTTTCAACACGATTTCGATATCTGCCTCGCTAATCGGGTTCTTCTGGATTTTTCCGGTTTCATAGAACGGCAAGTCGAGGAAGTGCACACGGTTCAACGGAATACCGCTGTAAGTGCTTGCCAGGCGAGCCTCGCCACGACGGATCAGACCTTTGATGGTCAGGATATCGCGGGTATCAAAGTCGCCCGACTGCTTTTCGTTCAGGAATTTCTTAATCTCGGCATACTTCTCACGGATCACCTCATCCTTGCTGTCGTTGAACAGCTGGTTGAAGCCGTTGATGAAGTGCAGGAAGCGCATTACCTCTTCATCGCCCACGGCAATGTTTCCGGAAGTCTGATAAGCCACATGCACCTCGTGGTTCTGACGCACCAGACGCTGCAAGGTTCCACCCATTGAGATAACGTCGTCATCAGGATGCGGAGAGAAAATCACCACGCGCTTCGGATATGGGTTGGCACGCTCCGGACGGTAAGTGTCGTCTTCATTAGGTTTTCCACCCGGCCAGCCGGTGATGGTATGCTGCAAATCGTTGAACACACGGATATTCACATCATAAGCCGAACCGTAGAGCGCCAGCAACTCGCTCAGACCGTTCTCGTTATAATCCTTATTGGTGAGCTTCAGAATCGGTTTGCCGGTCACGCCGCACAACCACACGATAGCACTTCGGATCAGCTTGTTGTTCCACTCGCAGGAAGTAACCAGCCAAGGACGCTGGATGCGGGTCAGCTTAGCCGCAGAAGTCAGGTCCAGATAAACGCGGGCCTCACTGTTCATCTGCAGGAAAGAAGCCGGAACTGATTCTGACATCTTCTCTTCTACCGCACGACGCACCACATCGGCCTTTTCCTCGCCCCAAGCCATCAGGAATACATG
The DNA here is from genome assembly GCF_003477995.1 of Bacteroides sp. OF04-15BH. Classification (GTDB taxonomy): domain Bacteria; phylum Bacteroidota; class Bacteroidia; order Bacteroidales; family Bacteroidaceae; genus Paraprevotella. Next base: position 65,250 of record NZ_QUEM01000005.1, read on the forward strand.
GCGGGCAGCCAGAATGGTGGCGATACCCATAGTCAAGGCACAAACCGGCACATGCTCCTTGCTGCCGAATACCTTTACGGCCTCCTGACGGGAGTTGTTGCCCAACAGCATCAAGCGGGTCTTGGATGATGGCTGTGAGCCGGCCTCATTGAGCAGTACATTACCGCCCTGACCGATTCCGAGCAACATGATGTCCAAACCGCCACAGTCCTGCACCGCTTGTTCAAAGGCACGGCATTCGGCCGATACTTCCTGCTGCGGCACGGTTCCGTTGAGCGCATAGCATTTCTTGTACTCGATCTTGCTCAGGAAAGCATCCTGAATAAAACGGTAGTTGCTTGCTCCGTCGGCCGAAGGCAGCGGATAATATTCATAACCGATGAAGAAAATCACATGGGCAAAGCTCAGACCCTCTTCGCGGTTCATGCGCACCAGCTGTGCATATACCTCGGCAGTGGAAGAACCACCGGCCAGTCCGATGACACAATCCTTTCCCTGCTGTTCTTTCTCCCGTATGATTTTGCTTACCTTTTGTGCCAAAGCCTGGGCACCCTCAGAGGCAGACTCAAAAATATCTGTACGCACGCGCTCGTTTCTGGTCAAAGCCGAACGCTCCAATTCAGATTCCGGCTTGTAATAACGAGTAGGAATCTGATTCAGTTTAATCTGTGAACTTAAATTTGTTCTCATAAACCATTATGTTTTTACTGTTTATTAATAAGGTAGTTCAATATGAAATGACATAACCACGAAGCAAATATAATACATTCTTGTAATTATTACAAAGAAATATCACTTTTTTACAAAAGAAAAACACTCCCTGCAAAAAAGCAACGGTCCGCCCCTTTTCCAATGTCTTGAAAAAGAAAAACGGACCGTATCTGTCTGCTATATCTGTTCGAATCAGAAGTAGAAGCCAAGGCCCAGTTTCAGTCCTACTTTGCTGCCGTCGGCAAAATTGTTCAGGCTCATGTTGTAATATAAGGCCGGCTCCAATGTGATGAATTCATTCAGGAAGAAAGCGTAGCCGATTTCCGGGCACAGCTGCAGGTTGTTGACATTCTTGAGCACATGCTCATACTGCAAGCCCAATCCCAGATAAAGGCCGTTTTGCTTGATATAATAGCGGCCGCCTACACCCAGCGACACATTGTCTTCATAGCGTGTATGCGCATAACCCAGTTTTCCATAGAGCATCCAGGCGTCTTCCACAAAGATACCTCCGTTCAGATCCATGCCGAAGGTAAATTTCTCATTATTGCTATAAGACAGGTTCAACCCTGAAAAAGAAGTAGAAAAATAACAGGTGTTCTTCTCAAACTGCGCTTTGGCTCCTACTGCCATCAGCACAAACATCAAACTTAAAAGTAGTTTCTTCATAAGGTAGTTTTTTGGGAATTAATTAGTAATAGGAGTCTTGTCCCCGCCTTTACGCGTGCGATCCATCAGTTCGCGTTCGCGCTCCAGAGCCATCTTTTCTTTTTTACGGTAGAGCCACCAAAGAGCCAGAATAATCAGGGCATTCAGAACAATGGCAAAGATAATCGTTCCCGTACCGGCTGTGCTGCGCGGCAACAGATAGGCATAGATGACGATGGAATACAAGGTAAAGGCCAAAGGTATCCAGGTGGACTTTCTTATTTTGTTCTTTCTCATGCTAATTCTTTTTTAAAATTGTAATACCAGCGGACAAACAGGACCAGCAGCACGACCGATGCCACCAAGCCTCCGGCAATGCTCCAGAAATAAGGGAGCGAGAAGCCCTCGGGGGCCACCAGTATGTAAGAGGTGCACACGGCTGTCATGAAAAGACCGGGGAAGAGCGTGATGTAGAAGTTCTTCCGGTGACGCGCCAGCCACACTGTGATTGTCCAGAAAGTAAAGATAGACAAAGTTTGATTAAACCACGCAAAATAACGCCACAATATATCAAAATTAATATTCATTAAAACGGCGGCAATGACAAAAAGCGGCAAAGAGATGACCAGACGGCGCCACAGACTGTCTTGTCGGAATTTCAGAAAATCGGATGCAATGAGGCGGGCACAGCGGAAAGCGGTATCGCCGGAAGTGACCGGAGCGGCCACCACTCCCAAGATAGCCAGCACGGCACCGACCGTACCCATCCAGTCGTTGCAGATGAAATTCACGATCAGCGCGGGGTTGGAGTTTCCTTCGGAGTTGAGCAATGCCTGCAACTGTCCGTAGCCACCGGCATACTTGATGGCAGCGGCCGCCCAGATCATGGCCACGATGCCTTCGGTAATCATCGCTCCGTAGAACACACGCCGACCGAGTTTCTCGTTCTTGATGCAGCGGGCCATCATGGGACTTTGTGTGGCATGGAAACCGCTCACGGCACCGCAGGCTATCGTGATGAAAAGCATCGGGAAGATGGGCAGGTTGGCATTGGGATGATGGTTGGTAAAGGCCTCGGTAATCTCGGGCATCCAGTTGTCGTGGGTAAACAGTCCGTAGAGCACACCCACCGCCATGATGAGCAGCGCGCCGCCAAACACCGGATAAATGCGTCCAATGAGCGCGTCAATCGGCAACAGGGTGGCCAGAATATAATAAATGAAAATCACGACACTCCAGAAAGTGGCGCTTCCCCAGAATCCCCAGGTGGGTGTCATCGAAGCCAGCAGTCCGGCGGGTGTGGTCACAAAGACAGTGCCCACCAGAATCATCAGCACCAGCGAAAAGGCGCGCATCACCTGACGCACTCCGCCTCCCAGTTCGTCGCCCACAATTTCGGGTAGACTCATGCCGGCCTTGCGTATGGAAATCATGCCGGAGAAATAATCGTGCACCGCACCGCCGAAAATACAGCCCAGCACAATCCACAGATAGGCGGCGGGACCGAACAGAATGCCCATGATCGCACCGAAGATGGGACCGGTACCGGCAATATTCAGAAACTGGATGAGATAGACTTTCCAGGTGGGCATCGGAATGTAGTCCACTCCGTCCTGGTGCGTATAACAGGGAGTCTTACGCGTGGGATCGGCTCCAAACACGCGCTCCACAAAGGAGCCATAGATTAAATAGCCCAAAACCAGGGCACATAACGCTATTACAAAGGTTGTCATGATAAATTGTTTATTTGTTCCCTGCAAATGTAACAAATTTAAGGATTATTAGAGAGTGGAATTAAAAAAAACTTTTCCAACCTTTCCAGAATATCTTACCTTTGTAGTTGCTATTGATAAAACGAACTGGAAACTATGAAATTGAAATCCCTATTCTGTCTATTCTGGGTATTCTTATGCGGCATCCCGGCGCTGGCTGCGGATTATGTGGGTCCTGTAGAGGCTCCGAAACGCGAGAGCCGCGCCGTGTGGCTCACCACACTGAGCGGTCTGGACTGGCCGAAAACCAAAGCTACCGACGAGGCATCGCGCCGGAAACAGCAGCAGGAGCTGTACGACATTCTGGACAGCCTGAAAAAAATACGTATCAACACGGTGTTACTGCAAACCCGTGTGCGGGGTACCATGATCTACCCCTCGGCCATCGAACCGTGGGACGGCTGCATGAGCGGCACCGTAGGGCGCGATCCGGGCTACGACCCGCTGGCCTTTGCCATCGAAGCCTGCCACGAACGAGGCATGGAGCTGCACGCCTGGATGGTGACCATCCCGTGCTTCAAGACCTCGGCCGCCAAGGCTATGGGCAGCAAATCCGTGCTGAAAAAGCACCCGTCGCTCTGCAAGAAGCACAACGACACGTGGTATCTCGACCCCGGCATGCCGGGCACAGCCGACTATCTGAGTTCGCTGTGCGAAGAGATTGTCCGCAATTATGATGTAGACGGAATCCACTTTGACTACATACGCTATCCCGAGAACGCACGCAATTTTCCCGACCAGGCCACTTATCGCAAATATGGCAAGGGAAAGGACAAGGCCATCTGGCGCCGCGACAACATCACCCGCTGCGTGGAACGGATGTACCGCACCATAAAAAACCTCAAGCCGTGGGTCAAGGTGAGCAGCTCGCCCATCGGCAAATATCGTGACCTGACCCGCTTCTCGTCTTACGGCTGGAATGCCTACGATGCCGTGTATCAGGACGCCCAGAAATGGATGAAAGAAGGAATCCACGACATGCTCTTCCCGATGATGTATTTTCAGGGCAACCACTTCTACCCCTTTGCGGCCGACTGGAAAGAAGATTCGGGCGGCAAACCGGTGGTGCCGGGACTGGGCATCTACTTCCTGAGCGAACGCGAAAAGAACTGGGATCTGGAAGTGATTGAACGCGAACTGCAGTTCATCCGCAAGGAACAGATTCCGGGACAGGCCTACTTCCGCGCCGACTTCCTGCTGGACAACGTGAAAGGACTGTATGACTACCTGAAGACGTTCTATTATCCGTATCCGGCTCTGACTCCGGTGTGCAACAGTTGCGACTCCGTAGCTCCGTCTGCTCCGGGAAATCCGCAAATCAGCATGTCGCAATATCATGCCTCCGTGTCGTGGAACCGTTCCTATGATGCCGTGAACGGACATGATGTGCGCTACAATATCTACGCCTCACGCACGTTTCCGGTGGATGTGACGCAGGCACACAATCTGATCCGCACCGCCATGCGCGACACGGTATTCGAATTCAATCCGATGTTCGTGGGGCTCTACGGTTATCATTTTGCCATCACCGCCACCGACCGCTCGGGCAACGAAAGTGTGGCAGCCATTCTTCGGAATCCTTCGGCCGCTCCCGTATGCACTACCCCACAGACACACGGAAAGGTCATTCTGGATCAAGACGGAATGACTCTGAAACTGCCCGAAAGCGAAGCGGAATTTTTCATGATTCAGGATATGCAGGGCAGAGTGCTGCATACGGTGCCTTATCAGAAACAATATCGCACGGACGGACTGAAGAAGGGAGTGTACCAGGTACGCACGCTGGAAAAGAAAGGCTTTTCGCGCACACTGGGCTCCTTTATCAAACCTTAATGAGGCCGAATCTTACAAAAAATATTTCCCATCATATCTATCCCCTGCTCCAAAAAACAAGGTTTCCCTTGCCCGGAGCAGGGGATTTTTTATGTAACAAAAAGTAAGTTGCTGACAAACTGTCAAAATCAGTCGGTTCAGATTTGCGTTTTTGTATCCGTATTCCGGGTTATCCGGAAAAAACTGAATCTCAGAGGTCAGATTTCTTATTATCATCAAGATATTCAAAGCATTATCCCGTTTTTCTCTGTTCTTTAAGAACTCCCATACAGACAAAAAAGACGGTTTTTCCTCTCCCTTTTGAAGCCTTTTTAAAAACATTCTGAACGTTTCTGCACTTCACGGTGTTGATTTTGGCAAAACACCGTGGTGCTTTTTGCTGCCCACCATGCGAATCCTTTTCCTTCCACTCGAAAAAAACTGTATAAAAACAGTATATATGCATTCATTATTCAGAATTGATGTGAATATTTATGCAAAGATTATCCGGAATGCCTCCAAACAAACTAAGCACATGTAAGTAAAAATCATTTTCTACTATCAAAATGAAACCCGTTCATATCCCCAACAAATCTTTAACATTTTAAAGAAAATCAAGAAATCAGATACTCAAAAAACAAGAATTTTACAAAAATACAACAATATTGTTTTTATTTACAATATAAATCTTTCTCTATATCTTTGCGAAAAATAAGACTAGTCGACCTAAACTTATTTAATAATAACCCAATTACTAAATTATCCCAAGCAACAAAGATTACAAAAGATAATTACACCAAACGTCTTATTGGATTTTATCTGTAAAGTAAATCATTATAACAATTTTATAAAATCTTACGATTATGAGAAAGAGCCTATTATTAACAGCTTTATGCATCACCGGAACAATGATGCTGACTTCTTGCGAACAAATCAAGGATTTTTTTGAGGAAGAAGATGGAGGTAGTACTGAGAAAGTGGACCTCAATTATGGTTTGGATGCCGACTTTGCTTTTGAAGGCAGTTTTCAGAATTCTGTTGCCAACGGAGTAACCATAGCCAATTCCAACGATGTTAGTTTCGTGGAGGGAACCAAGAAAGATACAAAAGGTATCAAATTCAACCGTGAAAAGAATTCTCAGCTGAACATCAGCAAAGCACTGATTGGTGGAGAAGATTGGACTATTTCTTTCTGGGGAAAAGATTTATATGACGGAAGTATCTTCCATGCAGAAACAGCTAGTGGAGAACAAATTATGTCTTTGTCAGCTAATGAAGGTAAACTACGATTTGCAGATTCAAGACAGAATAACAATAATTCCGTATATTTCTGGGGCTTATCAAGTTTCAATTCCTCTTTCATCAATGATAGTCAATGGCATCATATCTTATTGACAGTAACCTATGATTCTATTGATGAAAGAAGAAAAGTAAATCTCTATATCGACAATCAGTATCAGGACCAGAAAACTTTCACATATAATACAGATGGTGTGAAATTAACATTTGGTGGTGAAATGAAACATTCTGTAAACGCCACCAATATGTCTATCGACAATTTAAGAATCTACAGTTCTCGTGCTATCAATAAGAAAGAAATTGCGGCACTTTATGAAAAAGACAAACCTAATTATGTAGCAGAAGTTCCTTCATTCGTTGTGCCACAGAGCTTGTACACTTATTATACCTTCGATAATAATCTGAATGACATTACCGAAAATAAGATTAACGGATTCTTCTCTGGTACTCCGGTTTATGCTTCTGGAGTATACGGTCAGGGAAGTGCTCTGAAAATAGAAGCTAATAATTCATCTAAAATGATTGTAACCAAATCCTTGAATGGAACACGAAAATGGAGTATCTGTTTCTGGACCAAGGATATAACGGATGGACACATTCTTTCCATGTATGATAAAAATGCATCTACAATGGTTTCATTATCAAAGAAAGGTTATGAATTAAAATTTGCAACAGGAACTCATAACAATAACAATCCCGTATACTTTGAAGGTTTCCCCACATTCAGCATTCCGGAATTAAATGACAATCAGTGGCATCATATTGCCATTACTTGTGATTATACAGAAAATAAAGCCAGACTTTATGTTGATGGTGTGGCTATTGATATAATATCAGAAACTACTTCCAATGATATCGGTAGCAAATTCGTTCTCGGCGGTGCCTGCGAAAAACCGGCATTGGATGCTGCCAGCTTCACAATTGACAACCTGCGTGTTTACGACACTCGCCTGTTAAGCGCCGAAGAGATTCAGGCATTGTATCAGGCTGGTGAATAAGAAAGATATCAAGCACTGACTAGCTAAACCTTAGCAAATCTCCCCCACTACCGGATTCGGTAATGGGGGAGAATCTTTATCAATATATCGCATCAGGCGGCTACTGAGTTTCTTTTTCTTCGGACAACCAGCCAGTAAGCCAAAAGCACCAGCAGACCGGTAAGTGTCCACGACACAGGATAAACCATCATCAGCACATTGTAGCTTCCCCACTGCGGACAAATGACATACACCCAAACAATACGAAGCAGACAGGTACCGAATATGGTCAGCACGGCCGGAGTGAGCGACCAACCCATACCACGCATGGAAGAACCGGCAATCTCATAACTGCATGCCAGAAACTGTAAAGCCAACACAATATGCATGCGGATGCCACCGTACTGGTGCACACCGGAAGTCTCTGAAAAGAAATCCAGAAAGAAATCGCTCCACGTAGCAAAAATGGTATTGAAGGCACCGCAAAAAAGAACACTCAATCCCATGCAAATCCAAAAGACACGATGCACACGGTCCATCTTTCCGGCACCGTAGTTCTGGGCAATAAAACTGATGGCCGCCCCATTGAATCCCTGAATGATAAAGTAGCAGTAATACTCAAAATTGAGCGCCGCAGACGAACCGGCAATGGCTTCTGAGCCGAATCCGTTGATGGATGACTGCACAACGACATTAGAAATGGAGAAGATAACGCCCTGCACTCCGGCCGGAAGACCGATACGGAGCATGTGAACCAGCTCACGCGTATTAATACGCATCTGGTCAAAATGAAGACGGTAAGGCTCTTCCTCACGACGCAACACCCGAATGATGAGCAGAGCACTCAGCAGATTGGCAAAACCTGTGGCGATGGCCACACCCAATACTCCAAGATGGAAGAACACCACAAATATCAGATTCAACACCGTATTCAGCACTCCGGCTGCCACCAGAATATAAAGCGGACGGCGCGTATCGCCCACACTGCGCAAAATAGCAGACCCGAAATTAAAAATCATGATAAAGGGCATGCCCAGAAAATACACACGCAGATACATCACCGCATCGGGAAGTACATCGGGAGGAGTACCCATCCACGTAAGAATCGGACGCGCTCCTACCCATCCTAGAAAAAGCAGAAAGACACCACTGATCAGAGCTACCAATGCCACGGTATTGACCGTATGGCGGATACGCTCCACATTCTGCGTTCCGATATGATGGGACAAAACCGCACAGGCTCCCATAGAGATGCCGACAAACAGATTGATCAGCAATCCGATTACCGGTGCATTACTGCCCACTGCTGCCAAAGCATTGCTGCCGACAAAATGGCCCACCACAGCCACATCGACCGAATTAAACAACTCCTGTAACAAACTGCTTGCCGCCAGAGGAAGGGCAAAAAGCAGTATTTTCTTCAACAAAGGTCCGTGAAGCATATCAATCTCATTGCTCTGAGAACGCTTCACACTTACATCCTGACTCATCTTTTTACCTGTTTTTACTACAAAATTTCGGCAAAGTTAGAGGTTTACAACTGAATAAAGAGGAAATGAGTTCGGATTTTCTGTTTTTTTCGCAAATATTTCTTTCGCTCAACAAAGCGAAAAGCAAAAGACAAACAGAAAAAAGAGCTGTATCAAACTTTATGGACAAGTAAGAATACAGCTCTTTTTACTAGAACAGAACGGATATGTTTCCAATCAAAAGTTCGTCATTTCGAGAAATAAAGTGGAACACATCTTTCCTTTAAAACTATTTTTTCAGGATTTATTTTGAAAAAATCCAAAGCAGAATAACGGCACCGACAATGGCAGTCACCATCTCGCCCAACCAGCTATAGGCTTCCAGACCTACCAGACTGAATAGCCATCCTCCGATCAGACCGCCAATCAGTCCCAGAAACAAGTTGGTGAGACAACCGCTGCCCTGTCCTTTGTGGATGCGGCTGGCTACATAACCGGCCAGAATACCGCTGATAATTCCTGTAATCATATCTTTCTGTCTTTAAAAACGCTTTTTGTAAATGTGGCAATATGGTTCCTCACCGGTCTTGGCATAATAGTTCTGGTGATACTCCTCGGCAGTCCAGAACTCTGTAGCCGGAGTCAGACGGGTAACGACATCATATCCCTTCTCTTTCAGAATGGCAATGAGTTTCTCAGAAACCTGTTTCTGCTCCTCACTGGTATAGAAAATCTCCGAACGGTACTGCGGACCAAGGTCAGGGCCCTGACCGTCGGTCTGTGTCGGATCGTGAATCTCAAAGAAATAACGGGCCAGCTCCTCAAAACTGACTTCCGACGGATCGAACTGTACGCGCACTGCCTCGGCATGACCGGTGGTATGCGCTTTCACTTCCTCATAGCGCGGATGATCTTTATGCCCGCCGATATATCCCGGCATCACGGATTTTACTCCCGGAAACTTGCGCATCATGTGCTCCATTCCCCAAAAACAGCCTCCGGCAAAGATGGCTGTTTCCAATCTTTCATTTTCCATTTATCTAGTTTTTATCATTCCAGTTTGCAAAGATATGGTTTTCCGTACAGAAGCAAAGAGCAATGCACTATTTTTATCTCCCGATCTCCTGAAAAAATCATCACTCACTTGCGACTGACTCCACCAGAAGACAAGCCCGGTAATTGGTGTCGGAATAAACCGGAGTGAGCGACAGACAACCGCCAATCAGCTTTCCGTCGAGGAAGCACGGCGGTCTGCATTCGGCATCTTCCAGAGCCCGTTTTTTCAGTTCTTCGCCATTGGCGGAATAATCTATATAGTAACGGGCCTGAACTCCTCGGGCCAACCAGCGCTGTAGCTCCAAGGCTACCATTCCCATAGTCATGCGCAAATTGATCTCCACACACGGATGCAGCAGGAAGCGCCCGTCGTCCGACCGGCAGACCATCATATCCACTCCCAACGGACCACAATAAACATTTCCTAAAGAGTCGCTCAAAATACGGCTCAACTCGCAGCATACCCAATCCAACAGTCTGAGGTCAAGCCACTGGGCCAGAATGTTTTCTTTCTCCGTTTCCGGAGCCACCACATTGCCGGAATACGCTCCCTGATGAGTCGTGGTAAAGAGCGAAAGTCCTTCATAACAGACATGCCCCTGACCGTCAGAACGGAATTCGCAGGCAAAATCACACACCTTATTATATAGTGGTTCCACAACAACCCCTCCCTGCTCTCGGATCAGTCGGGTGCACCATCCTGTAAGGGGCGGTTGTAATTGGGGCTGTCCCAACCGAAGTCCCTTGCCGCTGCCCGACCAGGGAGCCTTCAAGATGGTGCGTTCATACTGCCGAAACAAAGCGTCAATCTGCTCTGTCGAAGTGCAATAATACGAACGGCCGCACAAAGCATCACTCCAACGGGCATGAACAGCCGCTTCCGAACGGAGTTCCTGTAAAACACGCACAGCAAATTTTCTGCCGGAAAATTCCCGCAACGTACGCAACAGTTCCTCATCGGGCAACAACGAATCGTCCACACCTCCTCGCTGCAACTGTGATTTGATGAGCGGGCTCCATCCCCACGGCTCTATCCGGTCCACAGGACAGGTATCGGGATGCAAAAGAAAACGGTCGTTCAAAGAAAGCAGATCCAGCGGCTGATGAACCGGATATCGGGTTACCCACACCCGATCCGTTTCCGACGTCCACCACACCGGCAACATCTCCAGATCCAGACGCATCTTACGCGCTGAAGCCGGAGCAATAAAGTTCCACTGGTTGTTTGCCAAAGCCAGATCATTCTCAGGATTAAATACAAATAGCTTCATAAATGCAAAATTAGAAAAAACATAAATATTTTGCCAACTCTACTTTGCATTTTTCTAGTTTTACACTATCTTTGCATGACGTAAGAGACAAATATTTATGGAGACATTTTTCAGAACACATGCTTATCTGGTGGAGCACCTGAATGTGCCCGTACGGAGAGCTTTGATGGACGAAATAGACTGGAATGACCGTCTCATTGGTATCAAAGGAACGCGAGGTGTGGGCAAAACCACCTTCCTGCTTCAATATGCCAAGGAGCACTTCCGTCTTTCCGACCGTAAGTGTCTGTTTGTCAACATGAATAATTTCTATTTCCAAGGACGTGGCATCGCCGACTTCGCCCGTGAATTCTACGAATCCGGCGGACGGGTACTGCTGATTGACCAGGTGTTCAAACAGCCCAACTGGAGCAGCGAGCTCCGCAAATGCTACGATGAACTCCCTAATCTGAAAATCGTGTTCACCGGCTCTTCGGTCATGCGCCTGAAAGAAGAAAATCCGGAACTGAACGGTCTGGTCAAGACCTACAACCTGCGCGGCTTCTCTTTCCGCGAGTATCTGAATCTGCAAACCGGCAACGAGTTCAATTCCTACACCCTGAAAGAAATTCTTGAAGACCACGAGCAGATAGCCCGGCACATCTTGTCAAAAGCCAGTCCACTCGCTCATTTTCAGCACTATATCCATCATGGTTTCTATCCGTTCTTTTTGGAAAAGCGCAATTTTTCAGAGAATTTGCTCAAGACCATGAACATGATGCTGGAAGTTGATATTTTATTAATCAAACAAATTGAGCTGAAATATTTGGCCAAAATCAAAAAGTTGCTATATTTGCTCGCGATAGACAGCCCGGTGGCACCCAACGTCAGCCAGCTGGCTTCCGAGATACAGACTTCTCGGGCCACGGTCATGAATTACCTGAAATATCTGGCTGATGCACGGCTCATCAATATGATCTATCCCAAGAACCAGGCGTTCCCCAAAAAACCGGCCAAGATCATGATGCATAATCCCAATCTGATTTATGCCATCTACCCGAACCGGATGGAACTGAAAGACATTCTGGAAACCTTCCTGCAGAACACACTGTGGAAAGACCACAAGGTGAACAAGGGAGACAAAGACTGCTCCTTCCTGGTAGACGGCTCACTCCGCATCAAGGTATGCGCCGATGATGTCAAGAAGAAAAAGAACGATGTCATCTATGCCTGCCATCAGATGGAAATCGGTCACGGAAAACAGATTCCGCTTTGGCTCTTCGGATTTCTGTACTAATCAAACCAAGAAATTACAGACAACTACTATACTATCTAATAATATTAAATATTATGGCAAAAGAAAAAAAATTCATCACTTGTGATGGTAATCAGGCTGCTGCACATATTTCATATATGTTCTCAGAAGTAGCAGCGATCTATCCGATCACCCCATCTTCAACAATGGCTGAATATGTTGACGAATGGGCCGCTCAGGGACGTAAGAACATCTTTGGCGAAACTGTATTGGTTCAGGAAATGCAATCAGAAGGCGGTGCAGCCGGTGCTGTTCACGGTTCTTTGCAGGCGGGTGCTTTGACTACAACTTACACTGCTTCTCAGGGTTTGTTGCTGATGATCCCGAACATGTATAAGATTGCTGGTGAATTGTTGCCATGCGTATTCCATGTATCTGCCCGTACTCTGGCTTCTCACTCTCTGTGTATCTTCGGTGACCATCAGGATGTGATGTCTTGCCGTCAGACTGGTTTCGCTATGTTGTGCGAGGGTTCAGTACAGGAAGTTATGGACTTGGCCGGTGTAGCTCACTTGTCTACTATCAAGAGCCGCGTTCCATTCTTGAACTTCTTCGACGGTTTCCGTACTTCACACGAGATCCAGAAGATCGAAATGTTGGAGAACGAAGACTTGGCTCCACTGGTTGACCAGGAAGCTCTGAGCGAGTTCCGCAACCGTGCCCTGTCTCCAGAGCATCCAGTTGCTCGCGGTATGGCCGAGAACCCGGATACATTCTTCACTCACCGTGAGTCTTGCAATCCTTACTATGACGCAGTTCCTGCAATCGTTGAGGATTACATGAACAAGATTTCTGAAATCACTGGCCGTAAGTACGGTTTGTTTACTTACTACGGAGCAGAGGATGCAGACCGCGTCATCATCGCTATGGGATCTGTAACCGAAGCTATCCGCGAAACTATCGACTACCTGAACGCTCAGGGACAGAAAGTCGGTTTGGTTGCCGTACACTTGTATCGTCCATTCTCTGTTAAACACTTCCTGGATGCTGTTCCTGCTACTGCTAAGAAGATCGCCGTATTGGATCGTACCAAGGAGCCGGGTGCAAACGGAGAGCCTCTGTACCTGGACATCAAGGAAGCTTTCTATGGCAAGGAGAATGCTCCTGTTATCGTGGGCGGACGCTATGGTCTGGGATCAAACGATACTACTCCAGCTCAGATTCTGGCTGTATACGAGAACTTGGCTTTGCCAGAACCAAAGAACCACTTCACTCTGGGTATCGTAGACGACGTAACCTTCACTTCTCTGCCTCAGGGCGAAGAGATCGCAGTTGGCGGCGAAGGTATGTTCGAGGCTAAGTTCTACGGTTTGGGTGCTGACGGTACTGTAGGTGCCAACAAGAACTCAGTGAAGATCATCGGTGACAACACCAACAAGCACTGTCAGGCTTACTTCTCTTACGACTCTAAGAAGTCAGGTGGTTTCACTTGCTCTCACCTGCGTTTCGGTGATGATCCTATCCGTTCTACTTACTTGGTAAACACTCCGAACTTCGTAGCTTGCCACGTACAGGCTTACTTGAACATGTACGATGTAACTCGCGGTTTGAAGAAGAACGGTACTTTCTTGCTGAACACAATCTGGGAAGGCGAGGAATTGGCAAACAACCTGCCTAACAAGGTTAAGGCTTACTTTGCAAAGAACAATATCAAGGTTTACTATATCAACGCAACTAAGATTGCTCAGGAAATCGGTTTGGGTAACCGTACCAACACCATCCTGCAGTCTGCATTCTTCCGTATCACTGGTGTTATTCCAGTAGACTTGGCTGTTGAGCAGATGAAGAAGTTCATCGTGAAGTCTTACGGTAAGAAGGGTGAAGATGTTGTAAACAAGAACTACGCTGCTGTTGACCGCGGTGGTGAGTACAAGGAACTGGTTGTTGATCCGGCATGGGCTTCTCTGGAAGCTGACGCTCCTGCAGCAAACAACGATCCTGCATTCATCAACGAAGTAGTTCGTCCTATCAATGCTCAGGATGGTGACCTGTTGAAGGTTTCAGCATTCAAGGGTATCGAAGACGGTACTTGGCCACAGGGAACTGCCGCTTACGAGAAGCGTGGTGTAGCTGCATTCGTTCCGACTTGGAATGCAGAGAACTGTATCCAGTGTAACAAGTGTGCTTACGTTTGTCCTCACGCTGCTATCCGTCCGTTCGTTCTGAACGCTGACGAGAAGGCTGGCTTCAGCGCTGATACTCTGGAAATGAAGGCTCCTGCCGCTATGAAGGGCATGAACTTCCGTATTCAGGTAAGCGTTATGGACTGCTTGGGTTGCGGTAACTGTGCCGATGTTTGTCCGGGTAATCCGAAGTTGGGCAAGGCTCTGACTATGGTTCCTCTGGAGCAGGAATTGGACGAGGCTCCAAACTGGGAATACTGCGTGAAGAACGTTACCAGCAAGCAGGATCTGGTAGACATCAAGTCTAACGTGAAGAACTCTCAGTTCGCTCAGCCATTGTTCGAGTTCTCAGGAGCTTGCTCTGGTTGTGGTGAAACTCCATACGTGAAGTTGATTTCTCAGTTGTTCGGTGACCGTGAGATTATCGCCAACGCTACCGGATGTTCTTCTATCTACTCTGGTTCTATCCCATCAACTCCTTACACTACCAACGCTAAGGGTCAGGGTCCGGCTTGGGCTAACTCTTTGTTCGAGGACTTCTGTGAGTTTGGTTTGGGTATGGTATTGGCCAACAAGAAGATGCGTGCCCGCATCGAGGCTATCCTGAACGAGGCTATCGCTTCTGAGCACACTCCAGCAGAGTTCAAGGAAGCTGCACAGGCATGGATCGACGGTAAGGACGATGCAGATGCAAGCAAGGCTGCTGCCGAGAAGTTGGTTCCTCAGATCGAGGCTGGCAAGGCTGCCGGTTGCCCATCATGCGCTAAGCTGTCAGAGTTGAGCCACTACTTGGTAAAACGTTCACAGTGGATTATTGGTGGTGACGGTGCTTCTTACGATATCGGTTACGGTGGTTTGGATCATGTAATCGCTTCTGGCGAGGATGTAAACATCCTGGTTCTGGATACTGAGGTTTACTCTAACACCGGTGGTCAGTCATCTAAGGCTACTCCTCTGGGCGCTATCGCCAAGTTCGCTGCTTCTGGTAAGCGCGTACGCAAGAAAGACCTGGGTATGATTGCCACAACTTACGGTTATGTTTACGTAGCTCAGATCGCTATGGGTGCTGATCAGGCTCAGTGCTTGAAGGCTATCCGTGAGGCAGAGGCTTATCCTGGACCATCAATCATCATTGCTTATGCTCCATGTATCAACCACGGTTTGAAGAAGGGTATGGGTAAATCTCAGGCTGAAGAGGCTGCTGCTGTTGAGTGCGGTTACTGGCACTTGTGGCGCTTCAACCCAGCTCTGGAGGATGAAGGCAAGAATCCGTTCTCACTCGACTCTAAGGAGCCGAAATGGGAGGCATTCCAGGATTATCTGAAGGGCGAGGTTCGTTTCGCTTCTGTAATGAAACAGTATCCTACTGAGGCTGCTGACCTGTTCAACGCTTGCGAGGATATGGCTAAGAAGCGCTACGCTTCATACAAGCGTATGGCTGCCATGGACTGGAGCGATGAGAAAGTTGCTGAATAATCAGAATTCACATAACTCATAATGAAGGGCTTGTATCGTGAAATGCGATACAGGCCCTTTTCCTTTTCGGAAAGTTCATCCGATAAAAGGAACGACAATCTCCACGCTCCCTTTTAGCTAAAAAGAAGCCTTGCTGACCTGCCGGAGTATCCTAAAGAAAACAGAAAGAGTCGCATCATCACTCGAAAATGAGTTTCTGATACGACTCTTTCTGTTGTTATAAAATCCTTACGCAAAGCCCACAACCTTATAACGTATGCCGTAGCGCGTATGTATTCTCTTGTAAAGCACTCCTTCACAAACCAGGAACTCCTGTCCCCGCTTATGAACGACATGCACCCGATGACGGGGCAGGACTGGGATGATCATTCCGATGAATGGGCGGAATCTCTCATAATATCCCCCGTCGCAGGGACGGTAATAAAATCCGTCGTGATAATAATAACACTTCTTTCCGTGATACACCTTCTCATAATGGGGCGGTATTTTCCGGAACCGGCGATCCTCTTTTCTCTTCTTGTCCGGTTTGTGATGGTGTTTGTGTCCTCCGCGAGTCACTACCTGGGCATTTTCTGCGGCACTGACCGGGAGCGGAACACCACCGCCGAGCAGGACCAGAAATCCCAATCCATAAATCCAATTCTTCGCTTTCATGATTTTTTCATATTAAAGTTTATAGTCTGGTTTCTTCTTAAAAACATTCCCATGTTTACGGGTTCTTTTATCCTTTGATTGAAAAAAGGAAGAATGGTTTAATTTCCGCTCCCCTTTTCTACGCACAAAGAGTCCACAAAGATAAGGAAAGAAGTCCGCCACCGAAAAACAGCCATCATTTTTAAAGATATTTTACCTTTTTGGGAAGAAAAGGGAGAAAAAAGCAATCCTCTTGCCTGTTTCCCTGAAAACAAGGAACACAGGCAAGAGGATTGTCTGACAAAAAGCGAAAGTTATTTTTTGCGGATAAACACAAGTCCCTTCGTGTCGTTGCCGTTTACTCCGCAAGCCTCAACCTCAACATAGAAAGGTGTTCCGGCCTCGAAAGCATCCACCTTAAAGGTACCTGTAACCGCCTTATCAGTCTGCGATGACTGGTTGATTGAGATTTCAGCCAGTTTCTCATCGCGCTTCCACAGCGACAGATTACCCAGTTTCAGAGCATTCTGTCCGCCGGTCTGGATAAAGGCAATCTCAAATTCACCGTTTCCGGACACCTTTCCGGTGCACTCGAAGCGCCATTTTGAAGGCGAGGTCTGCACCTGAAGCGGCTTCCACTCTGTGGTAAACTCACCATACTGCTTATAAGCCGAATAGTCCGGCGCAAAATAAATAGGCAATGAGAAATGGCGGTTGTCCACCACGGTCATGGCATGAAAATCGGCTTTGTTCTTTACCCGTACCGGACCGTTATACACAGCCGAGTGGATGGTCGGATAACTGCCGTTGGTCGTATAGCAGATCGGAGCATCGGCAACCGTCGGAGTCAGCGTGAAACACAGACTGTCGCCCTCCTGAGTCATCGACTGGATTTTCGGTTCGGGCACCCGATAGTTGCAGCCCTTGGCATCGAGCTTGGCATACTGATATTTCATGCGCTCAAAAAAGTCCTCATACCGGCGCTCACCCTTAGGCAACCAGGCCACCTCGGCCAGTGCCAACATACGCGGGAAAATCAGATACTCGGCATACTGCTCGGAACGGTTCTCGTTCAGCGGAGTGATTTCCTGAAGCACGGTGCCGTGAATAAACTGGTCGCTCCAGAAGCAACCCTGCACACCCATTACCGTAGCTGCCGGACTGTAATCGTTTACCTCTATGCCATAGCACTTCTCCAAAGAGATAGGCGGCATCCAGGTGGCAGCCTTCACCTCGCCGGGAGTACGGCTTTCGGGGAAATCAAAATACAAGTGTGTGGCCGGAGTCAGAATGGCTTTATGTCCGGTGCGCGTGGCCTGAATCGTGTCACCCACATTGTGCCATATGAGAGCCACCACCTGCTCATTCAGCTTTCCGCGCTGGATGATCTCTTCCCAACCGATCACCGTGCGGTTCTTTTTCTTCATCATATCCGCCACCACATTGGTGAGATAGCCCTGAAGCTCCGAAGCCTTGCTCAATCCCTCGCGCTTCATCACCTCCTGACAGCGCGGGCACTGCTCCCAATTGGTATAAACGGCCTCATCGCCACCGATATTGATATATTTCGACGGGAAGAGTGCCACCGTTTCATCGAGCACATCCTTCAGGAACTGGTAGGAACTTTCCCTTCCCACACAAAGCAGGTCGCGACTGATAAAGTGCTGATCGGGCACCTCGTGCTGCTTGCCCGTACAACCCAGCCAGGGATAAGCCACCACGGCCGAAAGCATGTGTGCCGGGAACTCAATTTCGGGAATCACCTCCACCTGACGCAAACGGGCGTATTCCAGAATCTCGCGGATGTCGTCCTGCGTGTAAAAACCACCCAGACGGCGGCTGTCGGGACCGGCCCAGGCTCCCACCTCGGTCAGACGGGGATATTTCTTGATTTCCAGACGCCATCCGGAATCATCGATCAGGTGGAACTGGAGTTTGTTGAGTTTATACATGGCCATCATGTCGATGAACTTCTTGACAAACTCCTTATCGTAGAAATAACGGGCCACATCGAGCATCATGCCGCGCCACGGGCGTTCCGGATGGTCCACAATCTTCACGCCGGGCACGGTCCATGCCACCTGTCCGGCCAGACTGTTGCGATACACCTCTTCGGGAAACAGCTGCAACAGAGTCTGCAAGCCGTAAAATACTCCGGCTACATCCGCTCCGGCAATCCGTACACTCTTCTTGTCTACCGACAAGGTATATCCTTCAGCATGCGTATTGGCCACAGAGTCCAGCGTCAGCACAATATTTCCTTTCCGGGAATCCGGACGCACCTTAATCTCCCATCCTGTGGCCTGACGCAACATCTGCTGCAAGTATTCGGCCTGCTCTTCCAGACCTTTCTCGCAGGCAATCGTCATGCCTGATTTCAAGGTAAACTGATCTTCTGTCTGTTCCAGATGTAAGGGTTTGGGTACGAGGGAAAGCGTGTTCTGCGCTTCTACGCCAAGCGAGGCGGCCAGAAGCAGCGACATGCAAGCCAAACGCCTGAAAATGTTTCTTCGATTCATGATTTAAAGCAATATATTTAGTAATAAAGGTTTTCGTGAATAAAGGTACAACAAAGCAAAACGCAAGAAGCCATCCTTATGCCTAATTTATCTTAAAAGCTAAAAAAATGTTATCCTTTATCGGTCCACCTCACTCCCGAACCTCCATTATCTCCCATCAAAAAAACGAACATTTTCATGGATTCCTCTCTAAAAAGACTTTGAAGCGATAAGAGGCAGATTATCAACTCGTTTGCGCTCTGCAAATAATCATCACCGGCACCGGAGAAAAACATTGTGATCAAATGAAACAGACATCACGATCTTTCTGAAAAATCATCCCAATCATTTTAAAACCTCGTCAGCAAGCAGCGATTTTTCTCAGCCCTGCAATCCTGAAAATGAACAAAAGGAGCCTTGTGAACGGTTTCACTTGGCTCCTTTTGTTTAACGGGGATTAATGGTGCTCATGCTCGGGCGCATCGTGCGACAAGACAATATTTCGCACCACCTGAGTCTGATTTCCGGCAGCATCCGTACACCAGACCATCAGATGATAGTCTCCGGGAGTCGCATTGGCCGGAATCACGATGTCGTGATGATGAATCTGTGCATTGCGCATTCCGCTCAAATCGTATGCGCGGTTAAAATTAAAGTCTTCGGTAGCAGCCTTTGACAAATTATGTCCATGATGATCGAAATTGGGATGAATATTGATTTTATAGGATTTCAACATAACGTCGTCAGACAATTCCATCTCGAAATGCACTCCGTGTTCATCACCGATCAACAGCTGGTCTCCATCCTCCGGTTCAATCAGCCGGACAACCGGTTTGGTAACGTCGCCTTGTTCCTTTTCATTACATGCCACAAAAAATACAGCTAAAACGGCCATCAGGCCCCACATTGAAATATTGAATTTTGTCTTCATTTTAATAATTGTTTAAAAGGTATTTGAATCGTCAATAGAAAATTTCTTCCGGGTTCCGGAATCTCTATCTTTCTATAATAACTTAAATGGTTGAAATATTTTCTGTCCAAAAGATTACCGACAACCATTTGGACACGGAACTTCGGAAATACTGCCGAAGCACCGACATTCAGTATAGTTGCTCCAGGGGTGGACTCTTCATTCCGGTCCACATGCTTCTGGGTGAAAATTGAATGACTCTCTGCATACAGACACAACGGCCTGTGCTCCCAGGTCAAAGTCTGCCGGACAGATGCAGGAGCCGTAAAACTCAAGGCGATACGCTCTTCCAGATTAATATTGCGCACACAGTCACCCGTCAATCGATAACTCAATCCCGGCAAAAAATGCCAGACAAATGACAGTTCGCCTCCCCAAAAGAGCGCCCGAGCTCCCTGATAACGATAAATCTGACCGGCATGAGGCAACACCGACCATTCTCCAGTCGGATGTAAGTAAATAAAATTCGGATAAAAACTCGAAAAAGGAGTCAGTTCCAAACTCCCCCGTCCGAACTGCCAAGTATATGACAGGTCAAACTGCCAGCCACATTCCAAAGTCAGATGCGGATCGCCCTGCTCGTGCAGGAACGTGCCATGATGCACTCCGTTTGATGCCAGTTCATTGGCTCCGGGAAGACGGAAACTGCGTCCCATATTTACTTTGAGCAGATGCTGCCCTGCCGGCTGCCACACCATTCCCAGTGCCCAGGAACGGTCTCCGAACACACGGTTCACGGGATAGCTGCGCCAGCGATACTCTTGAATCAAAGCCTCATCATATCCCTGTTTTCTGAGATAACCTTCCAGAAAGGGATCAGAAAAAGCAGAAGCATGCAACCGTGCCCGGTCATAACGGATTCCTCCGGTAATGCTCATCCTGCTGTTTACCCGAAAAGTTGAGGTGAGAAAGACTCCCATCGTTCCTCGCCGATACTCGGGCAACAAAAAAGAATAGCCTCCGATGCGGTTCTGCTGCATCTGGAAAGACATGCCTGCCACATATTCCCAGCGAGCAGACGGCATCGCACGAAAATCTACAGTTCCGCTATAGGTATCCAACAGGAAATCCAGTTCCTTGTCGGAATCCTTATCGGGAGGCATCTGTCCGTCATAATGAGTATGAAAAGCGCTCCACTCATTCCGCCGATTTCTCTGATACCCCCAACGGGCTGTCAGAGCACCTCCTTCCCAGACACAGGTTTGATGCAGACTCACTTTCAGATGATTGACCCGACTGAACGGTAGACCGATATTCCGGCTGTCACCGTCATCCTGCACCCGGCTGATGTCCGGCACTCCATGAGCTCCCGGAAAGAAACCGGCCTTCTGGTAAGAATCCGACAGAAGCAGGCACATCCGGTAACGACTGTTCCGATACATAGTCTGTAGCGAAGCGTGTCGCTCCATTCCCGCCGTATTCTTCAACTTCTGGCCATAAACCGGAATGCATTGGGTCAAATAGACAATCGTATCTGCCGGAATCCGGTAGTCACCATAGCGCTGTTCGGAATAACGTCCTTTCAAGTACCAGTTGTCCTTACAAAAGGACAGCATCAGCGAACCGCCAAGAGAACGGTTCACAGACTTTCCCAGCACAACCGCCTCGCCTGCCATCTGATTGCCAACGGGAAACGATGACGGAGTTATTTCGATAACCCCGCCCAAGGCATCACTGCCGTAAAGCAAGGATGCCGGCCCTTTCAGTACCGTGACTTCCTCTACGTTAAAGGCGTCGATCTCCAGTCCATGATCCGAGCCCCACTGTTGCCCTTCTTGCTTCATTCCATTCTCAGCTACCGCAATCCGGTTGAAACCCAACCCACGTATCATCGGTTTGGAAAAACCGGATCCGATATCCATAGAACGCACTCCGGGAAGCAGTTCCAGCGTATGCATCAGATTCCCGCTCTGGTGCTGTTTCATAAACTCTCCGGACAGCACCTCTGTGGTGAAAGCGGTCTTGCGTTTTTTCAATTCCTGATAGGAAGCATTGACTCTCGTTTCGTCCAATTTTATCGTTTTCAGGGAATTCTGCGCATGCAAACCGGAAAATCCCCAGATAAAGCACCCCCACAGCGTAACAAAAACAGATATGATACGCATAAAAAGTTCTTTGGATAAAACATGGAATCTACAAAAAATCAAAGACAGGGAGGAGCACGTAAATAATACAAGTAAACCACAACTGCGGGCGGCTTACTTTCAGAAAAAAGAACCGGAAGAACACTGGGCTGAAGTTCTACTTGCACCGGACATGAATCTGCCGGTTCAAAAACGGATAATATGAAATGACACACCGGACAGGGATTCTGATAAGCAGAAACTTCACATTCCGATGATGGGGTAATAGACGAACGGGATGGCTCATGGTAATGCAAAGCCTTTACCACAAGGAAATGCAGAAGCAGACATAACAAAGCCCCTGCCAACACTCTCTTTTGGGGAGATACTTTTCTCATTCGCAAACTTTATCGGCTACAAATAAACAGAAAAAAACAGCACAAACAAGAAAAGGCGAACAAAAGAACCTCAAAAGAAAATCAAAAAAACTTATTTGCAAAACAAAGAATCCATGCAGCCACAGACGTTCGTTCCGGATACGCACCGATACCGAAAAAGGAAACCGGCAGACGGTGAGAACAAGGCTTTCACCCCTCATTGCACAGCCGTATGCCGGTCAGATAATTGATAACATGAAATGACGCACCGGACCGGGCTCCTGGCAAACAAAATACCACATTCCGGTGATTCAGTAGCAACCGAATAAGAAAATTCATGGTATTGTTTTTCAGGGACGTTTTCTCATTCGTCATGCGTTCGTGGTACAAATAAAAACAAAAAAACAGGCACCGGCAAAAAACGGCGTGCAAAGTAACCGGAAGGAAAAATTTAAAAACGGATTTGTCAAACCACCTCTTCGGATTCCTGCAAATCTCCCTGTCTGCGCAGGGTTTCCAGATATCCGGAAGGAGACATTCCGTATTTATCCGAAAAATTGCGGTAGAAAGTGGCGCGTGACCTGAATCCCGACAAATAAATCAATTCCTTGATATTCTTTTCGGGATATTGCAGGGCGGCACGCCGGAAGGCTTCCAACCGCAAATCATTGATATATTCATGGAAACTGCTGTAACCGGCAGACTTCACCGCTTCTGAAATCTGCTGCTCATCCTGATGCAGTGCCTCGGACAGCTGCTGCAGCGTGTAGCCGGTTCTACCGGGACACACTCCCTGAAAATAGTTTTCGATCTCCCGGAAGAGAGGCAGCGGATCCCCCGCCATAGAAGCCGGACGGGCTGTCTCCGCAGCGGCATCATATACCGAAAAGGGATTCTCGCGCAACAGATATTGCCAGGAAAAGAACAGAGTGAAGACAATGGCCGTTGCCCCGAAAAGATTGAAGACAAAATAGCTGATGTCCCACGTGAAAAGAACGTAGATGCACAGAAACAGGAACATGAATCCCATGAAAACGTACATCATGCTGTTCACCCGCCGGTAGCCTTTACGGCTCAGCAGCGGATAGAGGAAGAAAGCCAGCGGAGTGACTATCGAAAGCAGAAAAAGAATGCAGCGGAACCACACATCGGGATGGTCCATGTGGACCACCACCTCCGAAAAATCATACAGCGGGGTCAGTTCTCCATACCAGGCCAGATAGCCCGCACCGATGGCGGTAATCAGAAAGGAAGGAGCCAGATAGAGCAAGGTGCGTTTCCAAGTCAGATAGCCCGGAAAGAGCGAAGCCAGCGGAAACAAGGCCACGATGCTGGCCAACGGATATCACTTGAGCATCTTTTCCATATCGAGCAAATCCGTAAAGCGATAATCCGGTTCCTCGGCCACAATCAGCAGCCAGCCAATATTCTCCCAGGCAAAAACCCCTCCAATAGCCAGGGCAATACTGCCCCACCAGAATTTCGGACCGTTGTCGCGAGCCCGCAGCATCAGTATGCCTCCCAACAGACAGGCAAGCAAGTCCAGTGTGAGTTCCACAGTCAGATAAAGCACCCCCATATTTCAATTCCCAGTCAGTATAAGTCTTCGTTTAGTTTTTCTTGCCGCAGCACTGTTTGTATTTCTTGCCGCTTCCGCACGGACAAGGATCGTTGCGCCCCACTTTGGGTTGAGCCACATAAGGCTGTCTTGCCGCCTCTTCCTGTCGGGCAATCTCCTCGGAGGAATTTCCCAGCAGAATCCATTTCGGCGTTTCGTTCAGAAAGGCGATCAGGCATTCCATAGCGGCTTTCATATCCGCCGCATTCTTCAGGCGTGCATTGACCACCGTGGCCAGCAATGAGGAGAGGTTGCATTCATACTGATTCGAGAACCACAGATAGAGCAGCGCGGTGTGCATCTGTTCGGGGGTATAGTTCATCTTCTCCACCATCCAGTGCTTCAGTTCGGGAGTGATCCATCTTGAGAAATCCATCTGAGGCATCGTTCCGGCCGCGGCAATCTCTTCCTGCGAATAGGCCGCGGTTTCCATGGTCTGGATATTCTGACTGACATGGAACAGAATCTCTTCGGCATCGTCCAGATAAAGAGAACGCAACCAGATATCCTTCTGTTGATCCGGCTGAGGAAAGATACAGATCAGATTGCGCAATCCCAAAGACTCTTCAAACAGATCCAAAATCTCGTCCATGGTAAGTTTCCGGTCCATCAGTTCACAGACCGTCTCCAAAGTATCCTTCATCAGCAACAGTCCGTAAAGATTAAGCAGTCCGTAGGCATAGCGCTCCATTTCGTATTTCTGCACCTGCGCCGGGTCCTGCAACAGAGCCTCCCAGTCAATTCCCTGGAGCGCCTGCTTGAGTTCCTGACTGATCACAAAACGGAGTTTGAATTCATCCTTTGCAGAAAACTCCGAAGCTACCAGACAAAGATCCTCCAGACAGGTAGAACTGAAAAAGTTATAGACCTCTGTCGCACAGCTCTCATCCGAAGCGGCCAGAGCACGAAGCAGATTCACCTCATGAAGCGGCAGACGGCGCAACCATACGTGCACATCGTCCATAAAGAAATGATAAAGGCAATCCACGATTTCATCTTTGCGCCAACGGGAGTTCAAAGGCTGGTTTATCCACTGCGCCAGCCCTTTCAGTTCTTGAACCGTCTGCTTTCCCAAAGTGGTACGCAAGGAGGCAGAAATAAAAGAGGTGAGTTCTGAGGTTTCTTTCTGTTTCATGTTTTTTTAGTTCTTCTTTAATCAGTAAACCGAATTTGAGATTGTTCACACACGGAAAGGCTTCGGAAAATAAAGAAAAACATTTCTTTTCTTCCGAAGCCTTCCGGCAAACGCAAAAATAAATATTTTCCGGAACATTTAAATCAAACTGCCGGATTTAAATTTCCTAACTGCGCGTTATAATCTTACCCAAGGGGTATATTCCACCTGATAGGCGCCGACGACTCCGATCCCGCCGTCCACATTGCTATAGTCCGGACGGACGGGCGAGAATCCCATATCTCCCAGTTCGTTGTTGATTTGTGCGTTCCGGCTTTCGAGATAGCGGAAGTAAGGCTCGGAAAGCGAATAGAAGACCATGCGATAATATACATGCGAATAGGTTCCGTTGGGCCTGTCCCAGCTCCGTTCGGGATTGGTATATATTTTCAAAGTATAGGGCTTGCCCCGCAAACGCTCATTGTCCCAGATATAAAAACCGTTCTCATATTGCCGGTACTCTGTCAGCACCCCTTCCAGTCCATTACTTTCGCTCAACAGAGGTTCTTTGTCTATCTGGCAAAGCTCTGTCTGGAGGTATTGATAATGTACGGTGTCTTCCTCATAAATCCAGGCATCCTGCACCATTTTCTCCACACGCAGACCATAAAAACGCTTTCCGCCTTTATCCGTAAAGCGCAACCGGAACTCCACCATCTGACTGTTCTTCTGATTAGTCATCGCGATGTTCCAATCGTCTATCGGTATCTGTTCGGGCACCACGGTTTCTCCTTTTACATGATCTCCTTCGGGCAAACGGCAGTCTATCTGTACCTTCTGGCCGGCCTGCATGCGCTTCACATAATAATAACATCCCTTGGGCACAGCGGGCGTAGCCTGACCGTTCCACTGTACCGGACAGAATTCTCCATCCACCCACACGGAGATTTCCGCACCGGAAACAGAGGGTTTCAGTGAATCCGGACGCGTCACAGGAACACTCCGGGAGCACTGTATGACAATGGTATCCCGGTTTCCCGGAAAGACATAAAGCACCGGTCTGCCGGATTCAGCCGACGGTTGCAAATCGAACTCATAGGTACATGCCGCAAACAGCAACGGCATCAATATGGATAATATAATACGAACTGATTTCATAATTAGAATTTTAGAGTGTAACTGAAAGATGGAATCAACGGTATGTAACCCACCGAACGTCCCTTGTAACTGCCGTCTTTCTGCTGCACCACCTCGGTGTAGAGCGGGTTCAAGCGGCAATAGGCATTGTAGACACTGACATTCCAGATGCGCTCGAAGCCTCTCTTGGTGCGATGGTAAAAGTTCATCCCCACATCCAGACGGTGATAATTCGGCAATTTGATGTTGTTCGGGTATTCGGCCACCTGCGTTTCGCCTCCAAGCACAGGCGCTTGTCCGGCATCGGGCAACCAGGGATTAGACACCCGTTGCACCGGCAGAGTCATCCGGTCGCCGCTTCGATACATCCAGGCGGCATAGAGATCCATCTTACGGAAGCGGTAACGCCCTTGTAACTGAAGGATATGACGGTGATCAAAACGATCGTAAAACCAGTGTGGACCGTAAGCGTCAAACTGACGTTCGCTCCACGACAAGGTATATTGGGCCGACAGAGAAAGCCGCTCACGGACATAATCTACAGACAGGTCCATGCCATAGGCACGACCGCGCCCCTCGGTGATCCGTTCATCCCAATGGCTTGCGTTCGGAATCAGCTCCGATCCTCCGTTATAGTCCAGCAGATGGTTCATGGTCTTATAATAGCCTTCCAGAGTATAACTCAGCGGACCGGGCAGACGGCCGTACACTCCCAGCGAAACCTGGCGTGAGCGCATCGGCTGCACCTTGCGGGTGGCGGGCACCCAAAAATCCAGAGGCAGGCTCAGATTGGTATTGGACAGCAGATGCACGAACTGGCTCATTTCCGTATAAGATGCCTTGAGGGAATGCGTGTCAGACAC
The DNA here is from genome assembly GCF_003477995.1 of Bacteroides sp. OF04-15BH. Taxonomy (GTDB): domain Bacteria; phylum Bacteroidota; class Bacteroidia; order Bacteroidales; family Bacteroidaceae; genus Paraprevotella. Next base: position 92,431 of record NZ_QUEM01000005.1, read on the forward strand.
CCGATAAAGCAAAGACAGGCGCGGCTCTACCGAATGACGGATGCTGCGGGCGGCCCCGAATGCCGTATAATGCAACCCGAGATTCATGCGGAAACGTTGCGAAAGTTCTATCTCATCTTCTCCATAGAAAGACAATTCATGCACCCAGTCAAAGTATCTGCTCCCTCCGGACAACGTATCCGAAGGCGCACCCAAAGCATGTTCTTCGCTGTAGGTCTTCATGTTCTGAGGCCGGAACCAGTGCATCAGATAATTGGAACCGAAGCGCAAATGATGGCGGTTGTTCGGCAGAAAGTCAAACTCCATCCGGTAACCGGCGTCATCGATAACCGAACGGTTCTGCTCCTGCTCATAACTACGATACTGCTCCTTTCCCTCCTTACGTTCTGTCTCTTCGTGCGTAAAGCGGTAATTGGAAGTATTGCGGGCATAAACCATTGAAAAACGGCTGTAAAAACGCGGTGAGAAAATATAGTCCCAACCGGCAGCCAGACTGATGTTTCCCCACCTCATCCGGAAATTTTTCTTCTCCTCTTCCACACAGTTCCCGTCGTTCACGCCATAAGGGTCTATGATTTGATAATCATTATGATACTTCATCAGATCATCACCCATATAGAAGGCTATATCGACCTTGCTGCGTTCCGAAAAACGGTGGGTTATTTTGGCATTCACATCCTGAAAGGCATATCTTCCGTTCAACACCTCGTCCTTCTGCGTCAGATTGTAGAGAGCAAACACCGGAGCCGTAAACAAATCGGCCCAACTGCGCCGCATGGCCAGATGAAAGGCGGTACGGTCTTTCACTAACGGTCCCTCCAGTTGCAGACGGCCGTCAAGAAGTCCCACCGAGAAACTGCCGTGAAAATGCTGAAAATCACCGTCACGCGTACGAATATCGGTCACCGAAGACAGACGGCCTCCATAGCGTGCGGGAAAACCGCTCTTGTAGAAATCCACCTGTTTGACGGCATCGGTATTGAAAGCCGAAAACAGTCCTCCGAGATGCCCCACCTGATAAACGGGAGTACCGTCCAATAGAAACAGATTCTCATCGGCCCCTCCCCCATGCACAAAAAGGCCCGAGGTCAGTTCTGCGCCGGGATGCACTCCGGCCTGAAGCTGGAGCGACTTGACCAGATCCGGCGAACTCATCATGGAGAAACCACGGTTCAGCTCCGCACCTGTGAGAGAAACCTTACCGGTTTGCGTGGTATTCAGCGCATGGTTGCGGTCTTCCATAACCACAATCTCACGCAGGGCATCCTGCTCTTTAAGCACAATATCCAGACGCAAATCGGCATCGGCACGCACTTCCTGCTCCACCGGCTGAAAACCGGTAAAGGAGAAGCGTACCCGGTTGCTACCTGCAGGCAACTCTATGCTGTAATATCCGCGTGCATTAGTCATGGTCGAAGCATCGGAATACATATCGCGCACGGTGGCGTTCATCAGGGTTTCGCCATCGGGAGCATACACATAACCGCTCCAAGTGATCCGGCGCTCCATACGCACCAGCAGAATATAGTCGCCGTCGCGCTTCCAGGAAAGACCGGAAGCGGAAAGCAAAGAGTGTAAGGCGCGCTCCAGAGACAGATCCGCAGGAGCGGCATCAACCGGAGTGTTCCAAACAGGCAAGGCGGCATCATATACAAAATGTACGGAATATTTCTTTTCCAGTTCCTGTAACTGGATTTTCAGAGGCTTCTTTTCTTCTGCCTGAAAAGACGAGCAGAACAAAGAAAAACAAAACAAAATCCCAATACGCCAGATTGGGGTACGAAAGTTTCTCATACGGTTATCGTTTTATGCGGATATTCAAAGTTGTTTCTATCATATGGATTGTCCGGTCAAGATCGCCGGCAGGCAATGTGGCAGTCAGACGTCGGTCCGGCTCCATCGCAGTCAGACGGACGCCATAATAACGGGAAAGTTCTTCAAGCACTTCCTCCAGTGGAGTATCTGTATAAACAAAGGTACCGGTGCGCCAGGCTTCGGGGTTTAAAGAAGGAGTAACCCGACGGGGAACAGGCGCTCCGTGAGGCAAAACGGCTTCCATACCACGGGTCAGCACCACACCGTCGGAATGAGTGGATGAAGCAAACAATACTCGTCCGTCGCGCACCCACGCACGAGTTTCGCGCCCCGTTTCCTGTACCTGAAAACGGGTTCCCAAAACTTTGACTTGGGCATATTGCGTAGTTACAGAAAAAGGTGCTGCGGGATTGTGGGTTACTTCAAAATAGGCTGTTCCCTTCAAAGCAACCGCTCTGTTTCCGGTCTTAAAATCGCCCGGACTATAAGATAAGGTAGCATGAGGCGAAAGGGTAACTGTCGTACCGTCGGGCAAACGGCACACTTGCAAACGGGTATCGGCCACAAGCTCCACACTGCGGTTTTCCTGCCACCATTGATATACAAAGACCGATGCTCCCAAGGCCAACAACAAACAGGCCGCCACAGCATAACGCACCATCCGGCGAAAACGTACCGCACGGTCCAAGCCCATACGGCTGCTCCACACCCGGAAAGCCTTATGCCCGTTCAGGCGCCCTTCCTGATAATAATGGACAACAAAATCCAACTCTCTTTTTTTCTGCTTTTCGTTCATATTCTTTTCTTTTTTTCGATAAGACGGAGAAAAAAAGAAAATCCACTATCCGAAAAACAAAAATTATCCGAAAAAAAAGTGATAAATGCGTTCCGCGTCGGCACGCAGACGCTTTAATGCCTTGATTACCTGATTCTCTACGGTATTTACAGACAATCCCATAACTTGTGCAATTTCCTTATGTTTCATACCGTCGCGCTTGCTCATCAGGAATATTTTCCGGCATCGGTCGGGCAAACGGTCTATGGCCTCCCACAACCGGGCCTCTTTCTGCGCCTGTTCCTCACAGGCTTCTTCTGCAAGTACCCCTTCCAGATCAGAAGGCTGTTCTCCCCTTTCCCGCGCACCATTCTTACGCACAAAATCAATGCAGGCATTCCGAAGCATGCGATAAAGATAGGCCTGTGTCAGTTCTTCATGATGCACCCGACCGGACTGTTCCCACAATTTGCAGAAACATTCCTGCACCAGATCCTCAGAAGTATCCAGATCGTGCACATAATGCAAGGCATACAGACACATTGGTCTGTAATGCTGCACAAAAACTTTTTCTATAACCGCCGCATTCAAAACTCTGTTTGTTTTTGTTAGTAGGCAAAGATAATTATTTTTTAGATTTGCTCTCCTTCAGGACTATATTTTTCATACTCACCGGCAACCCACTCCGGCATATCGGCCTGCGGAGAAACATGCAGGTGGCGGCCTCTACGGATATAGAAGGCCAAGGTGAGGAGCAAAGCCAGCAACACACAGAAGGCTATCAGATAGCGCACCAACAACTGACGGTACATCAACGGATGATTCATACCATAGCGTACGGTCCAGAAACCATTGGCGGTTGTTTGTTGCCCCACAACATTTTTTCTGCTCTCGCAAGCAGAAAAACGCATAAGCTTTTCCTTAATCTCTTTCTTCATACTTTCCCTTTTTTCATAGAAACGCAAAAGGAATGAAAAACCACTATGGCGCAAACAAAAAAAATGAGAAATACCCCAAAATCAAGGTAAAATACAATGGCCTTTCCAATTTTGAAACAGAACCACTATAAAAACCGGAAAAAGCCGTATCACACAACTCCAAACTGAGTTTGATACGACTTTTATCACTTTATTTATTCTTCACACAAATCATCATTCAACACTTTCTTCAATGCCGAAGCCTTACACAAATAAAAATAAACAGACTCCGGACCGCGCTTTGCTACCGCATAGGTATCTTCATTAACCTGATAAACCTCAAACGGGCCAGAAACCTCTACTTTCTTTTTTCCCAGTTTTTGCAGCATTTCCTGAGCGGCCTTCCAGCAGGATGGTACATCAATCCGATCATCTATAAAAGACACTTCAAAACAAATCGGAGTGGCATTTGTATGCTTCCAGACTCCACCGCGACGAGCTTTCAGATTACCGGACATATAAATGTCCACCAAAATATCTCGATTACGATATTTCTTACGAAAACCGGTATTCTTTCCTATATTATCATAGAAAATATCTGTTTCACGAGCCTGCACCTCTTCTGACATTGAAGAAAAAGTAAGTCCGTCAATTCCGTTCTCTCTAACTTTCAACCATTCAAAGAGTTCTTTCGGATCACAATAGTCATTTTCTACAAAGCTTTGGTACCCCAGCCCTCCAGCCTGATACCAGTGTCTTTCTCCCACTTCAATTCCTTCTTTATTGACAAACGTCCATTGGTTATCAGCAATTGGAACTAAAGCATTGTTGCCATAATACTTGGATTCGGGATATAAATGAACATAATTTCCATAAGTACCTATCTGATTATCCTCTACGTCAATGATTTTTCCATGATACTCTTCATCAAATGCCATTAACCGTTCTCCGGACATAAAATAAAGATGTTTATACTTGGCTGGAATCAAAACCTCTCCCTCAACATTCATAAGTCCATATAGTTCGCCGCTTGAAAAGACAAACATATCCTTACAGGAACTTTGTATATTGGAAATAGCTTCACTTAAAGGAAGTTTTTCCGTACCATCCAAAGCTATCAGTCCATATTTAGGCACCTCTCCATCATAAGCATATACCTGCAGATACTTTCCGTCAATAAGTTCTGAACCAACCCCATCATACTTCATCATATTTACTTCGCCAAGCTTCTCACCCTTAAGATTCATAATCCAATAAGGATTACGTCTTTCTCCTTCGGGCAATAAAGTCTTGGGCTTACCCAAGAGGTAACCATCTCCCAAAAAACTAAGAAACTCGTATTCTGCGGGAATCAGCACTTTACCCTTGGTATCAATACAACCATAAGCCTCAGTTTCATCGGCATAGATAAAAGCTCCATCGTAAGCTTCGGTTACCTGTTCCACATCTTTATCATTAATCTGGTCCAAACGCAAAACAACATCTCCGTCCTTATCAATCAGTTTAATCACGCTATCCGGCTCTGCCACTGCAGTCACCTCATTGACAAAATCCATAGCAGTACGATAAACCGTACCTATTTTACGAGGCTCTTTTTCTACCGTATAAAACTCAAAAAGTTCTTCTTTGTTTTGCACCAGAAAACGCTCATTCCGGGGAACACTGGGAGCATTCTCAAACTTATCTTCAAACACCACTTCTCCATCGGTGGTTACCATTCCCCAACGACCTTCCTGCTCTGACTGGACCGGAAGGTGGGTTATTTCTTTCTTCTCACCACAAGATGCCAAAAGCATCAGTGCAAATAGCGGTAAAATGTTTTTCACTTTCATGGGTATTCGTTTTCGTTTCACATATTTGTTACCTATCTCGCCTTTTTGTAATACTCTCCCTTCGGAGTTTCTGTTCTGATATATTTTGTATTCCTTATGGCAACATCAGAAATGTAAAAGAATCTTCTATAAATTCGATTTGACAAAGAAACAAAAATTATTATTATCTTCTTATATAAAACAAGTTTTTTCTAAAAAAACAGAAAACTTGTTTTATAGACTGTTTCCGAATCTGCTTCAAGAAGAAAATACCAATCGGACTTGATTAATCAACAAATAAAACCTACCTTTGCGATGAATCAACTAAATTTGAAATCATGAAAAAAATATTCGGAGGAATCTTATTCTTATTGGGATTTACAGTATGCAGCTGTTCCAACAATAAGCAAACGGAAGGAAACCAAACAACAGACAGCATTGCCTGTGATACAACTCAGGTGCCTGATATGCACAACGCCGAAAACGCACTCGACTATTGCGGCACTTACGAAGGAACCATTCCGGCAGCCGACTGTCCGGGCATCAAGGTTTCCCTCACCCTGAACGAGGACAAGACATTTGATCTTACTCAAGATTATATTGACCGGGAAAAGTTCACTTCAAAAGGAGCTTATGTCATCGACAAGAACATCCTGTATACCGTGACCGAGGACGGAGACACTACTTATTATAAAGTAGAAGAAAACCGCCTGAAGATGCTCGACAAACAGCAGCAGGTCATCACGGGTGCCTTGGCCGACCAGTATATTCTGAACAAAAAAATGTAATCAAATCATACCCATACAAGCCATTCCAACCGCCGATCACAGGCTGTCCGGAATGGCTTGTTTCATTCACTAAAACAACAGAAACATGAACATAAAGAAAATCATGATATCCGCCCTTCTGACAACTGCAACCGCAGCCACCGTTCAGGCACAAAGTCTGGCCGACTGGACAGAACGGGTGGAAAAGAACGGCAAGAGTTTCCCGCAGGAAAAAGTATTTCTTCACATGGACAATTCCTGCTATTTTCTGGGAGACACCATCTGGTTCAAAGCCTACGTAACCCGCACAGACACCAAAAAGCCGACAGACCTGAGCAAGATACTCTATGTGGAATTGCTTACTCCAGACGGTTTCTTGGTAGAACGCCAACAGATTCCGCTGGAAAACGACACCACCGGATATGGTAATTTCGTGCTTACGGACTCTCTTTACGGCGGTTTTTATGAACTGAGAGCCTACACCCGGTGGATGCTGAACTTCGGACGCATCGAACCGGAAAAAGTACCGCAGGAATTCGGTTATCAGGATTACTTCTTCAACACTGATGCCATGAAAGACTTTTTCGTGGACTACGAAAAATTATATTCCAGAGTATTTCCGGTGTATGACAAGCCTCAGAAGAAAGGAGTCTACGAACAGAACATGACCGTCAGACCCCTGATGCGTTACTTCAAGACCAAACAGGAGAAACCGAAACTCACCTTGTCCTTTTATCCCGAAGGAGGATATCTGATTGCCGGAACGGAAGGACGCATGGCTTATGAGCTGACCGATGATCAATTGAAAAAGATCTGCGCTCCCATTACCATCCGAAACAGTCAGGGAAGCATTGTGGCACAAACCACACCCAATGCTTCCGGACGCGGTGCCTTCACCCTTTCCCGCCCGGAAAAAGGGCAGACTTACACCGCAGAACTGAAATACGAAGGCTATGACTATAAGTTTGAATTACCACAGGCCGCAGAACAAGGATGTGCCCTCAACCTGATCCAGAACGACAATCAGGCGCAAATCACCCTGCAACCCGTGGGATTACCGGCCGGAAAAGAACTGGGACTGCACATTCTGAACAGCGGAATCCTGCGTAAGGACACAGTTTGCCAGATTCAGAACAACCAGCCTACCACAATCTCCATCGCCCTGAGCGAACTGCCAACCGGAGTGAATCAGGTGACTCTTTTCGATGCAGAAGGAAGAATCTATGCCGAACGGCTTTTCTTTGTGCGTCATGAAGACACCCTGCAGGAACAGTTGCACATCGAAGGCATTGAATCCGAATACAGTGCTTTTGCACCGATCCAGCTCACTCTGTCGCAGACCGCACCTGCCGATGCTCACGTCTCTCTGGCCGTACGCGACGCATCGACCATGACAACCAACTACGACAACGGCAGCATCCTGACCGAAATGCTGCTGGGCAGCGAACTGAAAGGATTTATCGAAAACCCGGGCTATTACTTTGAAACCAACGACAGCACCCACCGTGCCGATCTCGACCTACTGATGATAGTACAGGGATGGCGCCGGTACAAATGGACCGACCTTTCGGGAACCGGTACTTTCAAACTGAACTACCTGCCCGAAAAATACCAGACCCTCTCAGGCCGTCTGTATAAGGATTATGGCGATATCCGAAACCAGAGTTACGACCGCAGAAACATTCTGGACAAATATCTGTCACTCAAAGAAACTGATCCGCAGAAAGCCCAAAGCTATTATGCCAAGAACTACTGCACCATCAGTAAACCGGCCGTAGTGCATGCCGACTATGCCCAGGACACACTTGTGGTGGAGACCGAACAGTATACCGACAACGGCTACTTCTACATGACCACCCCCCGTTTCTTCGGAAAATGCGTGCTGTTCCTCTCGGCCAATGATTCTACCAACAACCAGACACCGAACCAGAATAAATCCAAAAACGGACTGCAACGCTGGATTAAAAACAAAATGGAAAGGATGAACGGTTTTGCCAACGAAGAAGCCTTCCCGGAGTATTACATCAAGCGGGACTTGTTCTTCCCGTTGAGCAGCAAGCCTTATTCTTATTATCAGGACAATCTGGCCGGAGAAGTATTCATGCCTTACGAAACGGAGTCGGCAACCAACATTTACAATCTGCCCGAAATCAGTGTGCGTTCCAACAAAGGCGGATTGAGAAAGATCAGCCGCAGCAAACCGGCTCTGGTGCTCGATGCCTACCGGGGATTCAACGATGCCCTGGATTTGGGCTTGGTCACCTCGCCACGCTATTATCAGGATTCCTTAAACCAGACAGTCAGCATGCTGGGCCGTTTTCCTCTGGCCTATACCGGCGACTACGGCACCAATACCATGCCGAAAGTACGCGTGGAATTCAACAACCGGAGCAAGTCCATGGGCTGGGGCGGCGAAGGCAAGCTGGAATCATACCGCTATCTGAAATACACCCGTCAGTTCAAGATTTACACGGATTTTGCTCCGCGTGAGCGCGGCAATGATCGTTATGCCGGTTCCAACACTCCGGAAATTGTTTTCAATGCCATCCAGTATGGCGAGAATATGGAACGGCAGACTTATCGCGACCGTTACATCATCCTGTCGGGATTTGCCGAGTGCGATGCCTTCTACAGTCCGGACTACAGTAAAAAGCCGCTCCCCGAGACCAAAGACTATCGGCGTACCCTTTACTGGAACCCCGACATTCGTCTCAAACCGGGAGAAAAGAAAACCATCACCTTCTACAACAACGGTAAAAACACCAAACTTTCGGTCGATGCGGAAGGACTGGGCCAGGACGGTACGCTCCTGAGCAAACAAATCGGAAAGAAGTAACCCAAAGCTTCCGAACTCCGTATAATCCGGTCGCTATACCGGAAAAGCAATAAGCTTCTGTTCTGATAAGAATATAAAAAACAGAAGACATTAACAAAATGCCGCCCCTTTGTCCGGATGAAACCGGACAAAGGGGCGGTCTTGGTTATACGGCATCCTCTTGAAACAGAGAACTGCCTTCATAAATTTATTTCGTAAAGTTCGCCTCATAGAAGCGTACAAAAGCCTGATTGACCAGCTTGACACCTCCAGGTGTGGGATAGTCGCCGCTGAAATACCAGTCTCCTTCGTGGTCGGGGCATGCCTCATGCAGTCCTTCAATTGTCTGGTAAACAATCTCCACCTGTGCCTCAACATTCTTCGGTTTGAGCAGATCCACCATTTTGGCCGACACCTCCTCGTCCGTAAACGGTTCGTAAATACCCTTCACGGCATTGACCATCTGCTCCTTAGGCAACGTGAGCTGCTGCTGACACTGTTCGTACACCACGCGGATGCGACTCTCCATGCCGCGTTCAAACAGCAGGGCGATGGCCGCACGGAAAGCGATGAACTGCTCCAGACTGGCCATATCAATACCATAATAATCCGGATAGCGCACCTGCGGCGAAGAAGATACGATGACAATCTTCTTGGGATGCAGACGGTCCAGAATGCTGATGATACTCTGCTTCAGGGTTGTTCCGCGCACAATACTATCGTCGATAATCACCAGATTATCCTCATACGGCACCAGACTGCCATAAGTAATGTCATACACATGGGTAGCCAGATCGTTTCGCGTATTTCCCTCGGCAATGAAGGTGCGGAGCTTGATATCCTTGATGGCCACCTTCTCGCTGCGGATGCGTTGTGACAGGATGGCCTGCAATTCGTTGTGGCTGGGCTTGTGTCCCAAAGCCTCGATACGCTTTATCTTCAGTTTGTTCAGATAATTGTCGAACCCTTCGAGCATACCATAGAAAGCCACCTCGGCCGTGTTCGGGATGAAAGAGAACACCGTGTGCACCACATCATGGTTCACCGCCTTCAGGATCGGGTCTACCAACAGTTTTCCGAGCATCTTACGTTCGCGATAGATATCGATGTCACTTCCGCGCGAAAAATAGATGCGCTCGAACGAACAGGATTTCCGGACCTTCGGTTCATTGATCTGCGTGAGGCGCATCTCACCTTTCTTGTTCAACAGAATAGCCTGACCGGGCAACAGCTCATGAATGGCGTCCGAAGGTACATTCAGCGCGGTCTGGATGACCGGACGCTCCGAAGCCAGCACCATGATTTCATCGTCCATATACCAGAATCCCGGACGGATGCCCCACGGGTCGCGCACGGCGAAGGTTTCTCCGCTACCCGTCATACCGCAAATCACATAACCGCCGTCCCACTGCGGGCTCGAAGTGCGCAGCACATTGGCCAGATCAATACGGTCTTCGATGGCATGCGTGATGTCCATGCCTTCCAGCCCCTCTTCCTTACACTGCAAAAACAGGCGCTCCACCTCACGGTCCAGACGATGGCCCACCTGCTCCAACATAATATAAGTATCAGCATATTTGCGCGGATGCTGTCCGATGGCTGTAATTGATGCAAAAATCTCATCCACATTCGTCAGGTTAAAGTTGCCGCAGAGCGCCAGATTCTTGGCTCTCCAGTTGTTCCGGCGCAAAAACGGATGTACGTAAGAGATGCCGCTCTTTCCGGTAGTGGAATAACGCAGATGCCCCATATAGAGTTCGCCGGCAAAAGGCAGACAGGTCTTGGCATAAGTGGCATCGGCCAGTTTTTCGGGAGTCAGATCGCGGAAGTTCTGATGCACATTACTGAAAATCTCCGTAATGGCTCCCGCTCCCAACGCGCGCTCGCGAAACATATATTCCTCACCGGGATCGGCCTGCAACTTCACACAAGCCAGTCCGGCAGCTTCCTGTCCGCGGTTGTGCTGTTTCTCCATCAACAGATAAAGTTTGTTCAGGCCATACATCCAGGTGCCATACTTTTCCTGATAATATTCCAACGGTTTCAAGAGGCGGATCATAGCCACACCACATTCATGCTTCAAAGGTTCCATATCTTTTACAAATGTTTTTATTTTGCCACAAATATACGGAATATTCTGCTCATAAAGACAGCAAAAACAACTTTTTACGAACTATTTTGCAGGAAAATCATTTTTTAGATAAACAAGATTCAGCGCAACAAATCAAAAAGCAGAAAAAAGAAAATTAAAAAATAAAACCAGACAAAGGCTATTTTATAAAAAACAACATGTCAGAATCCACTTTTTATTACAAATAGTAAGTTTCGTAAAAATCTCTGCAATTATTCTCGGCTCCCATTCCTGAAATCAACCGTCATCCGCTATCTTTGCACAGACATTTAGACAGGATAATAAACAAACACACAACAATATGAAAGCAAACATCATCAATGAAAGTCTTTTTGATAGAAGCAGCCGCTTATCGAATGCACAGCAACAGTTGCAGGGTAAGGGTTTGTATGATGCTTCTTACGAACATGATGCCTGCGGTGTGGGCATGCTGGTGAATATTCAGGGCGGAAAATCGCACGAACTGGTAGACTCTGCCTTGAAACTGCTGGAGAATATGAAGCACCGCGGTGCCGAAGGAGCCGACAACAAGACCGGTGATGGTGCGGGCATCTTATTGCAGATTCCGCACGAGTTCATCCTGCTGCAGGGCATCCCCGTGCCCGAAAAGGGAAAATACGGAACCGGTATGTTCTTCTTCCCGAAAGACGAGCAGAAGCAGGCTGATTATCTGAATATTATCCGCACGACTTTAGCCGACAAAGGTCTGGAACTGATGCACGTACGCCAGGTGCCTGTCGACTCTTCGGTACTGGGCAAGGATGCCTTGGCTGTGGAGCCGGACATCAAACAGCTTTTCGTTACGGCACAAGACGGAAGCGAAGTTTCCGAACAGACCTTATATATAGTCAGAAAGGAAATGGAACGACTTATTTCCGATCCGGAATTCTATGTCGTTTCTCTTTCTGCAAAGACCATTATTTATAAAGGTATGCTCTCTTCCACTCAGGTACGTACGTACTTCCTGGATCTGGAGCAGCCTTACTTTACCAGCGGTATGGCCGTGGTGCACTCCCGCTTCAGCACCAACACCTTCCCGCGCTGGAGCCTGGCACAGCCTTTCCGTCTGTTGGCCCACAACGGAGAAATCAACACCATCCGCGGTAACCGCACCTGGATGGAAGCGCGCGAAAGTGTGCTGTCCAGCCCTACCTTGGGCGACATCACTCCCCTGCGCCCCATCGTACAGCCGGGCATGAGCGACAGTGCCTCGCTCGACAACGTGCTGGAGTTTCTCGTACGCTCCGGTCTGAGCCTGCCACACGCTATGGCCATGCTCGTGCCGGAATCATTCAACGACAAGAACCCTATCAGCGAAGAGCTGAAGGCTTTCTATGAATACCACTCCATCCTGATGGAGCCGTGGGACGGTCCGGCCGCCCTGATGTTCTGCGACGGACGGTATGCCGGCGGTATGCTCGACCGTAACGGACTGCGTCCGGCACGCTACCTCATCACCAAAGACGGCATGATGGTAGTAGCCAGCGAAGCGGGAGTGATTCCTGTGGCTCCGGAGCGCGTTCAGGAAAAAGGACGCCTGCAACCGGGAAAGATCCTGCTGATCGACACCGAGAGCGGACAGATTCACTACGACGGCGAACTGAAAGCCGAACTGGCAGCCGCTCATCCTTACCGCCAGTGGCTCTCTACCAACCGCATCGAGCTGGACCAGCTGCGCAGCGGACGCAAGGCAGAAAACAAGGTGGACGACCTGAACCGCCGTCTGCGCAGTTTCGGATATACCCGCGAGGACATCGAGCGCACCATCGCTCCGATGTGTAGCACCGGTTCGGAACCGACTGCCTCTATGGGTAACGACACCCCGCTGGCCGTCTTGTCCGAACAGCCTCAGCTGCTGTTCAACTATTTCCGTCAGCAGTTTGCCCAGGTGACCAACCCGGCCATTGACCCGATCCGCGAAGAACTGGTCATGTCGCTCACCGAATATGTGGGTGCCATCGGTCAGGACATTCTGACTCCAAGCGGCACACACTGCAAAATGGTACGTCTGCCCCATCCGATACTGACCAACACGCAGCTGGATATCCTCTGCAACATCCGTTACAAAGGCTTCCAGTGCACCAAGCTGCAAATGGTATTCGACACCGCATTGGGTACCGACGGACTGGAGCAGCGCCTGCAGGAACTCTGCCACGAGGCTGAGGAAGCCATTGCCAGCGGAGCCAACTACATCATCCTGTCCGACCGTGGTGTGGACGAACAGCACGCCGCCATCCCATCCCTGCTTGCCCTGAGTGCCGTGCACCATCACCTCATCCGGGTACAGAAGCGCCTGCAAACCGCCCTGATTGTTGAGAGCGGCGAGGTGCGCGAAGTGATGCATGCCGCCCTGTTGTTGGGCTACGGTGCCAGCGCCATCAATCCGTACATGGCTTTTGCCGTGCTGGACGATCTGGTGAAGAGAGGCGAAGTACAGATGAACTACGAAACCGCCGAGAAGAACTATATCAAGGCCATCTGCAAGGGTCTGTATAAGGTGATGAGCAAAATGGGTATCAGCACCATCCGTTCTTATCGCGGCGCCAAGATATTCGAGGCTGTGGGCCTCAGCGAAAGCGTCCTGAAGAATTATTTCGGCACCGAAATCTCCACCATCGGCGGAGCCGGACTGAAAGAGATTGCTAAAGACTATCTGTTCTTCCACGATGACGGCTTCTGCCACACCCATGAACAGGAAGACCTGTTGCCTTACATCGGCCAGTTCTCTTACCGCAAGGGCGGCGAGCAGCACGCCTGGAATCCGGAAACCATCGCCAGTCTGCAACTGGCCACCCGTCTGGGCAGCTACAAGAAGTTCAAGGAATTCACCCATCTGGCCAACGAGAAGGAACACCCGATATTCCTGCGTGACTTCTTCAGCTTCAAGCGCAACCCGATCAGCATTGACGAGGTTGAGCCCGTTTCGGAGATCGTGAAGCACTTTGTAACCGGTGCCATGTCTTTCGGTGCCATCAGCAAGGAAGCGCACGAGGCTCTTGCGCTGGCCATGAACAAACTGGGCGGACGAAGCAACACCGGTGAGGGTGGCGAAGACAGCGACCGCTTCCATGAAACTTACGACGGCATCTCGCTCAACAGCAAGACCAAACAGGTGGCTTCGGGACGTTTCGGTGTCACCGCCGAATATCTGGTCAATGCCGAAGAAATACAGATCAAGGTGGCCCAGGGAGCCAAGCCGGGCGAAGGCGGACAGCTTCCGGGTTTCAAGGTGAACGAGGTCATTGCCAAGACCCGTCATTCCATCCCGGGCATCTCGCTCATCTCTCCTCCACCTCATCACGATATCTACTCTATCGAGGATCTGGCACAGCTTATCTTCGATTTGAAAAATATAAATCCTCAGGCCAAAATCAGCGTCAAGCTGGTGGCTGAAAGCGGTGTGGGCACCATTGCCGCAGGTGTGGCCAAAGCCAAGGCCGACCTGATTGTCATCTCGGGTGCCGAAGGAGGAACCGGCGCATCACCGGCCTCATCCATGCGCTATGCCGGAATTTCTCCGGAAATCGGTCTGAGCGAAACCCAACAGACCCTCGTTCTGAACGGACTGCGCGGCAAGGTGCGCCTTCAGACCGACGGTCAGATCAAGACCGGACGCGACATCATCAGCATGGCGCTCTTGGGTTCCGAAGAGTTTGCCTTCGGAACCACGGTACTGATTGTGCTGGGTTGTGTCATGATGCGCAAATGCCACGCCAACACCTGCCCGGTGGGTGTGGCCACCCAAGACCCGAAACTGCGTGAACGCTTCCGCGGACACTATCAGTATCTGGTGAACTATTTTGAATTCCTGGCTCAGGAAGTGCGCGAATATCTGGCCGAGATGGGATTCACCCGTCTGGAGGACATTGTGGGACGCACCGACCTGATCGAAATCAAGCCGCGACCGGAAGGAAGCAAGGCGGCTTTGGTGGACTTCAGCCGTCTGCTGCATCGTGTGGATACCGATGCCGCTATCTGCCACTGTACCGAGCAGGAGCATGAGATTGACACGGTGCTGGACCGCCGCATTCTGGCCGACGCGCAGCCTGCCATCGACGGACAAACCCCAACAGAGTTGGAATACCCGATCCGGAACACCGACCGTTCGGCCGGAACCATGCTGTCGGGAGCCGTATGCAAGCAGTACGGTCATGCCGGACTGCCCGACGAAACCATCCGCGTCACCTTCCGCGGCTCGGCCGGACAAAGCTTCGGTGCTTTCCTGGCCCACGGCATCCACTTCAAGCTCGAAGGCGAGGCCAACGACTATCTGGGCAAGGGCCTGAGCGGAGGTGTCATCTCCGTTTATCCGGACCGCCAGAGCGATTTTGCTCCCGAGCAGAACATCATTGCCGGAAACACTCTGTTATATGGCGCCATCAGCGGCGAGGTCTACATCAACGGACAGGCGGGCGAGCGCTTTGCCGTGCGCAATTCAGGAGCCATCGCCGTGGTAGAAGGAGCCGGCGACCACTGCTGTGAGTATATGACCGGCGGACGCGTGCTCGTTCTAGGCGAAACCGGAAGAAACTTTGCAGCCGGAATGAGTGGCGGTATCGCCTACGTGTGGAACAAGAAAGGCGACTTCGACTACTTCTGCAATATGGAAATGGTAGAGCTTTCTCTTCTGGAACACAAATCTTCGGTAAAAGAAGTCAAGGAACTGCTCCGCAAGCATTACGAACACACCGGCTCACCGCTGGCCAAGGATATGCTGGAGCACTGGGAACAGTATGCCGACCAGTTCATTCAGGTCACCCCGATTGAGTACAAGAGGGTGCTGGCCGAGGAACAGATGGCCAAGCTGAAGGAAAAGATCGAAGCCGTTCAGCGCGACTATTAACCGACAGCCGCCCCAAGAGAGTTTCAAAAAGAATCATCAACCCACAAAAACATCACAAGAATCATGGGAAATCCAAAAGCATTCTTAACCATACCGCGCCAGACTGCGGGCTATCGCAGCATTCACCAACGCATCACGGACTTTGCAGAAGTAGAGCAGACCCTCAACACCGGAGAACGCAAGTTACAGGCTTCCCGATGCATGGACTGCGGAGTGCCGTTCTGCAACTGGGCCTGCCCGTTGGGCAACCGCCCGCCTGAATTTCAGGATGCCCTGTTCAAGGGAAAATGGAAAGAGGCCTACGAAATACTGAACGACACCAACGACTTTCCGGAGTTTACCGGACGCATCTGCCCGGCACTCTGCGAAAAGAGCTGTGTGCTGAAACTGAGCATGGACGCTCCCGTAACCATTCGCGAAGACGAGTGCGCCATCATCGAGGCGGCCTTCCGCGAAGGATATGTGCAGCCCAAGACCTATGCCCGCAACGGAAAGAAAGTGGCTGTCATCGGTTCCGGACCGGCCGGACTTGCCGCCGCCAACCAGCTGAACCACATGGGCTATGAGGTAACCGTATTCGAAAAACTGGAATATATCGGCGGACTGCTCCGCTTCGGTATTCCGAACTTCAAGCTGAACAAGGCCGTGATCGACCGCCGCCTCAAGATTATGGAGGCCGAAGGCATCCGTTTCCAGCCCAATACCGAGATCGACCTCACCTGTCTGCCCGAAGGCTTCGATGCCTACTGCGTATGTACCGGTACCCCGCAGGCCCGCGATCTGAATGTGCCGGGCCGCGAACTGAAGGGAATCCATCTGGCCATGGAGATGCTGGCCCAGCAGAACCGTGTGCTGGCCGGACAGCATTTCAGCGACGAGGAACGCATCCAGGCACACGGCAAGCATGTCGTTGTCATCGGCGGCGGCGATACGGGAAGCGACTGTATCGGTACCAGCAACCGCCACGGAGCCGCCAGCGTTACCCAGATCGAGATCATGCCCAAACCGCCCGTAGGTCACAATCCGGCCACCCCGTGGCCACAATGGCCCGTAGTGCTCAAGACCAGCTCCAGCCACGAAGAAGGCTGTACCCGTCGCTGGTCACTGACCACCAACCGTTTTCTGGGCGAGAACGGACATGTCACCGGTATGGAAGTGGAAGAAGTGGAATGGATACCTTCTGCAGAACCCGGCGGACGCCCCACCATGCAGCCTACCGGAAAGAAAGAGATACTCAAGGCCGACCTCGTTCTGTTGGCCATGGGCTTCCTGAAGAACAACCTTCCGGAACTGCCGGAAAATGTGTTCGTGGCAGGCGATGCCGCCACCGGTGCCAGTCTGGTCGTGAAATGTATTGCCGGCGGACGCAAGGCCGCACGCGACATCGACGCTTATCTCAAGAAATAAACAACACAAACACGCATCTTATAACCAACAACATAAACACGAACAACTATGTGTGGAATCGTAGCAATATTCAATATCAAGGAGCAGTCCAAAGCCTTGCGCGACAAGGCGCTGCGGATGTCGGCAAAGATCCGGCACCGCGGTCCGGACTGGAGTGGCATCTACTGTGGCAAAAGCGCCATTCTGGCGCACGAACGCCTCTCGATTGTAGACCCGCAAAGCGGCGGGCAACCCCTGTTCTCACCCGACCGGAAACAGATTCTGGCCGTGAACGGCGAGATTTACAACCATCGCGACATCCGCAACCGCTACAAAGGGAAATATCCCTTCCAGACGGGTTCCGACTGCGAGGTGGTGCTGGCCCTCTACCGTGAAAAAGGCATCCGCTTTCTGGAAGACCTGAGCGGAATCTTTGCCTTTGCCCTGTATGACGAGGAGAAAGACGAGTTTCTGATTGCGCGCGACCCGATCGGAGTCATTCCGCTGTATATCGGTTATGATGCCGACGGCACCGTGTACTGTGCCAGCGAACTGAAAGCGCTTGAAGGATTCTGCGAGCGTTATGAGCCTTTCCTTCCGGGACATTACTACTGGAGCCGTGAAGGCAAGATGACCCGCTGGTACGAACGCGACTGGTTTGACTATGCCGCCGTAAAGGATGCGCCCACCAGCGTTCCGGCACTGAAGGAATCACTCGAAGAAGCCGTCAAGCGCCAACTGATGAGCGATGTGCCTTATGGCGTGCTGCTTTCAGGCGGTCTGGACAGTTCCATCATCTCGGCCGTGGCCAAGAAATTCGCTTCACGCCGCATCGAAAGCGACAGCCGGAACGAAGCCTGGTGGCCGCAGCTCCATTCGTTCGCCGTGGGTCTGAAGGGAGCCCCCGATCTGGCCAAGGCCCGCGAGGTGGCCGATCATATCGGAACCGTGCATCATGAAATCAACTACACTATTCAGGAGGGACTCGATGCCATCCGCGACGTGATCTATTACATAGAGACCTATGATGTGACCACCGTGCGCGCCTCTACCCCGATGTATCTGCTGGCCCGCGTCATCAAGAGCATGGGCATCAAGATGGTGCTCAGCGGTGAGGGTGCCGACGAGGTGTTCGGCGGTTATCTCTACTTCCACAAAGCGCCAAACGCACAGGCCTTTCACGAAGAAACCGTGCGCAAGCTCTCCAAACTGCATCTTTACGACTGTCTGCGCGCCAACAAATCACTCTCGGCCTGGGGAGTCGAAGGCCGTGTCCCCTTCCTCGACAAGGAATTTCTGGATGTGGCCATGCGCCTGAACCCGGCATCCAAGATGTGCCCCGGTCAGGAAATCGAAAAGCGCGTACTGCGCGAAGCCTTTGCCGACATGCTTCCGGCATCCGTGGCCTGGCGACAGAAGGAACAGTTCTCCGACGGTGTGGGTTACTCCTGGATTGACACACTGAAAGAAATGACAGCTCAGGCCGTAAGCGACGAAGAAATGGCCCATGCAGCCGAACGCTTCCCGATCAACCCGCCACAGAACAAGGAGGAATACTATTACCGCAGCATTTTCGAAGAACACTTCCCGAGCGAAAGCGCCGCACGCAGTGTGCCAAGTGTACCGAGCGTGGCCTGCTCTACCGCCGAAGCTCTGGCATGGGACGCTTCTTTCCAAGGCAAGAACGACCCGAGCGGAAGAGCGGTGAAGGGTGTTCACGAAGAAGCTTACGAATAAAAAAGGAAAAGCAGAATTGCCGATAACTTTATCTTTTAGACTAAACCTCAATAAACAAAAAAAACATTATGATGATTTGAAAATTTCATCATAATGTTTTTTCTATTTCATCAGCACGAACTGTTCTGATACTTTTGGTGTATCGTAACCTACAGCATGGCGGCATACTTGCGTACCTGCTTCAAGCGCTCCATAAAGGAAGGATCAGCAGCTGCCTGTTGCATATTGTATTTCAACTGTAAGCGCATTAAGGAATCTGCCGGAACATTTAGTGCCGCCTCAAAAAGCATTGCAGTCTGCGTCGTGACAGGACGACAACAATTAAGAATGTCATTCAGAATCTTGTAAGATATTCCCATATTCTCTGCCAGTTTACGCTGCGAGATCTTACGGTACTCAATCTCGTCCTTCAGCACCTCACCGGGATGAGTGGGATATGCTGGAGTAAGATTATTGGCAATCATCATCGAATCTGTTCCTTGTATCTCTATCATAAAACGTCAGCTATTTATAATGGTTCGACTTGTCCGTCTACCCCGTAATATACATCTCTTGCAAATACTTTTCGTTGAATATTATTTCCATGCTACTCTGTATTGTTCATGAATCAAAGATAATAAATTGTCGTCCATAATAGTCCACTATAAAAGTGGAAAATTTATTATCTAACTATAGCGGGGAATATTTTTCTTTCCATTCCATCAGCAACTCATCGGCAAGATATTCATCGCTAAGGCAATGCATATCAGCTACTCCATTGCTGATAAGTTTATAAGTTTCAGAATCATAGAAGAAGGAAAGTGCATCTTCGTATTTAATCTGCAACTTATCAGCAAACAAACGGACAATACGCGCATATTTCATCTGCAAAACTATTTTATCAGCCAACATGATCACCTTCCTCCTGCTTTTATTTCTTCTGCTCCTACAAAATGTAAATGATGTAAAAGCACATCTTGATTTAATATACACAACTGATGATTAGGATGTTCATATGCCAATCTGCCAAGCGCATCCTCTTTACTCATAGCTCCTGAAAAATACAAATCTATTGTATTAAATACTTTATCATTGGCTATACCACCTTCCACAATATCATACGCTATTTCATTAAGTCCCTTACGGCATTTACCAACATAATCCAACCACTCTTCATCATAACTTTCAAATACTTTCACGACATAGCCAGACAAGTCCTCGTCCAACAGATATTCATTAACAAAAGCACATTTACCACGCAACAAGAAACGTTGTGCATATTTTTCTGCTTGCATGCGTATTGATGTCAAATAAAAGCCTTTACCAAAATCCAGATGTTCACGTGAATGATATACATCAGGACTTTCTATCACTATATCTGAAGCATGATACAGTCTCATTCCAAAACTCCTTTCTCCTTCATATATGAAATCAAGTCGTCCACAATATATTCTTTACTGAATGTATGTAGCACCTCATATCCCGGTAACAGATATTCTGTAAGAATACCAGATGAGCGCAACATACCATATACTTTACCTGCACTCATTTTCAAAGCATCAGCCAAACTGCCGACACAAAACGTTGTAAAACACAGCTGCTCAAAATTCATAAAATAACAAATAGGTATGTATATGCAAATATAAAACTTATTAGTTAGATATAACCCTGCCAGCATATATTTTTTTCATCTTCTTTGGCATTTATGATTTTCATTCTTTGCTTGCTTTAGCATCAAACGCAAGAAGCCCCCGGCACTGCCGAAGGCTCCTGTTGTTTTATTCTCTTATCTTACTTTTCAATAACCGCCGATACAACCCACTGGTGGATTCTCCATGTATTCCTTCATGTCCTCCTTTCTTTTTAGGGGTTATACTTCGATTATCTTCTGTTGCGGGCGGAATCGGAATCCTGTTCGACGCTTTGTTTCCTATTTCTTCAATATTGACTGACTGTTACCGTCGCCATTTCGTACTTCTAATCCTTGCGACTCAATGGAGCATTCATACTTTTTGCAGATAGAGCAAAAAAACAAATTCTGAGTATAAGGTATTCATCCCCGCTCGCCTTTGCGCCAACGTGCCGGAGAGCAACCTTCTTTTTCTGTAAAGATTTTACTAAAATAGCTCAAAGACAAGAAGCCGGACTCCTCGGCCACCTGACTTACATTCATTTCCGGATGCTCCAACAACATCTTCTTGGCATAATCCAAACGAAGCGAAGTGACCCACTCACGGAAAGACATTTTATAAATATTCTTGATATAATGGCTCAGATAGGTACGGTTGGTATTCAATGCACGAGCCAGATCCTCAATGGTAAAACCGGGCTCTGTGAAGGAATTGCCGGCAATCCAGTCATTCAGTTTGCCGGATATGCCTTCATAAAATTGCGGATTGTCCGAAGCCTCTGCTTCCTCTTCGTCATCATCGGCATCCGGGTCCTTCTTTACTTCCAGCGCACGCTCCACCTGTTCATAAAATAAAAGGTAATTCAAATAGGAACAGAACAAATAGATGTAAAAAGGAATGGAAGAAATGATCCACAAATAAACATATTCGTCCGGCAAAAAGGTAAGCAAACCGCAACTCACTCCATAAATCACCGCCCAATAAGTATAAATAGACATCCATTTGATATATACGGCTATATAATCGGAGTGAGTATCATCAAACGAACGGACCGAACGGCGGTAGGTAACTATAATACGGCGCGCCAGCCATATTCCATAAGAAAACAGCCATATCGTCATAAAGAACAAACCGACATGACGGGGAGTTCCCTTAGACAAACCGAAAAGCACCCAAACAGAAAGTCCCGTAAACAAAACCCACGCAGAAAGATGAAACCAAATACGCTTGGGAGTCAGATAAAAACGGTTGAGCAGGGTGATTAGCGCCGAACTGAAAAGCCAATAACATAAAAAACAATTACTTACTTTTTCCATTTTAGCTCTTTTTGAAAGCAAATAATTTATCAGAAAAATTAAAAATCAACACTGCCTCATCACAGCATTTTCAGAGAAAGTTTCAGATTGAAACATACAACATTTTCAAACCATCAAAATCAAACTTACAAAGCCAGATTATCCTCAAAACGTAAGTAACTCAATTTTCTTTTCAGAAAGATGCATCGCAACAGAATATTCAAAACAAAAAGAAATAACTTTGCATCAAAGAAAAGCAAAAAGAAAGCACAAAACTAATAAAACATGAAAAGAGTCATCAGCTTTACCAAAATGCACGGAGCAGGTAATGATTATATATATGTGAACACACAGTTGTTCCCGTTGCCTCATCCCGAAAAATGGGCCGTAGCCTGGAGCCGACCGCATACGGGCATAGGAAGCGATGGGCTGGTACTGATCGGACCATCGGAAACCGCTGACTTCAGCATGCGGATTTTCAATGCCGACGGCTCCGAAGCCCTGATGTGCGGCAATGCCAGCCGGTGCATCGGAAAGTATGTGTACGAATACGGACTCACCGACCGGAAAGATATCCGGCTGGAAACGCTTTCGGGCATCAAACACCTGCACCTGAACACCAAAGAAGGACGAGTAGAATCGGTCACCGTGGAAATGGGAATGCCTCAAAATATCCGTGAAACTGACCTTTGTGGCATATATCCCGGAAAAGGCATCGCCTTGTCGGTCGGCAATCCGCATCTGGTAATTTTTGTGGATGACATCTCAACGGTGCGGCTCGAAGAAATCGGTCCTCAATTAGAACATCATCCGGATTTTCCGGACCGCGTGAATGTAGAGTTCGCACAGATTCAGGAGGACGGACACATCCGGATGCGAGTGTGGGAACGAGGTTCGGGCATCACGATGGCTTGCGGTACCGGCGCCTGTGCCACTGCTGTGGCCGCCGCATTCAGCGGACGCTGCGGACGGACATCAAGAATTACCATGGACGGCGGTACACTGACGATTGAATGGAATGAAGAAGACGGACAAATCCGCATGACCGGACCGGCCACACGGGTGTTCGACGGAGAAATAGAGATTGACGAGTAGGGATAACAACAACACAAACACATTATTTATATATTAAAGCAAAAATTATGCTACGCATCAATGACCATTTTCTGGAATTGCCGGGAAGCTATCTGTTCTCGGAGATTGCACGCAAAGTAGGAGCCTTCAAGGAAGAGCATCCCGAAGCACAACTCATCCGCCTGGGAATCGGCGATGTGACCCGGCCGTTGCCCGAAGCCTGCATCCAGGCCATGCATCGGGCTGTAGACGAAATGGCCGACAGCGCGACCTTTCACGGATACGGACCGGAACGGGGATATGACTTCCTGATCGAGGCAATCATCCGCAACGACTTCGCACCTTACGGCATCGAGATGGACGCATCGGAAATCTTTGTCAGCGACGGAGCCAAAAGCGATACGGGCAACATCGGCGACATTCTGCATACCGACAACCGGGTGTGTGTCACAGATCCGATCTATCCGGTATATATCGACAGCAATGTCATGGCCGGAAGAGCTGGAACACTGGACAAACAGGGACGGTGGAGCCGCATCACCTACATGCCCTGCACCGCAGAAAACCAGTTTGTGCCGGAACTGCCGGAGCAGCCAGTAGACCTGATTTACCTATGCAGCCCCAACAATCCCACCGGTACGGCACTGACCCGCAAACAGTTGAAACGGTGGGTGGACTACGCTCTGGAGCACGACTGCCTCATCCTGTTTGATGCCGCCTACGAGGCGTTTATCCGCGAAGAGGAAGTGCCCCACTCCATCTACGAAATCGAGGGAGCGCGCCAATGTGCCATCGAGTTCCGAAGTTTCTCCAAGACCGCCGGATTTACGGGGGTACGCTGCGGATACACCGTGGTGCCTCAGGATGTTTGCGGACGCACCCGGGACGGACGGAGAGAAAAACTGAACCCGATCTGGAACCGGCGCCAGTGTACCAAATTCAACGGCACCAGCTACATCACCCAGCGAGCAGCCGAGGCGGTTTACAATCCGGAAGGAAAACAGCAGGTGAAGGCCACCATCGACTTTTATCTGGAAAATGCCCGCATCATGCGCGAAGGACTGACCGAAGCCGGGCTGACCGTTTACGGAGGAGTCAATTCGCCTTATCTGTGGCTTCAGACACCGCAGGGCGTTACTTCCTGGGAGTTCTTCGACCGGCTGCTGCATCAGGCTCATGTTGTAGGCACACCGGGATCGGGCTTCGGCCCCAGCGGCGAAGGTTATCTGCGCCTCACCGCCTTTGGCAACCGGGAGGACTGCATCGAAGCCATGAAGCGCATCAAGAACAGAATTTGAGAAAAGAAAATCACAAAACGATAACAACAACCATAACACAAGATTAGCTATGTCTACACTGAGATTCAGAGTGGTGGAAAGCGCGTTTCTCAAGAAACCGGCCCACGTAGAGGTTCCCGCCGAAAGACCTTCGGAATATTTCGGCAAATATGTGTTCAACAAGGAAAAGATGTTCAAGTATCTTTCCGAACCGGTTTACCGCAAACTGATTGACGTGATTGACAACGGCAGTCCGCTGGACCGCAGCATTGCCGACGCCGTGGCCGAAGGTATGAAGAAATGGGCTACGGAAATGCACGTAACCCACTACACACACTGGTTTGCCCCACTGACCGAAGGCACAGCCGAGAAGCATGACTCTTTTGTGGAGCACGACGGTAAGGGAGGCATGATCGAGGAATTCAGCGGAAAACTGCTGGTACAGCAGGAACCGGACGCTTCTTCTTTCCCGAACGGCGGTATCCGAAACACCTTCGAAGCACGCGGATATTCGGCCTGGGACCCTTCATCTCCGGCATTCATCGTGGACGACACGCTGTGCATCCCGACCATCTTTATTGCCTACACCGGCGAGTCACTGGACTATAAGGCTCCGTTGCTCAAGGCTCTGCGTGCCGTAAACAAGGCGGCAACCGACGTGTGCCATTACTTTGATCCGGAAGTGAAAAAAGTAATCACTTACCTGGGCTGGGAGCAGGAATACTTTCTGGTGGACGAAGGGCTGTATGCCGCCCGCCCCGACCTGCTGCTCACCGGACGCACCCTGATGGGACATGACTCTGCCAAGAACCAGCAGTTGGAGGACCATTACTTCGGTGCCATCCCGACCCGTGTGGCCGCCTTTATGAAAGAACTGGAGATTGAGGCGCTGAAACTGGGTATCCCGGTCAAGACCCGCCACAACGAGGTTGCTCCGAACCAGTTCGAATTAGCTCCGATCTATGAGGAATGTAATCTGGCCAACGACCACAACATGCTGATCATGTCGCTCATGCGCAAAATAGCCCGTAACCACGGATTCCGCGTGCTGCTGCACGAAAAGCCGTTCAAGGGCGTAAACGGAAGCGGAAAGCACAACAACTGGTCCTTGGGTACTGACACCGGCGTGCTGCTCATGGCTCCCGGAAAGACTCCGGCCGACAACCTGCGCTTTGTCACCTTCGTGGTGAACACCCTGATGGCCGTTTACCGTCATAACGGACTGCTCAAGGCTTCTATCTCGAGTGCCACCAACGCCCACCGTCTGGGCGCCAACGAGGCACCTCCAGCCATCATCTCCAGCTTCTTGGGCAAACAGCTGTCCGATTTGCTGACCCACATCGAGGAAAGCGATCAGGATGCTTTGATTCTGAGCGGCAAGCAGGGCATGAAACTGGACATTCCGCAGATTCCGGAACTGCTGATCGACAATACTGACCGCAACCGTACCTCACCGTTCGCCTTTACCGGCAACCGCTTTGAGTTCCGTGCCGTGGGTTCTGAAGCCAACTGCGGCAGCGCGATGATTGCGTTGAACACCGCCGTGGCCGAACAGCTTACCGAATTCAAGCAGGAAGTGGACAGCCGCATCGCCTCAGGCGAAAAGCAGACTTCGGCAATCTTGTCTGTAATCCGCAAGTATATCAAGATATGCAAACCGATCCACTTCGACGGAAACGGATACAGCGACGAGTGGAAGGCAGAGGCAGCGCGCCGCGGACTGGACTGCGAAACCAGTGTGCCTGTCATCTTCGACAACTATCTGTCTGAAAGCAGTGTGGAAATGTTTGAAAAGACCGGCGTGATGACCCGCAAGGAACTGGAGGCCCGCAACGAGGTGAAATGGGAAACCTACACCAAGAAGATTCAGATCGAGGCCCGCGTATTGGGCGATCTGGCCATGAATCATATTGTACCGGTTGCCACCAAATATCAGAGCGAACTGATTGACAATGTGTTCAAGATGCGCCAGCTGTTCGCAGCAGACAAGGCTGAAGAGCTCTGTGGAAAGAATCTGGAACTGATTGAAGAGATTTCAAAGCACACGGCCTTTATCAAGGAGCATGTGGACAGCATGATTGAAGCGCGCAAGGTGGCCAACAAGATTACCAGCGAACGTGAAAAGGCCATCGCCTACCACGATACCGTGGTGCCCGCACTGGACGAAATCCGTTACCATATCGACAAACTGGAACTGATTGTAGACGACCAGATGTGGACACTGCCGAAATACCGCGAATTACTGTTCATCAGATAAATATCAGTTCATAGGGAAAGCAAACAAAAGCGACTTTTGTTTCATTGATGATTAATGGGAAATGGCATCTTGCCGGAGATCAAAATCCGGCGGATGTCATTTTTTATTTTTTTAAATATCTTGCATATATAGGTTTTTATAGCGATATTTGTTGGCAAAGTTTAATTATATGCAACAGTTCTACGTCTAGAACACAAACTGAATCTGTTATGGAAGAATTTAATCTACTCTCTCCCCTGCTTCTGGCCGTGAGCGGACTCATGATCGGAGCCATCCTGAAGTCAATCCTGCAACCGCGGAATATTCCTTATACCGTGGGGCTCTTTGCCTTCGGTCTGCTCATCGGTGTGCTGGAGCGCTTTGACTGCTTTGCCACACTGCCCAAGATCAGCCAGACCATACAGTCGGTGGGCGACATGAACCCCGACTTCATTCTGTATGTGTTTCTGCCCATCCTGATTTTCGATGCGGCCTACGAAATGAATATGCACATCTTCAAGAAAACACTGTCGAACGCCACGCTGCTGGCCGGTCCGGGACTGATTATCGGCATGCTGCTCACCGCCGCTCTGGTGATGGGCTTCCGATGGATTGCTCCGGAGTATGCTTCGTGGTCGTGGTCGTTCGCGCTGATGTTCGGTGCCCTGATCAGTGCCACCGACCCGGTGGCCGTGGTGGCCTTGCTGCACGAACTGAACACCAGCAAGCGGTTTTCCACTCTGGTGGACGGCGAGTCGCTGCTGAACGACGGAACGGGTATCGTGTGCTTCATGCTGTTTTTCGGCGCCTATGTGGGCGGCATGCAGTCCGGTGCGTCTCCGCTGGCGGAGTTCACGATAGTTGTAGCCGGCGGTGCCTTGCTGGGCTTCATTCTGGCACGGGCCGCCCTGTGGTTCATCACCCGCATCAATTCCGAAGAGGTGATTCAGAACAGTGTGATCATTCTGGCGGCCTATACCACCTTTATCCTGTCACAGTTCTATCTGGGTGTATCGGGAGTGATTGCCCTGGTGGCTTTCGGTCTGACTATCTCCTACAAAGGTCGCCCACGCCTGAAGCCGCAGGTCAATGAGTTTATGGAAAAGTTCTGGGAACTGCTGGCCCATATCGCCAACACGCTGGTGTTTATCATCGTGGGTATCGTCATTGCCGAAAAGGTGGATGTTACCTGGACCAATATCGGTATTCTGATTCTGTTGTATATCGGACTGAATCTAATCCGTTTTGTCATGATCATGATGCTGTATCCGCTGATGAAGCATTTGGGTTATGGACTGACCAAACGCGAATCGGTGATTCTGACGTGGGGCGGACTGCGCGGTGCCTTGGGTATGACGCTGGCTCTGATGGTGTCCTACACTCCGGAGATTCCAGAAGAGATCCGCAAACAGGTGCTGTTCTTCACGGCGGGAATTGTGACGCTCACCCTGTCGGTCAACGCTACGACCATGCGCTGGCTGCTCAAACGCCTGGGACTGATCCATGTGTCCACAGCGCGTTGCCAGATGGAATACCGCATTCAGGAACACATCTACGAAAGTTCGGAGAAGTATTTCAACAAGCTGACCACGCGCGAACAGCTGGCGGATGCCAACTGGGATCATGTGCGTAACTATCTGCCCGAAATGCCGGAAGAGCCGGAAAATAGTCCCCGCTCCAAGGACTTTCTGGCAGAAATCCGTCTGCGTGTGTTGGACAAGGAGAAATCCAGCTGCCGCATGATCTATCAGGAAGGCATTATCTCGAAAGATTCGTTCGTACGCCTGATGGCTTCGCTCGACGAGATGTATGACCACGACGGCGAATATGCCCTGAGTTTCCGCCAGTCTATTTTCAACTTCTGCGAGCAGGCCGCCTTGTTGCATCACCTGCGCAGTCTGGGATTTATGCGCGACTGGATCAGCTTCTACTTCCGCGAACGCATCATGATCATCTATGATTTGGGACGCGGTTTCATCATCCTGCAACGCGAGGATCTGAAGTTCCTGGATGATCTCGCCTCATCGGACTTGGTTTCCGAAGAACAGAAACGCCTGTTGGCCCAACTGAAAGAGGAGATTACGGAGAACATAAACAAGATGAACGAAGTGATTCAGAAGCTGGCGCAGGAGTTCCCACGCGCATATCACCATGCGCTCACCCAGAAGTCCATCCGTATGCTGCTGAGTGACGAACGGCGCACCGTAAACCAACTGACCAACGAGGGTATCCTGTCGGACAAGGATGCCGAAAAGCATATGGAGAGCATCAACAAGCGGATTGACGAGGTGAACTCGTTCAGCCATACCATTCCCGCTTCTCTGTTCCGCTGGATGATTCATAAAAAGAAACAGGAACAGCCGAAGAAATAAGGAAAGAAAAAATATCCGTTCAGGCGAAATTTGAAGAAGCCTGAACGGATATAATCATGACAGGAAGTATGGTTGTTTTTATTTTAAGGTACACCCGATTTTGTCGAACGGCAATTGCGGGAATCCCTGAATGTACCGGTAAACAGGTGCATCTTCCTTAAAGCCTTTCAGCGGATTTTCCGGGTCAACAAATCCCGGATCGTTGTTGGTAGACCAGTTGTTACGGAATTCTCCCCATTGGGTTTGTCCGTTCACCAGATTTTTAATGCGATAGAACAGATTGCCTTCTATCAGGTTCCCGTGCGGATAGGAGGGGTTTTCTTCCCAATAATTTACTAAAAACGGATAGGTTGTGCTGTAAGGCGGCTCCTGAAATTTCACAGCTTTCAGTCGCTGGTCAATAATGCCGTCAGGAGCAACCATTCCTGCTCCCCAGTTCTGCATACGGTTATCCAGATGGATAGCCACAGGCGAATCGATGAAAATATTATGGTGGTAGTGGTTGTAATGTCCGCCACCAATCAGTACAGGCAGTGAGCCTGCGTTGTGGTAAATATTTCCGTATACTTCGCCGCCGCAGGCACCGTCGTCGTGATAAGTAGCCGTAACACGGTGGCGTGGACTAAGTTTATGGAAATAGCAGTAACGGATGACGTTACCCAACTCAGATGGGTCCCGTCCGTAATAAATGGCTCCTTGATCGTCTACCTCACTGCACACGTTGGTGATTTTGCAGTATTCGATAATATGGTTGTTTCCGTGAAATAAGATAGCCATGCTGGGAGCATTATAGATGTCGCACCGGCTGACGCGGTTACCCACACCGTCAATCCACACACCGGGGCGGTACGATTTTTCCACCCGGTTGAAATCATGTATACGGCAATTTTCTACAAAGTTTCCGGCCGGTGCGAGTGTTGCGCGGTCGCCTCCTCCCAAACTTATTCCTCCGCTACCGGTGTTATAGATATAACAGTCCGTGATACCGTTGTCGGTACCGCCGTTACGGTTGAACAGAACATCTTGGTAAACTCTGCCCATCAGGTCTCCTACCACGCGCGATTTAGGCGAGCCTCCAGCTTCGGCTGCATGTGGTTTCAGGGTCTGCTTGTCGGGCGTTTCTGTTCCTTTACCGATAGAGATTCCTACACCACCGACGTTGCGTATGGTGCATCCTGTAATGCGTACATGTTGGGTTTTTTCAAGATAAATTCCGATGGAACGGCCGTATTCGAAGGTAAGCTTGCTGAGTGTAACATTCCGGCAGTTCTCGATGGCAACCAGTGGCTCATCCAGCACACTGACATTCAGTTGTTGGGTCCCTTCCGGCAGATAGACATATATCTTATCGTTTTCCTTGTCTATGACATATTCACCCGGTCGATCCAGTTCTTCCAGCAGGTTCAAGGCATACCAGCGCCGCCAGTCGGCTCCCGTCATGAATCCGTAAACAGTTTGCTGTGCCGCATGAATAGTATGGGTTTCAGGGTCCAGATGATCTACACGTATCATATCACTGGCATAACCGTGTGCAAAGTATCCACCGATCCAGAATGAGCCGGCATTGCTCCAGGCTGACGGACGTTCTTCGTTGTACTGAAATACCGGCAGTTTGGCATCTTTGACCCTTTCACCGGTTCCGGCTTCCAGGACTTTGCCTATCAGTACGGTAGAATCGTTGGGCCAGCGGGAAATACTGAGAGGTTCACTGTCGGCAAATAATTCACTCCATGCCGGACTGCTGGGACGGCCGAAACCGGACGGACGCAAATCGGCCATAGGTATGTTCAGTTTGCGGAAGTCTATTTCACGGACAAACTTGCGTGCTGTTTCCGGCAATCGTGCGGCAATTCCCTGGTCTGATATTTTCTTCATTTTGGATAAGGCAATCTCCCGTCCTCCTGAGATGCTCACACTTTCATCCTGATATGGACTGATAGTGAGTGAGGCATATCGGGCATTTTGACCAATTTCAAGCGTCGCCGACTGTTCGTAGCAGCCTTTGCGCAAGAAAATCCTGACATCCTCATTATTCAGCATGTTGGCTTTGTCCAATGCGGCACGGATGGTTTTTAACGGATGTGATAGTGTTCCTTCAGCCTGATCGTTACCTTTAGGCGATACATAGATTTGTTTCTCGGCCCAGACGGTTTGCCCCCAAAGAACCAGTAACATAAGTAAGAAATGTTTCATAGTATGTTGTTTTTCAGAAATAACAGTTAGTTGCAAAATAATGACTTTTTGAGGATATATCCAAATATTAATTCAAACCCGTTGGCGGAATTAAAATGACAAGACAAATCACTATTGTCCAATAAAAGATGGTTGATCGGTCTTTGAAATTACTGAAATACAATCTTTTAAACGGTATTTTAGAAAGAAACGGATTTGAATTGATTCATTAAAAATCTATCAAGCCGACAATAATAATTCTGATAAAGCAACAATTTATGAAACAAATTGTTTTATTTTGAATTATATTTCTGCCTATTAAAGGCTGATCATAAAAAAACAAATGAATAAGACTCTTCCTTTTTATAATATTAAAATCAAAACTTCAAAAACTATGCCAACCACAAATAAAGAAAACGCCCTTTCCAGCCCGTCCATTGACGAGATACTGGATATGCTGCACGCCGGAAAATGGGTCAGTGCTGCGGCAGCCGACTCACCAGAGATCAGCGACATGCTGACCCGCTGTGCCGATGCCTGTTTCGACATCAACAATATGCGCCCCTCCCGCAAAGAGGAACGCCGGCAGGCTTTCCAGAAACTGCTCGGAAAGTTCGGTAAAGACAGTGTGATTCACAGTCCTTTCCGGTGCGACTTCGGATTTAATATCCGGATTGGAGATCATTTCGTCGGGAATTTCAATCTGAGCATTCTGGATGAAGCCGAAGTGACGATTGGAGACAACGTCATGATAGGTCCCAACTGCTCGTTGATTACCATAACCCATGCCTTG
Organism: Bacteroides sp. OF04-15BH; assembly: GCF_003477995.1. GTDB lineage: Bacteria > Bacteroidota > Bacteroidia > Bacteroidales > Bacteroidaceae > Paraprevotella. The sequence continues at coordinate 124,257 of NZ_QUEM01000005.1, forward strand.
CAGGAAGACCAGCGCCAGGAAGGGCTGATGGCGGCACGCCCCATAAAAATCGGGAACCATGCTTGGATTGCCGCCAATGTAGTCATCCTGCCCGGTGTGGAGATCGGCGAAGGTGCTGTCATCGGTGCCGGAAGTGTGGTAACCAAATCCATCCCACCCCGAATGCTCGCAGTAGGTAATCCATGCCGCCCGATACGGCCGATAACCGACGAGGATAGAATCTGCTTGAAGTAAGTTACCGGTCAGAAATCCTTTCCTTTTGCTACCGGTTCGCCCGTTTCTACAAACACTGGCTTCTGGGTAAAGTACGCTTCTGGGAAAGAATCTGCATAACTATACACCAATAACGCGCATATATACTGCATATATGCGCGTTTTATACAAAAAATCATACGAAGTTCACTCAAATACAGTGCGCAAGTTATCCAAAAGTACCGTGGTGGTTTCACTCAATGACCGTGGTAACTCTTTCAAAACATCAGCACAACTTAAAAACAAAGTCCGAAAGCCTTGTTTTTCGCTTCATTTTTATCTCTTTCCATCAAAGAGAACTACAAGATTTTCCATTTCAAAAAAGTGATTATTAAAACATTGCCCTAAAAAACGAAGTCTGAGATTTAAGTTTTTCCAAGTCTCCGGACTTTTCCCTGTAAAAATGGAAAACTCATCAAGTTAGATTGTCAAAATGACAAAGTGGAAAAATATTATTCTTTTCCAAATGTTTTGCATAAATCTTATAAGGAATATAGCTATTTGAAGTTAAGCGATTTAGAAGAATTACCTTGTTTTGAGGTAATAATTTGACAACCGTCTCAATTGCTGTGGTCTGCTTTACTTTGCATATCGATAACTCTTATACTACAAATAATAATACGATTTTCAATGCCAAGCCAATATTACCAAATAAAATTTTGTACCTTTGTCACATTCAGACAAAACGGCATGTACGAACCGAATAAAAGAGGTATTAGATGCTAAGGGCATTAGTCAAACAGAATTGGCAAACAGGCTTGGAAAGACTTTCAATATGGTCAATCTATACGCAACGAACAAGGTACAACCTCCCCTTCCTGTTTTATATCAGATAGCAAACATTCTGAATATTGATTTAAGGGATTTACTTGTACCTAACCAAATTAAAGAAGACTATATAAATGGCGAAAAAAGAGATTAAAACAGACTTTTGGGTGTATGGGCTACTGCAAGAAGCAGGTTTAGATTTGACACCACAAGGTTGTGACATAAAAGAAGTTGACGAAGCGTTAAAAACGGCTTCAAAAGCGCAAACAGGAAACGTTGGCTATCCTGAATATTGTGGAATAGTAAAAGATTTTTTGCTTGTAATAGAAGATAAAGCAACACTTGAAAAGCATATCGTCAGAAATGATAAAAAATTAATAGCACAAGATGTTAAAAGTGTAAAAGACTATGCAGTCAATGGTGCTTTGTTCTATGGACTTCATTTAGCTGCACACACTTCTTTTCATAAAGTACTTGCATTTGGTATATCAGGTAATGAAAAAAGACATCGGATAACTCCTATTTTTATAAACGAACGTGGAGATTATCAGGAACTTTCTGATGTGGAAACCTTTATTTCGTTCAATGAAAACAATATAGACGAGTTTTATTTAAAAGAAATCCTGAAGGAAGAAACAGATGTAGAAAAGACAACAGCTGAAATACTCAAAGATGCAGAGAAACTACACAATGATTTGAGGAATTACGGAAATCTGACTACAGAACAAAAACCGTTGATTGTTTCTGGTATTATGTTGGCATTAAGAGAAATAGAATACAAAACATTTTCTATTGATTCTCTTATTGGAGATAACATAAAAACTGATGGACAAAAGATTTACGAAGCCATAAGAAGTAACTTGCAGCGAGCCAATGTAACACCCGATACAAAACGAGATAAACTATTGAGTCAATTTTCTGTTATAAAAGATACGCCAAAAATCAATGAAAAAAATGATACTTTAGGTAAGACACCATTAAGACATTACACAGAGTTTCTTTATAATAGTATCTATAAGAACATACGTTACCAAAACTCAGCAGAAGACTATTTAGGACGTTTCTATGGAGAATTTATGTCATATTCAGGTGGTGATGGGCAGACATTAGGTATTGTTCTTACTCCAAAACATATTACAGAATTGTTTTGCGAATTGATAGATTTGAAAGTTGATGACAAAGTCCTTGATCCTTGTTGTGGTACTGCAGGTTTCCTTATTGCTGCCATGCACAAGATGGTTAAACAAGCAGAAGATGAAGCTCAGAGAAGACATATAAAACGTGACCAGTTATTTGGTATTGAATTACAACCTTATATGTTCACTATAGCCACAACCAATATGATACTTCGAGGAGATGGTAAAAGTAATTTGCATAATTGGGATTTTTTAAAGCATAATCCAAGCCAATTACAATTGAAAGGATGTACTGTGGGTATGATGAACCCACCTTATTCACAAGGTTCAAAAAGTAATCCTGATTTATATGAAATCAGTTTTACGGAACATTTGCTTGAATCATTAGTTGAGGGGGCAAGAGCTGTTGTAATAGTCCCCCAATCTTCAGTAACGGGAAAGAGTAAAGAGGAACAAAATATCAAAAACAACATACTCAAACATCATACGTTGGAAGGTGTTATCACACTCAACAAAAATACGTTCTACGGTGTAGGAACAAACCCATGTATTGCTGTATTTACTGCTGGCATACCTCATGACAAAAATCATAAATGTAAATTCATTAATTTCGAGGATGACGGATTTGTTGTAAGCAAGCATATCGGACTGGAAGAAACTGCCAGTGCTAAAGATAAGCGACAACATTTGCTTGACGTGTGGTTTGGACGCGTAGAGGCTGAAACAAAATTCTGTGTGGAAACCACTATAGAGGCAGAGGATGAATGGTTGCATGCGTTCTACTATTTCAATGATGAAATCCCTACGGAGAAAGACTTTGAGAATACAATGGCTGATTATTTGACCTTTGAATTTAATATGATTACTCATGGTAGGGGATATTTGTTTGAAGATATAAAAGATGGAGAAAAAAATGAATAATCTTTCTTTAAATTCCCGGAGTTGGAATGCATTCTTTATAGAGGATGTCGCTGAAATACTTTCAGGACGAGATATTTATGAGAGGGAACGTTTAGATGGACTTATACCATATATTACAGCAACTGCAAATAATAATGGTATAGGATACTTTGTTGCAAATAGTAATGAAACGCTTGAAAGTAATTGTCTTTCGGTAAACAGAAATGGTTCTGTCGGTTATTGTTTTTACCATCCATATAAAGCTTTATATGGGAATGATACACGGAAGTTACGCCCTAAAAAGAATAATAAATACGTTTCATTATTTATATCTTTGTGTATTACAAAACAACGAGAAAAATATGGATATGGTTATAAAATGGGAACGGGACGTTTGAAAAGGCAACGAATATTACTTCCCATTGATGAAAATAACAATCCCGATTGGCAATTCATGGAAGATTATATGAAAGCCAAAGAACAACAAATCTTAAAACCAACAATAGAGAAAATATGCAAACACCTAATAATCAACGAAATAACGGGGGGGGTAATTTATCTCATGCCCATTGGAAAGCATTTTATTTCACAGAAGTATTCACGGAAATACAGCGAGGGAAACGGCTTAAAAAGGCCGATCACTCAGAGGGAAGAACTCCATACATATCGGCAACCGCTCTCAACAATGGTGTGGATGGATTTGTTGGAAACGAAAGCGGCGTAAGAAAATTCTCTAATTGTCTGACTGTAGCTAATAGCGGTAGTGTAGGGAGTGCATTCTTTCATCAATATGAATTTGTAGCAAGTGACCATGTTACTCAATTGAAAAGAGAAGGATTAGATAAATATGCTTATCTTTTTATGTTACCGCTTATAAATCGCTTATCGGAGAAATACAGTTTTAACAGAGAAATAAATGACAACAGAATAAAAAGAGAAAAGTTAATACTTCCTGCAACTCAAACCGGAGAAATAGACTTTACCTTTATGTCTTCCTTTATGAAGGAGATTGAACAAGACATCCTCAAAACTACTTTGAAAACCTTTAAGGATAGAATAAATGTTAACAAGTGCAAAATGGGGGGGGGGGGTAATTTGGAAACACTTCCTCATTCGTGACTTATTCCCCAGTCTTGTACCAGGCAAATCAAAAGGACTTAATCATATCGAAAAAATTGAAAACGGTATTAGTTATCTTGGAGCAACCAATCAGAACAATGGAGTGCTTTGCTTTGTTACAGCTAATAAAGATTTGGTACAAAAAGGAAATTGTATAGCTTTTATCCGAAACGGAGAAGGTTCTATGGGATATTCAGTTTATAAAGCAGAAGATTTTATAGCGACTTCAGATATGACATTGGGGTACAATGAGAATCTTAATAAATATGTTGGTACGTTTATCACTACTGTAGCAGACCGCATAAGGGGAAAATACAATTTTGGTTACAAGAGAAGTGCTACACGTTTAGCGAAAGAGGTTCTTACTCTTCCGGTGGATGAAAACGGCAATCCTTATTGGAAATATATGGAGAATTATATGCGACGTGTTGAAAACGAACAGATATTTAACTACTTCAAGACTTTAGGACTTACTTTATAAGCGAGACCAATAGGAGAATATTGAGTGGCGCAACTGTTTTGCGTACGGAAGAAAACAATTTACTAAATTGTTCCTTACCCCACTTTCCAATAAGTTTTCCTTCGATGTAAAGTACAAGTTTTGACTTGTCTTAAAGGTATACCTCGTTTCCATGTCCAATGAATTAAAAACTTAATTACTTAATCAAACTGCATCCCGAAACTTGTAGTCAATTTTCGGAATGCAGTTTCTTTTTGCTCTCCTCTACGGAGTAAATTTATAGTAAGCTGTCTTTCATCAGATGAACAGATTCAGATTTGCCTCTTCGGTACGCTCCAGATAAGTAGCCACACCGCCAAGAGTCACATCATCGAGCAGTTCTTCTTTCTTCACACCCATGACATCCATACTCATGGTGCAGGCAATAAACTCCACACCCTGCTCACGGGCCTGAGCAATGAGCGACTCCAGACTGTCAATCTTCTTTTTCTTCATTAGGAAACGCATCATCTTGCTGCCGATGCCCATCATGTTCATCTGCGACAGCTTCAGCGCCTTGCTGTCGGAAGGAAGCATCCACGAGAACATACGGCCCCAGATGTCTTTTTCCACTGCCGGTTTCTGACTCTTCTTGATGACGTTCAGTCCCCAGAAAGTGAAGAACATGGACACTTTCTTACCCGTAGAGGCGGCTCCGTTGGCAATGACAAACGATGCCAGTGCCTTGTCCAAATCATCGCTGAACACCACGATGGTCTTGTTCTCTGCCCCGCCCTGCTGTGCCGGAGCACAGGCTTTAGGCTGCTGCTTGCGCACCAATGCCTTGACTTGTCCGGCCTGCTTGTCGAGCGACACCAAATCGGCTCCGGTCATCTTGCACCACGACTTCACGTCCTTGGCAAAAGCCTGGTCGGTAGCGGTGATGCAAAGCATGGCATCGTTATCCAACTGCTCATAAGTACTCTTGAGCTTCATAATCGGACCGGGACACATCAGTCCGCAGGCATTGACTTCTACAATATTCTTCGTGCTGCAAGGCTCATCGCCGCAACAGCTGTCACAGGACGAGTCCGGCTGACCGACCGGCATGGTGGCCGCACTCCAGGTCTTGTAACCTCCGGAGAGATTCTTCACATGGGTAAAGCCGTGCTGCTTCAGAATCCGGTAGGCCAGATAACCGCGCAGACCGATGGCGCAGGTCACGACAATCAGACGGTCTTTCGGCAGTTCCGCCAGACGGCCGCGCAACTCATCCACGGGAATGTTCACAAAGCCCGGAATGGTGCCCAGCTCATACTCGGCTGGAGTGCGCACATCTATCTTCACCGCATCGGCCGGCAGAGAGGCCACATCGCTCCAAAGAATGGTTTCCACCCGTTTTTTCAGAATATTGTCGGCCACAAAGCCTGCCATGTTTACAGGATCTTTTGCAGAAGAATAAGGAGGGGCATAGGCATGCTCCAGCTCCATCAGATCGGCCACGGTTCCCTGATTCTGGATGACCTGTGCCAGCATCTCGATGCGCTTGTCCACTCCGTCGAAGCCCACAATCTGGGCACCCAACAGGCGACCGTTTTCGGGCGAGAAAAGAATCTTTACGGACATAGACACGGCACCGGGATAGTAACCGGCATGTGACTGCGAATGGGTGAACGAACTGAGATAAGGAATCTTTTCACGGTCGAGCAGTTTGGAGTTTGCTCCGGCTGCGGCCACCGTCAGATCGAACACCTGAGCAATGGAAGTTCCGATAGTACCGGAATAGACGGACACGTTGCCATACACGATATTGTCGGCCACAATGCGTCCCTGCTTGTTGGCCGGACCGGCCAGCGGAATCAGTGCCGGTTTGCCGGTCACTCCGTGAACCACCTCAACGGCATCGCCCAGCGCATAAATGTCCGGATCGGAAGTCTGCATATATTCGTTTACCGAGATTCCTCCCAGCGCACCGATAGCCAGTCCGCTATCCTTGGCCAACGTGGTTTCGGGACGCACGCCGATGCTGAGAATCACCATATCGGTTTCGATTTTCTGCTCGTCGGAAAGCACCACTTCCAGTGCACCGGAAGCAGAGGATGCAAAACGAGTTACGCCACGCTCCAGATGCAGGTGAATGCCCTGCTCCACCATGTGATGGTGCACGATGGAAGCCATGGAATAGTCTATCGGAGCCATCACCTGACGGCCCATCTCCACCACGTGCACTTCCAGTCCCTGGCGGTGCAGGTTCTCGGCCATCTCCAGACCGATGAATCCGCCACCTACGACTACGGCACGGCGCGGACGGTTGGCGGTAATATAGTTCTTGATGGCATCGGTATCGGGCACATTGCGCAATGTGAAGATGTTGGGCAGATTGATGCCCTCGAGGTTCGGACGGATCGGGGCCGCTCCGGGCGAAAGCACCAGTTTGTCATAGCTCTCGGTGTACTCGGCACCGGTTTCCAGATTCTTGATGCGCACGACTTTCTGATCGCGCAGAATCTCCACAGCTTCCTGACGCACACGGATGTCTATCGCAAAACGGTCCTGAAATCCTTTCACCGTCTGCACAAAAAGATGATCGCGCTCTGAAATCTCTCCACCTATATAATAAGGCAGACCACAATTGGCATACGACACATAGGCTCCACGCTCCAGCAGAATGATTTCCGCCTGCTCGTCCATTCTTCTCAATCGCGCGGCAACCGTAGCTCCACCGGCAACACCGCCAATAACTATATACTTCATTATTTCTTTTGTTATTTATTTCTATATAATATATTTCCTACTAAAAACTATTTGGGTAAAAAAAGGAGATTACTCCTTTTTCAGCACTTCATTCAGCTGCTGGAACAAACGCTCCAACTGAAGATCCTTGCTCTGCATGGCTTTCACCGTCTGCCAACCGGCTTCGGTAAGCGAAAAAATCATCTGGCGCTTGTCTTCCTTATTGATCTCACGCTCGATGAATCCCTTCTGCTCCACAGCCGTAATAACCTTAGACACACGAGAATTGGACAGACCGATGTATTCGCAGATGGCTCCCGCCGTACGGGGTTTTCCGTCCTTCATGCAACAAAGCAGCATCGCTTCGTTGATGGTCATGGAATGAGCCTCAGCAAAGTCCTTCTCAAACTGATAAAGAACCTTATACAAGTCTTTTATGACACAAATCGATTCCATAATTTCTGATTTTCTTGTCGCAAAGATAAGAACTTATTCTAAATAGAAAAAGTTTTTATTGGAAAATATTATTAGAAAACCACATTTTTAAGAGGATGCAGTTATTTTAAACAATCGACAACAGTTTGATCTCGAAAATCAGGGTCGATGCTCCGGGGATGGGACCACAGGCGCGGCGGCCGTATCCTTTCTCCTGGGGAATATACACAATCCACTTGTCGCCCACGTGCATCTGCTGCAAGGCAATCTGCCAGCCCTCGATGACATCTTTCAGACGGAACGCCTCGGGACAGGTTCGCTTCCAGGAGTTGTCGAACTCCTTGCCGCCCACCAGCACACCACGGTAGTGCACGGTAACCACACTGTTCAGATTAGGCGAAACGGTGCCTTCGCCGGTTTCCAACACACGATAAAGAACTCCTCCGGGCAGTTCGTGCACGCCCTCCTGCCCTCTTTTCTCTGCTAAAAAAGCCTCGTTACGGGCTTTGTATTCTGCTGCTTTTCCCATATTCCTTAATGCTGCATTTCTGAAAAAACTCTTTTCTGTAACTTCTCTTATCGGAATTACTCCATGCCGGCCTGTATCAGCCGCTCCTTAATCAGCGCCAGATGCGCAATGTATCCGCAAATCGTGACATTAACCTCACGATTCTTCAGCATGGAAATCAGTTGGCTGACCGTAAACCGCAGATTCTTGGTATGACTGGACTTATTGATCTGCAACTCGGCTGGCAAACGGTCCATGCGCTCTTCAAACCAGGCTATCAGTTCCTTGACTTCCGCTTTCGTAAAGTCGGGTTTAAAGGTATAGATATCTTCTTTCTTTTCCATAGACAAGTACTTTGTTTTGAAAACAACCGACCGGTTCTTCTCCGAACGGTTTTCATCTACAAAAATACGGTTTTTCAGGCAAACATCATGATTATTTCGCACCGAGTTATAAACAAAAAAAGAGCCGCACTTACTTTTGCAGTAATGCAGCTCTTATAAAAAGAGGAAGAAACCTCCAGATAATATCATGAATCAACAGGAATCGGAATTACTTTAACTGCGCCTTGTTAAACAAGACATCCTGACTGCCTTTGGTAACCATCAACTGTAAGCGTCCGTTTTTCAAAACAGCCTTACAGGTACCTGAGCCTAAATCAATATCACGTCCACCCTTGAAAGTCATCACGGCTGTATTTCCCTGAACAGACTGGACATGCAACTCATAAGTTTCCAGCAAAGACTGATAACCGCTGGGCTCTACCATATAAACACTCAAGAATCCATTACATTTTGAAGCCTCGTTAAACTCATTCAATGCCTGCTTCTTATCGACATTCAGAGTCAGCACAAAACGGGCATCGCCATAGGAATTTCTGCCGCTCCAATCCTTATTCCAGGCCTTATTGGTCTGAGCCAGGGCAAAAGACATTCCTGCTACAAGCAGAATAACCACACAAAGCAATCTCTGCAGATTAAAAACAAATAGCTTTTTCATAATCGTTCATTATTAAGTAAAACATAATCAAAAAAATATAAGCCATTCTCTGTCCACCGAAAAATCAGAAAGCTTTTTCAGTTCCACAAGGCACAAATATAAAAACAAAGACGATTATTCTTCGTTTTTCCATTAAAAAATTTTTAGAAAACAATATTGTTTTCCCGAAAACAAGAAAAGCAACTCTGAGGACTCCAAGTACCACCAGAGCTGCTTTTATCATTTATATACTTAAAAGCATCAATTATCCCAACACTTTTCGAGCACACTCGTATCCTTCCTGATAGAGGTCTTCCAGCTTTTTGATGTTCTTTTCTATGCGGTCAACCACAACCGGATTTTCGGGACGGATCACGATAATCTTGCCTTCTTCCTCCAAACGCTCTACCAATTCCAACTGTTCGTTATAGCAGGAACAACGGCGACTGAGCACCACACGCAAACGAGGATATTTCTTATAGATAAAATGAGGAATGCGCAAATCCTTTGTTTTTTTGCGGTAACCCTTGTTTCGGGTAAGCACCACCACGTTTTTCTCGTATCCCAGCGAACGGGCACGCTCCACGGGAATGGAATCGACAATACCCCCGTCGAGCATCGGAATGCCATCCACATAGGCTATCGGACAGACATAGGGAAGACTGCTCGAAGCACGGGCAATGGCAATCATGCGGTCCCAGTCCTTCTTCTCCGACAGATAGCAGGCCTTTCCCGTAAGACAATTGGTGGTGACCATTTCAAACTCTCCCGGATTGTTGCTATAGGCCTCAAAGTCATAAGGCACCAGGCGCTCGGGGAAATCCTGATACAGCAGTTTCTGATCCAGAATGCTGTGCTGGGTCCATAAATATTTCATACCGATGAACTGGTACTTTTCCATCATGTCAATATTACTGTATTTGGCCCGTCCGCGCTGCCCGCTCATATACGACAAACCGTTGCAGGCACCGGCAGAAACACCTACCGTATAGGGAAAAGTAATTCCCTGATCCAGAAAATAATCCAGCACGCCGCAAGTGAACACTCCGCGCATGCCTCCGCCTTCCAATACTAAACCTGTCTTGTCCATTTTTATTCTCTTTACCTTGTGTTTTACAAAAAAACAATTTATCCGGAAATTTTGCTGTTCAGACGTCAAATATAAAACGGTTTGACGACTTTTCCGGACATATTGTTTATAATAATATTTAATTTCATACAAAGATAGTGATTTTCAAAAATAAAATAACTAATTTTGCTTGATAAACCATTTATTAACCAATTTTGTTACAATTATGTTGTTTGACAAGCAAACGTACGTTGCCCGCAGAAATGACCTGAAGAAGAAGGTCGGCAACGGAATCATCCTGATTTTCGGTAACAATGATGCCCCATATAACTATCCGGCAAACGTTTATAAATTCAGACAGGACAGCTGTTTCCTGTACTACTTCGGACAGCACCGCGACGGACTGGCCGGTATCATTGATATTGACAATAACCGTGAATATCTGATCGGTAACGACATCGATATTGAGGACATCGTGTGGTATGGCTCGGTAAACAGTGTGCGCGACATGGCCGATGAGTGTGGTGTGGAATTTACCGCTCCGATGAGCGACCTGCAGAAACTGGTGGATCAGGCCAAGGCCAAAGGACAGAAGATCCACTTCCTGCCTCCTTACCGCCACGACATCCAGATTCAGATTATGGACCTGCTGGGCATTCATCCTTCACGCCAGCGCGAAGAAGCATCCCTGTCACTCATCAAGGCTGTAATCGACCAGAGAGCGGTGAAGTCGGATGCGGAAATCGCAGAAATCGAACGTGCCTGTGCCATCGGTTATGAGATGCACACCACTGCCATGAAGCTCTGCCGTCCGGGAATCACCGAACAGGAAATCGCCGGTACCATCAGCGGTATCGCCGCTTCAAAGGGTTGCATGGTGAGCTTCCCATCCATCTTGTCTATGCACGGCGAAATTCTGCACGGCTATCCTTATCCACGTCCTTTGGAAGAAGGCCGTCTGATGCTTTGCGATGCCGGAGCGGAAACCAACGAAAACTATTGTTCGGACCATACTCGTACCACCCCTATCAGCGGTAAGTTCACCCAGAAGCAGCGCGACATCTACGATATCGTAGTGGAATGTCACGATCACGCGATTCAGGTGGCCAAACCGGGAGTGAAGTGGCTGGATGTTCATTTGAGCATCGCAACCATCATGACCGAACGCCTCAAGGCTCTGGGATTGATGAAAGGTAATGTAGACGAGGCCGTAGCCAACGGAGCACATGCCTTGTTCATGCCTCACGGACTGGGACACATGATGGGTATGGATGTGCACGATATGGAAGGTCTCGGACAGCAGTATGTAGGTTATGACGACGAGGTGCGCCCATCTTCTCAGTTCGGACTGGCCAGCCTGCGCTGCGGACGACGCTTGCAGAAGGGTTGGGTTATGACCGACGAACCGGGTATCTATTTCATTCCGGATCTGATTGACGACTGGAAGAGCAAGGGTATCAACAAAGACTTCATCAACTTTGAGGTTTTGGAAAGCTATAAGGACTTTGGCGGTATCCGCATTGAGGACGACCTGCTGATTACCGAAGACGGTTGCCGCTTCCTGGGCAAGGACCGCATTCCTTATCACGCAGCCGATGTGGAGGAATATCTGGCCAAGAACAGAGGCTAATCCTCCTGAAGATATAGAATCAGAGTTTATCAATAAATACATTAATTAATCACTATCAAATCTTTAAATGAAAAAGCAGATTTTACTTTTTGCATTGGCCATCTGCTCTGTAGGAGCATTTGCGCAGGACAAGAATGACAACAAGGAAGAGAAGAAGGATGAGGGTTTTGTATTTACTACCGTAAAGGAGAACCCGATCACTTCTATCAAGAATCAGAACCAGAGCGGAACTTGCTGGTGCTTCAGCTCACTGGCATTCTTCGAGTCTGAGTTGCTCCGTATGGGTAAGGGCGAGCAGGATCTTTGCGAGATGTTCGTGGTACACAAGACTATGGAAGACCGCGCAAAGCAGGCAGTACGCACTCACGGTGACGTATCTTACTCTCAGGGAGGTAGCTTCTACGATGTAATGTATTGCATGGACAACTACGGTATCGTTCCTCAGGAAGCTATGCCACAGCCGGGAACTCTCTACGGCGACACCCTGCCTAACCACAACGAGGTTGACCTGGTGGCAAGTGCATTTGTAAAAGCATTGGCAAAGAGCAACATGAGAAAGCTGTCTCCGGTATGGACAAAGGCTTTCAGCGCTATCTACGACGCTTATCTGGGCGAATGTCCTGAGAAGTTCACTTACAAAGGCAAGGAATACACTCCGAAGAGCTACATGGAGAGCCTGGGTCTGAACATGGACGACTACATCTCACTGACTTCATTCACTCATCACCCATTCTACAAGCCGTTCGTAATCGAGGTACAGGACAACTGGCGCTGGGCTCAGTCATACAACCTGCCGATTGACGAGTTGATGGAAGTATTCGACAACGCTCTGAACAACGGTTACACAATTGCCTGGGGTTCTGACGTGAGCGAAGGCGGATTCACTCGCGACGGTGTGGCTGTAATGCCGAACATCAAGGCTGAGGACCTGACTGGTTCTGATGCTGCACGTTGGTTGGGTCTGACTCCTTCTCAGCGTTACAACGAGGCTATCAACAAGCCTGCTCCTGAAATGAAGATCACTCAGGAAATGCGTCAGGAGGCTTATGACAACTGGGAGACTACCGATGACCACGGTATGCAGATCTACGGTATCGCCAAGGATCAGACCGGTAAGGAGTACTACATGGTGAAGAACTCTTGGGGTAACGCCGGTAAGTACAATGGTGTATGGTACGCTTCTAAGGCATTCGTTGCTTACAAGACTATGAACATCGTGGTACACAAGAACGCTGTTCCTAAAGCTATTTTGAAGAAACTCGGTTTGAAATAATTCATTCCGCATCCAACGGATACGCCAACAACGGCGTATCCGTTTTTTATTTCCCGCAAAAGCTCCCATCGGTTCATTATTAAAAAGAAATACGAACTGCAAAAAAAACATACCAACACTCCCGGTTCTTGTTTTTTTTTGCTATTTTTACAGATTAAAATGGCATGCCCGTTTTTTACGGGAATACCACCTTGGAGACGAAAAAAGAAAAAACAATATATAATGAACTACGAATGGAAATTCAAATCACAAACACCCGAGGAAGAGGAAGAAGCCAGACTTCTGGCTAAGGAACTGGGTATCCATCCGGTATTGGGTAAATTGCTCATTCAGAGAAAAATCTATACCGCCAAGGATGCCCGGAAATTTTTCCGGCCTCAGCTTACCGGTCTGCACAATCCGTTTCTGATGAACGATATGGAAGTGGCCGTGAAAAGACTGAACAAGGCTCTCGGAGAGAAAGAACGCATCATGGTATATGGCGACTATGATGTAGACGGATGCACAGCTGTGGCACTGGTCTATAAGTTTCTGCAACAGTTCTACTCCAATATTGATTACTACATCCCCGACCGGTATGACGAAGGATATGGAGTATCCATCAAGGGAGTGGACTATGCGCACAGCACCGGTGTGAAACTGATTATTGTACTGGACTGCGGCATCAAGGCTGTTGAAGAAATTGCCTATGCCAAAGAAAAGGGCATTGACTTCATCATCTGCGACCATCACGTGCCGGATGAGATTCTGCCCCCGGCACTGGCCATTCTGAATCCGAAACGCACGGACTCCACTTATCCTTACCAGCATCTTTCGGGATGCGGCGTAGGCTTCAAGTTCATGCAGGCCTTTGCCTTGAGCAACGGCATCGAATTCAGCCAACTGATTCCCTTGCTGGATCTCTGTGCCGTGAGCATCGCATCGGACATCGTACCCATCATGGGCGAAAACCGAATTCTGGCTTACCACGGACTGAAACAACTGAACTCTAATCCGAGCATCGGTCTGAAAGCGATTATCGACATTTGCGGACTGGCGGAAAAGGAACTGATGATGACCGACATCATCTTCAAAATCGGTCCGCGCATCAATGCTTCGGGAAGAATGCAGAATGGAAAAGAGGCCGTGGAACTGCTCGTGGAAAAGGATTACAAGGCTGCTCTGGAAAAGGCAAACCAGATAAACCAGTATAACGAGCAACGCAAGGATCTGGACAAGTCGATGACCGAAGAGGCCAATCAGATTGTGGAGAATCTGCAGGACAAGAACGAGAAAAAGGCCATCGTGATTTATAACGAGGAATGGCATAAGGGAGTGATCGGCATCGTGGCATCACGCCTCACGGAAATCTACTATCGCCCGTCGGTGGTGCTGACCCGTACGGATGGTCTGGCCACAGGCTCGGCACGCTCGGTTTCGGGCTTCGATGTGTATAAGGCCATTGAAAGCTGCCGTGACTTGCTGGAGAACTTCGGCGGTCATACATACGCCGCCGGCCTTTCGATGAAGGTAGAGCACGTGGAGGAGTTCAGCCGCCGCTTTGAGCATTATGTGGAGCAGCACATTGAACCCGAACAGACCCACGCCATCCTGGATATCGACGGAGTGCTCGACTTCCGCGAAATCACACACAAGTTCCATCACAACCTGAAAAAGTTCAATCCCTTCGGACCGGATAATCCCAAACCGATATTCAGCACCTTCCATGTGTATGATTATGGCACCAGCAAGGTGGTGGGACGCGAACAGGAGCATATCAAACTGGAACTGGTGGACAACAAAAGCAATAACGTGATGAACGGCATCGCCTTCGGACAGAGCTCGCAGGCACGATACATCAAGACCAAACGCTCTTTCGACATCTGCTACACCATCGAAGAGAATACGCACAAGCGGGGAGAAGTCCAGCTGCAGATAGAGGATATACGCCCTACCGGAATGGACTGACCGGAAACGCACCTTAAGATTCTATGACAGAAGACAAATATCACATTATACTGAAACAATACTGGGGCTATGATGATTTCCGCGGCATTCAGCAGGAAATCATCCATAGCATCGGTAGCGGAAAAGATACCTTGGGACTGATGCCTACCGGAGGCGGAAAATCCATCGCCTTTCAGGTACCGGCACTGGCTCAGGAGGGTATCTGCATTGTGATCACCCCTCTCATCGCTCTGATGAAGGACCAGGTGGAGAACCTGAAGAAAAGGGGAATCAAAGCTGCTGCCATCTACTCCGGACTGACGCATAATGAGATATTGGTCACTTTGGAAAATTGTATTTTCGGCGACTACAAGTTTCTGTATGTTTCGCCCGAACGCCTCTCTTCCGAACTGTTTCTTACCAAACTGAAACGGATGCGGGTAAGCTTCATCACTGTGGACGAAGCGCACTGCATCTCGCAGTGGGGGTATGATTTCCGTCCTTCGTACATCCGGATAGCCGACCTGCGGAAAGTCGTTCCGCAAGCTCCGGTGCTGGCTCTGACAGCCACGGCTACTCCCGAGGTGGTGAAGGACATTCAGGACAAACTGCTGTTCCGGCAGGAACATGTCTTCAAAATGAGCTTTGCACGGAAGAACCTGGCTTATGTGGTGCGCCACACGGAAGACAAGGAAAGCGAACTGCTGCACATCATCAACAGCATCCCGGGTACCGTCATTGTGTACTGCCGAAGCCGAAAGGAGTGCAGGGATCTGGCTGCACAACTGGAAGAAAGAGGACTTACGGCAACCTTCTACCATGCCGGACTGAGCAACTGTGAGAAGGATGAACGCCAAAGGCTGTGGCAAACGGACCAGTGCCGCGTTATGGTGGCCACCAATGCTTTTGGCATGGGTATTGACAAGCCGGATGTACGTCTGGTGGTGCACATGGATGTACCGGATTCGCCCGAGGCTTATTTTCAGGAAGCCGGACGCGCCGGACGCGATGGCAGAAAGGCTTATGCCGTACTACTTTACAATGCCAGCGACAAGACCAAACTGATGAAACGCATACCGGACACCTTCCCCGACCGCGAATTCATCAAGGAAATCTACGAACACATCTGTTATTATTATCAGATGGCTATGGGTGACGGCCTGAATGTGACCCGCGAATTCAATCTAAACGAGTTCTGCCGTAATTTCAAGCATTTCCCCGTTCCCACAGACAGTGCCCTGAGAATCCTCACAAGGGCCGGATATCTGGAATATATCGACGAACAGGAAAACGACTCCCGACTGATATTTCTGGTGCGCCGCGATGAACTTTATCATGTGGACGGACTGGAACCGGAATATGAATCCCTGCTTCAGGCGGTGCTGCGCAGCTATGGCGGAGTGTTCAGTGACTATATCACCATTGACGAAACACTTTTGGGCAAACAAACCGGTCTGAGTCGGGATATGGTGTACCGGGGACTGATAGCCTTGGGAAAAAGAAGGATCATCAGCTACATCCCCTATAAGAAGACTCCCTATATCCGTTTTGCACAAAAGAGGGTGGAAACCGAGCGCATTGTCATTTCCAGAGAAATTTACGAAAACCGGAAAGAAAAATATGAAGCACGCATACAGGCCATGATCGACTATGCCACCCGCGATGACTTGTGCCGCAGCCGGATGTTGCTGGCCTATTTCGGCGAAACGAGCGAAGAGAATTGTCTGGCGTGTGATGTCTGCCTGAAAAAGAACAGTGCCGGAATCAGTCAGGGACTGGCAGAAAACGTAGAAAAGAGAATCACCGCTCTGCTGCGCGAACAAAAGGAAGTCCCCGTTCACGACATAGATTTTCCGGGTATCAGCCGCGAAACTGTAGGACAGGTTCTGCATCAAATGGTGCAGGAAGAGAAGCTTCTTCTGGACGACGGCATGATTTCCTTATCCCCCAATCAGGACATAGAAGAAACTACTAACTGAAAACGCTTATGAGAATCTTTCTGATTTTATGCGGATGCCTGGCCGTGGTATTAGGTATTTTGGGAATCTTTCTTCCCCTGTTGCCCACCACTCCATTTCTTCTGCTGGCAGCAGCTTGCTTTTTCCGTAGCTCTCCCCGGCTATACAACTGGCTGATCAGCCACAAGCGCATGGGACCCTATATCCGCAATTTCAGAGAGCACCGGGCCATCCCCCTGAAAGCAAAAGTCATCTCTGTGAGCATGGTGTGGATCACCATGCTTATCGCTGCCTTTGGTGTCGTGCCGCACCTTTGGATTCGTGTCGCCTTACTGCTGCTGGCGGCCGGCATCTCTTGGCACATACTCTCCTATAAGACTCTGAAATAGACAAACAGCTCTACCTATTATTATATAGGGAGTTCATGCAACTGAGTTGCAAAAAAACAGATCCTGTTGTATGCTCCGGATTTTTATCGTACTTTTGCAAAAGTAAAAATCCAGAAATGCATCAGTCTATATTCCATAAATTATGCCTCCGTATTGCCCTATGGGCCGTTGTGGTATTCTCATTGGCAGGATACCATCACCATGAGGCTACCCATATCTGTCTGGGATGGGAACACCTGATGCTGCACAATCACTGCCAGAAAGGAATTAATTGCCTGCCGACAGACACTAGTGCGCAGGACACTCCCTGCCACTGCCACTCAGGAAAAATTCTGGGATTGGAAAAAAACAGCAGACAATCCATACAACAGCCGGATGCTCATCCGGTAAAATTCATTTGCTGCACTCCAAGCGAATATCCGTTCTTTATTCAGGAGTATCACAGCAATCGCTATCCTTCCGGAAACAGTCCCCGTGGACCTTGTCCGGAGTTTTTCTCATCACATGGCCTCAGGGCCCCTCCCGTTTTTGTATTTTAAGTTTATCCGTTCTGTCTGACGGCTGCCCCCTGCATGGCCGACAGCAGAGTCTTCGTATGCCCCTACCAAGCATACAGAAGCATCATCTGTAAGTTTACCGACTTTAAAACAAGAATCTTAAAATACTATATATGAAGAATTTGCATAAAAACTTTTTGCGTCTGGCATTCCTGCTGGCCGCCGGAACGACATTGAGTTGTTCGCACAATCATGCTGCCGAAGAAGAAAAACACGAAGAACATGAGCATGAAGGAGTAATTATTCTGGATCCGCATCAGGCCGAAAAGATCGGTCTGCAAACCGAAACCGTTACCAAAAGAAGTTTCAGTCCCGCCATCAAAGTAGGCGGAAAGATTCTGGCTGCCAACGGCAATGAGAAGACAGTCGCCGCAACAACCAGCGGACTGGTTACTTATAGCGGAAACCTGTATGAGGGCAATGCCGTAAGAGCCGGACAGACGCTTTTCAGCATATCCTCCAAAGGAGTGGAAAACGGTGACCCGATTGAAAAGGCTCGTCTGGACCTGGCCAATGCGGAAAGCGAACTGAAGCGTGCCGAAGAGCTGGTGCAGAAGCAGATTATCAGCCAAAAGGAGTTTGAACAGATCAAACTGCGCCGTGACGTGGCCCGCGAAAATCTATCAGGAATGGGAAAGAAAAAGAACGGCAGCGGAATGAGCGTAGCCGCCAATCAGAGCGGATTCATCAAACAGATTCTGGTGCGCCCGGGAGATTATGTTACCGTAGGACAGCCGCTGGCCATCATCACCCAGAACCAGAAGCTGCAAATCCGCGCCGAAGTCAGCGAGCGGCATTATGCCTTCTTGAATCAGGTGCGCAGCGCCAACTTCCGTACCGAAGCTTCACAGCAGACCATGTGTCTGGACAGTATCGGCGGACGCCTGCTGTCTTCGGGCAAGAGCATGCCGGAAGGTACTTTCTATGTTCCGGTTATCTTTGAATGCAATAACGTAGGCAACATCCTGCCCGGAAGTTTTGCGGAAATCTGGCTTTTGGGCAATGAACAGCGTGAAGCGCTGACCGTTCCTCTCACCGCACTGACCGAAGAGCAGGGAGTATTCTTTGTCTATGTACAGAAGGACAAAGAACACTACGAGAAGAGAGAAGTGAAAACCGGAGGACAGGACGGAGTGCGCGTTGAAATCCTGAAAGGTATCCAGGCCAATGAAAAAGTCGTGACTCAGGGAGCCATCCACGTGAAACTGGCTTCACAGAGCGGAACCATTCCAGAAGGTCACAATCATAATCACTAATCCATTTACTAACCTTGACAGAAACAAACTATGCTGAATAAAATCATTCAAACAGCACTGCACAACCGTCTGGCGGTTCTGATTGTCGGAGTGTTGGTTGTGCTGAGCGGCATTTTTGTCGTTCAGAAAATGGAAGTGGACGTCTTTCCAGATCTGAATGCGCCCACCGTAGTTGTGATGACCGAAGCCGGGGGTATGGCTCCTGAAGAAGTAGAGAAGTTGGTTACCTTTCCGGTTGAAACAGCCGTAAACGGAGCAACCGGTGTGCGCCGCGTACGTTCGCAGAGTACCACGGGTTTCTCCATTGTTTGGGTAGAATTTGACTGGGATACCGAAATCTATCGTGCCCGTCAAATTGTTTCCGAGAAACTGGCAGTATTAGGCGATCAGTTGCCCGAAGGTGTCAGCGAACCGGTATTGGGTCCGCAATCTTCCATCCTGGGAGAAATGATGATCATCGGTCTTACCGCCGATTCCACATCACTTGAGGATTTGCGCACCTTTGCCGACTGGACCATCCGTCCGCGTCTGCTTTCTACCGGAGGTGTGGCACAGGTTGCAGTCATCGGAGGCGATGCCAAAGAATACCAGATTCTGCTTCAGCCGGAAAAGATGAAACACTATGGAATCACTTTGTCCGAAGTCATGGAGCAACTGGAGAACGTAAACACCAATGTCAGTGGCGGCATTCATTATGAATATGGAAATGAATATATCGTGCGCGGTGTGGTACAGACGAACCGTACCGAGGAACTGGCGCAGACCGTGATTAAAAACATCAACGGCTCTCCAATCCTGTTGCAGGACATTGCCGAGCTGAAGATTGGTGCCAAATCTCCTAAAACAGGTATGGCTTCTAACCGGGCCACTCCGGCAGTACTGGTTACCGTAACCAAACAGCCGAATGTCAGCACCCTGGAACTGACTGACCAATTGGATCGTTCTCTGGAAAATCTGAAAAAAGAACTTCCTGCCGACGTGCACATGGACAGTCAGATTTTCCGTCAGAGCTCTTTCATCAACAATTCCATTGGAAATATCCAGCGCTCTCTGATTGAAGGAGCCATCTTCGTCGTCATCGTGCTCTTTATCTTCCTGATGAATGCACGTACCACCATCATTTCTCTGGTAACCATCCCGATATCTCTGCTCATCACAATTCTGGTGATGCATCTGCTGGGACTGACTATCAATACGATGAGTATCGGAGGTATGGCCATTGCCATCGGTTCGCTGGTGGACGATGCCATTGTGGATGTAGAGAATGTGTTCCGCCATCTGCGCGAAAACCGTATGCTGCCTCCAGAGGAGCGCAAACCGATCAAACAGATTGTATTCGAAGCTTCAAAAGAGGTGCGTATACCGATCTTGAACAGTACCCTGATTATTGTAGCCAGCTTCCTGCCTCTGTTCTTCCTGAGCGGCATGGAGGGACGTATGCTGGTACCACTGGGTATCTCTTTTGTAATCTCTCTGTTTGCCAGCACCGCCGTAGCACTGACACTTACTCCAGTGCTCTGCAGTTATCTGTTGAACGACAAGAACAAGAAACTGAACGAAAAAGAAAACAAGGAGCCTTGGGTGGTGCAAAAACTGAAGAGCGGCTATCACCGTGCTTTGGAGCAGGCTATCCGACACAAGAATTGGGTACTGGGATGCACCGGTGCCTGTCTGATTGTAGCCATTGCCCTGTTCTTTACCTTGGGACGCAGCTTCCTGCCGGCCTTTAACGAGGGATCACTCACCATCAACGTAAGCACTCTTCCGGGTATCTCTCTGGAAGAAAGTAACCGTATCGGACTGCAAGCGGAAAAACTGTTGCTTACCGTTCCAGAAATCAAGAATGTGGCCCGCAAGACCGGACGCGCCGAGTTGGACGAACATGCTCTGGGTGTCAATACCTCGGAAATCGAGGCTCCGTTTGAACTGAAAGACCGAAGCAAGTCGGAGTTCTTGGAAGAAGTCCGCCATAAATTGGGTGAACTCTCCGGAGTGAATATCGAAATCGGACAACCGATCTCACATCGTATCGACGCCATGCTCAGCGGTACGCAATCAAACATTGCCATCAAACTGTTCGGTACAGACCTGAACACGATGTTCCGCCTCGGTAACCAGATTAAAGAGGAGATTGCCGGTGTGGAAGGAGTCGTCGACCTGAATGTGGAACAGCAGATCGAACGTCCGCAATTGCAGATTCTGCCGAAACGCGAAATGCTGGCCCGCTATGGAGTGTCTCCTGCTGAGTTTGCCCGTAGCATTGAGGTTTTGCTCAATGGTGTGGTCGTATCACAGGTTTATGAAGGCAACAAGGCTTTCGACCTGACCGTAAAGGCCGGAGAAAGCAGTCGCCACACCATCGACAACATCCGTGACCTGGTATTGGACACTCCAAACGGAAAGGTACCCTTGGAAGCTTTGGCCGAAGTTCGTTCTGCTTCCGGTCCGAATACCATCAACCGCGAAAATGTGGCCCGAAAGATTGTCGTGTCTGCCAACGTAGCCGACCGCGACCTGCACAGTGTGGTTTCGGACATTCAGAAGACCATCGACGAGAAGATCACGCTGCCCGAAGGATACCACATTGAATACGGCGGTCAGTTTGAAAGCGAACAGGCGGCCAGCCGCATCCTGGGTATTACTTCTTTGCTGTCCATCCTGATCATCTTCATGCTGCTGTATAACCAGTTCCATCACGTCAAACAGTCGGCTGTGGTACTGATTAACTTGCCGCTAGCTCTGATTGGTGGTATTGTGGCGGTAAAATGTACGGATGGCATCATCAGCATTCCAGCCATTATCGGATTCATCTCTCTGTTCGGTATCGCAACACGTAACGGTATCCTGCTGATTGACCGCTATAATGAACTGCGTCACGAAGGACTTTCCCTGCATGAAAGCATTTTGAAAGGATCGCTCGACCGTTTGAACCCTATTCTGATGACGGCACTGACTTCTGCACTGGCCCTGATTCCGCTGGTGATCGGAAGCGACCTGCCGGGAAATGAAATCCAAAGTCCGATGGCCAAGGTGATGCTCGGCGGTCTGCTCAGCAGTACCTTGCTGAACGCATTCGTGATCCCGGTAGTTTATCTGCTGATTTCCAAAAACGAAAAGAAACAATAAGACATTTAGTTATGATCACATTATATATCTCTTATAAGAATGTGCTGCGTACCCTGATCTCCGGCTGTCTGCTCTGTTCGGGAATGGCTTACGGACAGAACAGCTCGGACGAGGTTCTGAATCTGATAGAACAGAACAACACGCAGATCATAGCCGCACAGAAGACTCTGTCGGCCACCGTAATGGACAACAAGACTGGACTGAACCTGAAAAATCCGGAAGTGGAGTTCGAACATAAATGGAACACACACAATCCGGGCGAGAAAGGAAAGGAAGTCAGCGTGACTCAGGAACTGGAATGGAGCGTCATCAGCGGACAGAAAAAACAGCTGGCACGTACTAAAAACGAACTGGCAGAAATCAGCTTCCGCCAAACGCGCAATGCCGTTCTGCTGGAAGCGCAGAAAAAGCTGATTGAGATTTCTTTCTGCAACCGAATGATTCAGGAGCTGAACACACAACTGACCGACGCGGATTCTTTGGTAAGCATTTATGAGACTCTGCTCCGCAACGGAAGCGGAAATGTGCTGGACGTGAACCGAAGCAAACTGAACCGTGCGGCTATCGCTACCGAAATCCGGAATACAAACGCTCAAAAGGAAGTACTTCTCCAGGACTTATACGGACTGAACGGAGGAAACACCGTCAGTCTGTCACCGGAATGGAGTCTGTCCCCTTTGGCTCTGCCCGAAAATTTCGACAGCTGGTTTCAGCAGATGGAAGCATCGGTTCCTGAGCTGAACTATTATCAGAAAGATCTGGAACTGAAAAAGAAAAGCGTGCGAGCAACCAAAAGCGAAATGATTCCTTCGTTGTCTGTAGGCTACACCGGCGAATTTACAGAAACAGAGCGGATGCAGGGCTTTGCCATCGGCATGAGCATCCCTCTGTGGGAAAACAAAAACAAGGTAAAGAAGAGTAAGCTCGATGTAGAGGCAGCACAAAGCACAGTTTCGGATGCACGACAGAGAGTCTACAACAATCTGAAAGCGCAGTATGTGCAGTCTGTTGAATTGAAAAAGTCTCTCCAGATGCAACAGGAAGCTTTAGACAACCTGAACACCATACCGCTCATGAAAGAAGCTCTTCTGAAAGGAGAAATCAATCTGATGGATTATCTGAACGAGATGACCCGTTATTATGATTTCCGGAAGAATCTGCTTCAGACGGAAAAAGATTATCAGACTGCTCTGGCAGACTTGCATGCATTTGAACTCTAAACAAAATCTGGGCTAACAGATTGGCAACATAAAGAAGGAGTGCCTGATTCTGCTTCCTCATCAGGAAAGCAGATGTCAGGCACTCCTTCTTTTTATCTCTTTTTACTCTTCAACGTCCTCCGATCCGATCGGCAAAAATGACTGATTCTTTTACTTAAACAGGAAAGGCAAAGTATATTTTATTTCCTGATAGGCTCCATATTCCAGACCGGGAGTCCATCGTATCTCTTTGCTCATCCGGTCCATCACGCCATGAACCTGCTGCAACTGTGCTTTCGTATAACCTTCCGATGAGCGAACGTACTCTATATTTCTCATCTTGCCGTCGGTTCCTATTGTATAGGTATAAATAACAGAACCCTTCGGCATATTGAAATCAAAAGAAGAATACATAAACTTTTTCAACGCCTCAGGACCACCGGGAAACTGGGGATTCTCAACAGGATCAACATAAATTACTTCAGAATCCAGTTTCTTCTGGTATGCCTTTTCATCTGCTTCATGCTTTTCCCATTTAGCCTTGTCAAAGACTAAGGTCAGCTTGCAAGCAGATGCGGTAGGCTCTCCGTCCTTCCAGGCTGGAAGAACAGGTGGAAATTCCTTCAAGACGCGTTGTACTTCCGCATCAAAGGCTTCTCCTCCACTGCCGGTGATACGGACATCCGCAAATTTTCCTTCTGGAGAAATCGTAGCCTCACATTGCACCACCTTATGAGTATCTGCTACTCCCTGAGGCCATTGTACCTTATCCAAGAACAGGTAATGAAACTTACGAGAAAACTCAACCTGATAATCATAACGGGCTGTATCCAACAATACCACATGGCTCTTAGCATTATTCCCGGCCATTATCTGGCAAGACAGAAAAGGAAGGCAAAGCCCCAATACTAAAGCTAAAAAGATTCTTTTCTTCATATTCGCTCCTCCTGATTAGATTAAATGAATTGTTTTTCCGGTAACAGATTGCTTCGTATGGTTTATATAAGGAGAACCTGTGCTCTAGAATTCATAAATTTTTCTCTAAAAAACAAGTTTTTCCAGAATGAATCTTTTACCCCCTATTTTTAACTTTATATAACTTTTTCTTTTATCTCATTCAATATTAGATGGAGCAAATGAAATAAAGCTACGGAATAAAAGAAACATGAGAAAGAAGTTCGCAATAAGAATATAGAGAGCAAAAATTGGAAGAAAGAGGTAGATACAAAAAAGAATCCCTCCGG
>NZ_QUEM01000050.1 GCF_003477995.1 Bacteroides sp. OF04-15BH
TTATGCTTTTTTTGTCATGACACAGTTTATATGACAGTCTCGTCCCAAAAGGATTAATCTCGTATCTGATATAATACTTTTCTTCGTGAAAGCATCTTTGGGAAAAAGAAGCTCTGTTCCTATTCTATTCAATTGATAGGTAAAGGAACCTGCATGCTTAACTTTAGCCCTTAAATGTTTGTCCTTAATATATTGCCTAACAGATGTATTTACTCTCTTATCATCATCATAAGCCTTGTCAGAAAGGAGAACCTGACCGCTTTCTATATATGATATTAAAGCGTTATCATCATAAGGTCCAAATTTTTGACTATTCCTTTCTATATAGATCATGTTTCAAATCATACTTAATAGGGGTTCGGGTCATATTTATTTTCACATTCCTCTCCTCTATAGAACCCTTTAATTATTTACCAATTGTACAATAATAAGTCTATCTCCATCATTCTTTCCCAGTAGGATTTTCTTTCCTTCAGTAAGTTCCACGTATTCTCCTATTCCTATTTTCTTGTCTAAATCCTTATCCCATAAATCACCCAAACTTCTGTTTATCAATATCCATTTGCCATTAAAGAAATGGAAATCTCCTACCGGTTTTTTCTGTTCTGCAGTTAATGTCTCATTCGGGAATATGAAACGATTAACATGCCAGAGGTACAGACTTTGTTTATTATATACCATAAGTCTGTAATTTTCTGGTCTGTATGTACCTGGTTTAGGTGAATAGTATAAATTCAGAACCGGCAACTGGCCATGATATTCAGTTCCGCAGAAAGGGCATTTAGGTTTTGTACTGTTGTCAAATACGAACCAGTGAGCCTTACACTTAGGATTTTGACAAGGTTGCATCAAATCGGTTGTTTTGACTAATGCTGTTACCCAATCATCTGCTGTTGGTCTCATACTAGGGTTATGCAATCCATCTATGAAGGCTCTATCAAATAGACTCTTCAGATACGGTCCACATATAGAATAGGGTAATTTTGTAACATCACCTTGTGGCAACTCACTCGGTGCAAGTTGATCAACTTTGGGTCTGTTACTTTTATCCGTAGGATGCTCTATAAACAATGCCATTTTGCCCATTGAGAGTTCTTCATCTTTTGCTGCATCCAAATCATTAACTTTTCCACCTCTAAGTGGATGTCTATATAGCAGATACATATAAATCAATACAGCAAGAGCATGTCTGTCTGTTTGGATACAAGGCAGTTTTTTGTTAGGATCATCCCTTTTTAATCCTCTTGTTTCCAAAACTTCAGGGGCAATAAAGTCAGGTGTTCCTACTACATCAGGTGGATATTTGCCTGGCACAACCAATCCATCACAGTCAATAATATTCGCAGTACCTGTAACTGGATCTACAAGTATATTATTGTATGATAAATCCGAATGAGAAAGACCTGCAGCATGCAATCTCTTAACACCTCTGGCCAATTGTATGCACATATGAAAATGTGTAAGCCAGTTACCTTTCTGGTCATCTTCAAGGAACTTATTTCTAAGTTTTGCAGAAGCAAACCATTTTCCTACCTTTTCCTGTCCTTTGAATCTCCCTCCTGAAAAAAAGAAATTCTTGTTATATGCAGGAACAACTAACCCTACCTTACCATTCCATTCTACTAGTTTCTCAGGCCAACAAAAGATTTTCTTCCAATATTCTCCACCTGCTTGATTGAATATCTTTTCCTTATAGGTGCTTGTAATATTCTGAATTCTATCTTTAGAATTTATATCAAGCGGTGTTCTGAAGAACCCCACTACATATGACTTGTCAGGACTGAAATATACATCTTTCATTGCTCCGGAACCAATAATTTCATCTACAAATTCTACTGTAGTTCCGTCACTTGCTGTAAGTTTTATTGTTTTTGCCATATTAGTATAGTATTACTAGTGTTCTATCATCATGATTTCCTGGTGACCAAAAATCCATCCATTTTAATAGCTGATCTTTTGATTCTTCATTATCATCCTTCAAATCAACACCGCTGATTTCATCATCAGGAAAACCTGTTTTTAGTTTATTCCAGAACTCTGCCCATTTATTGAAGCTGTTAAGATTATTTTCAGTCTCAAACATAGGGTCAGATATACCATCAGTCATTAAAAACAAGGCAGTAAAATCTTCTTCTATAGAGAACCTTAATCTATCCATAATAGCTTTTCCTCCATTAAAAATTTCAGGCATAGTAAGAAATCTTGTTTGACCTGAAAACTCTCCTTCATCAGGAATACCGAGTAATTTGAATGTGCCTTTTTCTTTATTGAATATACACATAGCTCCGTCACCTACCCAGTATGATGCAACAAACCATCCGAAATCAAATTTTTTACAAATAGAGAACATTAAAGTGGTAGCGAAATCCTTTATACTAACACCTGGTATATCGTTTGCTGTTTGTTTGGCCTGTTCTTTAATTGTTTTATGTGCACTGAAAGCTGCATTACCTACAATACTGTAAATAACATTTGCCATTTGCTTGCGTGACGATTCTTCATCTTCGGCTGTCTTATATGCCCTGATAGCATCTTCAAGTTCAGTACTGTCCTTAAGCTTATTTACGCAATATTCAACTACAGTATCACACGCTATTCTTGAACCTTGTCTTGAATATTTTGCAGAACCAGCACCATCTGCAACTGCTAAGATATACCAGTCAGATTCATCGCAATGATGTATCTTGAAATGATCATCTCTCGCCTTTCCATCCTGAGCATGGGAACGGCCACGTTGACTTGCCGCAACAATGTCCTTTCTTGGGCCTGTTTCTGGTGATTCTTCAATCTTAATATATTCACACTCTGAGTCCGGCTTATAGAATAAGGACTTTTCCGGAGTTGGTATATTCTTCCATAAAGTTCTAGGATCTGGGTTAAAGGCAATTGGAATGTTTATATAACTTATTGGTTCACCTTCTATCCACCCATAATGCTTATAACAGAGCTTTATTGTAAAGTCTCCGGATTTTAGCGGCTTTCCAAAAATCTTAAGTATACATTTATCTCCCTTATGCTTTTCTTCATCAATTTTATCTTCACAAAAACAAATAACTTCAGGCTTGTCCTGTAGCTCGTTTGCACTATTAAATTCATTTTCCTGATGGGTATTTGTAGAAGAATCAGCTTTGATTTCGCACTTGCAGAAGTCTTCAACTGTCCAGTTAAGGCCGGTCTGTTCAAGACCTTCTATCCACATATCGCTTACAAGATCGAATGGCACTTCAATTTGCGCATTATAATCTTTCTTCACGGTTCCATTCGCAAATCTAATACCAAGTTTCTTTATTTCATTTCCTATAATGACCCTATTATTCATCTTATCTTCATTATATAAATTCCAGTTTTTTTCAATTAGCCACTTCTCGAAATCATCGGCCTGAGCTAATGAGGCTTTAATACCATGTTTATCTAATAAGCTCGAAACTATATTCATGCTTTACCCCCTTCCTCTATTTACATCTACACCGGCTTCCCCTGTACTATCAAGAGTTCCTTCTAATCCACACCAAGGACACGAACTTTTACCATCTTCACCAACGCAGAAAATGTTACCACATTCACATATAACAACACCAAGTTGATTCCCGCAACATGGGCAGGCTGGAACTCCTGTCATTTCTCTAGAGTTTATACTTCTATTCGTACTTCCTGGTACTGATAATTGACTGTACTTCTCACCATCGATAGGATATGCTCCAACAAGTTTGAAAATACCGCGTGTCTTATCACTATCATATCCATCTTTTATTCTTTTGGCATATTTTACCAGATAATTCTGTTTGGTTGTTTGGCATTTGCCCAACAATACAACAAAATTTTCATCAATCAGACAAGGTTTGGATGTATCAACTTTCTCTAAATTTATACCAGTTGTTGGAGCTAATTGAACTTCATCATTGGAATAGTTTGTTACTGAAACGCTAGTTGCTTTAATGGATGCTGTTACCCATTTAAAGAATCTAGAAAATGATTCTTCATCAGTGTCGTTCAATCTTAAAACATTATCGGAAATCTGACCTAATACTTGTGTATTAACATTGTCTCCTATTGATATGGCCACTAAATTACAACTGTGTTTATATTTATTGTTCCATCTTGCAAATGCTGACGAGTAATTATCAGTTGGTGTACCATCTGTAAACAGGAATATTATAGGTTTCCAATCTCCTTTAACTTCCATAGTTGTCTTTTGGATCGAACTGTCTAGTTCATCCATCAAATAATCCAATGCAGCACCCAATGAGGTACCATCTCCAATAGGGAATACAGGTGGATAAAACTTATATAACTCTGTCAAAGGTGAAAGAGTAGTTGCTTTACCTGCAAACCCGATAATAGATACAAATGCAGTTTCAAGTGCATAAGGATCAACACGTAACTCTTGAATAATTGTACGCATCCCTTTTTGAACCTGCTCAATAGGCTCTCCAACCATGGATTCTGAAATATCCACTAAAAAATATATTGGTAATCTTCTCATACTCTTTTATTTGTTATAGATGGTAATGTACTTAAGAAAACCTTACCTGGTCCTACAATTCTTGTCATCAAAAATCCTTCTCCAGAGACTAGGTTTCTCATAATATTTGTATTTCTCTGTATAGATATCTGGTTGTCATTAATGCCCAGTAAGGCCTTAACATGATTCTCATCAACTGTTATTTCTTCTCCTGGTTGCAGGTCTCTTTCTATAAGTGTATCTATACTATCAAAGAATACTGTAGAATCTCCTGTGATCCTTTGAAAACTTAGACCAATACCAGTGAGGAATTTATTTATAGATAATGAAATATCAATGTTAACTTTATTGTTTGAGGCAACATAATCTCCCCTCTTTAATATCAAGTTCTGTCCAACTGAGATTTTCAGGTATTTTAAACTCCCGCTTCTTCCGGACATAACCAGTTTTCTCGGTATCCTATCTCTGTTGGTATATCTTACAATAAATAAGGATTCTCCCGATAAAACTGAACTAAGAGTACCCATTATTCCATTAGAGGATGAAGTTATCTCTTGTTCTATTCCTGAATCCATATAAATCATTGCACTCCTCTCCGAATAAAATGATTCGTTTGATTCAAGAGTAACTTCAAGAGCCTGATATACGTTACCGATTAATTTACAATTCATTTTGTATGTCCTTAAATAACTACATTCACTTCTTCTGGGGGGGGAGGAAGCAATAATTCAGATGTTGCTCCCATTGATTTGTTTCCTTCCCCGATTATTCCGCTTACCCATTTGAAGAATTTTGATAAAGTTGTTCCATCTAAAGTATCTATCTGATAGACTTTATCAGTTAGTTGGCTCAGTTCTTCAGTTTTAGCTTTTGGCCCTGCAGCACAACATACAACTGTAGCAAATTTACTTGCCTTAATCTTAGGTACCATCTCTTTAAACTTCATAATGTCCGAAGGCTTTCCATCGGTCATCAAGAACAATAAGGGCATCCAATCACCTTTCTTCTCCTGAGTGCCTTTATTGACTTCTTTCTCCATTGTCTTCAACAACATTTCCAATGCCTCTCCCATATTGGTAGGCCCACTTTCTGGTGTTACAATTTCAGGCATTTGTAATTCGTCAATTGGTGTAAGTGGCAATATCTGCTTTACATTTCTATCATAGGTAATAATGCTTATATTCACTGTCTCAAGTGCATAGGGATCATTCCTCAATGTGCTTAACATTGATTCTATACCAACTTTGACAGATTCAATAGGTTCTCCTTTCATTGAGCCAGATGTGTCTATCAATAAATATACTGGTAATCTACGTGCCATATTTTCTTATCTATCTTTATGTAAAACCATTATTTCTTGTGGCATAGGTGGTAATTCCTCCAATGACAAATCATTATCACCACAATAGTCAATTTTTGAACTTGTTGCACCTATAGAATTTGATATCCATTTAAAATATGCCTTTATATCTTCTGTTCTGTTTGAAGATATATACACTATATTTTTGGTTATCTTCTGAAGTACGTCTGAATGAACTTTACTTCCTGCTGCGCATGCTACAACAACACTGAATGTGCGTTTCTTAAATTCTGCTATAGATTTGGCTAAAGGACCGGTGCTTCCTCCATCAGCCAATAAAAACATTAAAGGCTTCCAATCTCCTTTTTGTTCAGCAGTATTCTTATGCACCTCTTCATCATACCTGTTACATAATAAAGATAATGCCTCCCCAAAAACAGAACGACCCTTTGCAATCAATTCCGGAAGAATAACTTTATACACTTCTGTTAATGGTAATATCTGTTCTGCCTTACTGTGATATGTAATAATACTTAAACAAACTGTTTCAAGTGCATAAGGGTCATGTCGAAGAGACTCTATCAATGAGCTTAATCCTTCTTTTACAGCTTCTATTGGCTCACCTCTCATTGAGGTAGATGTATCTATAACTATGTAAACTGGTAATCTTCTCATTATGTGTATTTTTAAGTTTATGTAGGCTTCTGCCTACATAAACTATTTATGATTAATCATCTACTCATTCGAGACGAATGTTTTTTATACTACAATATTTACTTCTGGAGGTGGAGGTGGCAACTCACTCATAGTTCCAACATCGGAACCACTATCTTCAACTTTCATACTTCCAGCACTAACAGAAGCCGATACCCACTTAAAGAATGATTTTATTGTTGAACTGTCTGCTGTATCAAGTTGAACAACACTTTCAGTAATCTGTTTCAATACATTAGTGTCAGCACCTTGACCTGCAGCACATGCTACTACCATACCGAACTTACGCTTCTTAAATTCTGCCAAACCTTTATTTAAGTCATCTGTAGGAACACCGTCAGTCATAATGAAAACAAGCGGCTTCCAGTCGCCCTTCTGCTCAGCTGTAGTTTTTGTTACTTCCTGATCAACTCTTTTTGCCAATAGAGTTAATGCTTCTCCTAAGGCTGTGCAACCATTAGCTTCTATTGTAGGCTGTTGGAATGATGACAGCTCAGTTAGTGGTGTCACTTGTTTTGCGCTACTATCGAAAGTAATTATACTTAAATATGCCGTTTCCAGAGCATACGGATCTTGTCTCAATGTTGAAACCAGAACCTGTACTCCATTTTTAACTGCTTCAATCGGCTCTCCGTACATAGATCCAGAGCAGTCCAAAAGTAAATAAACAGGTAATCTTCTCATTATTTATTATTTTGAATAGTGATTGATAATTCTTTTAACTGTTTGTCTTAAATCATTATTCTCTTTGAAGGCATCTCCTATTGCCGCAAACTTCCATTCTCCATTGCGCCTATAAAGTTTTCCCATTATAAGAGCATCAGTTCCTGCAAATTGAGGGGTTTTAGCTACATCATATTTTGCGAAAACTGAATTTACCTTTGTTGGTGTACCTTCATACATTCTTATGGCCGCATAAGGAATTTGAAGGAAGTCTATATTTTTAGGAGAATAAATATTAAGGAAAAAGAAAATCTGCTCAATCTGAGGATTAACTTTTAACAAATCAACAGTAATGATTTCGTTGTCAAGTCCGTCATCACCTCCCTTATCTCCTTCTATATCGTCAGGAGTATGGAACATAGATTTGTCATTAGACCAATCTTTTCCAATAGGTAGTCCTACAGATGTGAAGAACTCTTTTTTATACATTGGTGAATATAATGTATCAACGAGTTGACCATTTGCGTCAAGCATAACGCAACTCAAATCCACATCTACATCAATTTCTTTTTTTACTGGACGCATCTCAGTCTTTCTTCCAAACCCTAAGAAGCCCTCACTTACAACGACTTCCTTCATTTCCTGGGTTTCAATAGCTCCCCAGTTACAACCTACACAGAAATTTGTAAGTTTAGTCCCAGAATCTTTTTCCAGGTTTATTCTTTGTCCTTTTTCAAGTCTTATAGCCATATCTCTTATTTTGAATAGTTTTTCATTACTCTTGCTATAGTGTTTACTATTGATCTGTCTTCAAAGGCATCCCCTATAGCTGCAAATTTCCAATCTCCATTACGTTTGTATAATTTACCCATAACCAGACCTCTCATACCTCTACAAGTCGTCTGAGTTGCTACATCATATTGTGCGAAAACTGAATTTACCTTTGTTGGTGTACCTTCATACATTCTTATTGAGGCATAAGGAATATCAGAGAAGTCTCCCTGAAACTCTTGGGTATTATATATATTGAGGAAGAATACAATCTGGTTTATATTGTTATTTACTCTTGATAAATCGACTGTGATAATCTCATTATCAAGGCCGTCATCACCATTTTGGTCTCCTTCAGTATCGTCACCGGTATGGTGCAAGGCACCATCTCTTGAATCAGTTTTGCCATTAGGTAAACCAATATTCTTGTCACCGAAGCGATATAATGGTGACCATATATGATCGACAGGTTGACCATTTTCATCAAACATTAAACAACTGAGGTCTAAGTCTACATCCAGAACCTTTGAACTCAGCCCGAAAAATGTACTTTTTACGACAGCTCCCCAATTACAGCCTACACAAAAGTTTACTAACTTGGCTCCATTGGATTTTTCAAGGTTGATTCTCTGCCCTTTTTCGAGTTTCCTTAATTCAATAGCCATATTCAATAGATTATTGATATTTGTTCAAATATTCTGCCAAATCCTGTTTCTGACCTACACCGATAGCTTCAAATTTCCACTGGCCATTGCGTTTATACAAACGTCCAAATTCTACAGCCGTCTCGATGCTGAAATCTTCTTCTAACTCGTATTTTAATATTTCCTCATTAGTGTCGGTGTTATAAATTCTGATAAAAGAATTGTGAACCTGACCGAAGTTCTGTTTTCTTTCATCTGCCTTATGGATCGTCACTACGAAGCAAATCTCACAAGCCTCTGATGTTATCTTAGATAGATCAACCCGGATGCTTTCATCATCACCTTCACCTTCTCCTGTAAGGTTATCTCCTGTGTGTTCTACTGCGCCATCTGGAGATTTAAGATTATTGTAGAATACAAAATAGTCATCAGACAATAATTTCTTGTTTTCTCCTAAAATGAATGCAGACGCATCTAAGTCAAAATCTGTGCCGGTACTGGATTCATTGGTATCCCAGCCCAAGCCAATAGTAAATTTGGGAATCTCAACATTTACTCTTTGTCCTTTTTCAAGATTAATCATAACTAATAATTTTAAAGTTTTACAAAGCAAATTTATAATGATAATCAGAGCTTTATGGAAAAATGCAACATTATAAAAATAAGAAGATTATCAGTTAGCATTCTCTTGCAATGTTGCAATGTCATTTGCTACCTATATTATACTTGAATCCCCATTCATAACATTTATCACAATCTGAATGACTATTGTGAAATGTCATGAGTTTTTTTATTTCTATATTGTTTATTCCTTCATTCTCTATTGATGCTAATGCGCAAAATCTAAGATTTGATGTTAAATCTCCTAATTTGACTAAAATATCCTCATGCCCTGGTATAATTATTTGAACCTGGGCATCTGTTTCGGACCATCGGGCAACACCTTCAAAAATAAAAGCATAAACTATAACTCTTTTTATTTGTGATAATCCTTCCGGGTTAATCAGAATTGTTTCACCGGTGTCGGAACTTCCATCCCTATCATCTCCTTTATGCCAAATATAGGGTGCTTGTGTATAACAACCCTGGTTTGTTACATTATCTCTAGTTCCTCCACGGCCATGAGAAAACTGGAGACCATCAATTAGCCTTTTCTTACCATTCTTAAGTTCATAGAAACAACCTAAATCAAGGTCTATTCCTTTCCCTGATGTTGCGTTCCAATTCAAGTTTATCTTTATTTCTCCCTTTATTGGTTCATTTTGTTTCCTTAAATCTATACGGTGTTTGTCTCCGGTTTTCTCTAATATTATAGCCATTTACACAATTATATTAAAGTTATTTTTACATGAACTTTGATACTAACTCTTCAAGTCCGCCTTTATGTCCGATACCTGATGCTTGAATTTTCCATTCTCCATTTCTACGATATATACGACAAAATTCTACAGAAGCACAAGTCGAGAAGTCTTCAGTTAAATCATATCTATAGTCTTCCTTTCCTTCAGCATCATTTCCTTGCTTATATAATCGAACATATGCTCTTTCTACTTGCCCGAAATTCTGTTTTCTATTGATATAATCATAAATACTAACGGTTATGATTATTTCCTGAACCTCTGGATTTACTTTATCCAAGTCAATATCCATGATTTCGTCATCACCATCTTCTGATGTGAGTCCATCTTCGTCATCTATTGAGCCAATAACAGACAGGTCAGGATCAACAGGTCTTGACTCTTTTCTTAATTTATCATTGTTGGACCAAAGCGATGAAGATACTATAGTTGACAAATCATTAGGTCTTACTCTCTTCTCGGAGTTATAAAACACTAGATAATCATCAGATATAGTTTTCTTGTTTGCACCAATTAAGAAAGCAGCCACATCTAAATCAAAGCCACATTGAGAGGCATCTTCATTTACATCCCAACCTAAACCAACTTTGAATTTATTCAACTCTAACTTTCTATTCTCTCCTTTTATTAAATTTATTGCCATCTTATCTTACATATTTATTTACAAAGTATTGTAATCCACCTTTAAATCCCTTTCCTACAGCTTCAAATTTCCACTCTCCATTATGTTTATATAGCCTTCCGAACTCTACTGCTGTCTCTATACTAAAGTCTTCATCAAGTTCATACTTTGCTATTACTTCATTAGTTACTGAATTAAAAATTCTAATATATGAATTACGTACTTGTCCGAAGTTTTGTTTGCGGACATCAGCTTCATGTATCGTTACAGTAAACACAATTTCTGTTACTTGAGGATTTACCTTATTTAAATCCACTGTAAGTGTTTCATCATCTCCACTATCGCTGTTGCCGCCTGAACGGTCATCTCCTGAAGATTCTACAGCACCATCTGGTGAAACTGTATTGTTATAGAACACAAAATATTCATCCTGTGGTAACTTACCATCAGATGCAAGCATAAATGCAGACGCATCAAGGTCAAATTCAAAACCAGTACTTTCATTTGGATCCCAACCAAGGCCTACTCCTACATTCTTTAAACCTATTTCAATTCTTTGTCCTTTCTGTAAGTTTATCATATTATTATCCTTAATTCCGCAACACTATTATAAAATATTTTTTTT
>NZ_QUEM01000051.1:0-10322 GCF_003477995.1 Bacteroides sp. OF04-15BH
TTGTTATGGTTTATAATGCCGAAGGATATAAAGCTCCTTACACTGTAACCATCAAGAAGGTGGACACTAAGGGTAATGTTATCAGTACAGAAAATCTGTCCATCCTTCCCGGAGAAGAATACACCGTATCTGCTTCAAACATCAAAGTCCAAATTCATGTTGGAAGAGATTCAAAATGGCTCCGTTCCTGCAAATACTCCTGTTGTCATTGAAGGTCCAAAGGGAATATACTCACTGACCATTGATTACGAAAATCAGGAAGAGCCTATTCTTAAAGATTTAAAAGGAAGCCTTATGTCAATCGAAATCACTACTGAAGATTATATCTTAGCAAAAGATGCAAGCAACATTGTTGGCTTCTATAAAACAACAGAAGGTGGAACACTCGCTCAGAACAAGGCCTATATTGAATCAACTCCTGCAATTCAAGCAGTCAGAGGCTTTGGATTCTCAACAGAAGGTGATGGAACTACCGGTATTGAGAACACCGTTACAGAAACAGAGAAAGAAGAGTATTACGACTTGCAGGGTCGCCGCATATTGAACCCAACTAAAGGTATCTATGTAACCAAGAGCGGCAAAAAAGTATTGTTCATCAAATAACGTATCAAGAAAAACCAAAAGAATATGAAAAAGATATATCAAAAACCAAATTTAAAGAGCGTAAAACTGATCAGTGAATCAGCGTTGCTTCAAGCAAGCAATTTTAATATGGGAGGAACCATTGAAGGTGATACCAGTCAGGCACTCAGCAACGAAGAAGGAAAGCACGATATCTGGGGCAATGAAGGCAACGGTATCTGGTAAGAAGTAACTTTATATCATAAAAAAGGGGATGATCGAAAGATCTTCCCCTTTTTTCACAATAACTCATAAAAAGATAAATTATGCCGTGCGTAAGAAACGAAAAAACATTGAAGAAATGTACGAAAGATTCAACTGAAAACCTAAAATCATTAACCGACATTATTAAAAACTATCAGGAAACATGCTCGGAAGAAGCTTATGAAGCGAAACGTGCAATTAATCCCAACGACAAAGATCTCTGCCGATTTATGCACTATGACCTAAATGGAGTTCTGGAAATGAAAGAACAGGGAATCAAAGAGATAATCTCACGATGTATCTGTAACAGAAACAGGCATCAGTATTGCATATCAAATGAAGCCGTGAATACAGCCACAGAAAAACTGATGGACGCAAAAAGTCTGTATCCCTACTCTTCTCACATCAATAAAGAGTTTGAGTATTTATATGACAAATTAAAAGGCATTATCGGAACAGTAAAGGGTATCGGAAACAGCACACTTTATGATGCCTGCATCCGTCTGGGCTGGAGCTACTCTCCCCAAATCAAACCGCAACACTATGTCTACGTTCACAGAAAGCTCATTAAAAGTGCGGAAGCAATACTTGGCGATAAATTCAGCCGGATAAAAGAAGCAGACCGACCAGCCATCCTGCGCCAGAAATTCATTGAAGCAAAAAAGGAATTTGCCGAACTCTCTGCATTAGATATCGAAAACCTACTCTGTATCTATCATAAGGAAATTTTGACGATACAGGGATTTACTCCAATGAAGAAAGCGTAATCCATATATTTCAGGTAGTTACATCTGCGTGTTTTTTGTTAAATAACTAAAACACACAGATTATTTATCTTTTCTTTCTTTATTTTTGTCTTTGCAAGGCAAATTTTATTTTATACCAATTACCTTATGAAAATGAAACTATTACCCTTAATGGCGCTGGCCTGGACATGCAGCATCGGCAGCATGCAGGCGCAGCAAGTGACAGTGTCTCCCCTCCCCCAAAACATATCTTGGGGAAGCAAGGCTTTTGATCAGGGATTCAGTTATACACTGACCGGAGAGCAAGATGCCGATGCGGATGCGGTGAGAGTGCTGAAGAACAAACTCAAAACCGGAAATGGTACAAATGTAAACATTATCATCGGTGAGCGTGGCGACGCAGCCGTCAAAGCCTATGAAACCAATATCCCGAACAAAAAGGAAGGATATTATCTGAAAGTAGAAGGCGACAAAGTGATTATTGCCGGTAATGATGAATCGGGAACATTCTATGGCGTGCAGACATTCCTGCAGATTGCTTCGCAGCCGGAAGTGATGCAGGCAACCGTAACCGACTATCCGGACGTCATCGACCGAGGCGTTGTTGAAGGTTTCTATGGAAATCCCTGGAGCACAACCGACCGGAAACGCCAGTTTGAGTTCTACGGCGAGAACAAGATGAATGTGTATATCTACGGTCCGAAAGACGACCCGTACCACCGGGCAAAATGGCGCGAACCTTATCCAGCTGCCGAAGCTGCCGTTCTGAAAGAACTGATCCAGTCGGCTCACGAAAACAAGGTTCAGTTCGTATGGGCCCTGCACCCGGGTAACGACATCAAATGGAACGATACCGACCGCCAGAACGTAGTCAAGAAACTGGAACTGATGTATGAGATGGGAGTACGCGCCTTCTCACTCTTTTTCGATGATATCGGCGGCGAAGGCACAGACCCGACCAATCAGGCCAATCTGATTAACTATGTAACCGAAAACTTTATCAAAGCACATCCGGAACTGCCTCCGTTGATCTTCTGCCCCACTCAGTATAACCGCAGTTGGAGCAGCGGCGATTATCTGAATATTCTGGGCAGCAAATCGGACAAGGATGCGCGCATCATGTGGACCGGAAACTCAGTGGTGGATATGATCAACAAGAGCGATATGGACTGGATCAATGCACAGATTCAGCGCAATGCTTATATCTGGCTGAACTATCCGACCAACGACTACTGTATCGACCGCATGCTGATGGGACCGACCTACGGCAATGACAAGAACATCGCCGAGCAGCTGAGCGGATTCACCGCCAACCCGAGCGAGTATGCCGAAGCTTCAAAAGTTTCACTTTATAGCATTGCCGACTACACCTGGAACATGGAAAACTATGATGAGAACGCTTCTTGGGAACGCGCCATCAAGTATCTGATGCCGGATCATGCAGCTGCCTTCAAGGTGTTCTGCGAGAATAATATCGACTTGGGAAGCACTTATCACGGACTGCGCCGCGAAGGTGAATCCAAACGCTTTGCCGAAGCGATTAAGGTGTTCCAGGAAGCAACTGCCAACGGATTCAACAAAGAAGCCTTTGACGCCATCAAACCGATGTTCGACGAGTTTGTAAATTCTTGCAACGAACTGCTCGATCCACAGGTTCAGGAGAATGATCCTTTGGCAAAGGAGCTGGTAGCCTGGTTCCAGGTTATGAAGCTTATGGGTGAACGCGGCCAGAAAATGTGTTCTCTCTATGCCAGCATTGCCGACAACAAGCCTGAAGAGTTCATCAATACTTATAAAGAAATGGTACAGCTGGAGGCTGAGCAGAAAGCCATCCGCTCACGCGATTTCGAGGGATCTATCAAAAGCCCGAATCCGACTGTAGCTGCAGAAGTGGTAGCTCCATTTATGAAGCAATACACCAACCTGCTCATTGCCGAGTATAAGAAACACTATACTGATGGTTGGGAGAACTTCCCGGCTGTATTGCTGAACGACGGCAAATACTACATCAAGTATAACGGCAAGTTCCTGACCAACGTAAGCGGTAGCAAGTATCCTACTTTCGTAGCCAACGAGGATGACATCAATCCGCAGAGACAGGAGTGGGTCATCAGCATGGACTACAGTACAAACCGTTATAAAATCGTCAATGCTCAGGACAACCGTTACCTGAACGAGAAGGGTGAATTCACCGTAAACGAAACCACCAATCCGTACGAATCTGCATGGCACAGCTATAACATCACACGTCTGAACGGCAAGTATGCCATCCAGAATGCAGGAAGTGCCGGCGACAAATACTGGACAGCCAATGCAACACGCGTCAGCACCGGAAGCGTTTCTGCCTACAATCCGGAGAACTTCATCTTCGAACTGGTGCCACTCGACGAGGAGGCAATCACTTATCCGGTAATTGTCAGCGGAGGAAGCTACCACATCATCAATCCTACGGACGGAAGCTATCTGACCAACAATACCGGCAACAATAATCCGAAGTTCGAAGCGAAAAAGGAAAAAGACCCGCAGAACACACAAAGCTGGACCTTTACCCTGGTACCGGCAACCGGACGTTACAAGATTGTCAGTGCCGCCGACAACCGCAACCTGAATGAAATGGGACAGTTCGGTACGGCATACGATGACAACTGGAACACCTTCAAGATGCAGGAACTGGGCGGTCTGTTCTTTATCCAGTGCGCAGGAAGCGCCGGAAACAATTTCTGGAGCATCGAAAACAATGCCATCAGCAAAGGAAACAAGACCGAAGGCGAAAGCTACATCTTCAAGATTGACCAGGCTCCGGAAGCACCAATGGACGAAGAGGCCACCTTGGTTTTTTACAAGCAGGGTCTTGTGACGGACCCGAACCAGATAGCCGACGGTGACTATGTGGTGTTGCAGAATGTAAATACCGGTAATGCAAACAGACAGGGATACCTGTATTATCAGGATGATACCAAGTTTCTGACTTTTCTGGCCGGATACTATCAGACCGAACTGACTGACATGAAGTCGGCCTTTCCGGACAAGTATGTATTCCAGGTGGAAAAGAATGCTCAGGGACTTTCTTTCAAGAACGTAACGGCAAAGAAATACATCCCGAACAATGTAGCAAGCGGTGCTTATGCGCCTACCGAGAATGCCGACAACAGCAAGTTTACTCTGGAAGCCTCAGCTCAGGTGAGCATGGCCTGGAACATCAAGTCTGCTGCCAACGGCAAATATATCAATGGCGAACCGGGTTATCCGGTGGTATGGAGCGACGGACACCCTATTAAAATCTACAAGGTAGCAGAAAGTGCCGCTCCTGCGGATGTAGAGGGCAACGGATGGTTCCGCATCCAGACCACAGACGGACAGAGCGGTTTGCGCATGCAGCTGGGTGATGCCGACGGCGAAGAGCTGGTATGGATGAAAGGCATGACAGGAGCAGCCGGCGACGAGGCTCTGTGGAGCTTGCAGGAAAGTCCTGAAGTGGCCGGAAGATATGCTCTGGTAAACAAGAAGAATGACAAGGGATCCGTAAACTGGCAGAACGATAAAACGCACGAAGCGCTCATCAACCAGTTTGACTACAGTCAGGATCACAAGGACTTTGGTATTTATGTAAAGACACAGACCACCGAGGTGCTCCCTTCATGGGTAATGTACCGCATAAACGGCGGCAATTCCGTCATGCGATTCCTGAACCATCAGGGAGCGTATCTGAAGGAAGCAGAAGACCCAAGCCAGACTGGCAAACTCTGGAAGATGATTCCTGCCGCCTCTCTCGAACTGACAGCCAATGGCTATGCAGTAGGTGCCTTCAGCGCGCCGGTTGCCACTATCGTTCCGCAGAATGTATGGGTTTATGCCGCTACTGCAAGCACCGATCAGGAAGTAACCCTGTCTCGTCTGGAAGGCAAGATTCTGCCGGCAAACACTCCGGTGTTACTGGTTGCCAACAATGCCGGAAACTATGAAATGTCTCCGACAACCGGTACCGATCAGGTAATCACTCCGGGCACCAACTTGCTTAAAAGCACCACCAGCGGAAAGATTCTGGCACCGGCACAGAGCATGACTCTGAGCATCAGTGACGAAGAAGCCTGCATGGCTCCGGTCACAGCCGGCTCACCTCTGAAGGGCTACAGCGTTTACCTGCCTCAAAACGGCCAGTCTGTCAAGAAAGCACTCGTTTTCGACGAACTGCCTCCGGTTACCGGTATCCTCTCTCCTGAAGATACAGCCTCTCAGGGCAACGGAAAGATTTATGACTTGAGCGGTCGCGAGGTAAGCA
The DNA here is from genome assembly GCF_003477995.1 of Bacteroides sp. OF04-15BH. Classification (GTDB taxonomy): domain Bacteria; phylum Bacteroidota; class Bacteroidia; order Bacteroidales; family Bacteroidaceae; genus Paraprevotella. The sequence goes on from NZ_QUEM01000051.1 coordinate 5,851, forward strand.
AACCGACAAAGGGTGTTTACATCCGCAACGGTCAGAAGTTCATCGTGAACCAATAAGAACAGATAGGAATCACGACCTATAAAGAAAAGAAGAGCCTTACCATTTTCCATATTTCGGGAGTGATAAGGCTCTTTTTGTATGCTTATATTCATGTTTTTCGTATATTTGCGAGCAGAAACAGTAACATTTTGATTATGACAAAAGAGAATAAGCCTTCGGTATTGCTCATCTATACAGGAGGAACCATCGGAATGATCGAGAATCCGGAAACGGGTGCCCTGGAAAGCTTCAAGTTCGACGAACTGCTGAAGCAGGTACCCGAACTGAAACGCTTCAATTTCCGGATTGACACCTACTCCTTCCAACCGGCAATCGACTCCTCGGATATGGAACCGGAATTGTGGGTCAAAATCGTACGGATCATCATGGAGAAATACGAAGAATACGACGGTTTCGTCATTCTACATGGTACAGATACCATGGCCTACACGGCTTCCGCATTAAGTTTCATGCTGGAAAACCTGTCCAAACCGGTGATTCTTACCGGTTCCCAGCTGCCTATTGGCATGCTGCGCACCGACGGTAAGGAAAATCTGATTACGGCCATAGAGATTGCCGCCGCACGGCGCAACGACGGCCAGCCGATGGTGCCCGAGGTGTGCATCTTTTTTGAAAACGAACTGTTGCGCGGTAACCGTACCACCAAAGTGAATGCCGAAAATTTCAATGCCTTCCGGTCGTTTAATTATCCCCCTCTGGCAACGGTTGGCATTCACATCCGCTTCAACGAACACCTCATCCGGAGAAACAATCCGCAACTCCCCATGAAGCCGCATTTCCTTTTTAATAATAATGTGGTGATGCTTTCGCTTTTTCCCGGCATCAAAGAAAGCATCGTAGCCTCTGTATTGCAGGTGCCGGGCCTGAAGGCGGTAGTGCTGCGCACCTTCGGTTCCGGAAATGCCCCACAGAAAGAGTGGCTGACACGGCATCTGAAGCAGGCTTCAGAACGTGGCATTCTCATTGTCAATATCACCCAGTGCCAGCATGGAGCGGTAGAAATGCACCGTTATGGCACCGGACTGCAGTTGTTGCAGGCCGGAGTTGTAAGCGGTTATGACTGCACGCCGGAATGTGCCATCACCAAACTGATGTTCCTGCTCGGACACGACCTGCCTTTGGAAGAAATACGCAAGCTCATGGATTCTGATCTGGCCGGTGAAATCACACACGACGAATCCTAAAACAAAAACTTAAAAACAGAAAGAAGCCCGATAATTGAGCATTCAATTATCGGGCTTCTTTCTAGTACCCAGACCCGCATTTGAAATATATAAATTGGGAACAATCCTATTAAATAGAAAATCAAAGAAAAATAAAGCATTATACACTAATATTCAATATATTACAAACACACACTTAGTTAATCCTATTTAATCGGATTGAAATAAATTCGGGATGATTGGGAACAATTTGGGAACAATTTATATATTTGTACCGTTACTAAAAATCCCGATTATGAAAGCAACAGCCTTTATCCGAAAATCCGCAAGTAAAAACGACACCAATAGTGTAGCTACAATCTATTTCCGATTAAGAGATGGTAAAAAGGACATTAAAGCTGCCAGTGAGCTGACAATTAACCCAAATCACTGGAGTAGCGAGAAGCAAGGGTATAAAGACAGAGTAGCCCTTGTTCATGAAGAAAAGAAACTGGCACTGAACAACGAAGTACAGAACATCATCAACCTGATAAGTCAAGAGTACACACCGGAAGCTGACAGCGAATGGCTAAGCACACTCATAGACAAATATCATCATCCAAACAGATATAAAACAGAAGAAGAGATTGCAGCGGAAACCAAACCCACCTTGCTGGATTTGTTTGCCGAATTTCTTGTCAAGCATAAATTATCAGAAGTTCGCATCAAGAACTTTCGAGTAGTACAACGTGCGTTAGCACGTTATGAACTATATGTAAAGGCAACGAAGAGAGGACAAAAGGGCTTTATCCTTGACGTGGATTTGGTAACACCTGACACGCTTCGGGATATGTGGGATTTCTTTCAGAACGAATACCAGTATTATGAACTTTACCCGAGCATTTATGAAGCCATTCCCGAAAAGAGGACACCACAGCCCAGAAGCAAGAACACGCTGATAGACTGTTTTTCAAGAATACGTACATTCTTCCTGTGGTGCTTCGATAACAAGCGTACCACAAACAGACCTTTCGACAAATTCCCGATAGAAGAATGTACATACGGTACACCTTATTATATAACACTTGAAGAGAGAGATAGAATTTTCAATGCCGACCTTTCAGCTACCCCACAACTGGCAATACAGAGAGATATATTCATATTTCAGACACTGATAGGATGCAGAGTGAGCGACTTGTACCGAATGACCAAACTAAATGTGGTCAATGAAGCCATAGAATATATTCCCAAGAAAACCAAAGAGGGGAATCCGGTTACGGTACGTGTTCCACTTAACGACAAAGCGAAAGAAATCCTTGAACGCTACAAAGAATATGAGGGGAAACTGTTGCCATTCATATCCGAACAAAAGTACAATGACGCCATAAAAAAGATATTCAAGTTGGCTGGAGTTGACCGCATCGTAACAATCTTAGATCCGTTGACGCACAACGAAATCAAACGACCAATTTATGAAGTGGCAAGTAGCCATCTGGCAAGACGTACATTTATCGGCAATATCTATAAAAAAGTGAAAGACCCGAACCTCGTTTCCGCACTGTCGGGACACAAGGAGGGAAGTAAAGCTTTCAGACGATACAGGGATATTGACGAAGAAATGAAGAAAGACCTTGTAAAACTATTAGACTGATACTTGTATGGGACAACAGGAATATGATAATTTCAAAAGACTGATAAAGGAATGGCTCGACAGCCATCCGGATGAATATGCCGATTTCGTAGAAGAAATGAACGACAAGAAGTTCAAAGGATTCTTCAATATTTTCAATACGGCTGTAAGGCTTGTTCCGAAATATAAAGAAGCAGCACGCAAGAGAATAGGTGATGATAGAAACCCTGATTTCGAGGAACTGGAAAATGTTCTTTTACAATCAGACCTTGCTGAGAAGATAGTAAATGAGTTTCATACCCCGAACAAGAGAAGCATTGTTCCTGCCATGCTTGCATGGCTCTATTACGGACGAAGCTATGAGTGCATGGTGGAACAGGGTGAGGAACTGACCAAAAGAAAGGATATTCCCACCTTATACAAATGGCTTGTTTCCGGCATGGTCAAATTCATTATCAGAAAAAGCATCGCCAATGGCATGAGAACCAAAGAGGATTGGCAAGTGTTCAGGAAGCAACAGAAAGCCATTGAGGAAAACTCTCTTGTGGAATGGGCAATAGAAGAAGATGAAGACATGGACGAGGAAGAAACAGATATGCTGCAGGAAGAACAGCCAAAGACCGCAGGACGCAAAGCCGACACACGCACGTTGCCAGAACTTCTGATAGAAAGGCATGACATACTGATTGAAAGAATTGGCACACGATTGAAAACCCATGCTACGGAAACAGATATAGCACGGCTGTTTATCGCACTGGTGGAATACCGCTTCATGCGGAAGTGTCCCATCAAGACTTTCAGAAATGCACTGCACGAGCAGTTCAAGGAACAAGAAATCGTCCACGAAAGAGGCATCCAGAAAGCATACAGAAATCTCACTTCTCCGTTTGGAAACAGCAAGAAACTGGTAAAAGACATTGGTGAAGACCATGAAGCCATCGAGGAATTGAAAGCCTATCTATCCAATTGAAGTTCGTTTAATTCGCTTTTCGTTTTTACGAATTTAACGAATTGAATATCATTGTTTTACGATTGATTTTCATTATATATTTGCGCCACTATCCTAATCGGGGTAGTGGCTTTTCGTTTATAATACTGCCGAAACGGGAAGTCTTACAACCGGCAGTTTCAAGAAGCCTATGACAGACATATTGGCAATTATCCAAAACGGAAACGGCAACATCAAGTTGGAAGTAACAGGAGAAGATTTGCTATTATTCTCCAACCAGTTAATCAGCCGTGCGAAGCATGAACTTTCTACCGCCATTGCGGAAGCAAGAAAGGAGAAGTATCTAACCAAAGAGGAAGTGAAAAAGATGTGCGGTGTTTGTGATACCACACTCTGGCACTGGTCTAAGAAAAACTATCTGAAGCCTGTAAAGGTTGGAAACAAGGTCAGATACCGACAATCCGACATTCAGAGAATTTTAGGTGAACACAATCCTTTAATCTAAGCCTATGAAGGAGGAAGAATATATGCGCGTAGGAACAACTTTGTACAAGGTGGTCAATCAGCCATGCGCCAATGGCGGTTATGAGAAGAAACGTGTCGTATGGAACAACAGCACATTACGGCAGGACTATGGAAAGAATTATCTTGCCACCGTCCCCAAGTATGACGGCTTTTGCACCGTTCCCAA
>NZ_QUEM01000051.1:10374-10605 GCF_003477995.1 Bacteroides sp. OF04-15BH
GGGATTTCTGAACCTTTACGAGCCTATAGAGCATAAACCGCAGCAGGGGGACTTCTCCCACATCCAATCCTTGATGCGGCACATCTTCGGGGAACAATACGAGCTGGGTATGGACTATATGCAACTGCTGTATCTACAGCCGACACAGAAGCTGCCTATTGTCCTACTTGTTTCAGAAGAACGCAACACAGGCAAAAGCACGTTCTTGAACTTCCTGAAAGCCGTGTTTGA
>NZ_QUEM01000052.1 GCF_003477995.1 Bacteroides sp. OF04-15BH
TACTTTGGGACGTTCGGCGAACGTATATGTTATATATAAAGACGAAATCGCAGCCGAAACTGTTCAATCGCCGTTATTCTCTTATGTTACTTTTGCAAAAGTAGTAAAAATCACTGGAATAACCTTGTGAATAGTAGAAATCCTGCCGTGTTATCACAACAGGGCAGGACACAAGCACATGAATTACACAAGTTTCATCCATACGCTTATGGACAACTTGTGTTCCTTTGAAGATTATATGAACCTATGACAAAATAGCTTTGATTTGTCGTGTCTTTGGTGATGATGTCTCTTTCCCGCATGAAGCGAATATAGCTCTTTGCGGTACGCTCCTTGATGTCCAAGACCTGCTGCAACTGCTCGCAAAGGTCTATGTAGGTGATGCGTGTCTGCCGCCCGAAGATGTCACGTGCGACATTCACCAGTTCCCTTTCCTTGCGCTTCTCCTTTTCCTCACGGGGCTTTTCACCCTTGTACACGTGCATCCCGGCTTCCTTGTCCCACGCAAAGAGCATCAGCGGCACGTCCAGCGGGCTACCGTCACGCACTTTCAGGGCTTTGACCACCGATTGTGTGGGTTCTTCGTCTTTCTCTATCGACAGGATAGTAGCCGCCTTGCGTTGCAGTTCGCTGCCCAAATGCCCACGTAACTTTAATCCGTTAGGGACAAAGTGCAGCACACAAAGAATACACGTGTTATAGATACCTGCCAGTCGGTAAAGTTCATCTATCACCGCCACGCTTTCCGCTTCATCGTTGGCACTCTTTACAAGGTCGGCGATGCCGTCAATGACGACCAACTGGATGCCGCCGTACTGGTAGTAGAACTTATCCATGCTCTGCACAATGGCGTTCAGGCGTTCTTTGCGTGACATACCCGTCAGGCAGAACGCTTTCAGTTCATCGGGTTTGTCCGGCTGTTTGGCTCGTGCCAGCAGGTTGCTTACATTCTTGAACAGTTGCACTTCCGACTGTTCGGTGTCATAGAGCAAGACCGCCTTATGTCTGCCGTTGGCGGTTATCTGTATTCCCAGCGTATCTACTTCCGCACCAGCCGAGCAAATGCAGCCCGCCACGATTGCGGCTACATAATTGCTCTTGCCCGTTCCCTCGCCCCCGGTGATGCCGAACAGGTTGCCTTGTGTTCCTAACGGAACGTCACCCGCCGAAATAATCTCTTGCGCTTTGGCGGGCGGGTTGTTGAAATCTATCTCGCATGATTTTAGCATAATCAATGTGTCGCTATACAGGTTGTCTAAAAATTCGATAAACAGTTTCAGGAAATCTTCACGGGTGTTCCCGGCTTTGAAGTAGTCGGAAATGTCCTTTTCCTCTTTCGTACCCGGAAGCGGCAGGAGCAGGCGTTTCACTCCAAATTCTTCCAACAGTTTTTCCTGCTTGCATGAACTTTCCCTGCCCGTCTTGTCCATGTCAAAGAGCAGGACGATGTGCTTGAATCGGAACGTCAGCCGATATACCAGCGTGGGCGGTATAGTCACCGTTTCACTGTTGAAGCAGATAGCGTGAAAACCGTGTGCCGCCAGCGAAAGCACGTCTTTCTCGCCGCCCGTGATGAAGAGCGTGTCGCCTTTTGCTGGCAGTTGCTCCAGCCCGAAGCAGTAGTTTTCGCCGAAGCTGCCGCCGTAGAGGAAGCGGGGCGTGGAGAACGGGCGGTACAGCTTGATATGCTGTTTGCCCTTGTAGCCGTACATGGGTTCTGCCACCGATGAAGTGTAGGTGTACGGTTTGCCCTCTACCGTTTCGCTGTGATACTCCCGGGGCGAACAGACCTTGGAACGTTCCAGCAGTTCGGGCGTCATGCCGTACTGTTGCCAGTACACCAGTTCGGCAAGTGGAAACTTCTGTTCCCGGAACTGGTAGGGCTTGACGGGCTTTTCGGGTGTTTCTTCGGTTTTGTCCGATACTGTCCGGTGGACGGTTGCCGGAGGAATGGAAACAGGAGTACCGGAAGCCAGCCCCAAGCCTAAATCCCGGTCGATGATTTCCAGTATCTCCACGAAGTCAGCCGCCCGGTTGCAGTCCAGCCCCTTTAACTGCCCCACGAGGAAGAAACAGTCGCCGCTGTAACTGTCGTTGCCGAAGTCTTTCATCTTGTAGATGCTGCTCCGGCGGTCGAAGTAGATGTTGCAGGAAGCCTTGCTGTCCTCGTACAGCGGGTTAAGGAAGTTGCGACCTATGCGCCAGTTTCCGGGCAGGTAGTGTTTGAATATCGCCAGCCCGTTACTTGTTCTTTCTAAGATTTCCTCTTTCCTTAGCATACAGTTGGTGGTTGGTTATCAGGTTGTCGATGTTCTCCTTGTTGCTCCTTATCAGGCGTTCTTCCAGCATCCGGCGTATCTCGCTGACCTTGTAGAAGTAGCGTCCCCTGATGTTGGAATAGGCGATAGTCCCCGACACCCGCAGGCGTTGCAGGGTCTTTTCGCTTATTTTCAGGAACGTGCAGACCTCGTAGCTGTCCACCCACATATCTTCTTCACTTTGCTTTGCCATTTCCGCATGATTGAAGATGTAATCGGCAATAGCAGTAATCTTGTTGTCCAGTTCCTTATAGGCTTTGGACTCAAATGTTATTATTTCCATAATGGTAACTAATTGATTTGCCGCAAAGTTCGGGTGTCCTGAAAAATAAAACGCCACAGATGTACCCACCTGTGGCGAAATAAATTTTGTTAAAGTACGCCTGTTCTAATCCTGCTCCCTCATGCGCATCAGCAGCCTGTCTTTCAGGGTGGAGAGGAAGCCCGTTCGGTCTTTGGTCTTGGCTTTGAGTTCCATGTAGGTGTGGTAGAAGTCGCCGAGGTCTATGTCGAACACATACTCAAAATAGCCTACAATCTCCTTTATATCAACCGTTCCCTTGTTCAGACAGCCGCAGGCGTCCAAAGCGTAGATAAGTTCCACCAACGCCCGTTTTGTTCCAGTCCAGTGCAGTATCTTACCCATGAAGCCGTTCTTCACCTGTTTGCGCTGTTCCCGGCGTTCCAGTTCGTGCAGGCGGTTGGTGAGGTATATTTCCAGCAGTTCGTTGGCTAAAATCTTGGCTACCTTGAAGTCGTAACTGGTGCTGAACTGTGGGTCTGTCTCGTAATAGAAACTGTCCACAATGATTTGCATGTCAGGCTTTCCACGCATGAAATACTGCCCGTCCAAGTAAGTGGCTTTCGTGCGGTGGTACTGGTAGAACGCCAAGTTCCGCTGGAACGACTTTGAAATCCGGTCGGTTTCCGACAGCAGGTAGTCCCTTTGCACTTCCTCACTACCGCTGGGAAAACGCACCTCAATCTTGTAAACAGAGTTGTAATAGATGATTTTGCTTGCTATCAGCGGCTTTAGTTCCTTGAAGAAATGTATTTCTTCTTCCGGGCTGGCAAACGGGTAGGAGACAATAAAGGCTTTGAGTTCGCCCAGTATCTCTTGCAGGTAGTCCACGCACAGGCGGCACAGTGTCAGCGTGTCCATTGCGGTGTCCTCGTATTCCTGTATCTGCCATTCTACTTTTTGCAGCAGTCCGGCAAAGTATGTTTCCAGTTTTATATGATGTCCCATAACTTTGTGCCTTTTTTTGAAGCACAAAGTTATGGTCATTAAAAATCTGTTTTATTCTTGATATTGCACATTACATTCCTATAACTGTGCATTTTTTTGTTTCCTTTGCTTTTTTGCGTATCTCGCCCGGCGTGTCCAAGAGGTAAGTCTTGCAGAAATCATTCAAGTTCGATGCCGATGCAAACCCGGTGGTGAACGCCACTTCTGTAAGCGTGAGGTTCGTATTTGTCAGATAGTGTTCCACGTCCTTTGCCCGCTCTTTGATTACCCATTGCTTTGGGGTGTACCCTGTCATTTGTTTTACCTTCCGCCGGAACGAGCCGTATTCCATACCGCATTTTTCCGCTAGTTCCTCGGCATCATATACCATGTAGCCTTTCATACGCACCATTTCGATGAAAGTCTGCCTGCCCAGTTCGGGTAGCATCCGTTCGGCGTGGCGCAGTTCCTTTTCCGTCACCCGCAGTCGGTTGTCCTTGACCGGGTTTCTTCGTAATAGGTGAAAAGCGTGGCACACGGTGTTGTACACGTTGCATAGGTACTGCCGCCCCGGTCGCATCCAGTGGAGCGCATCGCAGTAGGCGGTCAGTTCGGGTATGTCGTCCCGTTTACGGTGCTGTTCCGCCAGTTCGTCCAGTATGGCGTAATGGGTGGTGGACATTCCCAGCAGGATGATGATTGCCTTGTAGTCTTTATATGCCGCCAGTGTCGGCGTTTCCGGCAGGCTTCGGAGCGTGTGGCACACGCAGCCGCACAGCCGCCCGTCTTTGCTGAACGGTTCAAGTTCCAAGTAGTTGTCCATTTTCCGGCTGTTGTGCAGCAGCCACGTTACTTTCTTGTCCAACTCCTTGCAGGACGCTTCCAGCCCCGCTTCGGGAGCGGATAGCAGCAGTGATGTAATCCGGTGTTCCATATCTGATGTTTTCTATATGAATGATTATACGATTCGTTACCACTTCCAGCCATCCGCCCAGCCCAATTTGTCGAACAGCCATGCTTCCAAGAAGAAAAGCGCAACGGGCAGCAGGTAGAGGAAAAATAACTGCGCTGTGCCAATACGTTTGGAGCGGCGGTAGTGGCTCATCAGTGCCGACACACGGGCTTTCCGGTATCGGACAAGGATGAATATGCAAAAAAACAAAAACATTGCGATAAAATAACCCAAACGTAAATGCGACCATACGCTGTTGCGCAGAAGAATGTCGCCGGGCAGAACCACCAACCACCACCAATACGCAAGTAGCAGCGTGAAGCCTGACATCCGTCCCCACTTCCTACCCCAAGCCTCTCCCTTGAAATACAGGTAGTCAAAAAGGTAATACCTATAATTCGTCCGGTCGGCACGTTGTTTCACCCGTTCAAAATAGTTGTCGGTCTTTTCTATTCTTTTGCTCATATATTCGATGAATTATGTTCTCCAAAATGCAAAATAAAGCAGGGTGATACCCGGTACAATTCCAAAAAAGACAAGACCTGTCAAGAGAAAGACCCAATCCGAATAATGGAAATCAAGTTCTTCATAAGGAATGGCGGCTTTCTTTATATATCTGTGCCATACCCATATTAGAACTTTTCCAAATCTCTTTACTGTGACAAGGCTACTCATAATTGTTTTTTAGCTTTCAAGCTGGATAAGCAGAAAGTAACCACATACTATTATTAATATTCCAATTACCAAGCCGATACTCCAAAACAGCCAATCTATATCATATATCTTCATACATTTGTTTATTTTGGATTACCGATAATGGGATAGCGTGGAACGCTGGTAGGCGTTATCACGCTTCGTTAACATCATATTTTATTCTCATACCAGTGTACCATATCAATAAACCATAATCACGAGGTCTTTTTGCTCTTCAATGGCTTCATCGAAAATGAAATTCAGGTCGTCCATTTCCTGCTCATAGTCATAATCTCCGATACCGTTACCCTCTTTCAGCGAGGTGTATTCCGTCCGCTTGCTCTCCAAATCTGAAACGGGTATGCTGATGATATAGGGAAAATCACCGCTCAAAGGAATAGGGATGAATGTACTTTGACTATCCAGTTGCCAAAGGTTTTCCGCACGGTAGATTTGTGTCCCGTAATGGTTGCAAATCTTTTCATATATATACCCATACATGAAAGCAATTTCGGGATAACGGATTTCCCCGTTCACAATGTCTGCTAATACCGCATAAGCATCTTTATCCGTATTTAGACTGTCACTAAAATAATAGTTCAGACTATCAAGTTCCTGCTTTAACGCAATTTTCAGTTGGGTTATCAGCAAATTATCACAAGCCCCGTAAACGGATTTTACCTTATCGGCATCAGTCAAATAAGAATAAACCGAGTAACTCATATCTTGTCTTTATTTAATGTCGTTCCAATGTACCATATCGTATGGATAATAGGGCAATCCTTTCAGACAGCTATCATCCAGCCCCAAAACCTTAACCAATGCACCGCTTTCAAAGCTCCAATAGCCGTCATGTACAATACCATATTTATGGTCGTTATACCAATAATAATCGGAGTGTCCACGATACCACTCTTTTTTTAGATACTTCTCTAATCGTTTTATTGCCTGTGTCTTATCTGTTTTAGCCAAATCCGACACTTCTAATATTGCCCTATAAGGTATATTGTCAAAGACACAATCTGCCAATTTCTTCCGTTCGGGGAAGCGGTAATTTAGCAAAACATCATAAACACGGTCTTTGACTTCTTTCTTATCTATAAGCATAAGGAGTTCGTGGATAACATTATCATCATATTCCAGCATGATACCTATCGAAAGTAACCATAGCATTTTTAAATAGTCACCGTAGGGTGTCCAACTCCCGTGCATTGCTTTTATTGTTTGAAGATAATCTTGTTGAATACATTCTAATCCTATTCCCATAGAGTACTTTGTAACAATAGAATTAACCCTATAATCAACTAAGCGACCATAATAGATTGAAGCGTCAAACTCCACTTTATTATTAACAAATTGGCTAATTTCATTTTCTAAGCCACTTATTTTATTTGTATATTTCGCTAATTGCTTTAAATACTGTTCTTCCGTAAAAAGTTTATCTCTTAATTCCATATATGGTACACTGTTTTTGATGTTAATGGTTAGAAAGGAGCATCGTCAGATGCTATCTTTCGTTGTTACTAACTTATTTATAAATCCCAATCCGGTGAATAAACACCCAATCCCAATAAGAGGATAAACAATGCCGCATAAGACTGCGAGCATATTCAATCCTCGTTCATCCCCCTCGAAGCCGTCTAAATTGACAACTTGGAATATGAAGTTTGTAATTTGCCAATCTAATAAACTTTGGTCTATACAGATAAAGGCAATCCACAAAAGAATAGAGCAACATTCCAAGCCCAACAATAACACTATCGCTTTAGGTTGCATTGCATATAGTTTATAGACCTTGTAGATTAGAAGCACATCTATAATTAGAAGTAAACCTAAAAAACAATATTCCATAATGCCATATATCTCGAACAAACGACCAAAACCTAAGCCACCACAAAATAATGTTATGACTATCAGTAAAGCACTGAAAGCTGTCAATGATAATATGGATTGGACGGTTTTATTCATCGCACTATTGTTAGTAATGGTTTAGCAGGGAACGGCTTGCCCGTTATCCTGCTTCGTTAATGGTGAATTATATTTTTCCTTGTCGGTATAATGCTTCTATAAAAAAGCCAATCAAGGTTACTACTATATATATTGTAAGTATCCATGCTCCGGCTTTACTTTGCATAGTGTTTTCGTTCTCATACTTAGTTATAATTCTTCTATATCTTTTCTTGAAGAAAAAAGTACCACTCAACAATACTATTAAACTACCCTCAATGATATAGTATTGAGTATCGGACGGGTATTCACCAATTCCGTATTGGGTTAATATGCCCCATACGGTTAAAATATTGGTACTTAATATGACCGAAAACAGAAGCATTGCCATAAATACGGCTCCTTCTGCTAAAGAAGAATGAAGCCATAATCTATAAAACCTATAATATAAATAGTCTATCATATTCAATTACCATTAATGGTTTGGTGAGGAACAGCGTTTAGCTGTTATCTCGACCTTGTTATGAACTCACTTTCTAAATAAAGAAAACTAACCTAAAGAAAGTATCTCATATATTTTTGTTTTAGCTGCTTCTATCTTTGGTGACAAAGTATATTCAGCTTTTTTCAAATACGGAATGAATTTAGACAATACTTCATGTTCTATAAAGTCGATAGATTTTCCTTGCAAATAGCGATAACGCATAAGTGCAATAATTTCTATTGGAAACACACGCCATTCAGTAGAATAAAATTCATTACTTGTAAACGACTCTATGTGAGCCGTTTTTCTGTGGTGTTTCATCATGTCAGAAAGAACCGAGTTAATTTCATCTTCATTATCAGAAAGGATAATATCAAATCCACGTTGATAATCTTGAATAAGCGGTTTGGTTATATATTCTTTCCAAATCTCATGGTTTGCGGCATTGGTATATGCGTCATATAGCAAGAATGCTTCCTGTAAAGTTCGGTCTTGATGATTTATAAAATATTTTTTGTTTAAACTATCTCGGATTAAACCTATTATTGCGTGGAACATTAAGTTTATCTCCCGTTCTTCTCCAAAAGAAAGAATAGATAAAAACAAAGGGACACCTTCAACTAAGGTTCTTGTGTATTTCTTTTCTTTATCATACAAATACATGATATGTGCAATATATGCCATTGCAAACGCATCTATTATACCTTTGAAATCTTCCTCATTAGGATTATACCAAAACGAATAATAATGTATTCCAAAACAAAGTATGCTGGCAGAACGCCATTTATAATAATCTTGCATTTCAACCGTAGGATTATTATAAAATTCTTGAAAATACTCGTGTTCTTCAAGAGGCAAATTGATATATTTATTCAAATTCTTATCAATAACCTTGTCAAAAGAGTTCTTTTTCATATTTGATACTTTCTATTCTGTTGGGTTCTTTTTTTGTTGTTCATAATGGGATAGCGGGGAACGCTGTCAAGCGTTATCACGCTTCGTTAATAACTCTTTTTCTTCTTAATAGATGCGAAACACCTACTCCCAAAAGTAAATAGCTTGCGACTATGCTTTGATATAGCCAATACTGATGAAATTGGTATTCACTGGCTAAACTAATCTTATCATTGGAATTTAGATGAATGATTAATCTATATTCATTACAAAACCAATAATACTCCACACTCATCAACCATGCAAGTATTAATACACCAAGAGCTATAAGCCGTGATGTCTGATGATGTAACCACAAATCACTTGGCACAAAAAGTAACATGGCGCATCCCCAATAAATGGTAGCCAGTGAAGATGCAGGAAACCTTTCTCCGTGAGAAGGAGCCACAAACGCATAACTGACAAAAAGAACACCAGCAAATAATAGATAAAATAATATCATTTTTACCATTTTCATGTTTCGCTCTGTATTGTTATTAATGACTAAGCGGAGAACGGCGTTAGTCCGTTATCCCGGTTTGTTATGAACTTACTTTACCTCTTGTGCCTTTTTATAATTTACATAGCGAGCATTTAGAGTGTCCCGCCATTCTTGGCTTGGGCAAGAGTTTATTAACTGAATATACTTATTCTCATCATCAACGCAAACAGACTCTACAAGTTTTAATAAACTCCACTGCAAATCATAAAAAGCATTTTCAGGAAAGATTTGTACCAACACCATAGCTTCATCAAATGATATGGGAAGTTGTATTTGTTCTAATAAGGCATCATAAGTATTTACTAATTCATCAATACTCTCTGTATCATTGATGCTTTCATTAGGCATACGACCTAAATCTTTCAACTGTAAAATTTCATTTCTCATATCGTGTATTCTAATTGTTCATAATGTTAAGTGGGGAACGCTGTAAGCGTTATCACGCTTCGTTATCAATATTTTAATCTGTTCTAACCCGTTGGCGGAATTAATTTAGCGCATACTTAACCCTG
>NZ_QUEM01000053.1:0-8928 GCF_003477995.1 Bacteroides sp. OF04-15BH
GTTGCTAACTAATATGTAAAGTAAAGCAGGAAGAGTTTTATCAACATGTAAAGTGAATCAGTAAGTATGAACAAAAATGTGTGAAGTAATTTTAGGCATAGTCAAGTCATAGCTTCTCCCACATATTTTATGCTTGCATTTTTATGAAAATACCCTTCAAGTTTATGATATTCTACAAGTGAATCATAAAATACGCCTTGTTTTTGGTAATATTCCAGTTGTTTGTCATTCAAGAAACAGGTTTTCTCTACCCATTGACAGTGACAAAGAATTTTAGATATAGTACTCTTGCCAGACGATTGAGGTCCCATAAAAACATTTATCCTATTTACCTCAAACTCTACAAGTTTTATTGCTCCTATATTTTTTATTGTAAGTTTCTGCATATCTTTGTTATTTAATTCATACGTGAATTCTAAACCAGAAGAAAAGGCATCTCATTCTTTCTATCTGAATCTTTAATTCGCCTATGATCATAAATACTTTCGTTTCCGACAAAGATAATTATTTTACTTTAAATAATAACTTTCCAGCAAAGTTCTTCGCAAAGTCTTAAGCCTCTAAGCTAATAATCTAATGGCAATGCAAATTTATTAGTTTCTTCTTTCATACTACGGAGCATCTTTTTTTCGCATACAGTCGTCTGATTTATACTAATGCTTGCACAAGAACAGAGCAAGTCTAAAAAAGAAATATTAACTTTGTCAAAGGTACTGAATACCAACTGAAAAAATAAACACATATCACCGGAAATGCAGAACGGGAATCCGCCGGAATAGACCCATAAAGCCCAAACGAATTATTATGATAGATATAACAAACTGCTTTAGCGATGTTTATGATTCACAATCAGTCGATATAATAGAAATTGACAGTGAAAAATATAATATTCTTAAATATGAACTGACATTCAATGTATGGAAAGGTAAAGCCATTCAGAATACATTTGGAGGTAAGACTCTAGTAGATGTAGATGGGAAGGCCTCTTTTGCAGAATTAGCAATTGTTGATTATCTGCAAAGAAACGGTTGGAATGCCAGATGGATTGGAACATACGGCAGACCACCAATGACTCCTTTTATGTTGACAGAATGGAATGACGTATGTTATAAGGAACAGGTTCATGTACCCATAACGGATATTGACATACATAATACTCTAGTCGGCATTGCAAAGCTAAATGGGAATAGATTTAGCGGTTGTTGGGATGTAGTTGCTTGGAAAAATGGAAATATCTTATTTTTAGAAGCAAAACGGAATAAACGTGATCGAATTCGTTCGACTCAAATAAAATGGCTTAAAGCCTCGTTAGCGTATGGATTAAAATGTAGTAATTTCATTATTATTCAATGGGATATAAAATAAATCCTGTTTCTTCATCCGATACCTTTGCAAAACTATCAGATAAAGAAACAGGATTCACTGTCATGTTTGCCTTTACGCTATAACAATCGAGTTATGAAGTTGCTGGACATAATTCCGGACCTTGACAAAATCTGTTCCGAACACATCAATCCACTCAAATTCATCAAAAGGAGATTCATTGACCAATGTTTCCGGGCTGATATCGCCATGGTCGGACACATAGGTAATAATCGTTTTCAGATACTCCTCCTGCAATGAGGTGAAGTTATTATCAGAAAAGAACTGAGACAGTTTTTCCAGAGCCACCCTCCGGTCTATGCCAATCTGCGAGCGGATAAAAGCAGCCACATTCTTTGCTTAACAAAAACTCCACATTTTATTATTTAAGCCTATTCTCTATTTCCTGATAATAATTATTATACGAAGTAACATTCATATCGGATAAATTATATAAATTTACTCCGTAATTAAAACATTTTACCCTATGGCTAATTTAAACAGACTAAAAGCTGTACTTGCAGAACAACAGAAAACAGGGAAATGGCTTGCATCGCAGATTGGAAAATCCAATTGCACTGTAAGCAAATGGTGTAGTAATTCTGTTCAACCAGATCTCAAGACACTTAATGATATAGCAAATATTCTTAATATAGACGTGAAGGATCTGATTGTCAGCAGTACAAATCATTAATGATTTATTGCCATGGAAATAAATAAAAAAGAACTCAAGGAACAAGAGATACGCACTTTGTTCATTACTCCTGCACTCCAACAAAAAGGATGGGCAGTAAGTGTAAATATGCGTGAAGAATACTATTTTACGGATGGTCGAGTACTTGTGGTTGGCAACCAACATTCAGTAGCAGAAGGTAAAAAAGCCGATTACCTATTATACCATAATGGCAAGCCCATTGCTGTGGTTGAAGCCAAAGACAATAAACACGCAGTTGGAGGTGGTATTCAGCAAGCCATAGATTATGCCCAAATCCTTGACCTGAAATTTGCGTACTCCAGTAATGGCGATGCTTTCTTGGAACATGACTTTATCACGGGGAAAGAAACCGAAATCAAGTTAGAGGATTTTCCCACAGAAGAAGAACTATACAACCGTTATCTTGCATCTAAAAACTATACTTCGGATGAACTCAACATAATAGAAACACCGTTTTATTATGATGCACATAGCCATGAACCAAGATATTATCAACGTATAGCAGTTGACCGTACTGTGGAAGCCATAGCCAGAGGACAACAACGTGTACTTGTCGTAATGGCTACCGGTACAGGTAAGACATTTACAGCATTTCAGATTATCCATCGTCTTCATAAAAGCGGGGCAAAGAAAAAAATCCTATATCTTGCAGACCGGAATATCCTCATAGATCAAACAATGGCTCAAGATTTTAAGCCATTCAAGAAGTTTATGACCAAGATAACTTCTGTTGGAGAGGGTGAAGAAAAGATAGATTCATCATACGAAGTGTATATGGCTTTATATCATCAGCTGGTCGGAAAAGAAGGTAAGCCAGACCCGTTCTTGGAGGTACAACCCAACTTCTTTGATTTGATTATCGTTGATGAGTGCCATCGGGGAAGCGCGAAAGACGATTCCGCATGGCGCAAAGTATTGGAGTATTTCAGCTCGGCTACCCAAATTGGTATGACAGCCACTCCAAAAGCCGATGAAGGAGCAAACAACTTGGATTATTTCGGGGAACCTGTATATACCTATTCACTTCTCCAAGGAATCCAAGATGGTTTTTTGGCTCCATATCGGGTTACCGCCGACTTTATCAATGTTGATTTGCAAGGATGGACTCCGGAAGAAGGTGAAATGGATTTATTGGGTAAAGAAATCGAGCAGAAATTATATCAAAGACAAAATATAGGACGTGATCTTGCTATCAAGCTAAGACGTAAAGTCGTAGCACAAAGAATCACTAAAATGTTACACGACATCGGACGTATGACAAAAACGATTGTATTCTGCCCTGATATAGAGGAAGCTGCCGAAATGCGAACACTACTTATCAATATGAACAGTGATTTGTGTAAAAAGTCACCCTATTATGTTACACGCATTGTCGGTGAGGATAAAGAAGGGAAAAAACAATTAGATAACTTTATCAGTGTGGATGAGCCCTACCCGGTAATTGTTACAACCTCCGAACTCCTATCTACAGGAGTGGACTGTAAGACTTGTGGCTTAATCGTTATAGACAAAGAAATTGGCTCTATGACTGAATTCAAGCAAATCATCGGACGTGGTACACGGCTTAGAAAAGACAAGGGTAAGTGGCATTTGGAAATCCTTGATTTTCGCAATGCCACAGCAAAATTCAAAGACCCTGCATTTGATGGCGATCCGGAACCGCCCAAAGGAGGTGGCAAAAAGCCAAAACCATACCCACCTGTAGATCCAGTTCCCACTCCTGTATCTGATTGTCGTGAAAAATACCTTATCAATGGAAGGGATATTCGCATTGCCCATGAGATAGTATCTGTTTTAGGAGAAGATGGCAAAACCATGAGAACAGAAAGTGTTCAGTCGTTTGCAAGAAAGCAATTATTACGACACTATCAGACCCTTGATGAGTTCATACATACATGGACAGAAGCGGAACGTAAGCAAGCTGTAATGGATGAGTTAAAGGAATATGCCATTCTAATAGAAGCAGTTCGCGAAGCAAATCCTGCATTGAAGGATGCAGACATCTTTGATGTGATATGCCACGTTGCTTTTGACCAACCACCATTGACAAGAAAAGAAAGGGCAAACAACGTAAAGAAGCGTAACTACTTCGGAAAGTACGAAGGCAAAGCTCGTGAAGTCTTGGAGACTCTTCTTGATAAATATGCAGAGAATGGCATTCTTGACTTTGAAAAGGCGAATATTTTAGAAATACCACCATTTAATAGCATTGGTAAACCAACTAAGATTGTGAAATTATTTGGCGGCAAACATGAATTTGAGAAGGCTGTCAAAGAACTTGAATATCAAATATATAAAATGGCATAAAAATGGCAGTAAACAATATCATAAAGCGAATCCAGAATATCATGCGACAAGATGCAGGTATCAATGGTGACGCACAGAGAATCGAACAAATGACTTGGATGTTCTTCTTGAAAGTCTATGACACGCAGGAAGAAACATGGGAGTACAAAGATGATAACTATAAGTCTATCATCCCAGAAGAATTGCGTTGGCGTAATTGGGCAGTAGACGAAAAAGATGGTGAAGCATTGACAGGTGAAGCCCTGCTTTCTTTTGTTAATGAGAAACTATTCCCAGCATTAAAAAACCTTCCTGTAAATGCCGACACACCACGAGCCAAGAGTATTGTTCAAGAAACATTTGCCGACTTGAACCAGTATATGAAAAACGGAACGCTTCTGCGTCAAGTAATCAACATAGTAAACGAAATTGAATTTGATGATGCAGAAGACCGCCACACATTCGGAGATATTTATGAAGGCATCTTAAAAGATTTGCAATCAGCAGGAAATGCGGGTGAATTCTACACTCCACGTGCCTTGACTGATTTTATCGTCATGATGCTTGATCCTAAATTGGGTGAAACCTTTGGAGATTTTACCAGCGGTACAGGAGGCTTCCTTACCTCTGCGCTCAACTATATGGTTAAGAATGTCCGTTCTGCCGAAGATGGTGAGAAGTTGCAAAATGCAGTTGTTGGTCAAGAATGGAAACCGTTACCCTATCTTTTGAGCATCACAAATTTGTTGCTTCATGATATTGAGGCTCCCAATATAACACACTGTGATTCACTTGGTACAAATGTTACGGATTTCAATGAAACCGATAAAGTTGATGTTATCGGTATGAACCCTCCTTATGGAGGCAGCACGGACGATAGCATAAAGAGCAACTTTCCCTTACGTTACCGCTCAAGCGAAACTGCCGATTTGTTTATAGCCCTTATTATGTACCGTCTTAAAGCAGGCGGCAGATGTGGAGTGATTATTCCTGACGGTTTTCTGTTCGGTACTGACGGAGCAAAGCTTGCACTTAAAGAGAATCTTCTGCGCAATTTCAATTTGCATACAATCATCCGTTTGCCAGGTTCTATATTCTCTCCATACACTTCCATTGCCACCAACATTCTTTTCTTTAACAATGAACAAGCCGAAGGCTGCGAAGAAGGATTCAAAACTAAAGAGACATGGTTCTATCGTTTGGATATGCCGGAAGGCTACAAGCATTTCTCAAAAACCAAGCCAATGAAAGTAGAGCATACCCTGCCTATTCAGGAATGGTGGAATGACCGAAAAGAGATAGTCAATGATGAAGTGGGAGAAAAGAGCCGTGTGTTTACTGCTCAGCAGTTGATTGATTTGGATTGCAATTTCGACCAATGTAAATTCCCAAAGGAAGAAGAAGAAATACTCCCTCCGGCAGAATTGCTTAAACAGTATTTTGAGAAACGTGCTGCACTCGACCATGAAATAGACAAAACACTTTCTGAGATTCAAAAAATTCTCGGTATAGACATAAAATCGTGTAACTGATAATTGTGAAGTGATATGAAGGATTTGACAATCTCAAACATAGAAAGACAAAATGTACTAAACAACCGTTTTGCGGTCAGTAAGGTACAGGAACATCTTGATATAGAAGGAATGCTCTTTGATGGAGAATACCGTTTTACTAAAAAAATGGTTGCCGATTTTTATCAAGTTGATACATCTACAATAGACCGTTATCTGCAATCAAATTCTGAGGAATTAAAGCATAATGGATATATTTTATGTAAAGGTAAACAGCTGAAAGAATTTAAGTTAGAATTTGCTCACCTTATTAATGAGGCGAGCAAAACAACACAGCTCGGATTATTTAATTTCCGCTCTTTCTTAAATATAGGAATGCTACTTACAGAGAGTGAGAAAGCTAAAAAAGTCCGTAGTCTTATCTTGGATTTTGTGATTACCACCATCAACGAAAAGACAGGTGGGGGAACTAAATATATTAACCGCAGAGATGTGCATTATCTTCCGGCTGCAATCACAGAAGAAAACTACCGTAAAAATCTTACTTCTGCCATCAATCAATACGTGAATGGACATCCTACATACAAGTATTCCCAAATTACAGATTTCATCTACAAGGCTGTTTTCAAGGAGAATGCCAAGGAATATCGAGAAGTATTAAGGTTGGATTCTAAGGACAATGTTCGGCACACGTTGTATTCAGAAGTACTATTAGTAATCTCTTCTTTTGAAAACGGTGTAGGGGCTGCTATAAGTGAACGATTCAAGGAAAATGGCAGTAGAAAACTTACTATTGATGAGGTAGAGCGTATAGTGAATGAACTTGCCGAACATCCCATGCAGAAACCTTATCTAAATGATGCCAGAACCAAAATGGCTTCAAGGGATTTCAGTTTCCGAGATGCGTATCATGGTAATATAGCAGATTATTTGCAAGCTGTTACTCCTGAAGAATTTGAACGATTCATCGGCGACCAGTCTATTGATTTTGACCGTATCTTAGCAGATAACAAAGATGTGCTTAAACGCTTAAAGCAAGCAGAAGATGAGTAAGGAATTTAATTACATAGATTACAACGAAGCCTTAAACATCTATGGCAAAATGATTGATACCAGTGATGGCGGTTTTGAAGGAGTGCGTGACGAAGGTGGTATTCGTGCAACATTGGAGTTTGTGCAAAATGATTTATACTATCCTACCTTTGCCGACAAACTAACCTATCTGATGTATAGATTCTGTTCTGGACACTTCTTCAATGATGGAAATAAGCGTATTGCGTTGACTTTGGGTGCTTACTTTTTACACAAAAATAATTACTACTGGCATGCTTGCATCTGTATGCGCACATTGGAATCTATTATTTATCATGTGGCTGCATCTAATATCGACCAAGACTTGCTGCTACGCATCGTTAATAGTTTTATGACCAGTAAAGATTATGACGAAGAACTGAAAATAGATATTGCGAATGCAATGAGCAAAGGTAAATTAGGAATACAGGAAGAGGCTTACGAACAAGATAAAATATGAAAACTATAAAGATTATATTATTACTGTTCTGTGTCATTTTAGGACTCAACGCTAAAGCACAAACAGTAGGTTATACTTATAAAGCACTTGCAGCCGAAGGTTGCAATATGAAGTATAGTGTGGCTAAGCAAGATACAATTTATTCAATAATAGCTACAGTGCATTCAGACAGGATGAATTTCCTTGCTGAACCAACTATGAAAATTCGAACATTCACAGGAAAATACCTTGAACTACAAGGAACCGTAATTGGTAATGGAAGTCAATCTGCTAGTGTTATAAGTGGAAATATTGTAATCCCGATCACAGAAATAAGTTCTACAGCTCAATTTAGAATTACTACACAGCAATTTGAAATATTGAATGAAGGTGTGGCGAAAATTCGCTTGTCTATGACACCTATGAATCATGAACGTACCTTCAAAAAAGATAAAATAGGGAAAAAGCTATATCAGTTCTACCTGAAGGAAAAACAGAAAGACGAAAACTTCTAAATCTGTTAGAATAAGATGAATGGAAAGCAATTAAAAAATAGTATACTACAGTGGGCGATACAAGGAAAACTTGTACCGCAAGACCCTAATGACGAACCTGCATCTGTACTCCTTGAGCGTATCAGAGCAGAGAAAGCCAAGTTAATTAAAGAAAAGAAAATTAAGAAAGATAAAAACGAATCAATCATTTACCGTGGTGATGACAATTCCTATTATGAGAAGTATCTCGCTACAGGGGAAGTGAAGTGTATTAACGAGGAGATTCCGTTTGAGATTCCCCAAGGATGGGAATGGGAAAAATTAGGAAATATAGCTTCTATATGTGGTGGAAAAAGAATACCTGTTGGAAAATCTTTAACTACAGTAAACACAGGATATAAGTATATTCGTGTTACAGATATGAAAAATCATTCTGTAAACAGCAATGATATTCACTATATTACAGAAGATATTTACCAAAAAATCAAAGCTTATTATATTTCCAAAGAAGACCTATATATTACTGTCGCAGGTACAATTGGACATATTGGTGAAATACCAGAAGAATTTGACAATGCAAATCTAACCGAGAATGCGAATAAAATAGTTTTTAGGCAAATAGATAAGAAATTCTTAATGTATTGTCTGTCTTCTGATGTAGTACAATCTCAAATTACAGCTTTTATAACAAAAGTCGGTCAACCCAAATTGGCTATTATGAGGATTCAGAACTTGTTGATACCTGTTCCACCGCTAAAAGAACAATTTCGGATTGTAAATGCAATCAATCTCACAATGCCATTTGTTAATCGGTATGAATCCTTGTCGAATGATTTGAGTAAACTAAATATTTCAATCTTTGAGTTGTTGAAGAAATCTATTCTCCAAGAAGCTATTCAAGGCAAATTAGTTCCACAAATAGCAGAGGAAGGCACAGCGCAAGAACTTCTTGAACAGATACGGAAGGAGAAACAGAAACTTGTTAAAGAAGGCAAGCTTAAAAAGTCAGCTTTGACAGATTCCGTTATCTATAAAGGTGACGATAACAAG
>NZ_QUEM01000053.1:8938-9409 GCF_003477995.1 Bacteroides sp. OF04-15BH
ATTCCGTTATCTATAAAGGTGACGATAACAAGTATTATGAGCAGATAGGTAAGGAAATCAAAGAAATCACAGAAGAGATACTTTTTGATTTACCCAACAAATGGCAATGGTGTAGAATTGGAACCATATTCATGCACAATAATGGGAAACAACTTAATAAAGGAAATTCCAAAGGTAAATTAATGAAATATATAACAACATCTAACCTCTATTGGGATGGATTTGTTCTTGACAACCTAAAGGAGATGCCATTTGAAGAAAATGAAATAGAGCGTTGTATGGCTGTCAAAGGAGATTTATTAGTTTGCGAAGGTGGGGATATTGGACGATCTTGCATTTGGAACTACGACTTTCCAATAATGCTACAAAATCACATACACAAGTTGCGTTCATATATTCCGATATGTACAAAATTCTTTTATTATATTTTGGTTGTGTCAGATAAACTGTGTCAAGGTTAGTTTTATCCCT
>NZ_QUEM01000054.1:0-5157 GCF_003477995.1 Bacteroides sp. OF04-15BH
CACAAGAACAGAGCAAGTCTAAAAAAGAAATATTAACTTTGCCAAAATTAAAAGAAAATATTAAAGTTCTGATCAATATATTTCCTTTCAATAAAAAATGTAGAAAAAATGGATACGGATTTATAAACCAATATTCGTTTCTTTTAATTATATTTGCCAAACAAGAAGACAAAAAAACTTGTACAATACTTTTAAGAACAAGCAAAATATATACTTTTGACTCTTATCATTTGTCTTTTATGCGTTTAAGGCAGTTTTAATATTGCCATAACTGAAGAATCAGAGAGATAACTTACATAAAAATAGCCAACAAATCCAATATAGATATTTATATTTTACACTTTAATAAAATCTAAAAAAGGAACCAACAAACTTCACATATCAAATATATAGCAATAAATCCAATAATGTTAGATTAACATATTTTTATATTTCAAGTTTTTTCACTCTAAAACTATACACTTATGAATAAGAAAGCAGTTTTAACAGCTCTTTTACTGAGTCTGTTTTTTCCCCCTTCATTTGCACAACTTCAAGGGCCACTTGTAAAAGAAAAAACTCCAAAATGGTATTTCGGCTTTAGCGGAGGATTTCATTCTAATTTTATGAAATATTCCAACTTGGACGACAATATGTTTCCCGACAATAAAAACCTCAATGGCGGAATATTCTCGTTCTTTGTAGAAAGAGACTTTGGAAAACAAAATCAATTTTCCATTCGTCCAGAAATAAGCTTTTTAAAAAGAGGCGGTAAACTCGTAAATATTGGAAAAGATATCTATGACTACAAAGCAAATAATGTTGATGATATCTATTATCAATTAGATTCCAGATATTGGGACATCCGAATTCCCATCATCTATAATTTTGGAAAATTATCCTCTAAAATTCGCCCTTACATCTATGTAGCTCCGATTCTTGCTTTTCCTACACGCGGAGATGTAAAAATGGAAGCTAAATATATCAATGGATATTACGAAGGATATTCCATAAATACTTCCACGGCTAATTTGGCATCATGCTATTTTGCAGCTGCAGCCGGACTTGGCTTAAAATATCAGTTCAGAAACTCTTGCTTTCTTGGCATAGAAGGTAGCTATGAATACGGTTTTTCTGATACCTATGGAAAAAAAGAAAAAGATGGGGAAGCAGTAAATGCAGGAATTTTTCCGGAAGGAACATATATTACCGGTAATCGTAAATTTTCTGGAATAGAAATTAAGGCAACCTTAGGTGTTCCATTCAGCATCTTTAAAAAGAAAGCAAAAGCAACACCAGTTGTTCCAGTTGCCCCTATCGTAAATCAGATCGTTAAGGATACAGTAGTCATAAAAGAAAAGCCTTGCTACACACTGGAAGAGATTATAGAAATGGTTGAGAAAAACGAGTCGGTAATAGGAAAAACCATCTGCGCCATAGATGTAATCAATTTCGATTTTGCCAAGAGTGATATAAAAATGGAATCCTTCGAATATTTGGATAAGTTAGCTGCAATCCTGATCGTAACCCAAGTTCGTGTAGAAGTGAAAGGACATACCGATAATGTAGGCTCAGAAGAAGTAAATATGGAACTTTCAAAAGAAAGAGCCAAAGCTGTTGTCCGTTATCTGATTCGGGAAGGCGTAGATAAAGATAAAATATCATACAGTTATTATGGAATGTCAAAACCACTCACAACAAATGACACCGAGGAAGGACGAACCATGAACAGAAGAGTTGAATTCGAAATTTTAGGTAATTAATAAAAATAGGAAATTATGAATATTATAAAGTCTATCTATTCAGGAATTAAAGCATCTGCATTCTTGCTTGGAGTATTCTCCCTCTCATCTTGTTTGGAAAATGGGGATGAAACAATTATTCTGGAAACCGATACCGTTATGGGGATTCCCAGTGACAGCAAGGCTGATCCCAACCCAGTCATAAGCGATCCTAATGCTGATATACCCAATATTCAGTACATAACAGAAAAAATAGACGGACAATACGTTATGCGTATTGATATGACTGGTATTCAGGATCCCAATACAAAAGAATGGCTTCAACTATTTGGCATCAGCAGTAACGAAGAATCAACACAGAATATATGGGTTTCTGTAGATAACAATCCCAAAGGATTTATTGTAAAAAATAACTCCAGCACAGAAGGATTATCTATAAAAACAGATATTGTATTTCTTGTAGACAACTCTGGTTCTATGAGTGATGAAGCCAATAAAATTGCAGACGATATTACAGATTTTGCGGAAACTCTAAAATCCAGCGGCTTAGATATAAAATTTGGATGTGTTGGATACGGTGGCAATGTAGGATCACAGTATAATGATCTGATACAAGGCTATGGTATTACAGGAGGTATGGATATTTCCGACTATAACGTTCTTTATGAATTCTTAAATGAAAGGGATCAATATGGAGTAAAAAGAACTATCGGATTTTGGGGTAAAAATCAAGAAATCTTGGCAAATACAGCATCCCTATATGAGTATAATTATGCAGGGGGAGAATGCGGAGTCCAAGCTTTAAGGTTCGCAGATGAACACTTTACATTTAGAACAGGCGCTAACCGTATCTATATAAATTTCACAGATGATTATAATTATCCAGGAGGAAGTAACAATATTTCTATAAACTATGTAGAATCCAATTGGAATGCAGCACGTGGAGTTGTCTATACAGTAATTAGTGGACCAGATCAAACAGAAAACAGGCCACTATATAAAGAACCTTCGTATTTATTATCAGAAATAACAGGTGGAATCACTTACTACACCAATTCTTCATTTGAAGGAATAAATTTGACTGATCTTCCTGTAACAGGAGCTATGCAGAACTCTTATGTCATTTATTTCACAAACATTAAAGAGTTTATGGATGGTAAAGTGCACCAAGTTAAAATAACTGTTTTGTCAGAAGATGGAACTGTTCGAGGTGAAAAAATATTCAACGTTATCTTTGAAGAAAAAGAGGAGGACGACACCAATGATGAAGAAGACAGTGAAGATATCTCAAAAGATAATCTTATCGGTGATTGGAAAGTAGAAACTTACTTGTTTGAAGTCTACAAGGATGGCAAGCTGATAGGAAGTGAAGTTGAAGGAGAAGGAGAAGACATACTTGAAAGCTTTAGCAGTAGAGGAATCTATGTATATCATAATGATTTAACGACTGGCAAGTGGACACTTTCTTCCAATAAATTAACTATAGAATATTTTGAGGATGATACAGAGGTGTGGACTATTACCAAACTGACAAGTTCTGAGATGGTTAGAGAACTCGAGGAATCAGAAGGCGGTTACGTTTACAAATATAAGATAACTTCTAAAAAGCTATAATAGAGACTATAAAATATTTTGTATAAATGGAAATACGGGATTCAGAAATGAGTCTCGTATTTTTTAATTTTATAGACTTTGTTTCCTGACTGATGGAATAGTTTTTTAGCAGAAAAGGATACTGTCTCAAAAAGTGTGTCTGATAAGCAGTAAAAAAGGGCCGACCCTTGCGTGTCAGCCCTGAAGTTTGTAATTTAGGAGTGACCAAACCACTAAATATACAAACTATGCACTTCACGAAAGTACAAATTTCTGAGCTCATGCGCAAGCATGCAGAGAAAGAAAATGGTCTACACGACCTGATGGAAATCATGCTAGAAAGCATGATGGTAGCAGAACGGAGTGAGTTTCTGCATGAAAATCCTCAAAATAAGGGCAATGGCTATCGTTTTGGGCATGCCTATGGTCAAGGAAGAAAATTGGAATTCCGTATTCCCCGTGACCGTTATGGCAACTTTCATCCCCAGATACTTGCCATTCTTCGCAATCAGGAAGAGGAATGTGACCGGTTGGCTGGAGTCTTATATACGAAAGGACTTACGCAGGAACAGGTCGGAGATGTCTTTGAGCAGATTTACGGCCAGCACTATTCCAAGTCCAGCATCAGCCGGATGGTCGATAGCGTTCGTACCCAGGTAAACGCCTGGTTGGATCGTAGTCTTGAGAGTTACTACCCGGTCATGTTCGTAGACTGTGTGCATATTAAGATTCACCGTAAACGTTCGGTATCCAGTGAAGCTTTCTATGTCGCATTGGCCGTTACAGAGGAAGGCCGCCGTGATGTACTGGGTATATTCAATATTCCTACAGAGAGCGCAACAGGATGGAGTGATATCTTTGACACCTTAAAAGGAAGGGGCATCCAAAAGATTGGGCTCATGGTTGCAGACGGTATTAAGGGCCTTGATGTCGTTGTGGGAGAGAAATTCCCTGGTACTCCGCTTCAGAGATGCGTAACCATCTCAAACGCAATATGTTTGCCAAGGTCAGTCATGGAGACAAGGGTGCTTTGGCTTCTGATCTGCGTGATATATTCCGTACCGGACAGCGCGATTACACCATTGAGATGGCCTGGAAGAAATGGCAAGATATGTGTGAGAGGTGGGGTAAAGACTACCGGGCATTCAAATTCATGCGTAACAACGCCGATTATAAGGCATACATGACTTACTTGAACTATGCTCCGGAGATTCAGTCCATGATATATACCACTAATTGGATCGAGCGTCTCAACCGGGACTTCAGGAGAGTGACAAGAATGCGTACAGCCATGCCTAACGAAGAATCAGTACTGACGCTCATGGGCAGTGTCGCCATGGAACACAAGGCTTTTGACCGGCTGCTACCCAACATAACCTGCGACAAGACTCTGTTTCCTGACTAATGGAATAGTTTTTTTAGCAGAAAAGCCTGCCTGAAAGCAAAAAAGGAGTCGCCACAATGACGACTCCCGGATAGTTCTTGCTATCAGTATAGGCGTAACCATGTTGCTGACGGGTTGCTCCTCTACAGAGTCCATTTCCTCGTCCGACTACAACATAAAATTATTTTTTTTGATATGAAATACAAAATAGTCTATTAACTTTGCATCATCACTTCTAAGGTAAACTGGCCTCAGACACACTCAGTGAAACACTACCAAATAAGACCAGCAATAACTACAATGCTTCAATTTCATTTTCTGTAAGGCCTGTTGCAATCTTTATTTGTTCCAAAGTCAAGCCTATTGCCTTCATATTACGGGCAATAGTTTTTTTCTCTTCAGCTTTACCTTCGGCGTGACCTTCAGCAAGCCCTTTTTTCCAGCCGGCCTCACGGGCAT
>NZ_QUEM01000054.1:5167-9307 GCF_003477995.1 Bacteroides sp. OF04-15BH
TTTTTCCAGCCGGCCTCACGGGCATCCTCTTCTACAATGCGGCTCACCCGATAACGGTCCAAGGCTTTATCATAGGCTATCCGGTCTTCCAAAGAAAGATTCGCTACCGCAGCAAGTTCCTCCAATCTACTAAAGACCTGCTCCTTCAAAGCATCAGGCATTCGGTTCCAATGTTGCATATTCTTAAGCGTATAAATAAGTTTGTCATATAAAGTTTCACATTCATTCAGTTCCTTTTTGAAGAAAGGAAACTGAAGATAAATCTGACGGAAATGGGCATTTACCACCTTACCGCTTTCCCGGTCGGTAATCACCGTATCGGTACGAAATTTATCTTCCAGTCCGGGTTCTGAGAAATTCATCAGGAAGACGCCATATACGGTAGACAGTTTGTAACGACTACCATAACTGTCCGGTTTCGGTTCACCCAAGAAGTCGTTGTCCTCCTGATCCGATTCAGTCAGGCACAATTCGCGCTCTTTCTTTTTCTTTTCACGAATATTTTCCACCTGCCTTCCTATGGCACGGCACATATAGAACAGCGTACGGTCCAAAAAGTTACTGTGCATGCGGTTCTGCATTTCCACAATAATATATTCCCCGGTAATGGTCAGACAATAAAGGTCATAGATAATACCCGCATCGTCCATATTGTCCGAACGGTTTTCTTTATCCAGAAAAATCAGGTTTTCAATCTGATGCTCTCCAGCCAACAATTCATTCAGCAAAGTAATCAGTAAATCTTTACTTGCAGGCTGCCCGAAGATAATTTTAAAACCAATATCTGTAAACGGATTCACGAAATGACTACCGATAAAATCAGAACGACTCATATCCCCTCCTTTCTTTTAAAAACCCTTCATTCTACAAATGTATTTATTTTCTGCATAAAGAGCAATACAAATCCTCCTTTTATCGCACTCCTTTTTCTTTCGTGTGCTCAGAGACATTCTGTTATATCTTCGGCAATACCTTTCACTCGTTTATTTATATTCTGCACAAGTATTTCATGATGAACATTCAAATCTAATCTAAAACCGAAAAAGTTTCCTCAAACAAAAACCCAACAATCCCGTACTATAACTTATTATTGGTTGTGGTTGACCTTTATTGTTTCGTTGAACTGAAGCAATATGATCAGCAATAATTTGTGGATCATTTCCATTGTTTACTGCCTGACGTAGTATGCTTGCAACTTCTTTTTTATTTGTATAATTTGCAAAATCTGCTTCACCCACCTTTTTCAAAACATATTTTATATCCGTATTATATCCAACGTAGGTGTTATCAGACATATAACTAACATCTTTAAGAACACTGTCGCCCGTAAAAAGAACAACATTATATATAGGTAAGTTAGCAAACTGTTCTGATTGCTCCTGTAAAACTTTTATATGTCCGGCATTTTGCATAATAGGGTTATAGAACCGATACTTTTCTTTTCCATAATTCAGTATCTGGGTCCAATATTTTTGCCTTTCATTCCCGAAAATCCATCCACTATAATCCTTCACTTCTATGGCAATCAAGCCTTGTGGAGTGGCTACGACAATATCTATTTGAGAATACTCACCATTTTTCTTTTGCAAATATAAATCATGAAATATAGCCTTAGGATGTACTCCCTTCTTCAGCATTTTAATTACTAATCTGCGCTCTGCTTCAGTTCCTCTTTCTGGCGAAGAAACAGAACACAACAATTCCATATTTCTCCGATGATTTAAATAAGAGAGTATGATACAGGCAAGCAAAATAGAAATAAAAATGTATTCCATATAAAATTAATTTCTGGTTAGCAGATATTTATTTTATTGTTCTATTCTTTCAATGTAACTTTAATTCCTAAATCAAGAACTTCAGAGATTTTTTCAATAAATGCTTTCTTCATTGGATTGTTACTATGTGTAATCAATAGCCATCCCTCTCCCAGGTCCTTCTGACTTCTACCATACTTTGCATCCCTACGATTTGAAATTACCGGAACTTTACAAAACTTAAGATTATACTCCTCCACAACCCTGCGCACCTTAGTTACACCAATTCTTTTAACGACTTCAACTAAAGTTTCTACTGCTGTTTTCTCTGCAATCACACTCCCATCTGGAAATACTACTGACATAGCTCTGGCAGGTCCCCGTTCTATCTTCTCATCCGAACGAGAATTACGATTCCTATGCGTTACTTCCGGATCGAGTACCATTTCTTTTGCATCTGTCAGCTCTGCTGTAAAATTACGTTTACGGCTAAGATGAACACTCAACGGTTGTCCAGGAACATAATCCACGACCAATACAAGTTCCCTTTTTACTGGTTGTAACGCTGGTTCTATAGTTCTGCTTAATACAGGAAGAATTTCTTTCTTAATAATATCTTCCTCTAATTCATTTGCCTTCCTTTCTAAATCTTCATTTACAGGAAGCCCTTCTTTTCGAAGAGTTTCCATAGCCTCATATAGTTTACTTAGTCTTGACATAATAAATACACTTACAATTTTGCCATCAGTTTTTTTTCGTCTATAATAGACACACTGTTTGTTGGAATAAAGCGTACTTTATACTTCTGATGTAATTTTTTGTATTCTGTAGCATCATCAAAAATAGTTTGATTAAATGACAGTTTATTCCTTCTCGGAAACGATATGATACCGTAAACACGTTGTTTTTCTATAATACCTTTATCCCTGAATATTTGTATGGTTGATATAATCTGAGTTTTTACCTTATCCTTATATTCTGATATATTTTTCGGCTTACAGTCTTTAATCTCCACAAAAGCCATACTTATATCCTTTTGCTCGCTTTCAGGAAACAATACACACTCACAATGCGACAGATCATGCCCATCACTATCTTTAAACTGATTATCATCAAAGATATTGCATACAATAGGCAAATGTGAAGAATTTTCTAAAACCAAACAATCCATTTCTGCAGCACTGTCAGGAACTAATGGAACTGTTTCATGAAATTCCACTTTTCTGTTACTGTCAGTTCTTTCTGTAAAATCAGCAATATATAGTATTGGAGCTGTACTACTACAAAAAACGGACTGAGGATAAATAGACTGAATTTTATTCTTCATCTTCATAATAGTTTAAAAGTTCCAAATACTCTTCTGAATTCTTCTTGTATGCTTTGTTTAAGTAATTATCCTCTATGATTCCATCTTCATCTTGCACACAGCGAAGAGTACCATTATCCAATTCAAAAACTGATATCAATTTAGGCTTTATCCATGCTGAATGAGAAGGAAAATCAGAAGTTTCCTCCTCTGGAATATTATCCCTTACCAATCCTCCCATCATACAATTATTTAAAGCAAACAATATATATGGGCTATGCGTAGTAATAATGGCAGCATGATCTTTTCCATTCTGCATCATTTCTAAAAGCCAATATACAAATTCCTGCTGAGTGTCTGGAAAAAGATTCTGCTCTGGTTCTTCTATAAATAGTTGAGTGAAATGATAATTAAACAACTGATCCATAGCATGGACAGCCTCATATATATTATGAGACAAATCCCTCGGAGACAAATCCGAAAGTTTATTTATCACCTTTACATCAAAACTCTCAAGTATTTTGAATATAGAAATCAATCTATTGGAATGTTTCTTAAAATTACTGATATTTTCTCCATTTGCAATTCTATTAGCCACCATAATCATTTCCGTAGCAAAATCCTTTTTTGCCATTTCTTTTGACGGAGATAAGGCTCTTTGCTTTTGATACAGATTTGACAACATATATATTATCGTCTGACACAATGGCAACACTGATTGAACACCACTTGATGCATTCGTAAGCAATAACTTTGATCCATTATCAAATATATAGTCCTTGTCATTAATATTTTCATAGGAAACTTTCCTGTTAAGAAGATTTGAGATATCAAGTTTCTTAATTTCCTCTTTAGCCTCAGACCAATCATAAGCAAAATAAAGCAACACATTGTTACCCTCATTATACTTATTAAAATTAGGTACTCCTGCTACAAAGTTACGTTCCGAAGGAATATAACAAATTTTGGGATAAGCGAATACCATTTTATCATTCAACTTAATTGTAGTTTTTTTCGAACTATGAGTATATGTTATAGTTGTCTTAATACAGAAATACTTCACACCGTTTTAACAATTAA
>NZ_QUEM01000055.1 GCF_003477995.1 Bacteroides sp. OF04-15BH
TTATGCTTTTTTTGTCATGACACAGTTTATATGACAGTCTCCTCATCGAGGCCATTATCCTGGTGGTGCTCGTGGTATACATCTTCTTGCAGAATCCACGGTCTACGCTGATTCCAACTATCAGTATCTTCGTGTCGCTGATCGGAACGTTTGCCGTGCTCTATATTGCCGGCTTCAGTATCAATCTGTTGACTTTGTTCGCATTAGTGTTGGCTATCGGAACGATTGTGGATGATGCCATCATTGTGGTGGAGGCGGTACAGACGAGGTTTGACGAAGGATACCGTTCTCCTTATAAGGCGACCATTGATGCCATGAGCGGCATTACCTCGGCCATCGTCAGTTCTACATTGGTGTTTATGGCCGTATTCGTGCCCGTGTCCTTTATGGGCGGAACCTCTGGAGTGTTCTACACTCAGTTCGGTATTACTATGGCCGTGGCAGTCGGTATCTCGGCAATCAACGCCCTGACACTTTCTCCGGCCTTGTGTGCCCTGATTCTGAGGCCTAACGAGATTCTGGTGGATGGCAAGAAGCCGGAATTTTCAACCCGCTTCCGTATGGCTTTTGACAGTGCCTTCAAGCGAATCGTCAATAAATACAAGTCCGGAGTAAAGATTTTTGTAAAGCATAAATGGCTGGCTTGGGCCTCGCTCGGTTTGGCGGCTTTTGCCCTTTTCTATTTGATGAATACTTCCAAAACGAGTCTGGTACCGTCAGAAGATATCGGTTCTATATTTATCAGTCTGGATGCTCCAGCAGGTAGTACGCTTTCTGAAACAGCGGAAATCATGGGTAAGGTAGAAAAAGAACTTCAGGAAATTCCGCAAATAGAGAACTTTAACAAAGTGGCCGGTTTCGGTATGGGCTCCGGTAGTGGCGCGTCACACGGTATGTTCATTGTCAAACTCAAGCATTGGGACGAGCGCCCAGGCGAAGAAAATAGCGTAGATGCGGTTTCCGAAGAGATTTACCGTCGTACGGCCCATATTAAGAATGCCAGTATTTTCGTGTTTTCCCCGCCAATGATTTCCGGATATGGTACGGGTAATAGCTTCGAGCTCTATTTGCAGGACCGTGGCGGTAAGGGTATTGAAGCTCTGAGTCAGGTAACCAATGATTTTCTGGATGCCCTGAACAAACGTCCGGAGATACAGAGAGCCTTTACTTCGTTCAGTGCCAACTTCCCACAGTACCGTGTGGATGTGGATGAGGCTCAGTGCCAGCGTGCCGGAACAACAACCGAAGAAGTGTTGAATGTGCTTTCAGGCTATTTCGGCAGTATCTATGCTTCGAACTTCAACCGGTTTACAAAACTTTATCGGGTAATTATCCAAGCATCTTCCGATGAGCGAAAGGATATGCAGGCTCTGGATAATATTTATGTCAAGACAAACGGTGGCATGACACCGGTAAGCCAGTTTGTGAAGCTGACCAAGACCTACGGTTCTGAGTCATTGACCCGATTCAATATGTTTACCTCAATCAACGTGCAGGGTATGCCGGCCGAGGGATACAGTTCGGGAGATGTGATCAATGCCGTGAACGAGGTGGCCCAACAGACCTTGCCAACCGGATACGGTTATGAATTTTCGGGTATGACCCATGAGGAAGAGCAGATGGCCAATTCTCACGATACGGTGATTATCTACAGCATCTGTATTCTGTTTATTTATCTGATTCTATGTGCTCTATATGAAAGTCTGTTCATTCCGATGGCAGTTATCCTGTCGGTTCCGTTCGGACTTATGGGCAGTTTCTTCTTTGCCCGCATGTGGGGAATAGAAAACAACATCTATCTGCAAACGGGACTGATCATGCTGATCGGTCTGTTGTCGAAGACCGCCATTTTGCTTACGGAATATGCCAGTGAGCGGCGCAAGGCAGGAATGTCCTTGTCGCAGGCAGCCATGAGTGCCGCTTCCGTACGTTTGCGCCCGCTTCTGATGACCGCCTTGACCATGGTCTTCGGATTACTGCCGCTGATGTTTGCTTCGGGAGTCGGAGCTAACGGAAACCGCTCGCTGGGTGTCGGTGCTGTAGGAGGAATGATTATCGGTACTATAGCTCTGCTGTTTGTAACACCTGCTTTCTTCATTGTGTTCCAATACATTGAGGAGCGGGTAATGGGTAAACGAAAACAAGATAGAACATGATGAGAAAAATCATTTATATGCTGATGTGTCCGTTGCTGCTGGGCAGCTGTCACATCTACCGGAACTATGAGCGTCCGGAAGGATTGCCCGTTGACAGTCTTTATCGCGAACCGGTGGCGCAAAACGATACGGTTTCTTTGGGTGATTTGCCGTGGGAGGAGCTGTTTCAGGATGCCAAACTTCAGGAACTGATTACTTATGGACTGGAGCATAACACAGATATGCAGACGGCTCTGCTTCGGGTGGATCAGGCACAGAGCCAGCTCAAGGCGGCCCGCTTGTCTTTCCTTCCGTCGCTTACTCTGTCGCCTCAGGGTGCGGTGAACCGTACAGACGGTGGAGCTACGGTAAAGACCTATGAGTTGCCGTTGCAGGCCAGTTGGGAGGTGGATCTTTTTGGGAATCTGCGTAATGCCAAACAGGCCACCAAGGCTACTCTTCTGGAGCAGGAAGCCTATCGGCAGGCCGTCCGTTCGGAACTGATTTCTACCATAGCCAATGATTATTATACGCTGCTGATGCTGGATGAGCAGATTCAAATCAGCAAGGAAACCTTGGAGGTATGGCAGGAGCAGGTACGTACCATGGAACTTCGTCTGCAAGTGGGAGAGGAGACCGAGAATGCGGTGACTCAGGCCCGAGCCAGTCTTTACGAACTGGAAGCCAGTTACAATGATTTGCTGCGTCAGCAGCGCGAAGCTGAGAATGCCTTATGCACTTTGTTGGGTACGACTTATCGTTCTGTTGAGCGTACCAAACTGGAGATGCAATCCTTTCCGGACAGTCTGCAAACGGGAGTGCCTTTGCGTTTGCTTTCCCATCGTCCCGATGTTGTCCAGGCAGAAATGACCTTGGCCAATGCTTACTATACAACCAATCAGGCCCGTTCGGCTTTTTATCCGAATCTGACGCTTTCGGGCAGTGCCGGATGGACTAACTCGCTGGGTGAGGCAGTCCGGAATCCCGGTGGGTGGATTCTCTCAGCCCTGGCCTCGTTGACACAGCCAATCTTTAATCGTGGAAAACTGATCTCCAATCTGCGTGTCTCGAAAGACGAAGAACAGATCGCTTTGCTGAATTACAAACAGGCCTTGTTACAGGCCGGTCAGGAGGTGAACGATGCACTTTATGCTGTCAGTTCGGCCAAAATCTCTTTGGACAAGCACAGCCGACAATGTGAGGAACTGAACCGAAGCGTGCAGACAGCGGAAATGCTTTACAAGACAAACAATGCCACCTATCTGGAAGTGCTTACCGCGCGCCAGTCCTTGTTGTCCGCCCGCTTGAATGTGGTACAGGATCAGTTTACGTATTGCCAATCGGTGATCAATCTTTATAAAGCCCTGGGTGGGGGCAGTGTCTAATGGCTCAAGCAAGCAAACATACATAAATCTATTAAATCTATTAAATGAACAAATGGCGCCCGTGTGGGATGTGAATCCAGCCGGAACGCCATTTGTTTTTTGTTTACTAGAAGACAGAGTGATTACTGAATGAACCTGAAAAAATTTTTAAAATAATCATGAGTTTTCGTTTTGGAAAATCATTGATATTTGAAATAATATTTATTTTTGCAATAAAATAAATATCTGGTTCATCTGTCGTAAGACTAGTTCATGAATACGGGTATTGTTATTCTTTAAATCATTTGCTTATGGATTCTGTATTAGTGTACGAAATGGATACGTTATCTTTTCTCGGAAAGTCTTTATTAGGGTTTTCCGAAGCGCATGAACATGCTTCAATTTGGAATGATTGGGCCAGTTCTTTCTATATCTTAATTGCTTTTATTGTTTTTTTGAGCATACTCCTTTTGTGTTATCCTATAAAAAAGTGGATTATCGGCCATCTTAAGGTTTTGGCATTAGTGATTTGGGGTATTGGAGTTGGACTTTATCGTGTCGGTTTTGATGACGGAGGTTGTGCAGACAATATGCTGGCACTGTATCTGCGTGCTTCGCTGTCGGCAATGGAAATGTTTGTGTCTCATTCCGATTTGATTGAGGTTCACCAGCATTGGCATCATTCCGGATTATATATGACAATCTTTTCAACGGTGCATTTCTGTGCCGTGTTGATTAGTGCAGTCTTTATTCTGCGGCTTTTCGGATTGAACTTCCTTTCATGGCTTAAGCTCATTTACTGGAATATGACGCTGATTTTCAGGAAGAAAAACAGTCTGGCAGTATTTTGGGGCGTCAACCGAAACGCATTGAATATGGCGAAAAGCTTACATCATATTCCAGGCAAAAAGATTCGGATTCTTTTCGTAAACCTTCCGGATAATGATCATCAGCACGAGGCATCCCGGTTTACTTTCAGTCACTTTTTTCACACTGCGAACGCCGGAATAGACAAGTATGTAGAGGAAATAGAAGAAATGGGAGCTGTTTTGCTGAGTGCCGGAAAGCAGTTCCGATGGTCTGGAATAAATTGTCAGGAACCACACCTACTGTTTCGGGACTTAAAGGTATCTCGTCTCTGTGATACCTTGATTGACAGAACATTGAAGTGCTATGCTAAGGTGGATTTTTATTTTCTTTCCGAGCAGGAGCAAGACAACCTTTCGGCCATTATGGCTCTGAAGCAGATATGCGGACAGAGCGAATCGTCTCTTTATAATCAAAACCAACTATTTTCATGTTATTGCCATGCCCGCAGAAATAACGTGAATTTTGCATTGATAAACAGTGAAGGTCTAAGGCATCAGGTACATTTTATTGATTCTTCTTCTCTGTCCGTGTGGCAGTTGAAAAAGACAGCAGCCTGTCATCCGGTAAATTTTGTCCAGGTGATTCCGGAAACAGGAACGGTAAGTTCTTCTTTTACGGCGATGGTCATCGGGTTTGGAGAAACGGGGCGTGACGCATTCGGATTCTTGTATGAGTTCGGTTCCTTTGTGGCTCAGGTTTCTCCAGGGGATGATGGAATAGATCGGATCATAGCCCAGAAGAAAAAAATATATGTGGTCGATCCGAATCTGAAGACTTTACGGGCAGAATATCTGTCAGATAGGCCAGGACTTCGGAATGATGGTTCAGTAGAGTGGTGGAATACTTTGACCGAGGAGGATTCTTTTTCCGGCCGACTTGAAAAAATCATCAATGAATTGAATTGTGTGGCCATAACGGTGGGAGATGACGAAACCGCTATTTTGTTGGCTGCAAAAATATGCCATGCCGCCATACGCTATCGGACCGTGTCGGAGAAGCTGGCCCTGTTTGTCAGAATACGTCATAAAGAACAGAAGGCAAAGATGATGGCTGTGAAGGATTATTTTGACCGGTATAATCCGGAGGGACATCTGTTTGTTCACTTGTTTGGCTGTAATGAGGAAATCTTTTCATATAACACTTTGCGCCGTGATATACTGGAAACCCGAGCAATGTCTTTCTTTTATCGGTACTCGCAGGAAACCGCAGAACTATGGCTGGAAGGAGAAAAATTGCGTAGCGAGCAGGAACGCCTGTCGAAGTCCAGTCCTTATAAAGAATGGATGAAGAGACGCAAGGAAAAAAACAGTTCGGTGAAAGAACATTACACGGTCTTTTATCAGGAAGAGCAAGACCGCTCGAATGCCTGGCACATCCTGACCAAACGGAAATTGGCCGGATTGGAAGACGGAGACGAGGTTCGAAGAAATGAATGTCTGTCAGATGCACATCTGATCAGAACCATTGGTTACGGAGAGCATCTGCGGTGGAATGCCAAGATGTATCTGATGGGATTTGAGTATGGAGATCAAAAAATGATAGAGAGGAAACAGCATCCTTGTCTGGTGGATTGTGATCAACTGGTAAGAAATAAGCTCCAAAGGGACACCTTACGCTATGATGAAGCTGTAGTGAGATTGAGTATGAGTAAAGAATTTGATAATATGAAATAGTATGACTGATAAGGAAATAATCGAGGGGCTTGTAAACCGGGATAATCGTATTACGGGATATTTTCTGGAAAAATATCGTCCCCTGTTTTTAAATGCGATACAGGTAATTTTTGATTATCCGGTTGATAAAGACGAGTGTATCAATGAACTGTATTTTTATCTGATGAAAGAGGATGCCGCCAAACTGAAGGCTTTTGAATATCGCAGTACTTTGGGCTGCTGGCTGAAAAAAGTGGTGATCCGATTCTTTCGGGATTTGCGAGACACTCGCAGGGTGATAGATGATAATAGCAAGGAGCCTCTTTATGAAAAGAAAGGTAATAATCAGGATGATGAAGTAATTGATACACTTGCCGCCGATGAGGCTAAAGCAGATTTGGAACATCTTTTTGCATTAATGAAAAATGAACGTTATGTGATGGTTATTCGTGCATTGGTCTTGGAAGATCGGGAACCGGAGCAGATCGCTCGTTTTATGGGCATCACTGTTGCAAATTTGTATAATATCAAAAAACGCGCATTAGCTTCATTGGCAAAAGTGGCAATTAATGAAAGGAGAAAATATGAAAACAAATAAAAAATATATGATATCAGAAGAATTATTGGCTGCTTTTGAAGAGGGTAAAACCAATGCAGAGGAAACAGCAATGATACTCAATGCTTTGGCCTCGGACGAAAAATTGCAGGAGGAGTTTATTTTATCTCAGAAACTGGATGCTTTGATGGGAACGGAAGAAGAGGATATAGACATTTTACCTGCGCAGGCACTGGCTGCCGAAAGCGAAGGCAACTTATGTGATTTTCTCTGTGAACTTTATGTGCTTGACCGTAGAGGAATCGCTTGTGATGTGACCACTCTCTCCGAGGACGCCCGGAATAACAGATGGCTGCGAGATAGCGGTACACCGTTACACAGTGTCGGACGTTTGTTGGAACAGAATGATCTGATTGTGTTGCGGCAGTATGGAGCTGAAATTTCTGACCTTAAAAGAGCTATCAAGGCTGAGCATGACGTGATTGTGGTAGTGAACAACAATAAGCTGACGGGAGTTTCGGATGGAGATATTGCTTACCATGCCGTAGTTGTGACGGAAATAACGGATACAGATGTAGTCCTTTATAATCCGGCATCAGAGGAAGAGTTGGAAACTTATGCGGTTGCTCGCTTCGAATCAGCCTGGAAAGATGCCAAATCTTATCTGGCACGAGTAAAAGGCAAGGACTTTGACTATAATCCTCATCCGATTGATCTTGATGATGTTGAATTGAGCTCTGATCTTTTGGATTTGCGCGAAGCGATTGCGGAAAATGCCCATGAGGTATGGGCGGATAAACGTCAAGAGGAAGGATGGACTTACGGACCGGTTCGTGATGACCGGAAAAAACAGAATCCGGACATGGTGCCTTATGCCATGTTGCCTGATTCTGAAAAAGAATATGACCGTCGCATGGCCTTTGATACCATCAAGTTGATGAAGAAACTGGGATATGATATTATCAAACATCGCAGTACACCGCTTCATGCAGAACTGTTGCATAAAATCAATCATGAAGAGGATGCCAGAGTTTGTGAATGCGGTTGTTTTGTTTTTGTAGACCAGATCTACTGTCCTCGCTGTGGTAAGAAATTAGATTGGAAAAAATTCCTGTAACTGTTAGAATTATTGCCTCCGAATGCTCTGTTATTATAGTAGTAACATAAAACAAACAGATTATGATTAACGCAGCAGATTTTATTCATCCGGAGGATGCAGCCGCTTTGGAACAGTTGGAGAATATACCGGGATTTCCGGCTTTGGTAAAAAAAGTACTTTCTTTAGGACTGGAACAGTTGCAGTATGGAATCAATATGGCTTCGGCTATCCGCCTGTCGCCAACCCAGCTTCCTGAGTTATACAACAGGCTCCCTCCCATTTGTGCAAAATTAGGAATTGAGGAACCGGAGTTTTATCTTCAGATGGATCCCCAGCCTAATGCCTGGACTTTTGGCGATACGAAAGTATTCATTACCATCACATCCGGACTGGTTGATATGATGAGTGATGAGGAACTGGATGCCGTGATTGCCCATGAATGTGGACATATCTTATGTCATCATGTTTTGTATCATACTATTGCCCGTTATATTCTCGGCGGTGTGGATTCTTTGGGAATCTTAGGGGCATTTACTATTCCGATTCAGTATGCAATACTTTATTGGCAGCGTAAAAGTGAACTATCCTGTGACCGTGCTGCCAGTATTGTAACTTCACCCGAAACGGTAGCCAGTACGATGGCCCGTTTGTCAGGCGGACCACGGTCTATTACCAGTAAGATCAATCTGGAGGAGTGGGCGCATCAGGCGGATCAGTATGATCAGATCCGTAATGATGGACTATGGAATAAGGCCTTGCAGATTTATGCTGTGTCGGGATTGAATCATCCGTTCAGTGCAGTTCGTGTTCGGGAAATTCTCAATTGGGCTCAAACAGAACAGTACCGGCAGATTAAACAGCATTTTTTGAACTATGTATCTGTTAGACGTTGCCCACATTGCGGTGAACTGGTAGAAGAAGGCTGGGCTTTTTGCAGAAAATGCGGCACTAAATTATAGTTTGTATTCCTCTCGGATAATGATATTTCATTTCCGGGAGGAATATTTTTTATCGATCAGTTCCATAAAAATCCAAGTTTTACTGTTTTTTTTAGAAATACTGTTAGAAAGTCCGTTTTTATCACGTCTTTAAGATAAACAACGAAATTAAAAACAATAAAATATAAGGATTATGGGACTTTTTAAGACAAGCAAGCGGTTGAATGCAGAACCGTCAACGATTCCGCAAATCAGTAAAGCCATTGAGGCTAAATTCCAGGAAGAAGGATACGAAGTCACCAGTCAGGAATTAATACAGGGAGGCAGAGAGATTTCCATTACCAAGGGTGGTTTGTTTAAAGCGATTGTAGGACTGAAAACAGCCTTGAAAATCAAACTGACACCCGTCCGGAACCAGATTGATTTTAATGCAGGCATTGGTATCTGGGGCATGCAGATAATTCCTGCTGCAGTAGGACTGTTTGTGACCTGGCCAGTGCTTCTTACCCAGATATGGGGATTGGTGCAACAGAGCAAGCTGGATGATCAGGCACTCGAGATTGCCGAGCATGAAATCAGTAAGCATGGAGAGTGTAAACTAAACTGTGTCAAGCTACAATAAAAGT
>NZ_QUEM01000056.1 GCF_003477995.1 Bacteroides sp. OF04-15BH
AAGCAATGACGGAGAGGCAAAGCAGGATGGAAAAGAATAGTCGTCGTAAGTGTTTCATATAGTTCAGTTTTTAAAGTGGTTTCTTATACATTAAACTGTGTATTATGAAACAAAAATCGTGCCAAAAATTTATTTAATTAAATATCAATACGTTAACAAAAAAGCACAGTGTCCGAAA
Source organism: Bacteroides sp. OF04-15BH (assembly GCF_003477995.1). Classification (GTDB taxonomy): domain Bacteria; phylum Bacteroidota; class Bacteroidia; order Bacteroidales; family Bacteroidaceae; genus Paraprevotella. The sequence continues at coordinate 179 of NZ_QUEM01000056.1, forward strand.
ATGGACACACTGTCCATTTTCGGACACAAAACCGGACACTTTTCCTGTTTTTGAAGGAATTTCAGCTGCTTTTCTTAAGATTGTTCGTTTATGATTTCTTTTTCTCCACCTTATTAAATTTCCATGTTAAAGAAAGGAGAACATAACGAGGGAGGACATTGGAAAATTTCTCGATGCGCCCCTGAGAATTTACATTTATATATGTATATCGGTCGCGTCCCAGCAAGTCGTAGCCTTTGAGACATTATTTTACCATAGAAATAAGAAGCGTGTCCCTATATCCTGAAAAAATATAGGAACACGCTTCGTTTTATTGGATGCTTCGGTTGCAAAACCGATATTATCGGGAAGGAGTTTTTTGTTCCTGTTTTTTACCGGTCTATAGTCGGGTATTAATTTTTTCGGCACGAACTTCTGAAAACATCCTGATGATTTTTCCGGAATATCAGGATGTTTTCAGAACTTTATCGTGATGATTTGAATTCCGGTATTCTTTGAAAGAAATTAATTTTATAATTCTTTGTAAATCAGTGTATTGCATAAATAAATGAAGCGAAAGGAAAATACGGGTGCTTTGTCCGTATTTTTCTTTCGCTTCGAAAACCAGATTTTGGGTTTTTGTATGTTCTGTTCCGTCCGGCTATAAGGTTAGAAGTTAAATCCGGCCCGCACATAGGCACCGAAGGCTTTGCTTCGGCTGCAATAGTGCAGCGTGGCACCGATGGGACCGATGATGGTCTTCCAGTCATACTTTATGGCTCCTCCGATGATGTGGTATCCCTTTTCCTCATCGGCTCCGAAACCGTCCTGAAAGAATTTCAGCCATTTGTCGGATGTGATGGCCAGATTGCCTACCACACTGACATAGTGCACCTTACCAATCCGCTGGCGTAATTCCAGTCCGCCGAGAGCCAAGGCGCGGTGGGCGATTTCAAACCGGTTGATGCCGTAGAACGGAATCTGCTGCTCGAAATACTTTCCGGCTTCCTGTCCGCCCATAGTATTCGATTCGGAAACCGTGTTGCTGGCGGTGACATAGCGTCCGGCTGCCCAGGAGTGGATGGTGAAGCGGGTGTTCAGCGAAGCGGCACTTTCCCAGTAGATGCTGGTTACGTGGAACGGTTTCTGATGATTGAGCGATACTACATATTTATATAAGGCGGAGAATTTCTGTCCGGTAGTGGCAAAATACGGGTGGTCCATGCTGTTGAACGAACATTCTGCTCCCATCTTGAAATAACTCTCCTTGTCGATGTTTTCTTCAAAGCGGTGGTTCTCCGACTTGAAAAGAAAATCACCGTAATTGTAGTTGATGATCTCACTGCCGAAGTTTATCAGCATCTTTTTCCAGCTGCGGCCGAAGTGCAGAATCAGACGGTTTTTGTTGAAGTTGACTTCACAGACGCGTTCGCCCTTATTGTAGATGTTGAAATCGTTGAATTCTATCTTATAGGCCGCTGCCAGATTCCATTCCTTTCCGAGGTGGAAGGCATAGTCTAGCCGTCCCGTCATCTTGTTACCCAGGCGGGCGGTCAAGGCAAAGGAGTGGCGGGGCAGCTGCTTGAACTGAAACTGGGTGTTGAAAATCAGGGCCGCCATTTCCTCGTTGTCATATCTGGCGCCCAGGTTGAGGGTGTTTTTGGGCGCGTCGCCGATGAGCAGATGCTTGTACTGCTCATGCTTGTGCTCAGCCTCGGGCGAGAAGCGTACCGGACGGCTGTTGCGGGCCGGATTTTCGTTGCTCACATCGCCCAACTGCTTTTTTATGGCATAAATCTGGTCGATTTTTTCCATGGCGGCCAGTTCGCCCCGGTTGATCAGCGTGTCGATGGCTTCGGTCTTGAAGCTGGCGGTGCTGTATCCTTTGATGTTGATCTTGATATACACATCCGAGTTGCGGATGTTGTCTTTCCAGCGTGCCTGTCCCTGCAGGTCGATGAGCTGCATGAACTGGGCAAAAATATCGTTTTCCAGTTCTTCGGCCGTTTTCAGTTCCTCCTGCACATCGGCACCGATAATGATGTCGGCTCCCAGTTTGCGGGCCACATCCACCGGATAGTTGTTCACCATGCCGCCGTCAATCAGGATATGGTCGCCCAGAACCACCGGCGCGAAGATGCCCGGCAGCGACATGCTGGCCCGCACGGCAATGGGAAGCACGCCCGAGGTGTGTACGATTTCCTTTCCCGTCACCACATCCTGTGAAACACAGGCAAAGGGTATCGGCATTTTCTGGAAGTCGATCGAGTCGTGATAGCCCTCGGTCAGTTCCCAAAGCATGTTGCCGATGTTCCGTCCGCGGAGCACACCGCCGCTGATGGCATCCTGCGGCTTTTCGTGGAAGGGGAGCGAAAGGATATAGCGGTCGCTTTCCTCCTTGCTTTCCAGACTCATGTTCTCTCTCTTCTGCTGGTCGCTGAGCAGCTGTTTCCAGTCTTGTTTCATCATGATGCTGTCCAGCTCCTCGGGAGAGTAGCCGATGGAGTAGAGGCTGCCCACGATGGCTCCCATGCTGGTGCCCACAATATAGTCAATAGGAATGCCGGCTTTTTCGAGCACTTTGAGTACACCCACGTGTGCCGTACCCTTGGCACCGCCTCCGCTCAGTACCACCCCCACTTTGGGGCGCGCTGCAGCTTCGGAGAGCACCTGCAACAGAATCATCAGGATAAGGAATAGTTTCTTCATTGGTAAATCGTCATGAAAATATGCCAACTTGTCAGTCAAAAAGGACTTTTTTGCTGTGAATATGTCATATTTATGGGTTTGCAGACAAAGATACATTATTATATATTAATAACTCCCTACATCCGCTTTATAATTGCATGACAACAATTTTTTTTCGCCATTTCTCGGTTTTGGCACGGGGTTTGTTTTTAATTATGCGGATGGCGCTCTGAAAAGACGGGCATCCGGAGAGAATTTAAAATCATTTATTCAGATAATAATAAAAACAAATATAATTATGGGAAAGATTATTGGTATTGACTTAGGAACAACAAACTCATGTGTTTCTGTATTCGAAGGTAACGAACCGGTAGTAATCGCTAACAGCGAAGGTAAGCGTACTACTCCTTCAATCGTAGCTTTTGTAGATGGCGGCGAGCGTAAGGTGGGAGATCCTGCCAAGCGTCAGGCTATCACCAACCCAAAGAAGACTATCTTCTCTATCAAGCGTTTCATGGGTGAGACTTACGATCAGGTTCAGAAAGAGATCGCACGTGTGCCTTACACTGTAGTAAAGGGTGACAACAACACTCCGCGTGTAGACATCGACGGTCGTCTGTACACTCCGCAGGAAATCTCTGCCATGATTCTGCAGAAGATGAAGAAAACTGCCGAGGACTATCTGGGACAGGAAGTTACCGAGGCTGTAATCACAGTGCCTGCATACTTCTCTGACTCACAGCGTCAGGCTACCAAAGAGGCCGGACAGATTGCCGGACTGGAAGTGAAGCGTATCGTGAACGAGCCTACTGCCGCTGCTTTGGCTTACGGTGTGGACAAGGCTAACAAGGATATGAAGATCGCCGTATTCGACTTGGGTGGTGGTACATTCGATATCTCAATCCTGGAGTTCGGTGGCGGTGTATTCGAAGTACTGTCAACAAACGGTGATACTCACCTGGGTGGTGATGACTTCGACCAGGTAATCATCGACTGGTTGGCTTCAGAGTTCAAGAACGAGGAAGGTGTTGATCTGACTCAGGATCCTATGGCTTTGCAGCGTTTGAAAGAGGCTGCCGAGAAGGCAAAGATCGAGTTGTCATCTTCAACAACTACCGAAATCAACTTGCCATACATCACAGCTGTAGGCGGTGTGCCTAAGCACTTGGTTAAGAATCTGACTCGTGCTAAGTTCGAGCAGTTGGCCGACCGTCTGATCCAGGCTTGTAAGATTCCTTGCGAGAACGCAATGCGCGACGCTGGTTTGAGCAACGCTGATATCGACGAAGTAATCCTGGTAGGTGGTTCAAGCCGTATCCCGGCTATCCAGAAGCTGGTTGAGGACTTCTTCGGAAAGGCTCCTTCAAAGGGCGTAAACCCAGACGAGGTAGTAGCCGTAGGTGCTTCTATCCAGGGTGCTATCCTGAACAAGGAGGCTGGTGTGGGCGACATCGTATTGCTCGACGTTACTCCGCTGTCAATGGGTATCGAGACTATGGGTGGTGTCATGACCAAGTTGATCGACGCCAACACAACCATCCCTTGCAACAAGAGCGAGGTGTTCTCTACTGCTGTGGACAACCAGACTGAGGTAACCATCCACGTTCTTCAGGGTGAGCGTCCAATGGCTTCACAGAACAAGTCAATCGGTCAGTTCAACCTGACAGGTATCGCTCCGGCTCGTCGTGGTGTTCCTCAGATCGAGGTAACATTCGATATCGACGCCAACGGTATCTTGAAGGTATCTGCCAAGGATAAGGCTACCGGTAAGGAGCAGGCTATCCGTATCGAGGCTTCTTCTGGCTTGAGCAAGGAAGAGATCGAGAAGATGAAGGCTGAGGCTGAGGCTAACGCTGATGCTGATAAGAAAGAGCGCGAGCGTGTAGACAAGATGAACCACGCTGACTCAATGATTTTCCAGACTGAGAACCAGTTGAAGGAGTTGGGTGACAAGATTCCGGCTGACAAGAAGCCTGCAATCGAGGGTGCTCTCCAGAAGTTGAAGGATGCTCACAAGGCTGGTGACATCGCCGCTATCGACGCTGCTACCGCTGAGCTGAACAACGCATGGCAGGCTGCCAGCGCTCAGATGTACCAGGGTGGTGCACAGGCTGGTCCGGGTGCAGGTGCTCAGGGTTCTGCTAACGCAGGTTCTTCTTCTTCAAATGAGACTATTCAGGATGCTGATTTTGAGGAAGTTAAGTAATTAATCGGCAATATAGTTTTAATGAGGCATAATTTTCATGGTTATGCCTCATTTTTTTATTTATAAAATTATGAGCAAGGAATTTCAAAGAAAATCAAAAGAGGATAGACCAGTCATTGCAATATGTTATGACTTTGATAAAACTTTATCTCCCGATGATATGCAGGCTCAAGGATATATTCAATCGGTAGGGTATGAAGTAGAGTCTTTTTGGAAGGAGTCGAATGGACTGGCCGAAGACAATGACATGGACCAAAATTTGGCTTATATGTTTACAATGCTTCGGAAAGCACATGGAAGATTTGTATTTAATAGAGAGGCTCTAAGGGATTATGGAGCTAAGGTGCAGTTGTTCCCCGGTGTTGAAACATGGTTTAAGCGTATAAAAGAGTATGGAAAAGAAAAAGGAGTAATCGTGGAGCATTATATCATTTCATCAGGACTGAAAGAAATGATAGAAGGAACAAAAGTGGCAAAGGAATTTGAGAAAATTTATGCCAGTTCATTTTATTATGATGAGCAAGGAGTTGCTCAATGGCCGGCGCAGGCGATCAATTATACCAGCAAGACACAATTTCTTTTTAGAATAGAGAAAGGTACATTGGATGTAAATGATTCTGCTGTTAACGATTATTTTGCGCCGGAGGATATTCGTATTCCTTTTAGAAACATGATTTATATTGGTGACAGCGACACGGATATACCATGTATGAAACTTATCAATACTAATTCAGGTCATTCAATAGGAGTTTTTAATCCGGAAACTCAGGATAAGAGAAAAGTCTATAGAATGATGGAAGATAAACGAATAAAATATTATGCTCCTGCCGACTATACAGAAGGATCAGAATTGGACATGCTGGTGAAAAACATCATCGACACGACTGCTTCGAATGAAAAACTGATGTCTATCCATTACAGAAACAAACAAGAACAGGTTCGTCATAATGGAAAGGCTGACTATAAGGAAGATAAGGAAAAAGAAAAACTTATCATGGATTTGGAGAATAGCAATAGCTTTAAACAAACCCATTCTATCATTTCAAAACTTAAGAAAATCAAGAACTGGACTCCGGAAGAAAAGAAGCAATTACAGCTAATTGCAGAAAAGAATAAACAGGTTTCATCTATAAAAAAGGATGAAGATGTTGCTTCTTTCTATTCATCTCTTGAATAGTTTTTATTGGCAGGCTGTAAAGTATTTTTTTTGTGTAAATGGAAACCGACAAATAGGGAGATAACAATCAAGCCGTTCACTCATTGTGATGAGAGAACGGCTTGAAGTGATTAATAGACTGGTCAGGAAGTTTTATTCAATCTTGATGACCTTTTTGCTAAAGGTCTTATTTCCTGCAACAATATTTACGATATAGGTTCCGGCTGACAGATTGCCAACATTCAGCGAAACTTTCTTTGCTGATACATTATAGCTTCTCATAATCGAACCATTGATGTTTATAATCTGTATGGATCTGATGGTCTTGCCTTTTGCAGATACATTTAGTTTGTCCTTTATAGGCAACGGGTAGATCATAACATCTTCATCAAGAGAGATTTCTTCGATGGCGCTCTCCGTATCAACAATATAGATGTATTCTGCGACTTCACTTTCATACATGTTTGGAGCCACTGCCATCATCTTAAGGGTGGTCGTTTCGTTGATGATGATAGGAGTTCCATCGTAAATCAAAGCATTGTTGTCACAAGGGCAGGAGCCATCCAATGTGTAATAGATAACCGCATTAGGTGTTGCACAGGACAACGTTATTTCCGTACCCTTTTCAACGGTTGTGCCAGAAGCTATGCTGGCAGTAGGAGTCTTGGTGAGTTCTGGGCCATGTTTGACTGCGACCATGGTTGTTGCCGTAAGGTCATAGCCTTCAACACCGAAGATAACAGCTGCCGTTCCCGGTAATTCTCCGTGAACAGTAATCACGGCATTACCCTTTTCGTCAATGATGACGCGTTCCTGGTCTACGCCAAGAATCATAGAGGAAGTATTTCTGACAGTCAGAACCTTACCGGCAGATGCCTTTGCGGGAAGCACTGATATGGTCAGATTTATAGAATCACCATAGAAAACATTCGCGGTGGAATCTGCTCCGATCTTTGACACTTCGAGTTCAACCGGGAATTCTTGCACGAAATCATCCTCCATACGGATACCTGCATAACTCTTAACGCGGTTGCTTACGTGCAGGGTAATCTCCTCATGGGCAAAGGGGACATTGCTGTTGAATCGAACCTTAGAGGCATACTTGGTGCTTTCTCCTTCGTAGGAAACTTCTTCATTGAGTAATACGATATTACCCTCTGCAATATGATCACCATCCATGATAAAGATATTATCTGTCGTGAGCAGTTCCGGCATCATGTACTTGTCAAATTCAATTTCAACAGCATCGTCAAAAGCATGGGCGGTTTTCACTTCGGGCTGGCGGTTTTGTGTCATGGCAATATTTACTTCCAACTGAGGTGGAGGCACCGGCAACCATTCGGAGTAAGTGGTTTCATAACCTTCTTTCTCGAACTTCACTTGCCACAGACCTTGCGGCACATCCCAACGATAATAGCCGTTTTCATCGGTGAAGAGTGGATTTTCCTGGGCATACTCTTCTGCATCCCACTTCACAATGTTTTCATGCTTATCGCCATACATATCTTCTACAATCTCTTTGTAGAAGCAAGTGGCGGTGACACCCTCAAGACGATTTGAGAATACTCCTTCGTAAACATAGCCAGAAGGGTCTTCTACTCCATTGGTGTGTCCGTTTCCGGAATCTCCCGAATCACTTCCACTATTGCCGTAGCAGTTATCGCATCCCTCGTTGCCGTCCTCCTCATCATCTTCATCATCGCAACTGTTGCATTCTCGTTTTATAATGTTGATTTTTTTAAGAATATTTTTTTCTGCATAAGAGAATATTGTACTATGAGCAAAATCCATTCCGAAATCAATGAGGATTTCTTTGACCAGCTGTTTTAGTGCTACAGCTGGTAAGGCAGCACCTCCTGTTGCGGTCAATCCTGCTATACTAGCTAGATCATTTATAAGTTCAATCTCTATTCGACCTAAATAGAAACTTATTTCTCCCACAAAAAATAGCTCAATATCATTATTTGTGATAGAAATCAATTCCTTAGCATCCTCACACTTACAACTTTCTAATGTAGGAACTTGCGTATGCAAATTGCCTATTTTAGATATATTATCTATTGCTTCAGAACATAGAGTTAAATAATTTACAAATGGTATTACTTTGCCTATCCAGCCTTTTAAATATTTGACGTCTCTGAGTGCATTTGTGGCATAGTTCAGTTTTTTCTTATTTTCCTTAATTCCGCAACACTATTATAAAATATTTTTTT
>NZ_QUEM01000057.1 GCF_003477995.1 Bacteroides sp. OF04-15BH
TACTTTGGGACGTTCGGCGAACGTATATGTTATATATAAAGGCAATATTCCGGCAACCGCCGTCCAACTGCCGTTACTTTTTTCGTGTAACTTCTGCAAAGTTAAGCAAATACCCTGAATTTTCACGTGCAAACAGAAAAAATCCTGCCGTGTTTCGCAACAGGGCAGGACACAAGCACATGAATTACACAAGTTTTATCCATACGCTTATGGACAACTTGTGTTCCATCGAAGATTATATGAACCGATGACAAAACAGCTTTGGTTCGCCGTGTCTTTGGTGATGATGTCCCTTTCCCGCATGAAGCGGATATAGCTCTTTGCGGTGCGCTCCTTGATGTCCAAGACCTGCTGCAATTGCTCGCAAAGGTCTATGTAGGTGATGCGTGTCTGCCGCCCAAAGATGTCACGTGCGACATTCACCAGTTCCCTTTCCTTGCGCTTCTCCTTTTCCTCACGGGGCTTCTCGCCCTTGTACACGTGCATCCCCGCTTCCTTGTCCCATGCAAAGAGCATCAGCGGCACGTCCAGCGGGCTTCCGTCCCTTACTTTCAGGGCTTTTACCACCGACTGGGCGGGTTCATCGTCTTTCTCTATCGAAAGGATTGTAGCCGCCTTGCGCTGCAACTCGCTGCCCAAATGTCCCCGCAGTTTCAATCCGTTGGGGACGAAATGCAGCACGCACAGAATACACGTGTTGTAGATGCCCGCCAGCCGATAAAGTTCATCTATTACCGCTACGCTTTCCGCTTCATCGTTGGCACTCTTAACAAGGTCGGCGATGCCGTCAATGACGACCAACTGGATGCCGCCGTACTGGTAGTAGAACTTGTCCATGCTCTGCACAATGGCGTTCAGGCGTTCCTTGCGTGACATACCTGTAAGACAAAACGCTTTCAGTTCATCGGGTTTGTCCGGCTGTTTGGCACGTGCCAGCAGGTTGCCTACATTCTTGAACAGTTGCACTTCCGACTGTTCGGTGTCATAGAGCAAGACCGCCTTGTGCCTGCCGTTGGCAGTTATCTGTATGCCCAGCGTATCTATGTCCGCACCAGCCGGGCAGATGCAGCCCGCCACGATTGCGGCTACATAATTGCTCTTGCCCGTTCCCTCGCCCCCGGTGATGCCGAACAGGTTGCCTTGTGTTCCTAACGGAACGTCACCCGCCGAAATAATCTCTTGCGCTTTGGCGGGCGGGTTGTTGAAATCTATCTCGCATGATTTTAGCATAATCAATGTGTCGCTATACAGGTTGTCTAAAAATTCGATAAACAGTTTCAGGAAATCTTCACGGGTGTTCCCGGCTTTGAAGTAGTCGGATATGTCCTTTTCCTCTTTCGTTCCCGGAAGCGGGAGCAGCAGGCGTTTCACGCCAAATTCTTCCAGTAGTTTTTCCTGCTTGCGTGAGCTTTCCCTGCCCGTCTTGTCCATGTCAAAGAGCAGGACGATGTGCTTGAAGCGAAACGTCAGCCGATAAACCAGCGTAGGCGGTATCGTCACCGTTTCGCTGTTGAAGCAGATAGCGTGAAAACCATGCGCCGCCAGTGAAAGTACGTCTTTCTCGCCACCCGTAATAAAGAGCGTGTCACCTTTGGCGGGCAGTTGCTCCAGCCCGAAACAGTAGTTTTCGCCGAAGCTGCCGCCATAGAGGAAGCGGGGTGTGGAGAACGGGCGGTACAGCTTGATGTGTTGTTTGCCCTTGTAGCCGTACATGGGTTCTGCCACCGATGAAGTGTAGGTGTACGGTTTGCCCTCTGCCGTTTCGCTGTTGTACTCCCGGAGTGAGCAGACCTTGTAATGTTCCAGCAGTTCGGGCGTGATGCCGTACTGTTGCCAGTACACCAGTTCGGCAAGCGGGAACTTCTGTTCCCGGAACTGGTAGGGCTTGACGGGCTTTTCGGGTGTTTCTTCGGGTTTGTCCGGCACTGCCCTGCGGACGGTTACAGGAGAAACGGAAACCGGAGTGCCGGAAGCCAGCCCCAAGCCCAAATCCCGGTCGATGATTTCCAGTATCTCCACGAAGTCAGCCGCCCGGTTGCAGTCCAGCCCCTTTAACTGCCCCACGAGGAAGAAGCAGTCGCCGCTGTAACTGTCGTTTCCGAAGTCTTTCATCTTGTAGATACCGCCCCGGCGGTCGAAATAGATGTTGCAGGAAGCCTTGCTGTCCTCGTACAGCGGGTTAAGGAAGTTGCGACCTATGCGCCAGTTTCCGGGCAGGTAGTGTTTGAATATCGCCAGCCCGTTACTTGTTCTTTCTAAGATTTCCTCTTTCCTTAGCATACAGTTGGTGGTTGGTTATCAGGTTGTCGATGTTCTCCTTGTTGCTCCTTATCAGGCGTTCTTCCAGCATCCGGCGTATCTCGCTGACCTTGTAGAAGTAGCGTCCCCTGATGTTGGAATAGGCGATAGTCCCCGACACCCGCAGGCGTTGCAGGGTCTTTTCGCTTATTTTCAGGAACGTGCAGACCTCGTAGCTGTCCACCCACATGTCTTCCTCGCTTTGCCTTGCCGTTTCCACGTGGTTGAAGATGTAGTCGGCAATGGCGGTAATCTTGTTGTCCAGCTCCTTGTAGGCTTTGGACTCGAATGTTATTATTTCCATAATGGTAACTAATTGATTTGCCGCAAAGTTCGGGTGTCCTGAAAAATAAAACGCCACAGGCGAACCCACCTGTGGCGAAATAAATTTTGTTAAAGAACGGTTGCCTAATCCTGCTCCCTCATGCGCAGCAGCAACCTGTCTTTCAGGGTGGAGAGGAAGCCCGTGCGGTCTTTGGTCTTGGCTTTGAGTTCCATGTAGGTATGGTAGAAGTCGCCGAGGTCGATGTCGAAAACGTATTCAAAATAGGCTACAATCTCCTTAATATCAACCGTTCCCTTGTTCAGACAGCCGCAGGCGTGCAGTGCGTAGACAAGCTCCACCAACGCCCTTTTCGTCCCCGTCCAGCGCAGCACCTTTCCCGTGAAGCCGTTCTTCACCCGCTTGCGCTGTTCCCGGCGTTCCAGCTCGTGCAGTCGGTTGGTGAGGTATATTTCCAGCAGTTCGTTGGCTAAAATCTTGGCTACCTTGAAGTCGTGACTGGTGCTGAACTGTGGGTCTGTTTCGTAATAGAAACTGTCCACAATGATTTGTATGTCAGGCTTCCCACGCATGAAATACTGCCTGTCCAAGTAGGTGGCTTTCGTGCGGTGGTACTGGTAGAACGCCAAGTTCCGCTGGAACGACCTTGAAATCCGGTCGGTTTCCGACAGCAGGTAGTCCCGCTGCACGTCCTCGCTGCCGCTGGGGAAGCGCACCTCTATCTTGTAAACGGTATTGTAATAGATGATTTTGCTCGCTAAAAGCGGTTTCAGTTCCTTGAAGAAGTGTATTTCTTCTTCCGTGCTGGCGAACGGGTAGGAGATTATAAAGGTTTTGAGTTCGTCCAGTATCTCTTGCAGGTAGTCCACGCACAGGCGGCAGAGCGTCAGCGTGTCCGTTGCGGTGTCCTCGTATTCCTGTATCTGCCATTCCACTTTTTGAAGCAGTCCGGCGAAGTATGTTTCCAACAGTATCTTATGTTCCATAACCTTGTGCTTATCTTTTATGAAGCACAAAGTTACGGGCATAAAAATTCTGTTTTATTCTTGATTTTTCACATTACGTTCTTGTAACTGTGCATTTTCTTGTTTCCTGCGCTTTTCTGCGTATTTCTCCGGGGGTATCTAAAAGATACGCCTTGCAGAAGTCGTTCAGGTTCGATGTCGATGCGAACCCGGTGGTGAACGCCACTTCGGTAAGCGTGAGGTTTGTGTTCGTCAGGTAGTGTTCCACGTCCTTTACCCGTTCCTTTATCACCCATTCCTTAGCCGTGTACCCGGTCATTTTCTTTACCTTTCGCCGGAACGAGCCGTATTCCATGCCGCATTTGTCCGCCAGTTGCTCGGCATCATAGACCATGTAGCCTTTCAGACGTACCATTTCGGTGAACGTCTGCCTGCCCAGTTCCGGCAGCATCCGTTCGGCGTGGCGCAGCTCCTTTTCCGTCACCAGCAGGCGGTTGTCCCTTACCGGGTTTCTCCGCAGCAGGTGGAAAGCGTGGCATACCGTGTTGTACACGTTGCAGAGGTACTGCCGTCCCGGTCGCATCCAGTGGAGCGCATCGCAGTAGGCGGTCAGTTCGGGTATGTCGTCCCGCTTGCGGTGCTGTTCCGCCAGTTCGTCCAGTATGGCGTAACGGGTGGTGGACATACCCAGCAGAATGATGATTGCCTTGTAGTCCTTGTACGCCGCCAGTGTCGGCGTTTCCGGCAGGCTTTTGAGCGTGTCGCACACGTGGGCGCACAGCCGCCCGTCCTTGCTGAACGGTTCAAGTTCCAAGTAGTTGTCCATTTTCCGGCTGTTGTGCAGCAGCCATGTTACCTTTTCGTCCAGTTCCTTGCAGGACGCTTCCAGCTCCGCTTCGGGAGCGGGAAGCAATAATGATGTAATCCGTTGTTCCATATCTGATGTTTTATATATGAATGACATATCATTTGTTCCACCTCACGCAATCCGTCCAACCCCATTCATCGAACAGCCATGTTTCTAAGAAGAAAAGTACAAAGGGCAGCAGGAACAGAAAATATGCCTGTACTGCGCTGATATGCTTAGAGCGGCGGTAGCGGTTCAACAATGCCTGTACACGGGTTTTCCTGTATCGTGCAAGAATAAATACACAAATAAACAAAAACATTGCACCTAAATAGCCAAGATGTAAGGACGACCATTGCGGTACATTGTTAATCAGGAGAAAGTTACCGGGCAGAACTACTATCCACCACCAATACCAAAACAGCAGTATAAAACCTGACATCCGACCTATCTTCTTGCCCCAAACCTCTCCCTTGAAATATAGGTAGTCAAAAAAATAGTATCTGTAATTCGTCCGGTTTGCACGTTGCTTCACTCGTTCAAAATAGTTATCTGTCTTTTTTATTCCTTTATTCATAATGGTTTGGTGAGGGAAAGCGTTCAGGGGTTATCTTTCCTTGTTACCAATGAATTTGCTTTTATATATAGCGTACTCTACTGTGTAAGTAGCCAGCTTCACGCCCAAGAACATACCTACAAGCAATATATATGCTACTAAGCAATATTGATTATACAAGAGGTCTTTTAAGAATACAGGTATCAATAAGGCTATGATTGTAGCGTTCTGAAACCACTTCTGTACTTTCAATAAGAGGTTAATGTATAAATGATTTCCTATGTAATTGAACCCCCATTTATAATTATACCGTTTCAGATAAGATAGTGAAAACCACAATCCTACAAGTGCAGTAATAAGGGCTACTCGCCACCATGCTCCCATGTATGGGAACATACCTTTTAAGAATGTCAGCAAAACAACACCTATTATGCTACATTCATATACAATTCTTACTCTTGTTACATTATTCATATATGTACGCTATTGGTTAGAAAGGAGCATCGTCAGATGCTATCTTTCGTTGTTACTAACTTATTAAATCTTTATTGTATAATTTTTAGCCAATGACGATGTGTTATTATAAAATAAAGTAATACAACCAAAATGGGATAAATCATCCATGATATGAAGGAAGAAATCTTTTGGCTATTAAATATTAGAGGTTTACTCCTTATAATTTCCATACCTTTTTTCCTTTTGATATAATACGAACAGAATGTTTTGTATAGTAAAACATAGATTATGATAAAAAACACAAAAGGGGTTTTATAATTGAAATTCTCCTTTATCAGTAGATACGTCAGTACTATAACAGGAAGAAATAATATTCCACATATTATCTGTATCGTCCGCTCATGTGGATTTTCCAATATAAATTTATCCCTATTAAATATGAATATCTGATAATACATCGCATCTAAAATGAATTTTATCATAAAGAGTTATTCGTATTGTTAGTAATGGTTTGCAGCTTGCCGCCATTAGGCGGCACAGGTGTTTGTTAGCATCGTTTCTTAATCAAGTTCAGCACGAAAAAACAAATCCATAATCAATACATGGTTTTCACACGCTTCCTTGAATTGTAGAATAAAGCTTTTCAATGCCTCTTTATCTTTTGAGTAGGCACAAAACATACTACTTTCAGAATCAAAATCAATTTTATCCGATAATTCTGGTACTTGTTCTTCCACAAAGACACGAGCTAAGGACTCCCAGTCATAGCCGTTCCCCTCAAAGCCCTCGTCCTCTCTTGCTTCGAAGATTTCAGCTTTGTATTCTCCAACATTCAGACATACTGAAGCTGTCGATTCATGATCAACCCAAAAGAAAGGTTGAATTTTCATTTCAAAATCTTTAGTGTCCATATTGTTCCAATTCTTTAAATAGTTCATCACCATTGGCTTTTATACCGTCCCTGAATTTGGTAGGAATTTTATTTCCCACACGCTCAAACCAGTCATTAAACGTCTTTTTCCATTCTTGAACTTTGTCTTTTTTGATACTCAAATTTGCATCGATTGGAAATCTTTTTGCAAGCATAATTAGTATTTCAATGTGTGCTAAAAGAGCTTGTGTTGGTTTGTTGGCTGTTTTTAACCATTCTGCATTTTCTTCAATTTGTTTTATAGCCAAATTAAAGTAGCGTGCATTTGCCATATCGGCCATTTCATTACCATCTGGTGCTGTACTAAATATCTTTTTCATTACATTTCAATTTATTCTTCGATGCTAATGGTTCAGCAGGGAACGGCTTGCCGTTATCCTGCTTCGTTATCAACCTATTCTATATTCACCATTTATCTGCAATTTCAAATTCGCCGATTGTTTGGGTACAAATGTCAATGTACGGAATAGTCTTAACTATCTTGATGTTTTCAATGTCTTCACTTCCTCCCAAAGCCAATAGTAGAGAATATCCGAAACACTCATCATAATCTGGAGTTCCGAGTTTTTCTTGTATTACAGGATAATTTTCTAAATCAAACCAGCCTTTCAAAAAACTTTCATTTACCATTACCTTATTAAAAATCGCACGAAGATTGGCAGGAAGTATTAAATATGTTCCGTATCTGACATTCAGATAAACAACGTAATTATTCAGTCTCGGATTCTTTACATAAGCAAAGAGATCTCCGAAAGCCGTACACATGAATGGTAGAAATGATTGGTCATCCTCCTTTTCAAAACAGGAGTTTATCACATCCTGATAATCGGACGGATTGATGAGCTTAAACAGCCCATTACAAAAACTTCCCAACCCGACCTCCTGCCATAAAGTATTCAGTTCGGGATAAGACAAATCAGCATATTTAGCTATAAAAGTATCATCTACTGCTTGCCTCTTACTATTGAGGCTTTTTTCTAAAAATTCTTCGTACATATTTCTACGTTTTATGGTTGATAATGGCTTGGCGGGGAACGGCGTTAGTCCGTTATCCCGGCTTGTTATGAACTTACTTTACCCCTTGTGCCTTTTATAATTTGCATAGCGAGCATTTAGAGTGTCCCGCCATTCTTGGCTTGGGCAAGAGTTTATTAACTGAATATACTTATTCTCATCATCAACGCAAACAGACTCTACAAGTTTTAATAAACTCCACTGCAAATCATAAAAAGCATTTTCAGGAAAGATTTGTACCAACACCATAGCTTCATCAAATGATATGGGAAGTTGTATTTGTTCTAATAAGGCATCATAAGTATTTACTAATTCATCAATACTCTCTGTATCATTGATGCTTTCATTAGGCATACGACCCAAATCTTTCAACTGTAAAATTTCATTTCTCATATCGTGTACTCTAATTGTTCATAATTTATTTATAACCGCACCTTATGGTGTCGTTCCTACATTCCTATAACTGCACCTCACGAATTATCCAGTGTATCAAGAGGATTAGGGATTTTTGCTTTATGGGCACTTGACACATGAAGATAAATGGTTGTGGTCTTGATGTCGTTGTGTCCCAGCAATTCCTGTATCGTGTGCAGGTCTGTTCCCTGTTCCAGCAAGTGTGTGGCAAAGGAGTGGCGCAGCATGTGTACGTGTACACGGTGTTTGATGCCAGCACGATGTGCGGCTTCTTTCAGCACTTTCACCAATGCACTTGCCGAATATTGCTCTCCGGGTGTTTCGCCCTCAAACAGCCATTTTTGTGGGCGATATTCCCGGAAGTAGTGCCGTAGTTCTTCCAGCAACTTGGGTGAAAGGAGCGAATAACGGCATTTCTTCCCCTTGCCCATGATGCGAACCGACATTGTTTCACTGTTGATGTCCTGCGGGGTCAGGTTAAGCAATTCGCTTCTTCTAAGTCCGGCAGAGTAAAC
>NZ_QUEM01000058.1 GCF_003477995.1 Bacteroides sp. OF04-15BH
TAATTGTTAAAACGGTGTGAAGTATTTCTGTATTAAGACAGCATTTTCTAAAGTTTTTCGGAAGATGGGGGAATTCTTGGAGTTTTCTGAATATCCTATTTAACATAATACTGATTATACACAGAAATGTCAGGAGTAAAAAAACGCACATTTCCGGAGCGTTTCACAAATATAATAAAAAATCAGCGCTTTTGCAAATGACTTGCAGAAAGCGCTGATTCTCTTGCTTATATCTGTTCTCAGATTTTTCTTAGTCTTTCAGGGCACCGATAATCTCGTTTACACTGCTGTAGCCGTGCTTGTCGAGATATTCGTTGATTCCCTGAGCCACCTTCACGGTAATAGTCGGATCAATGAAGTTGGCAGTACCGATCTGAATGGCGGTAGCTCCTGCCAACAGGAACTCGATGGCGTCGGTAGCGTTCATAATACCGCCCAGTCCGATAATCGGCACGTTTACGGCCTTGGCTACCTGCCATACCATGCGCAAAGCTACAGGCTTCACAGCCGGACCGCTCAGTCCGCCGGTTGCAATGGAAAGTACCGGTCTTTGCTTTTCGATATCAATGGCCATACCCATCAGGGTATTGATCAAACTCAATGAATCTGCTCCGGCATCAACTACGCTCTTGGCGATGGAAACAATGTCGGTTACATTGGGCGACAGTTTTACGATCAAAGTCTTGTGATAAGCCTCACGTACTGCCTTAACCACACTGGCAGCACCCTCAGGAGTCACTCCGAAGGCCATACCGCCCTGCTTTACGTTCGGACAGGAGATGTTCAGCTCAATGGCCGGAATATGCTCCAGCTCGTCAATACGGGCTGCACACTCGGCATAATCCTCAGGACAAGAACCGGACACATTCACAATCATATTGGTGTTGATGTCCTTAATCTGCGGATAAATGTTCTTGCAGAAATAATCCACTCCCTTGTTCTGCAATCCAACGCAGTTGAGCATTCCCGATGCGGTCTCAGCCATACGCGGATAAGGATTTCCCTCACGTGGGTTCAGTGTGGTTCCCTTAACGATGATACCACCCAAGTCTTCCAGATTGATGAAATCTGCAAACTCCAGACCGTAGCCGAATGTGCCGGAAGCGGTCATCACCGGATTCTTCAGATCCAGTCCTCCAATCTTTACTCTTAAATCTGCCATAACAACTTTTCTATATTAAATACCGGACCTTCTTTACATACACACACATGACCTTCCTTGGTGTTCTCCACGCAGCACAGACAGGCTCCCACACCGCAGGCCATCATATTCTCGAGCGAAACCTCACAGTCGATGCTGTTTTCCTTGGCGTACTTGGCCACAGCCTGCATCATCGGTTTCGGTCCGCAACAATAGATGCGGTCGTAGCGCACCTGCGACAGGATAGAATGCTGGGTCACAAAACCAGCTTCGCCCATGCTTCCGTCGTTGGTTGTGATATGCACCGGACCATACTCACGGAACAAGTCCAACTCCAGAAGATCGGAAGCCGAGCGTGCTCCCAACAGGAACTCCGGCTCATAACCCTGCTCCTTCAGCGTGCGGCCCAGATAGAGCATCGGTGCAGTTCCCACACCACCACCAACCAGTAGCAGACGCTTTTCTTCAGCTCCGGGCTTTGAGAAGGAATTACCCAAAGGAATCACGGTGTTCAGCACATCGTTTGGCTTCAACTCGGCCAGATGGGCAGTACCTTCACCGACTACCTGAACCAGGAACCATACTTCGTTTTTCTCGCGGTCGACGTTGTTGATGGAAATAGGACGGCGCAGGAAAGTGGCCGGCGAATTGTCCACGCGCAGTTCGGCAAACTGTCCGGGAAGCATCTCAGGAAGAGGCTCACGGCTTGTGGCTTTCAACAAAACATACCGATCATTTAAATTTACATTTTCTGTAATGATCAGATCTAATATATACTTCTTCATTTCTGTTGTTTTTGGAATTCTCTTGCAAAGATAAGAAATAAAACTGGATTTATTATAATAAGGAAAGAGAGTCTTCAGCAGAGCAGTCCCGGAGAAGCGAAAAAATGCGCTTTCGTGATATGCTCAAATTTCCGTTTTTGCGTACAAATATACGGTCGACTCCATTTTTTCAAGTCTCAGAGCGTGTTTTTATGTCTATTACCCAATCAATCAGAACTTTAAGCCGTTTTTTCCGAAAAGAAAAACATTTTATCTGGAAATTGAATGTTAAAATCGCGAAAAAGCGCCCGAAAACTCACGATTTTGTAGATAATTATCGCGAAAAAGTCTCGTAAGTACCGTCATCGAAGAAGATTCTGATTTCAACAATCTTTCGCTCCGGTTTGTCAATGATTTTCACATACTCTTTTGGTACCACCGAAGCTGCCGCTGCCTGCGCTGCTGAAGCATTCGACAACTGTTGCATATTATCGCCGCTATTCGACAGAGATATACCATCCTCAAATTCGGACCCATTACTTTTGTTGCCCGAAGCATCAGCGCCGTCGGTATACATATTGCCTTCGCCAAACATCAGCCAACTGATATTGATGTTGGGGAAACGTTTGTGGATGGCATTGACATGATTGTTCGTCGGATTCGTCTTTCCGTTGAATATATTCGATAAGGAAGCCGGAGAGATGTCCAATGCAGCAGCAAATTCCTGCTGTGTCATTCCCTCCTTCTTCATAAGCTCCATAATTCTATCCTTCATTGTTCTAAATCTTTTGTTCACAAAGATAAACAAAAGAACGGAGGTGAGCAAGAAAAATGAATTTATTTTTCTGAATCTTCAATTTACATTTTACAACCATAAATATTTATAGATATGAATCAAACGGTCTCAAAGAAGCGTTTACATACGTAAATGGAATGTGAATTCACAGATAATCATTGAATTAAAGCTTTAATAAAAATAAAATTCACGTTGGTGCTCTCATGCTTATGCTATTGGTTTTATACACTTTCACTTTTGTGATCAGAATATTCAAAAATACAGACATAATTATTAATAGTTCAGCGCTATAAACCTCATAAAGCACTGGGTTTCATCCTATTGAAGATATAATAAAATGCTGTATTTTTATTCATTTACATATTCCTATCGTTTACATTTATATTTATAAACGTAATTGAGAGAAATAACGTCTTTTTGCTGAATATAGAGCTAATGAAGTCGGATTTACAAATGTAAAACTACAGATATTTATATTTTAGATTTATATTTATAAAGATAAATCACCTCATTTTACTCCCCCACCCGTTTTATCTGAGTAAGAAACCAGAGGGACGAAAACAAACAAAAGCGCGCCAGAACTTCCCGTAGGAGCGTTCTGGCGCGCTGAGATTTCAAAAAATAAGAACTACTTTAATGTAGGATGAAAAAAACCAAATCCTGGAGCAATTGCCCGGCAGACGTGTTTCCGGTACTCTCAATACCCTTGGAACGTATATCAGCGTTTCTGATCTCTGAAATGATCTTCATCACCTTCACACCGGTATATTTCTTCATGGCGGGAAGTATATTACGACTCACCTGCCACTTGGGTTGCTCCAGCCATTGTGCTATGGATTCTTCTGTTTTTTGCGGAGCGTAGTACGCTTGCATCAGATTAGAGTAGAAATTAAAGAGAACAGACAACGTAACCTGAAGAGAGAAGGATTTGGGGTTACTGTTATAATATTTTACGATCAGATTGGCCTTGTAGACATCTTTCTCGACCAGGGCATTCAGCAGTTCGAAATTGTTAAACTCCTTACTCACGCCCACCCGGGTCTCTACATCCTCTGCTGTGATGAGATTGCGGCCTCCGGAAACGGCTACAGTCAGCTTGTCCAATTCTCCTGCCAGACGGCATAAATCGCTGCCCACATAGTTGCTCAGGATAAGAGCGGCCTGCGGCTCTATTTGAAAGCCCTGACGCTTGAGATAGGCACTGACGAAGACCGGAAGCTGGGTGTCGTACAAGCGGCGTGATTCGTACAGAATGCCTTTGTTTTTGATCTCCTCGGCAATTTTCTTACGACGGTCCAACGATCCGTTTTTATGACAAAAAATCAAAATCGTGGACGTCTGTGGTTTCTGGAGATATTCAGCCAAACGGTCCTTGTCATCGATGTGCTGAGCCTCTTTGACCAGCACCACCTGATGGGTTGCCATCACCGGAAAACGCCGCGCAGCGTCAATCACGGTATTCATGCTGGTGCCCTGTCCGTAGAGGATTGTCAGGTTGAAATCCCGCTCTTCGGGAGTGAGCACCGTGTCGACAATATAGTCGCTGATCTTGTCAATATAGTAGGGTTCCTCACCCATCAGATAATACACCGGGCAGAAATCCTTGGCGCGTACCCGGCGCACTATTTCCTCGTATGTGATCTCCTGTTGTTTCGCTGCCATCTTACCAATCGAACTTCAAATGTTTTACGGTGGTACGGTTGTCCCGAATCAGTTCCAGCGCGGAGATTCCGATCTGCACATGATCGTGAACAAAGCTGCGCGTCACCATACGGTCGCTCTCGCTTGTTTTAACGCCCTCTGGAGTCATCGGATTGTCCGAAACAAGGAGAAGTGCTCCTGTGGGAATATGATTGGCAAATCCGCAAGTAAAGAGCGTTGCGGTTTCCATATCCACCGCCATGGCCCGTGTCTTGCGCAGATAGTCCTTGAACTGTTCGTCGTGCTCCCAGATGCGGCGGTTGGTGGTGTATACGGTTCCGGTCCAATAATCGTGCCCGGCATTACGCACTGCCGTAGAAACGGCTCTCTGAAGCATGAATGCAGGCAATGCGGGCACCTCTGGCGGATAATAGTCGTTCGACGTACCTTCGCCCCGAATGCCGGCCAAAGGAAGCACCAGATCGCCCAAATGAGTCTTGCCGGAGATTCCGCCGCACTTGCCCAGGAACAGGCATGCCTTCGGAGCGACCGCAGAGAGCAGATCCATCACAATCGCCGCATTCGGGCTTCCCATACCAAAATTAATGATGCTGATATCCTGACCATGTGCCACACGCATGTTGGCCTCATAGCCCGGTTTTTCCACGCCACAGAGCTCGCAAAAGATATCCACATAGTTATTAAAGTTTGTCAGCAAGATATACTCACCAAAATCCTCCAGTTTACTCTGGGAGTATCTGGGAAGCCAATTTCTCACGATTTCATCTTTCGTTTTCATAAAAACACTAATTTTGCAGTCTGAAATAAATATGTTGTACTTTCTAAACCTAGCATTCCATGGCTGAATTGAAGTTACCCGCCTACAACGCGAAAGTGGTTGTGAAGGACGGGAAAAGAAATATCTTTGACCCTCTGCGTCGGAAATACGTAGCACTGACTCCCGAAGAATGGGTACGCCAGCACTTTATCAATTTCTTGATTTCCTGCAAGGGTTATCCGGGTTCTCTGCTGGCCAACGAGATAGCCATTACTCTGAACGGCACTTCCAAGCGCTGTGACTCGATTCTGTTCGACCGTCAGGGGCAGCCTCAGATGATTGTGGAGTATAAGGCTCCGACGGTGAAAATCACCTCCAAAGTCTTTGATCAGATAGCCCGGTATAATATCGTCCTGAAAGTGAAGTTCCTGATTGTCACCAACGGTATAGACCATTACTGCTGCAAGGTGGACTATCAGAACAACCGATGCGTCTTTCTTCAGGACATCCCCGATTACGAGGAGTTGGCCTGCCTATAGATCGAGCAGGCGAAGCGGATTATACGATATGTTGTGATCGTAAATATCACTGCCCTCCTCTTTCTTGATCCAGTTTACTACCCGGATGGTCAGCGGCAAGACAATGATTTCATATAGGGTCTTCAGGAGAATCTGAATGAGCATCATCAACAGCAGTTCCCTGACCGCGATCAGTCCTCCAAAAGCAATTGGGAAAAATACCAGTGAGTCGGCCGTTTCGCCGACAACGGTTGAAAGCACGGCTCTCAACGAAAATTGTTTTCCATGGCACGCCAGCTTCATCCGGCTCATCACGTAGGCATTCAGGAACGAACCTACCAGAAACGCGGATAAGCTGGCGACAACAATTCTGGGCGCCAGCCCGAAAATAAAATTAAAACTCTCTGCCCCGTTCCAGAAACGGGCCGACGGCAGCCATACGGCCAACTGTCCCATCATGACGACAAAGAAATTCATCAGAAAGCCGCTCCAGATAATCAGACGCGCTTTCTTGAATCCCCACACTTCTGCAATGCAGTCATTGATAATATACGAAACAGGGAACACAAGCAACCCGCCTGTAATAGTCAGTCCCCACAAATCAATAACCTTGGTTTCCAGCAGATTGGCTGTGATAAGACAAACATTAAACAAGATGCCCAACAGCATGAAAGGCACCGATACCTTCTCCTTCATAGCACAAATATTTACTGTATAAAAACACGAACTTCCCGACACACTGTCCGTCTGCCGGGAAGTTTCTATAAAATCAAAACTTATTCTTCTGTCTTGCGACGACGGCGCTTCGGCTTCTCCTCCACAACCTTCTGCTCGAGTTTCACGCCGGCCAGTTCCGGGTCGATCATGATTCTACCGCAATATTCGCAAACGATAATTTTCTTACGCATTCTGATATCCAGCTGTCTCTGAGGCGGGATCTTGTTGAAGCAACCGCCGCAGGCATCACGCTGCACGTAAACGATACCCAGTCCGTTACGGCTGTTCTTGCGGATGCGCTTGAATGCAGAAAGAAGTCTTGGCTCAATAGTCGTTTCGAGGTTCTTGGCCTTTTCACGCAACTTCTCTTCCTCAGCTTTGGTTTCCGAGATAATCTCATCCAACTCAGACTTCTTGATGTCCAGGTCGGTACGTCTCTCGGTCATATCTTCCGTGCAGCGCTGAATTTCGTTGTTCTTGTGCTCGATAGCCACATTTGCTTCACGGATTCTCTTTTCATTCAGTTCAATATCGAGAGTCTTGAACTCAATTTCCTTGTTGAGTGATTCATACTCACGATTGTTACGCACATTGTCCAACTGAGTCTTGTATCCCTCAATGGCAACATGATTGGCTTCGATCTGAGTTTTTCTGTTGGCAATATCTCTCTTTGCCTCCACGATCTCGTTCTGTATTTTCTCAATACGGGTTGCGAGTCCCTCGATTTCGTCTTCCAGATCTTGCACTTCCAATGGCAATTCTCCTCTTAATGTACGGATCTTATCAATCTCAGACAACATGGTTTGCAATTGATAAAGATTCTTCAGTTTCTCCTCAATAGAAAGGTCCATCGGATCTTTTTTTGTGTCTTTAGCCATACTTTTTATTACAAATATTTAATTGGATTTGTATTCAGCGAGGTGATGTACACCGGAACACCGGGACATGCATCCGCTATGATTGAATAAATGATTTCTTTGGTATATTGTTCGCTCTGGTAATGTCCCA
This sequence comes from Bacteroides sp. OF04-15BH, assembly GCF_003477995.1. GTDB lineage: Bacteria > Bacteroidota > Bacteroidia > Bacteroidales > Bacteroidaceae > Paraprevotella. The sequence goes on from NZ_QUEM01000058.1 coordinate 7,364, forward strand.
GCACTCCGATCTGGATATCCTGGTCATGCCCAAAGTATAAGTGATATTTCATTTCTCCGGTCAGGAAGGCGTCCGCTCCGATTTCCAGAGCCTGTTCGAGCAGAAAATCGCCTGCTCCGCCGCAAATCACGACTTTCCGGATCGGTCGGTCCAGCACTTCATTGTGCTGCAAGCAGTCCACCCGGAATGTTTCCTTCACCCGCTGGAGAAAATCGGAGGCATCTTCCGGCACCGGAACGGTAGCCACTACTCCACTGCCCGCCAATACGTTATGGGTATCATCGCCGATGGTCACCTGTATCATTCTGGGCTGGAGCAGACGTACATCCTCCAATCCTAACTTGTCTGCAATCTTATAGTTCACCCCGTCCTCCGAGTTGTCCAGATTGGTATGGGCGGAATAGATTGTCAGATTGTGCTTGATTGCTTTCATGACACAACGCTCCACCATCGTGCGGCCGGTGATTCGTTTCAATCCTCCGAAAAGCAGCGGATGATGGGAAATGACCAGATTACAGCCCAGTGATATGGCTTCGTCCAGCACTTCCTCGGTTACGTCAAGACACAATAAAGCCCCTGATGCTTCCACCTCTGTCAGTCCAACTTGCAGGCCGGCATTATCATAGCTCTCCTGTAAGGGCAGAGGCGCGAATTTTTCAAGGGCATATAATATTTCTCTTATTTTCACGCTTCAAGAAATTTTTGTCCAAAGATACAAATTCAAAACCCTTAATTCCGCAACACTATTATAAAATATTTTTTTTAAGT
>NZ_QUEM01000059.1 GCF_003477995.1 Bacteroides sp. OF04-15BH
TCAACGATGTCAAGATAACCGTCACCATCAACATCCTGCAAAGAGTATGTTGGACGGTTGATGCTGTGGGATGTGGAAGCGCCAGGGTTGGTTGAAATCTTAACCACCAATAGCGGAATTGTTACAGTGAAGGCAGCATTTGCAGATTCCGATGTGGAAGCCGCTTCACTCAAAGCATTAACGCCCTTCCAACTGATAGGCTTATCAAAGCCATTACCTGTGTTGAGTGCAACAATGATACCGTTATCGCTCTTCCATACTTTATCAGGAAGACCGTCAGAATTAATGTCGATAAGGTTGTATTCCTCTTCACTCTCAGATGTTACAATATCTATACCTGCGGAGAAACTACCAGAAGCAATATTTATGCAACCTCCTGCTCCAAAATTATAAGAAAGGCTCTTTCCCCCTTGAATACGGTCAAGTCCCCAATCAATAGGTTCAGTAAAGGCATAGCCAAGATTTAATCTGACCTTCTTGTCGGAAAGAATTTTATCAGGAAGACCATCACCATTGATGTCTATGAAAGCCTCGACAGATTCATCTGTATTCTTTGGCACACTACCTGATATAGATAATTGTGCCAACCAAGAGTTTTTAAGATTTTTCAGAGAAGCCTTGCTACTTGGAATCAAATTGGCAATATCAGATACAGATGATATAGGATTACCGCCATATCCCCATGCTTGTGAAGCATTGTCTGAGTTGTTCGAGCCGATGCCCTTGTAGATTTCGCCACTCAGTCCACCCAATGAATTGGTGTATTGGATAGTACCGCCAGCGATGATGTCAGGGAAGCCGTCACCATTCATGTCCATCATGGTGACCTCAGTCTTGGCGCTACCACTTGCATCGTTGTGCGTGATGCCAAGCGCGCCGCCTTGCACTACCGTGCTCTTGCTTGAAACTACTTGAGTTACTGCCGCAGCACCAGTACCTTGCAAATGTTCTCCTGCAAGTCCTGCCACCTCGGTATTGTTCTCCAAAGGATTAGAGAGAAGAACATCCTGCTCGGTCAGTCGGGCTGTACTTGCCTCCGTTGCCGTGAGATAGATGTCCTGTCGCTGACCGACCCATTTGTCCATGGAAGTCTGGTCTGTACCCAATGGGGTGAATGCCATCGTGAGCGGATCAACCTTATCATCCTCGTTCTCTGGCAATTTCAGCAATGACTCGTCAATAGGCTTGGCATATCTGCCCTCTGCCGCATTATAGACAAAGCCACCCCAACCACGGTAGAGCATACCGAAGCCATTGTTATCGCTTTCTGCATAGAATCCAGCAGGAATATTTTCTGTTACAAGTCCCGCTGCATCTTTCAGAATGGAGACAGACGCAGAGGTCAAAGCTCCGTCAGAAATGGTTGAAGAACAGCTGTATTCAAACCAAATATCCTTTCCGTCTAAGTTTGAAAGGCGTAAGGTATCGCTCTGCAAGATACCGTTCTGTATCTTGAATGTCTTTTTGCCGACAAGGACATCAACAGTCTTTGCAGTCAATGTCACCTCACCATTGAGGGCGTTGTCCGAAAGTGTGAGTACTGGAGATACAACCAAAGCGGTGTCTGTTGCTGTGGTTAGATATGGCTTGCCCTCCGTCAAGGCATTGGCGAATGTCTTGTAATGTGCAGGAACAGCCATAGTCTGCTCAACATTGGCGGAATCCTTGTAAGTTACGGACGCTTGCCAACCTATATTCTTCCAGTCAACATTTGAGGTAGATGAAATCTCAAAGCTGAAATTGGTCAGCTTTTCTGTATTCTCCAGACTGATGTTGAGAGAATCACCATTGAAAGCCTCACCAGCCTTCAATGTACGAGCAAAGACAGTCTTCTTGGTATAGTTCGGATTGTCATTGCCTTCACTGTCCTTCTTGTCGTTGCTGCCGATGATGCTGAGAACAACATCGTCGGTTGTTACAGGCTTGTGGAAGGCACTGTGGACTTCCACGCTTGCGCCATTCTCTACATTGGCAGAGGTGTTCACGTCATAAATGGCACCATCCTCTGGCTTGTACTCCGTTGAAGAAAGACCATTAGGCAAAGTCATTGCCTCGCCAACGTATGTAATGGTTGGCGACCAGTTGACCTTATCAAAGGAACCATTACTTGTCTCCTCGGAGCCAGACTGAACACGGAAATAGATTCTGTTACCACGCTTGACGGCAACAGATGATACGGCTGCACTGTATGGACTGTTGTCACCCTTGGCTATCGTCTTGTTCCAAAGCTCATTGCCTCCCTTTTGGATGGCCACTCTTACGCCGTCAGCCTTCTGATACTCATCTGCATCATAGTCACCAATCGGTGCAACGAGGCTTACTTGACCACTAACACTTACTGTTCCGTCTTTAGGAGCCTGCCATACACGCACGATGTCCTCCATTGGCGAGTTCTTGATGGCTTCCGCCTGCTCGTCCTCACTAACTTCCATGACGGATGTGTCAACCTTGCCACCATAGATGATAGGGCTTGGGGTATCGGCACTGCTCAGAGTGAATGTAGGCACGGCATTGCCTGCCTGGTCAAACTCCAAGTGGTTGAAATATACCTTTCCGTTTGAAACAAGGTCAACAAGACCGTCACCGTTGATGTCGCTGAAATATTGTGTTGTCTTTGTTTTGGTCGTGGACTTATTCGTTCCAGCAACAGCAGTTAAAGTATTCCAACCAATAACGGCATTAGCACCGAAAGAGTTCGTTGAACTTTTGGTTGTAGAGAAGTTACTGATGCCTTTTACCTTGATAGGCTCACCATATACAACCTCTCCGTTGTCTGTCTTAATCTGTGGTCGGTAATATACCGTACCGCCAGACTTATACACCTTGTCAGGAAGTCCGTCACCGTTCAAGTCAACGAGCGCTGAAAGTCCCTTGCTTGTATCGCTTGAATAACTATATGAACCACCTGCAGTATTGCTTTTCCAACCACTTTCATCATTTACACCCACACCTGCATAGAAAGAACCACTGACAGAGGAGCTTGTCGTGCCACCGAGTGCCGTAGGCTTGTCGCTGAAACGCTTGCTGACAGCCTTTAACGGATTGATGAACCCTGCGTCAAGTCCATCATCATGGGTGTTCCATTTCTCGGAATCGTCCTTGAACGGAACATATCCCTTTTCAGCCTGCACATCATCATAATAGTCGAAGTTCTGGAAAGCCACTTCCTTTCCTGTGTTGTCATACTGTCTGACACCTGTGAGCATTTCCTTGTGGAATGCACCTTCCTTGTAGTCAAAGGCATAGCTGCGCAATGTCTCGCCCTGGAAATTCACGGTCACTTTCTCCAACAGCCTGTTGGAGGAGGCGAGGAATCCATAGCGGGCATTGTTGGTCTTTACCTGCTTTACCTTGTTGCCATCAAAGAGTACAACGGTGTGCGGTTCCTGTCCTGCATTACCTGCGTGAACCTCCTTCAGATATGCAGCCTTGGCCTTCAAGCCGCCACGCACATCCTCATCCACGATGTCATACACATATTCTATATAGTCACCGTGGAGTTCCTCGACACGTTTCAGCTTCCATTCGGCAATCACCTCACGGGTATTGCCCGAAGCATCGGTGACATTGCCCTTTACAACAGCTCCGTCACCACCATAGATGTACTTGACACCCTGCTTGTCTGTAACCTCCCAATAATAGTTGGCAGGACTGTCACCCTTGCGGATGATACGGCTGAAATCACCGCCTTGGCGGGTGTAGAACTGGCGGTCAGCCTTTCTGTCCATCTTCTCGCCACGGTGTGCGACTCCCATCTGTCCGTTGTCATCCATAGTGGAGAGCATTGAACCGGACAAGAGATAAGTCTCCGTCTCTTTTGACTGGTCATAACGAGGCACGCCCCACCGGGTGTCAAGCGTAATGCTTGGCACGCTGACGTTCCAACCCTCGCCAAGCCAACCGCTACCGCCCTCGCTGCTGTACTGCAAGCCAAGGCTTGGCTGCATACCGTTTCGTGCTGGCGGCATCTCGAACGGATACTGCAGGTTGGCAGAGCCACGGTTGTTTGCGCTTGGAGGCGCAATGACATTGAGCTTCGCCGTCGGGTCTGCCGCCTTGATGTCGTTCATCATCGTCGGGGCAAAGCCTTCGGTCTGCGGTGACTCCGGGGCCTGTATCACGCCGTTGATCATGTCGGTGAAGTGGGTCGTCTTTGAAACGACACACTCTTCCTTCTTGTCCACACGCACACGCTCCAACGCAACCCAATGCTTCTCGGCCGGGTCGTAGTAATAGGTACGGATGTCGTCCTCGGTATAGCCGCTTGGTATTCTCGTGCGGTCATACTTTATCTTGACAGTCGCGCCCTCGCCTGTGAAGTGTGTTCCGTGAGGGAGAAAACGGTAGCCATGTCCTCCTGCCGTGACATTGGTCATGGCAAAGTCAAGCTCAGGAACATTCTCCTCTCCGATAGAGTTCACGGAAAGGCTTCTGTTCCGAATGAGGTCTTTCTGAAGAACGACCAGTTTGCTACCTCCTACGGAGATACTGTCAGAGACACCCTTCTTGAAGAGTTTTCTCACGGCTGTCCCGTCCTTTGCCGAAAGGGACAGTGTGGCGGCAAGCAGTAAAACCAATGCCCACGCCACCTTCTGTATATAATTCTTCATGCGTATCTTCCTTTAAGTTACTTTACTGAGATTTTCCTTGTATGCTCCCCATTCTCGGAGATTGCCTTCACGACATACACACCCGATGCGGGAACCTTGAAGTCGGCTTGCTTGACGCTTTCGCCTGTCATTTGGCGTGACACTACCAGTTTGCCTGATACGTCAAACACCATCAATGTTGCTGCAGCAGGCTTGTCCTGTGTGAGTTTAGCCTCGTAGATGCCTGTAGTAGAACCGTTGCCATTGACAGTGAAATCCTCGTCTTCTCCAGAGATGAAGGAGTTGTCTGCCTGTCTGTCCGAGCTGCCCACATGGTTCTCCCTTGCCTGTGTTCCGTTAGGCATACTTGCATCACACTCGCTGCCGACATAGACGGTCATCGTTGTCGTACACTTCTTGGGTGTTTCTATCTGCACGTTGCCCCTTGTGGTGAATGAGGTTACAGGCGTACCGTTTACGGTAAGATCTGTGATATGTGTCTCGCCCTTTCCGTACTTGATGCAGAACCGCCATGCACGAAGTGACCAGACATATTCATGATGCACGGTCTGTCCGTTCAACTTGTATGTGACCTGCATATTGCGGACTGTAACACTGAGCACATCGCCCGGCTTGATGGTGACATATTTGGTTAGGCTTGTATATCCACCGGTTATGATATGCGCCTTGTCGCCCCGCACGTCGAAGCCATATTGGGTGATCTCGTCCGTGAGGCTTGGCTCCAATCCCACACGGTAGTTTGATTTTGTATCGTTCACCGTCCATGAGATGTCGCCAGACAGATAGGTCCTGGTGTCATGCGAGTATGAGGTGTAGAGTGCGTTGCCAGTGGCATAAATCTCGTTGCCTCCACCTTGTGATACGGACAGCGCATAGGCGCCGGGGGCAAGATTCGTGATTCTGTGCGTGTCACCGAAGAATGTTCCTCTGGCAATGGTTTCTCCTTTTACTTTTCCTGCAACGGTGTCAACGCTGAGCACATAGGAATAGACTGGTGTACCGATGTTGATGCCGATGTCGATATACCCGTCATTGCGTGGAACTCCATTCTCGCAACTTGACGGCGTAGGAGTGGCATCATAGGAAATGCCGTCATAATAGGCGAATGTGAACACATCGCTTCCGCTTCCGTCTGCATCCCATAGGATATTGCGGAATATGGTCTTGCCCCTCGTCATATCAGGCTTGGAGCATCTTATGTTGCTATTGCTGTTGATGTCGAAATCACCTTCACCGCTTGGGTCTATGAGCATGACGGTACGCTTGCGGCAATAGTCAGAGAATTCCCTGTCCGGCGTGAGGTCATAGCTCAACTCTGCCATATAACCGACATCATCTATTCCTCCTGTCCTCAAGCCTGCCATGTTCAAGGCGGACTCTGCTCCTTCCGTTCGGATAATGCCCACATTTGTGTCTGTGTCAGTTGCATCCGAAAGGGATATGGTTCTTGTCGCACTTCCTGTTCCGTCAACACGCAGATAGATGTTTTTGCCTTCCTTGCGGATGGAAATGTCCGTTCCGTCAACATCCGTGGCGATGTATGAATTTGAGACCGCTCCGTTGATGATCGGATAAACAACTCCAGCATTGGTGAACCGGAATCCATACTTGCATGTGCTGCCACCGATGCTTCCGAAGCCAACGTCAAAAGTCGGGTGACTTGTCGGACAGGTGAACTCAAAAGCACCGCCACCTCCAACAAGGGCTGGGGTCGTGGCATAAGCTCCGGAAGCGGCTTTCTCTTGGATGATATTGTCAGTAAAGCCATTCCTTGACACTTCAAGTCCTTGCGCAGTCCATCTTGCCACTGTACTGTCGGGCTTTGACGGCACGTTGGTCTTGACCATCCATGTACGTTTCATGACATGCCACAGGGAATCTGTAGGTGAGGTATATGTTGCAAGTGCCACATCATCGTCGCCCCAGAAAGTGAAGCCTCTGTCCGGCATCGGATTGCCGTTTTCACGTCCCATGACAAGCAGACGGGAAGCGGATGAAGGGTTGTATGGATTTGCGTCATGATAAGTTCCGTTCTCCTTCAAGGCCGCATACACCGGACTTTCCTCATATGATGTTGCGGAAAGCGGCTGGGAGAGACTTCCTGCCATGTCGGTTCCAACAGCTGTGACCCTATGGTGGTAGGCTTGGTTCTCCGCCATATCCCAAGTCAGGTTTCCGTCGCTGTCAAGATACGAGCCTTTGAGGGTGATGCCGTACTTTACCGCCAGATAGCTCTCCACTTTTCTGCGCTCATCGGGTGTAAGCATCCTGCTGAAAACAATAAGCTCAGGGGCATATCCCCGGATGGAAGCATTACCGAAGAGCGAGGTCGGGAAATCCGTACCGAAGCTGCCAGAGGTGGAAGGTGTTCCTATGAATAATGTGGTGTTGGAGTTGTCTCCCCACAATGTTGTTGAAGGATTGCTTACCTTGAAGTAGGACACAACTCGCAGAGCGCTTTCCTTAAAACCGTTCTCGGACAAAGAATCACTTGATTGATAAAGCAGGTCTTCACCCGATGCTGAACCATAGTCCAGTGGTTCAACACC